>NZ_JAJAUZ010000020.1 GCF_020532645.1 Streptomyces bambusae
GAGCCGCCGCCTGCGCCGCCGCCCCGGCCGGCCGCGGTCCGGCTGGTGTCGGCGCCGGTCCGGATCGCCGACGCGGCGACGGTGCGGCTGCTGCGGACCGGAGACCGGGTGGACGTGGTGGCGGCCGGCGGGCCGGGCGGGTTCGGCGCGGAGGCCGGGCGGCCCCGGGTGGTGGCCGCCGCGGCCAAGGTGGCCGGCGTACCACGGCCGGAGCCGGAGACGGCCGGTGCGGGCGGAGACGGCGCGCTGGTGGTGCTGTCCGTTCCGCGGGACACGGCCCGTGAACTCGTGGCCGCAGGTGCGGTGTCGCGACTGGCGGTGACCCTGTGCTGATTCGTACAGCCGTACAGCCAAGTCAGCTGAATGCGTGCACCGATTGGACAGTTCGGGTCTCGACTGCCGTAGCTTTCGGAGGCGTTGATTCCGCGCCTTGCACAAACGGCACACGCAGGTACTGCGTAGAGAGGCTCAGTGGTGAGCGACAAGAAGAAGAAGGAGAGCGTCCTGGCGGGCTTCAAGGCCTTCCTGATGCGCGGCAACGTGGTGGACCTCGCGGTCGCCGTGGTCATCGGTGCCGCCTTCACCAACATCGTGAACTCGGTGGTGAAGGGCATCATCGGCCCGCTCGTCGGCGCGATCGGCACGAGGAGCCTGGACGCGTACTCGTCGTGCCTCAAGGGCCCGTGCGGGGTGAACGCGGAGACCGGCGAGCCGATCGGCGTGAACATCCTCTGGGGTTCGGTGCTGAACGCCACGCTCAGCTTCGTGATCACGGCCGCGGTCGTCTACTTCCTGATGGTCCTGCCGATGTCCAAGTACCTGGCCCGGCAGGAGGCCCGCCGGAAGGCGAAGGAGGGCGTGCAGGAGACCCTGGAGGTCACCGAGCTGGTGGTGCTCAAGGAGATCCGCGACGCGCTGGTCACCCAGCGGACGGGCGGCTCCTCGGAGCTCGACGGCCAGGTCCGGCGCCCCACGCACTGAGCGGACCGGCCGGCGGGCCGTCCGGTTCCGGCGGCAGCCGGGCGGACGGCCCCACGGCTCAGATGTGGTGGGGCGGCTTCTCGTCGAGGAACCGTGCGAGGTCGGCAGCGCTGTTGCCGGCCGGCGGCCGCTCGCCCCACCCGCGGTCGGTGTCGTCCGAGGACTGCTGGTCCAGCGGGTCGTCGAAGACCAGCTTGGGCTTCGGCCGGGCCGCGGGGGCCGTCGGACGGGGGCCGTGGGTGGGCTCGGTGCTCATGCCTCCAGGGTACGGCCGGGCCGGGCACGGCTCAGCTGGGTGCCTCGGCGCCGGGGCGGGCGTAGAACCACCAGCAGACGGCCAGGCAGGTCGCGTAGAAGCCGATGAACATCCACAGGGCGGTCGTGACCTGGAGGTTCGCGAACATCGCCGGGATGAAGAAGAAGCCGTACGCGGCGATCGCCGAGGAGAACCCGGTGACCGCGCCCGCTTCCATCTCGGACTGCTTCAGGGCCGCGGCCCCGGCCTCGGGCCCCCGGCCGGCCGCCTCGCGGGCGTGCTGGTCCCGGAAGATCACGGGGATCTGCCGGAAGGTGGAGCCGTTGCCCAGGCCCGAGAAGAAGAAGGCCGCGAGGAAGCCGAGGAAGAACGCCCAGAAGCTGCCCCGGTCGGAGCCCGAGGGCAGCGCGAAGATCACGACGACCAGGGCGGCGGCCATGCCCACGAAGGACAGCATGGTGACCCTGGCCCCGCCCATCTTGTCGGAGAGCCAGCCGCCGGCCCAGCGCATGAGGGCGCCCACCAGCGGGCCGATCCAGGCGTAGGTGGTGGCCTGGTAGCCCTGGGCCTGGAAGTTGTCCTTGATCAGCAGCGGCAGACCGGCCGCGAAGCCGATGAAGGAACCGAAGGTGCCGACGTAGAGCCAGGTCATCAGCCAGTTGTGCTTCCGCCGGAAGATGATCTTCTGCTGGCTGAACGGGGCGGCGGCCACCTTGAGGTCGTTCATCAGGAACCACGCCAGCAGCGCCACGACGACCAGCAGCGGCACCCAGAGGAACGCACCGTTCTGGAGCCAGATGTCGGTGTTCTCCTTGCTGTCGCGCTGCGGGCCGCCGGCCGGGGCGCCGAGCACCGCGGCCGTGACGACGAGCGGCGCGACCAGCTGGACCACGCTGACGCCCAGGTTGCCCAGTCCGCCGTTGAGGCCGTTGGCGCTGCCCTTCTCCCGCTTGGGGAAGAAGAAGCCGATGTTCGCCATCGACGAGGCGAAGTTGGCGCCGCCGATGCCGCAGACGGCCGCGATCAGCACCATCTCCCAGTAGGGGGTGCCGGTGTCCTGGAGCGCGAAGCCAAGCCAGAGCATCGGCACGACCAGCACGAGGGTGCTGAAGGCGGTGAACTTCCGTTCGCCGAAGATCGGGCCGATGAAGGTGTAGAGGATCCGGAAGGTGCCGCCGGTGATGCCGGGGACGGCGGTCAGCCAGAACAGCTGCGACTTGGAGAAGCCGAAGCCGACGTCACCGAGCTTGACCACGGTGACCGACCAGACCTGCCAGACCACGAAGCCGAGCATCAGCGCCGGGATGGAGATCCACAGGTTGCGCTGGGCGACCTTGCGCCCGGTGGACTGCCAGAAGGCGTCGTCCTCGGGGCGCCAGTCGCCGATCGTGGTGCCGGGCCGGTAGGAGTCCGCCCGGTGCGAGCGGTCCGGCTCCGTGGTGGTGCGTATGGACATGGTCATCGGTCCTTGGGGTCGAGGAGCCACAGTCCGAGCACGACGAGGAAGGACAGGACCAGGAATCCCGCCCCCCACCAGGCCGTGCCGGTGTCGCCCTTCATCCATTCGTTGACGGTCACCGTGAGCGCCCAGAGCTGGCCGACGACCACGGTGAGGGCGAGGACGAGACGGGCGGTCAGCTTCGAGGAGCGCTCGGGCTCCTGCTCGGTGCCGGCCCCCGGTCCGGGACCGGTGCGCCGGATCCGGGGGTCGCCGTAGCCGCTGGTGGCGCGGATCTGCGGATAGCGCTCGTGCACCGGCCGGTTGAGCCGTGGCGTGGCGCTGCCGGGCCGGTACGCGGGCCGCGGCGGCAGCGGGGCATCGCTCATGTCCGCCTGCTCTCGTTGGCGCGGTCCGCGCCGGGGCAGCCGAGCCGGGCGGCCACCTCGGGGCGGGACTCGCCGAACTGCCGGCACAGGGCCTCCCTGGCCGGCTCCCCGGACCGGGCGGTGGCGATGGCCCAGACACTGCCGTCGACCTCCTCGGTCAGGAAGATCCTGGGCAGCGGGCGCGGCGGCGGGCCCGCCGTGACCTCGCCGGTGCGGGCGTCGAAGACGCCTTCGTGGCAGGGGCAGTACAGCTCGCCGGCGGGGCCGCGGTCCTCCCGCCACAGCACGGCACAGGCCAGGTGGGTGCACACGGCCGAGTAGCCGACGAGGGTGCCGTCCTGGAGGCGTACCGCCAGGGCCCGGTCCTCGTCGCCGGGGAACCGGAACGCCACGGACTCGCCCGGCGCCAGCCGGTCGGTGACCTTCTTGGACTCGGGGGCCGTGTCGCTGTCGCCGTGCCGGTGCAGGATGCCGGCGGCGACCCCGATGCCGCCGATGGCGAGGCCGCCGGAGACGGTGGCCACGATCCGCAGGTAGTCGCGGCGGGTGGTGAGGGAGTCGGCGCTGATCCGGTCGCGCAGGTGCGCCTGGGCGGCGTCGTCAGAGGGGTCCCCGCCGGCGGAGGGTTCGCCGTCGGCGGCGGGGGCGGGCTGTTCGGTCACGCTCATCGGACATCAACCCCGTTGATCTCCACGACGGGCAGCCCGCCGGGTACCGGCCACTGGACCTTGTCGGCGGGGACGACCATCGCCACCCCGGTGCTGACGACGACGTCGCCGAAGGCGAAGGAGTCGGCGACCTGGACGCCGGGCCGCTCGGCCCGGAGTTCTTCGACGGTGCCGTAGAAGAGGGCGCCGGTGGGGCAGACGGTGGCGCACATGGGGGCCAGGCCGTAGGCGGTGCGGTCGTAGCAGAGGTTGCACTTCATCTGGAGCTTCGCCTGGAGGTCGATCTTCGGGACTCCGAAGGGGCAGGCGTTGACGCAGTTGGCGCAGCCGATGCAGCGGGTGGTGTCGGCCTGCTGCACCACGCCGTCGGCGGTCACCAGGATCGCGTCGGCGGGACACACCTCGGCGCACGGGGCGACGGGGTCTTCACAGTGCATGCAGACGGTGGGAAGGGAGGCGACGGACCGGCCGGGCTCGGTGTAGTCCAGGTGGATCATCGACTTGCCGCGGTGCGAGTCGCACTCGCGGCAGGCGGAGACGCAGGCCTGGCAGCCGATGCAGCGCCCCGGATCAATGAAGATCGTCTTTCCCATCATGCCGGGGTCAGCTCCTCTCGGCCGTGCCACGCCCCTGCGAGGACGTGGGCGGCAGCGGGTCGGTGCGGGAGACCTGGGTCTCCGGGTACGCCTCGCGGCCGGGCGCGGTGGGCGGGGCCGGCACCTCGTCGACCCGCTCGGCGGCTTCGATCCGGGCGGCGCAGACCTTGTACTCGGGGATCTTCGAGCGGGGGTCGAGGGCGTCGATGGTGAGGGCGTTGGCGGCCGTCGGCACCGGCCAGTGGTACGGGATGAAGACGGTGTCGGGCCGGATGGCCTCGGTGACCAGGGCGGGGAACACCTCGCTGCCGCGGCGGGTGACGACGCGGACCGGGTCGCCGTTGCGGAAGCCGTGCGAGGGGTGGACCTCCACCCAGGGGCGCGGGGTCTGTTCGACGAGGGCGCCCAGGCGTCGGGTCTGGTTGCCGGAGAGGAAGTGGGCGACGGTGCGGCCGGTGGTGAGGGAGAGGGGGTACTCCTCGGTGTAGGGGTCCATCGGCGGGTGCCACTCGACGACCTGCATGTGGATCTTGCCGTCGGGGTGGTAGGTGCGGCCGTCCTCGAAGAGGCGGGGGGTGCCGGGGTGGTCGGTGGACGGGCAGGGCCAGGCGATGCCTCCGGTCTCTTCGAGGCGGTCGTAGGTGATGCCGTAGTAGTCGTTGACCGTGCCGGCGGAGGCGATGCGGAGCTCCTCGAAGAGTTCGCGGGAGCCGGGGAAGTCGAACTTGGCTCCCACGCCGAGGCGCTTGGCGAGTTCGCACAGCACCCAGGTGTCGGTGCGGACGCCGGCGGGCGGTTCCTGGGCCTTGTTGTGCTTGACCACGCGGGCTTCGGCGTTGGCCATCACGCCTTCGTCCTCGGCCCAGGTGGTCACGGGGAAGACCACGTGTGCGTTGGCTGCCGTTTCGGAAAGGAAGAAATCCAGTTGGGCATGGAACTCGGCGGTGTCGTAGCCGTCCTTGACCACGGCGTAGTTCGGGAGCGAGACGAAGGGGTTGTTGCAGACGCCGATCAGGCCGCGGATCTCGCGGCGCTGCATCTGCCAGACCATTTCCATCATGGAGGTTCCGGCGGCGGGGAGTTCGGACTCCTCGATGCCCCAGATCTCGCAGATCTGGCGCCGGTGGTCGGGGTTGGTGATGGAGCGGCCGCCGGGGAGGAGGTCGGACTTCTGGCCGTGTTCGCGGCCGCCCTGGCCGTTGCCCTGGCCGGTGATGGTGCCGTAGCCGGCACCGGGCTTGCCGATGTTGCCGGTGGCGACGCAGAGGTTGATCACGGTGAGGCAGTTCTCGACGCCCTGGGAGTGGTGTTCGATGCCCCGGGCGTGCCAGGCCATGGCCTTGTCCGCGCCGGCGAAGGCGCGGGCGACCTGCACGATCTGCTCGGCGGGGATCCCGCAGATCTCGGCGGCCCGCTCCGGCGGGTACTCGGAGACCTTGTCGCGGACCTCTTCCCAGCCGGTGGTGTGGGCGCCGAGGTAGGACTCGTCGTCGAGGCCTTCCTTGACCACGACGTTGAGGACGGAGTTGAAGAAGGCGGCGTCGGTGCCGGGTTTGAGGGCGACGTGGATGTCGGCGGTGCGGGCGATGGCGGTCTCCCGCGGGTCGACCACGATCAGCGTGGCGCCCCGGTCCCGGGCTCCCCACAGGTACTGGGTCATGACGGGGAAGCACTCCCCCACGTTGGACCCGGCGATCAGCAGGCAGTCGGTGAGGAGGATGTCGGAGAACGGGTTGCCGGCCCGGTCGATGCCGAAGGCCAGCTTGTTGGCGCCGGCGGCGCTGACCATGCACAGCCTGCCGTTGTAGTCGACGTGCCGGGTCTTGAGGGCGACCCGGGCGAACTTGCCGACCAGGTAGGTCTTCTCGGAGAACAGGCTGGCCCCGCCGAGCATGCCGAAGGCGTCGTTGCCGTACGCGCTCTGGATCCGCCGGATCTCGGAGACGGTGTAGTCGAGGGCCTCCTCCCAGGAAGCCTCTCGGAACGGTTCGTTGCGGGAGCGGCGCAGCAGCGGGGCGGTGAGCCGGTCGGGGTGGTTGACCTGCTGGTAGGCGTTGATGCCCTTGGGGCACAGCCGCATCCGGTTGATGTCGTGGTTGCGGGGCTCGACGCCGAACACCTTCCCGCCGTGGTCGACCCGGAGGTACATGCCGCACTGGACCCCGCAGAAGCAGCAGTGGGTGGGCACGAGGGTCTCGCCGTTCTGGTCGGCGTGCCACCGGTCGGCGGGGATGCCGCCCGCGTCGCGGAAGTTGCGGGTGCCGGGCGGGGCGATCGAGGGGTCGACGGGCAGCGGGCGCGGCTGGGGGGCGGCGGTCACTTGTAGCCCTTCTTGACGTGGGTGAGGTAGGCGTTGCCGCGCAGCACGCGCTTGCAGCGCGGGCAGTACTCGGCCCAGGCGTCGAAGCCGAGCCGGAGGTCTCGCATGGTGCCGCGGAGGTTCTCGACGTACGGGGCGGTGTCGACGGGCTCTCCGCAGCGCTTGCAGGCGAAGACCTGGTCGTCCTGGCGGCCGGTGTACTTGAACAGCTGCATGCCGACGGCAGCGGGCCGCTGGACGATGTGGAAGAACTTCCCGAACGGGATGTAGATGAGGGTGAAGACCACCGAGACCATGTGGAGGATCGCCAGGAACTCGTAGCCGCCGCCGTGCAGGAAGATCGAGGAGAAGGTGAGGAGGAGGCCGGTCACGGAGATGACGATCAGCAGGATCAGCGGCAGCAGGTCGTAGGCGAAGCGCTGGCCGGTGATGGCTCCGCGGTCCTTCATCCGGCGCCACAGGAAGTACGAGGCACCGGGGATGACGAGGACGGCGGCGATGTCCAGGCCGTGGAACATCAGCCAGCCGAGGATGTTCAGCGAGTCGAAGCCGAGGACCTTGAAGCCCCAGATGCGCATCTCGTAGCCGGGGCCCGATCCGCTGCCGGAGGTGAAGGTGAACCAGCCCCAGGTGAGGGGGAAGGTGATCAGCGCGGCGAGGATGCAGCCCCAGAAGATCAGCTGGTGGGCGGCCCAGCGGGCGTGCGAGCGGGCGCCCAGGAACTTCTGGAAGCCGAGGTAGGTGGCGATCATCCGGGGCAGGGCGGTGGGCGCCTTGCGGAAGTTGGCGGCCGAGAACAGGCTGCCGAAGCCCTTCGCGAAGAGGCGGCGCGCGCCCGGGGAGGACACCCACACGGTGTAGCGGTAGGCGACGCCGAAGGCGAGGAAGACGGTCGCGACGGCGTAGGGCAGCAGGGCCGAGTCGAAGTCCCGCAGGAACCGGCTGCCCAGCACGATGGCGAGGACCAGCAGGGCGGAGACTGCGGCGCCGGCCAGGGTGGCCCGGGCGGTGACGGATCGCCCGGCCGGCGGTGCGGGGGCCGCGGGCGGTGGCGGCGTGGCGGCTGCGACTGCTTCTGAGGGCTCGGACACAGCACCACGCTAGGCGGTCTGTACCGATTCGTCCCGCTGTGACGGTCGTACCGTTGCTCCGAACGGGCGATGGAAGGAGGTGAGGCGAGGAGGCGACGGAAGGGAGGTTCAGACGGCGGTGAGGCCGCGGGCTGCGAACAGGGCCCTGGCCGACTCGACCTGCTGCGGGGTCGGGGACGGGGTGTCGCGGAGCGTGAAGTCCTTGCCGAGCGCTTCCCACTTCGACGCGCCCAGCTTGTGGAACGGCAGGACGTCCACGCGGGACACGTTGCCGAGGCCGGCGGCGAAGCGGGCCACGCCGTCGACGTTGGCGGGGGCGTCGGTGAGGCCTGGCACCAGGACGAAGCGCACGTGGACCTCCTTGCCGAGGTCCGCGAGGCGGCGGGCGAAGTCCAGGGTGGGCTGGAGCGGGCGGCCGGTGACGCGGCGGTGGGTGTCGCGGTCCCAGGACTTGATGTCGAGGAGGACGAGGTCGGTGTCGCGCAGCAGGGCGTCGGTGGCGCGGGCGCCGAGGAAGCCCGAGGTGTCGAGGGCGGTGTGCAGGCCCAGTTCGTGCTTCATCCGGTGCAGGAGCTCGCCGGTGAACACGGGCTGGAGGAGGGGCTCGCCGCCGGAGACGGTGGCGCCGCCGCCGGCGACGGCGATGAACCGGCGGTACTTGGCGGCCTCGGCGAGGACGTCGTCGGCGGAGGTGCGCTTGCCGGCCCGCATCCGCCACGTGTCGGGGTTGTGGCAGTAGAGGCAGGTCAGCGGGCAGCCGGAGAGGAAGGTGACGAAGCGGGTGCCGGGTCCGTCGACGCCGGTCGACAGGTCCCAGGAGTGCACCGAGCCCTCGCTGGGCCGGTGGGTGGCGGCGGCCGCCGGGGTCCGTCCGCCGCCGGGTGCGGCGGACGGACCGGGGACCGGGCCGACGGGGATGCTCGTACCGAGGAGGGCGCTCATGGCAGGTGCTCCGTTCCCGTTCCCGATGCGGATGTGATGCGGACGCGGCTCTACAGCGAGCCGTGGAAGGTGCGGTTGAGGACGTCGAGCTGCTGGTCGCGGGTGAGGCGAACGAAGTTCACCGCGTAGCCGCTGACGCGGATGGTGAGCTGCGGGTACTTCTCCGGGTGCGCCATGGCGTCCTTGAGGACGTCGCGGTTGAGGACGTTGACGTTCATGTGGAAGCCGTCGCCGGCCATGTAGCCGTCGAGGACGCCGGCGAGGTTGCGGATCCGCTCCTCGGGGGTGCGGCCGAGGCCGTCGGGGGTGACGGTGCTGGTCAGCGAGATGCCGTCCTCGGCGTCCTCGTACGGGAGCTTGGCGACGGACAGGGCCGAGGTGACGTAGCCGTGGGTGTCGCGGCCGTTCATCGGGTTGGCGCCCGGCGAGAACGGCTCGCCGGCGCGGCGGCCGTCGGGGGTGTTGCCGGTCTTCTTGCCGTAGACGACGTTGGAGGTGATCGTCAGGACGGACTGGGTGTGCTCGGCGTTGCGGTAGGCGGGGTGCCGGCGGACCTTCTTCATGAACTCCTCGACCAGCCGGACGGCGATGTCGTCGACCCGGTCGTCGTTGTTGCCGAAGGCCGGGTAGTCGCCGTCGACCGTGTAGTCGGTGGCGAGGCCGGTCTCGTCGCGGTGCACGGTGACGGTGGCGTGCTTGATGGCGGACAGCGAGTCGGCGGCCACCGACAGGCCGGCGATGCCGCAGGCCATGGTGCGGCGCACGTCGCGGTCGTGGAGGGCCATCTCGATGCGCTCGTACGCGTACTTGTCGTGCATGTAGTGGATGACGTTGAGCGCGTGGACGTACGTGCCCGCCAGCCATTCCATCTGGGCGTCGAACTTCTCCAATACCTCGTCGTAGTCGAGGACGTCGGCGGTGACGGCGCCGGTGGCGGGGCCCACCTGAGCGCCGGACTTCTCGTCCCGGCCGCCGTTGATCGCGTAGAGGAGGGTCTTGGCGAGGTTCACGCGGGCGCCGAAGTACTGCATCTGCCGGCCGACCGGCATCGCCGAGACGCAGCAGGCGATGGCCGTGTCGTCGCCGAACCGCGGGCGCATCAGCTCGTCGGATTCGTACTGCACCGAGGAGGTGTCGATCGAGACGCGGGCGCAGAACTCCTTGAAGCCCTGCGGCAGCCGCGGGGACCAGAAGACGGTCATGTTCGGCTCGGGGGCCGGGCCGAGGTTGTAGAGGGTCTGGAGGTAGCGGAACGAGGTCCGGGTGACCAGCGGGCGGCCGTCTTCGCCCATGCCCGCGATGGACTCGGTGACCCAGGTCGGGTCGCCGGAGAAGAGTTCGTCGTACTCCGGGGTGCGCAGGAAGCGGACGATGCGGAGCTTGATGATGAAGTCGTCGACGAGCTCCTGGGCCTGCTCCTCGGTGAGGCGTCCGGCCTCGATGTCGCGCTGGAGGTAGACGTCGAGGAAGGTGGAGGTGCGGCCGAGCGACATGGCGGCGCCGTTCTGCTCCTTCACCGCGGCCAGGTAGGCGAAGTACAGCCACTGGATCGCCTCGCGGCCGGTGCCGGCCGGGCCGGAGATGTCGTACCCGTACGAGGCGGCCATGGTCTTGAGTTCGCCCAGGGCGCGCATCTGCTCGGCGAGTTCCTCGCGGAGCCGGATGGTCTCCTCCAGCGAGCGGGGCCCGGCCGGGAGGGCGTCGAGTCCGGCCCGCTCCTCCTTCTTGACTTCGATCAGGCGGTCGACGCCGTAGAGGGCCACCCGGCGGTAGTCGCCGATGATGCGGCCGCGGCCGTATGCGTCGGGCAGGCCGGTGATGACGCCGGCCTTGCGGGCGGCCCTGATCTCGGGGGTGTAGGCGTCGAACACGCCGGCGTTGTGGGTCTTGCGGTACTCGGTGAAGACCTTCTCCAGCTCCGCCGAGACCGGGTAGCCGTAGGTCTCCAGGGCGCCGGCGACCATCCGCCACCCGCCGTACGGCATGATCGCCCGCTTGAGCGGGGCGTCGGTCTGGAGACCGACGATCAGGTCCTTGTCGCGGTCGATCCAGCCGGGGGCGTGGGCGGTGATCGTCGAGGGGATGTCGTGGGCGATGTCGTAGACGCCCTTCGCGCGCTCCTCCGGGAACCTGTCCGTGATCGCCTTCCACACGGCGGTGGTGCGCTCGGTGGGACCGGCGAGGAAGGAGCCGTCGCCCTCGTACGGGGTGTAGTTCTGCTGGATGAAGTCGCGGACGTCGACGGCGTCGCGCCACAGGCCGCCCTTGAAGCCCGTCCAGGCCCCGTTGCTCGCCGTCGCCTCCGCAGGGGTGGCAGTCATCGTCCGCTCCTTCTTCCGTCGCGTCATTGCCTGCTTCCATTCCACGCCCGTTGATCGATCATTTGGGGCCGCGATGGTCCCCGGTTGCGGACCGGAGGTCCCGGCCCGTTCCGGCCCGCAGTCGATGCACCCGCCTTGACCTGCACTTCCATCAGGGACCAAAGACCCCTGTGCGCTTGTGAAAGCATTCACAAGAATTTCGTCGCCACCACGCATTCCGGGGGCGACGGCCGCAGCCGTCGCCCCCGGAAAGAACAGTTCCGTCCCCGGGCGGGCTAGCTCGGCGCCTCGGCACCCTTGCGGGCGTAGAACCACCAGGCCACGACCACGCAGCTCGCGTAGAAGCCCACGAAGCCCCACATCGCACTGGTCACCGCGAAGTTCGCGAACATCGCCGGGATGAAGAAGAACCCGTACGCGGCGATCGCGGCGGTGAAACCGGTGACCGCGCCCGACTCCATCTCCGCCTGCTTGAGGGCGGCCGCGTACTCCGGGGTGCCCTCGGTGAGGCCCTTCAGGTGCTGCCCGCGGAAGATCACCGGGATCTGCCGGAAGGTCGAGCCGTTGCCGATGCCCGAGAAGAAGAAGGCGGCCAGGAAGCAGAGGAAGAAGCCGGTGAAGTCGCCCTCCGAGGAGCCCTGCGGCAGGAAGGTGATGACGCCGATGATCGAGCCCGCCATGCCGACGAAGGACAGGATCGTCACCCGGGCGCCGCCCAGCCTGTCGGCGATCCAGCCGCCCGCCCAGCGCGCCAGCGCACCCAGCGCCGGGCCCATCCAGGCGTAGGTGGCCACGGAGTACGCCGGGAAGGTGGTCTTGATCAGCAGCGGCAGGGCCGCGGCGAAGCCGATGAAGGAGCCGAAGGTGCCGACGTAGAGCCAGGTCATCAGCCAGTTGTGCTTGCGCTTGAAGATGATCTTCTGCCGGCTGAACGGGGTGGACGCCACCTTCAGGTCGTTCTGCCCGAACCAGGCCACCAGCGCCAGGACCACCAGCACGGGCACCCACACGAACGCCGCGTTCTGCAGGTAGATCTCCGAGCCGTCGGCCTTCTTCTGGCCCGCGCCGAGCGCCAGCACGGAGGTGGTGATGAGGATCGGGGTCAGCAGCTGGACCACGGAGACGCCGAGGTTCCCGAGGCCTCCGTTGATGCCGGTCGCGTTGCCCTTCTCCTGCTTCGGGTAGAAGAAGCCGATGTTCGCGAGCGACGAGGAGAAGTTCGCGCCGCCTATGCCGCAGAGGGCGGCGATGGCGACCAGGACGGTGTACGGGGTGTCAGGGTCCTGGACGGCGAAGCCCAGCCAGATCAGCGGCACCACCAGCACCAGCGTGGACAGTGCCGTGAAGCGGCGCTGGCCGATCCGCGGGCCGAGGAACGTGTAGAAGATCCGGGCGGTGCCGCCGGTGAGCCCGGGCACCGCGGTCAGCCAGAACAGCTGGGACTGGCTGAAGCCGAAGCCGACGTCCTTGAGGCTGGTGGCCGTGATGCTCCAGACCTGCCAGACCACGAAGGCCACGAGCAGGGCCGGGACCGCGATCCACAGGTTCCGGGTGGCGACCTTCCTGCCCGTGGTCCGCCAGAACACCGGGTCCTCGGGGGTCCAGTCGGTGATCGTACGGCCGGGGCGGTACTGCCCGGGATCGGCTGACGGGGAGCGGGTTTCCGTGGCGGCCACGGCCGTCGGGGCGGAACTCATGGCAGGTTCCTTCTGCAGAGGTGCCGAGCCCACGGGCAGAGGGTTGCCGCCGCCTGCCGCGAGCTGTCCTGACCCCTCCAGTCTTCGCGGCGCGCCCCGCCCGCAGCAGGGGCGAAGGCACCGAACCGCCCGGGACCAAGTCCCGTACGCAGCGGTGCATTGGTACCCGAAGAGCCCTTGCCGGGGTCCGGCCCGGGCACCCCCCGGGCTGCTGAACCCGGCCGCGCGTGCTGTGCTGGACGGATGGCGTACCAATTGATGACCGCCCGCAGCCGGGACGAGGCGCACCGGGCGGCGACCCCGCTGGAGCTGTTCTTCGACCTGTGCTTCGTGGTGGCCGTGGCGCAGGCGGGCAAGCAGCTCGTGCACGCGCTCGCCGAGGACCACGTCGGCGACGGGATCACCGGGTACCTGTTCGTCTTCTTCGGCGTGTGGTGGGCGTGGATGAACTTCACCTGGTTCGCCTCCGCCTACGACACGGACGACGTGCCGTACCGGGTGGCGACGCTGGTGCAGATCTCCGGCGTGCTGGTCTACGCGGCCGGCATCCCGCGGGCGTTCAACGACAACGACTGGACCGTCGCGGTCATCGGGTACGTCATCATGCGCCTGGCCCTGACCGTGCAGTGGCTGCGGGCGGCCGCCGGGGAGACCGGGCCGGGCCGGCGCTGCGCCCTCACGTACGCGGTCGGTGTGATGATCTGCCAGGTGGGCTGGGTGGCGCTGCTGGCCGCGCCCGAGGGATCCCGCCGCTGGCTGTTCCTGGTGCTGGTGGTGGCCGAGCTGAGCGTGCCGGTGGTGGCCGAGCGTTCGCACCAGACGCCGTGGCACGCCCACCACATCGCGGAGCGGTACGGCCTGTTCACCATCATCGTGCTGGGCGAGACGATCGCGGCGGCGACGGTGGCCGTGCAGTCGGCGCTCGACGAGCACGAGGCGCTGTCCGAGCTGCTGCCGATCGCGGCGGGCGGCCTGCTGCTGGTGTTCGCCGCCTGGTGGATCTACTTCGCGGTGCCCGTGCACGAGCGGCTGACGTCCAACCGCGAGTCCATCCCCTGGGGTTACGGGCACTTCGTGATCCTGGGCGCGGCGGCGGCGATCGGCGCGGGCATCGAGGTCGCGGTGGAGCACGCGGTGGGCAAGGCGCACGTCTCGACGGTGGCGGCGAACGCGGCGGTGACCGTGCCGATGGGCCTGTTCCTGCTGACGGTGTGGCTGCTGCACTCGCGCCACTTCAAGCAGGGCCCTGCACAGCAGGCGGTGCTGCCGGTGTGCGCGGCAGCAGTGCTGCTGTGCACGTTCACGGGTACGTACGCAGTGCTGTGGGCGGGTCTGGTGGCCGCGGCCGCCGTCGCGGTGGGCGTACTGCTGGTCGAGCACCGGACCGGGCAGCCCGCCGTCTGAGCGGACGTCAACGCCAAACCGCCCGCGCCTCACTCGTTGGCGGGAATCTCGGCCCGTGGGGCCCGCTGCGGCGGGCCCCACGGCGTTCTGGAGCTGAGGATGACGCCCGGCAACAGGAAGAGGTGCGGCCATGACCATCCCGGCGCAGGGCCCGGCCCGCGGCCCCGACGGCCCCCATCCGGACCAGGACCCCGGCCACCGGCCGGCGGAAGGTTCCGGCACCGCGGACGGCGGACCGGCCACCGCCCCGCCCGCCCCGGACCAGGCCGCCCCGGACCCGGCCTCGGCCGCCCCCGCCCCGGCACGGCCCGCCGGGAAGCCCGGCGCCGTCCTCCCCGACCTCGCCGACCCCGCCTTCTGGCAGGCGCCGCCCGAGCACCGGCTGGCCGCGTTCGCCCGGCTGCGGGCCCTCGACACCCCGGTGTACGTGGCCGAGGGGCGGGGCCGCGGCCACTGGGCCCTGGTCCGGCACGCCGACGTCCAGGAGGCCAGCCGGCTGCCGAAGGTGTTCGCCAGCGCCCCCGGGGTCACCACGCCCGAGCCGGCCCGCTGGGTGCGCGCCCTGTTCGGGGACTCGATGGTGAACCTGGACGGCCCGGACCACGCCCGGCTGCGCAAGGTCGTGCAGCGGGCGTTCACCCCGCGGCTGCTCGCCGAGGCGGAACGGGACATCGACGCGGTGGCCGCCCGGATCGTCGACGACATGCTGGCCGAGCGGCCGGACGAGTTCGTCGCCGCGGTCTCCTCCCGGCTGCCGCTGGAGGTCATCTGCAACATGATGGGCATCCCCGAGGAGTTCCGCCCGGAGATCGCCGACCGGGTCAACCATGCTTCCGAGAACATCGGCGTGGAGCGCGGCCTGGCGGCCCGGCTGCGGATGCCCGGCCGGGGCCTGCGCGCACTGGCCCGGATGCAGCGGATGGTCGCCGGCATCGGCCGGGAGCGCCGCCGGAACCCCGCCGACGACCTGATCTCGGCGCTGGTCTGCGCGAACGTGGACGGGCAGGCGCTCGGCGCCCGGCAGCTGGGCGCGTTCTTCTCGCTGCTGATGGTCGCCGGGGTGGAGACCACCCGCAACGCCATCACCCACGGCCTGGCGCTGCTCACCGACCACCCCGACCAGCGCGACCTGCTGGTCTCCGACTTCGACGGGTACGCGGACGGTGCGGTGGACGAGATGATCCGGCACTCGACGCCGATCATCCAGTTCCGCCGGACGGTGGCCGCCGAGCACAGCCTCGGCGGGCGGACGTTCCGGCCGGGCGAGAAGGTGGTCCTCTACTACGCCTCCGCCAACCGGGACGAGGCGGTGTTCGGGCCCGACCCGGACGCCTTCGACATCACCCGCAGCCCCAACCCGCACCTGGGGTTCGGCGGTGGCGGCCCGCACTACTGCCTGGGCGCGCACCTCGCCCGGCAGGAGATGAAGGCCCTGTTCCGGGAGCTGCTGACCCGCCCCCGGGACCTGCGCGCCACCGGGCTGCCGGACCTCGCGGGCTCCAACTTCGACAACCGGGTCCGCTCGCTGAAGTTCACCTTCACCGACTGAGGCACGCCGGCCGGGGGCGGGAGCGCGGTTCTCCCCGAACCGGTGTCACACGACCGGCCGCCGCCGGGCAGGCTGGGAGCCCGGCGGCGGCCGGCGGCCGCGGTGCGGCGCACGGGCCGCACGTCTGCTGCTACTTGCGCAGCTTGGTGACCGGCAGCACGATGTGCGCGCTGCTGGTCAGGTTGGCCTCGTTGCCCGCGAAGGCCTGGAGCATGTCCGCGGTGACCGGGCGGCCCGGCACCGCCTCCGGCCACGGGCGGGTGGCGAACAGGAAGTAGACCTGACCCGACTCGTCGGCCGCCGAGATCCACTCCGGCGGGGCGCTGCACTTGGCGTTCAGCCCCGGCATCGTGAGGGCCGCCTGCTCGCCCTCGACGAGCACGGTGATGGGGAAGTTGGGGCTGTTGGTGCCGTCGAGGACCTCGTCGCCGATGGGCAGCTTGATCTCTTCGAGCAGCTCGCGGGCCGCCGCCTCGGCGGCGGCGGGGCCGCCCTCGCCGTCGCCGAGGGTGTAGGCGAGCAGGTACGGGACGTCGTGGCCTTCGTCGGGGTCGCCGATCCACGCGAGGACGGAAAGGGTGCCCAGCCGGGCGGCGCGGGTCGCGGCGGATTCGGTGTGAGTCGAAGTCATGCGCGCACCCTAGTGCTCTTTCCCCGCCGGATTTCCCGGCCGTTCACCTGGTCGGGCTACGGCAATCCGGATCTCCCTAGACGTGCCAGTGACCCTCGCCGGAATTCGGCAGGATGTTCGCGTCCTTGTATTGCAGGCGCACAATGCGAACGTTCTCCGGAATTTCGAACACGACCCACCCTTCGGCCCGGTCGCCGACCTCCAGCGGTTCGAATACGAGGGGCGCTCCGGTGGTCAGCTTCCCGGTCCGTACGGCCGGGTGCTCGCGCCCGTCGGCGTCGACCGCCCACACCCGGCCGAGCGCCCCGTACGAGGCGCCGCCGACGTTGACGAACGACATGTCGGCGCCCACCCAGCGGGTGCCCTTGGCGGGGGTGAAGGCCTTCTCGGCGCTGACGGCCGGGTCGACGTAGGCGTCCACGACGGCCTGGAGGTGCTGCCCGACCTTGCGTCCGCGCAGGTGGACGGGCTCCCCGAGGCGGGCCTCGCGGGCCTTCGGCCCGGTCTGCGGCGCGTCGGCGGCCCGGTCGTCCTGCGCGCCGGGCGCCGCGGGGGCGGGCGCCGCGGCCGGTCCGGCCGGTGCACTCCCGGGGCTGCCCGCGCAGCCGGCCGCGCCCAGCAGGAGCAGCGGGACGAGGGTCAGGGAAAGGGGGGCGGAATGACGCATGAGGGGGCGCGTGGCGGGTCGCATGGCAGTTCCCTTCGGGGCGAGGTGCGGACATCCTCACGCGCCCGGCCGGGCAAATGCATCCAACGACACGGATGACGGCGAGTGAGTTCGGGGTGCGTGATCAGCACAATTCGTTGCGACGGTTTTCACCGTCGCACCTCCCCCGCACCACACCCCCACCGGAGAAATCATGCGCATTCCCGCAGCGGCCCTGGCCGCACTGGCCGCCGTGGCCGTCCTGAGCCCGACCGCGACCGCCGAATCCTTCGACGGCACCGTGTTCGTGGACCCCCACGCCCGCATCTCCCCGGACGGAACTCTCACTCTTTCCGGGGCCTACCGCTGCACCGACCCGTCACCCTCTCGGACGGTCTTCCTCTCCAGCAGCCTGAAGCAGGACGGGCAGCAGCTCGGCTTCAACAGCCCCGAGGTCGTGTGCGACGGTGCGGAGCACCCGTGGCAGACCAGCGGCCCGGCGGACGGCCTGGGCCTGGTCCGCTTCCACGAGGGCGAGGCGACGGTCTCCGCGCGGCTGCTGACCCTGGAGGACGAGGGCGGGCTGCCCTCGCCGCGCACCCTCGTCGACCACGAGGAGCCGGTCGAGATCGTCCGCGCCTTCCACTGAGTGCCGGGGCCGGGGCACCCGCCGACCGTCGCCCCGGCCCACCGCCGTCACCGGCACTCGGGCGCGATCCCCACGACGGACATGTACGCAACCGAGCGGCAGCCGGGCCCGTCCGGGGTCCGGCCCGCCGGCCCCGCCGAACTCCCCGCGTACACGGCCGCCCCGGCGACCAGCAGGAGACCGGCCACCAGCCTCCTGCGCCCCTTCGGGGCCGCACCGGCCCCCTTGCCGAGCCACCGCATGGCCGCTCCTCGGGTCCTCCGCACCGCCGGGCCCGAACGGCCCGGTCAGCCCGATCATCACCCCGCCCCCGGCACCCCACAACCCGGCGTGACCGCACTGCGACCGTCCGTGTCACCGTGCCGTGCGGGAGCCCGTACGCCGGCCCTTCAGCCGGCTTCCACCGGGGCCTCGAACTCGCACCACACCGCCTTGCCGTCGCCCCGCGACTCCACGCCCCAGTGCGAGGACAGCGCGTCCACCAGCAGCAGCCCGCGCCCGGTGGTGGCCGCCTCGCCCGGGGTGCGCCGGCGCGGCCAGACGCTGGAGCGGTCCTTGACCCACAGCCGGATCCGGCGGACCGGCTCCGGCAGCACCTCCATGGTCAGCACCGCCCCGCCGTCCGTGTGGAGCAGCGCGTTGACCAGCAGCTCCCCGGCGGCCAGCTCCACGTCGTCGGCGAGCTGCGGCACGCCCCAGTCGCGCAGCGCCTGCCGCAGCGCGTACCGGGCCTCGGAGAGCCCTTCCGGGTCGGCCTGGTGGACGTACTGGTGGATGCGCGGCGCCCGGTGGGTGCCCGGGTCGGGGGCCCGGCGCAGCACCAGCAGGGCCACGTCGTCGCCGGATCCCCAGCGCTCCCACAGCCGGTCCGACAGGTGGTCGGCGAGCGCGCCCGCCTCCTGGGGGCCGCTGCGCACCGCGTGCGCCAAGGCGTCCATGCCCGCCGTGATGGTCGTACCCGGCTCCTCGACCAGCCCGTCCGTGCACAGCACCAGCGTCTCCCCGGGCACCAGGTCCAGCCGGGTCTCGGGGAACTCCTCCTGCTCGAACACGGACGCCAGGCCCAGCGGCAGCCCGCCCCGGAGGTTGGGCCAGCCGGTCCGGCCGTCGTTGTGCCGGATCAGCGGGCCGAGGTGGCCGGCCCGGACCGCCCGTACCCCGCCGGTCTCCAGGTCCACCTGGGCGTACGTACAGGTCGCGAACCGCTCGGTGTCCAGCTCGGCGAGGAACCGTGAGGCCCGCGCCAGCACGGTGGACGGCGGGTGGCCCTCGCCCGCGTAGGCCCGCAGCGCGATCCGCAGCTGGCCCATGATCGCGGCGGCGTGGGTGTCGTGGCCCTGCACGTCGCCGACGACGATGCCGACCCGGTCCCGGGGCAGCGCGATCACGTCGTACCAGTCGCCGCCGACCTCGCGGCCGCTCCACGCCGAGTGGTAGCGGACGGCGATCTCCCCGCCGGTGATCTCGGGGATCCGCCGGGGCAGCATCGCGGCCTGCAGGCCGGTGGCGAACTCGCGCTCCTGGTCGAAGAGGAGCGCCCGCTGGAGGGACTGCGCCACGATGCCGGCCAGGCCCAGGCACAGGTTGCGCTCCTCGGGGCTGAACTCGGTGCGCCGCCGGTAGAACAGCACCAGCCCGCCGATCGCCTTGGCCTGTGCGATCAGCGGCAGGTAGGCGGCCGCGTCGTACTGGATCCGCTCCAGGTACGGGCCGAGCAGCGGGAACTCCTCGCCGAGCGCGGTGAGCGAGGTGACGAAACGTGCCTGCCGGGTCAGCACCGCCTGCGACAGCGGAAGCTGACCGTCCATCCGGGTGAAGCGCCGCTCGCTGAGGATCTCCAGGGTCTCCCCGCTCAGCGCGATGATCTTCATGGTGCCGTTCTCGACCAGCCCCAGCGCCAGCCCGTCGGCGCCCAGCCGCTCCAGCGCGCCCGCGCCGGTCAGGGTGGCGGTCACGTCGTCGACGGTGACCGCCCGGGACAGCGCCTCCGTGGTCCGCTGCACGATGGTGGTCTGCTTGGCCCGCGCCGACTCCAGCTTGCGCAGCAGCGTCGAGTGCGCCAGCTCGGCGGTGGCGTCCCGCACGATGCCCACGATCCGCTCGGGCGTGCCGTCCGAACGCCGCAGGATCCGCCCCTGCGTGTGCGTCCACTGCTCCTCGCCGTCCCGCCTCTGCACCGTGAAGTAGGAGCCGTACGCGGACTCCCCCGCGGCCAGTGCGGACTCGGCGGCCGCGGCCAGCCTGCGGGCGTCCTCCTCGGGCACCCGCAGGCCCAGCCCCTCCACCGTGCCGTCGAACTCGCCTGCCGCGAGGTCGAACACCGTCATCCCGCCCGCGTCCAGCTCCAGCGCGCCACGCGCCAGGTCCCAGACGAAGCTGCCCATCCGGTTCAGGGCCAGCCGCTCTCCCGGCCCGATCCCGGGCTCCGACTCGGTCATGGGGCACCTCCTCCGACGGCGGCCAGCAGCCGGTTCACTCAGGGTCCGGGCCAGCACGGCTGGGAGATCAGCCGCTCCCACTCCTCGTCAGGATGCCCGGGAAGGGTCCGGCCGGCCTCCCGCCAGCGCTCGACGAGGGACAGGTAGATCGCCGAATGCTCAGGACGGCCGGCGTACGGGGCCGCCTGCGCCGACGGGTACGGAGCCGGGTGCCGGGCCGCGTACGAGCCCGTGTACCGGTCGGCGTACGGGGCGTCGTACGGGGTCTCGTACCCGGCGTCGGCGGGCTGCTCCCCGCGGCTCGCCGGAATGCGTACCCAGCCCCGGCCCTGGGACCGCTGCGGGTTCATGGCGGACCACCTCTCACCGCGTGAACGACTTCGGGTGCCCGGTACCCGTACCCAGATCCGCGGGATCCGCACCCGTACCGGCGGAGTCCGGCAGCCGGCCCCCGGCGCCGAGGCGCCGGCGGACTCCTGCGACCAGTCTCCCCGCCGAGAAGCCGGCGCCGTGTACGAATCGCATGGAAGGGCCGAATGAGGGAGCCGTGAGCAGCCCCGCGAAGAACAGTCCGGGGTACGAGGACTCGAAGCGGGCGGACAGCTCCGGCGACCGGGTGGTCCCGACCCGGCGCAGCCCGGCCCGCAGCCCCGCGTCGAGCAGCCGCAGCCGGTCCAGGTCGGGGTGGAAGCCGGTGGCGGCGATGACGTGCCCGGTGTCCACGACCACGCTCGTGCCGTCGGCGGCCGTCAGCCCCAGCCGGGTGCGGTCGCCGCCCAGCGCGGCCGCCCGGTGCAGCCGGTGGCCCAGCAGCACCGGCACCCGGTCCTCGAAGCGCTCCCGCAGCCACCAGGCGCCCGCCGGACCCAGCGCGGTCGCCGCGATCCGCTCCCGGGTGGCCGCCGGCAGCCGCCGCACCGCCCAGGGCAGCTCGGCCCAGACCCAGCTGCGCCAGCCGGTGCCCAGCCCCGAGTGCGGGGTGCGCAGGGTGCGCAGCAGGGGCCGGTCCAGCGGGTGCGGCAGGGTGTTCCAGCGCAGCTGCCCGGCACGGGCCACCAGCCGGGGCCTGGCACCCAGCTCGGCGAGCAGGGCCGCGGTCTCCAGCGCGGCCTGCCCGGCACCCACCACGGTGACGTCCCGGTCCCGGAACTTGCCCAGGTCCCGGTGCCCGCTGCTGTGCGAGACGTGCCCCTCGGGCAGCCCGCGCAGGGCCCGCGGCAGGTGCACGAACGGCATCACGCCGACGGCCAGCGCCACCGTGCGGGCCAGCAGCACCTCCCCTTCGGCGGTGCCCACCCGGAACCCGCTGCCGTACGGGGTCACCGACGTCACCGTCAGCTCCTCCACCGGCGGCCCGGCCTGCCGCGCGAACCACAGCCCGTAGTCGCTGAACGCGCCGATGGGGATCGGCCGCCCGTGCTCGGCGGGGAGCCCGTGCCCGGCGCAGTATGCGGCGAGGGTGTGCCGGCCGGCCGGGTCGGACAGGTCGGAGGCCCATGGCTCCGACTTCAGGTACATGCCCGCCGGCATGTGGTCGCGCCACGACGCCATCGGCCGCCCCAGCACCCGCACGGCCAGCCCGGCCGCGGCGGCGTGCGCGCCGACCGACAGCCCGTACGGACCCGCGCCGACCACGACGAGGTCCTCCATGCGCCTTCCCTTCCTTCCCTGACGGTGACGGTGTTCGCCCGGCGCCCGCTCGCGCCGCGCCGGCCCGGTCACCGGCCGGCCGGCGTGCGCCGGGAGCGTTCCTGGCCGAGGTCCGCGGCAGCCGCCTGCTCGCCGCCGCGCTGCCGGGGCGCCCGCACCACCGCGCGGGCGGTACGGCGGCCCTGCGCGGGGAAGTCGCGCAGCGCGCCCCACACCCGACCGGCCCCCTTGTGCGCGCCGCGGCCCAGGAAGGCCCCGGCCATGCTGACGAACGGCCGCGGGTCGTCGGCCGCGAACCAGGCCGGCTCCACCCGCCCGCGGCCCCGCGGCGCGGCCGCCCGGGGCGCGGCGAGGGCCGCCAGCAGCGCGTAGTTCTCGGCGACGAACACCCGCCCGGGCCCCCCGGCCGGCTCCGGCACCTGCTGCCCGGTCAGGTCCAGGTAGAGGGCGCGTACGAGGTCCAGCCCGGCGGCGTCGGTGAACAGGCGGAACTGCGCCCCGGGACGCGGGTTGAAGTCGAGCAGCCGCAGCCGGCCCTCCGGGTCCCGGCGGAAGTCCAGGTCGAGGATGCCCGCGTAGCCGAGCCGCTCGGCGAGCCGGAGTCCGGCGTGCTCGACGGCCGGGTCGGGCAGCCAGCGGCCCACCGCGGTCAGGCCGGTGCGCACCGGCCAGGACAGCTCCTTGCGGCCGGAGCCGGCCAGCAGCGGGCGGCCGCCGCCGGTGAAGCAGCCGTGGAAGAACCAGTCGGTGTCCGGGCCGCCGGGCAGGAACCTCTGGAGCAGCAGCCTGCTGCCGGCCTCCTGGCTGCGTTCGTAGAGCCGGCGGGCCTCGGCGGCGGTGCTGAGCAGGGTGGTGCTGCGCAGTCCGCTGCCGGCGGGCAGCAGCCAGGGGCGGCTCCACTTGGCGACGACCGGCAGCCCGAGCCGCCAGGCGGCCTCGGCCGCCTCGCCGCCGCCGGCCGGCACCACGGTCTCGGGGTGGCCGATGTCCCAGCGGGCGCAGAGTTCGGCGAGTTCGGCCTTGTCGGCGACGCGGGCGGGCACCTCGGGGTCCTGAGCGGGACACAGGTAGCGGCCCGTCAGTTCCGGGGCGAGGCGGGCCACGGTGAGGGCGCTCAGGTCGTCCATGGCGATGAGCACCGCGGGCCGGCCGATCCGGTCGGAGGTCCGGACCAGGCAGTGCCGCAGCGCCTCGGGGGTCGGCTCGCCGGCCGGCCCGCGGTGCGCCGCGCGCAGGTAGCGGGACCGGGCCACGGGCCCGCCCTCGTCGGCGACGACCGCGTGCACCTCCACCCCGGTGCGGCCCAGTGATCTGACGGCGCCGAGGGTGCCGTGGTGAAAGGGGTTCCGGTCGAGTCTGAGCAGGACTACGGGCACATCCGTGGCGAACACGTGCATGGAAACGGGGTCTTTCACCTAGTCGGACGAAGCGGAGGGTGTGCGCAGTCGCGAATGGCCTACCAGAAGGCCATCGGACAGGCCGTCAATCGGATGTGATGCCTAACGTCGTTGGCAAGCGCACCGATTCGGGAAGCTCAGGAGACGCCATGTCCAATCCACGCCGCAGACTGGCGAGCACCTGCATCGGCACGGTGACGGCCGGCCTGCTCGCCACGGGTGCCGCGCTCGCGGCACCCGACGACAACCCCACCGGGTCTTCGGACTCCGCCGTGGGCGCCTATCTGCACTACGGCTCGGCCGGGGTGTCCCGGATGAACGCCCTGTCGAACTGGCTGGGCGGTCGCGAACTGCGGGTCGGTCACACGTACTTGCCGG
The DNA here is from genome assembly GCF_020532645.1 of Streptomyces bambusae. GTDB lineage: Bacteria > Actinomycetota > Actinomycetes > Streptomycetales > Streptomycetaceae > Streptomyces > Streptomyces bambusae. The sequence continues at coordinate 23,442 of NZ_JAJAUZ010000020.1, forward strand.
GCGACCGCTGGTCGAACATCGAGGGCACCAACCTGTCGTTCCTGGCGGACTGGGCGCAGTGGCGCCGGGCGCGCAGCGACCGGCTGTTCGTACTGAACGTGCCGATGCAGGAGCGCAACGAGGCGGGGGTGCCGGACTGGGAGGTGGCCCGGCTGATCCGGGCGGGCGCCTCCGGCGCGTACGACGACCACTTCCGCCGGCTCGGCGAGCGGCTGGTCTCGCTGGGGGTGCCGGACACGGTGATCGTGCTGGGCTGGGAGATGAACGGCATCACCTACACCCACCGGTGCGGACCCGACCCGGAGAACTGGAAGAAGTACTGGAAGCGCGCGGTCACCGCGATGCGCTCGGTGCCCGGGCAGCAGTTCCGGTTCGACTTCGCGCCGAACCGGGGGACGGACGCCATCGGCTGGACCGAGTGCTACCCCGGTGACGACGTCGTCGACATCGTCGGGATGGACTCGTACGACCAGGCGCCCGGACGGACCTTCGACGAGATGGTCAGCCAGCCGTTCGGCCTCCAGCACCATGTGGACTTCGCAAAAGCACACGGCAAGAAGATCTCGTACCCGGAGTGGGGCCTGTTCCGGCACGGCGACAACCCGGAGTACATGCGGCGCATGCTGGCGTGGATCGACCAGCACAAACCGCTGTACCACACGATCACCGACTACTGCCCGCACGGCGTCTGGCAGTGCGACCAGAACCCGCGGTCCTCGAAGGTGTTCCGCGAGGTGATGTCCCGGAAGCCGGACCCGCTGCCCACGCCGAGCGTCCCGGTGCCGCCCGTGCCCACGCCGAGCATCTCCGTGCCGCCGGTCCCCCCGGTACCGACCCTCCCCGTGCCCACGCCGAAGCCCAGCCTGCCGGTCCCGACGGTCCCGCCGGTCCCGACGCCCAAGCCCAGCGCCTCGGTCCCGCCGGTCCAGCCGGAGCCCAAGCCGACGCCGACCCCGACGCCCAAGCCGACGCCGCTGCCCACGCTGCCGCCCGAGCCCCCGAAGCCGGAGCCGAAGCCGCCCGTCAACGACAAGCAGTGGTGCCTGCCGCTGGACTTCGGCGACTGGCTCACCGGGATCATCGGCAAGCAGGAGCCGGTCTGCGTCGACATGGACTGGGAGGACTGGGAGGAAGAGGAGGACAGCTTCTGGCCGTTCTAGTCCCACGGCCCGCCCCGTCCCCACGGCCCCTGCCGGCCCGGTGCACCAACGCATCAGCGCCTCGCACCGTCCGCACGCCACTCGTTGATCCGGTTGCGCCAGTCGCGCGCTGCGGGCAGTGCCTCCCGCAGCGCGCTGACCGCCCGCTCCCGGCCCGTGACCTGCGAGCCGTGCAGCCGCAGCAGGGGCGAGTGGGAGGCCCGGGCCAGCAGGAACCGCCGGTTGACGACGGTCTCGGGCCGCCAGTGGTTCTTGTACGGCTCACTGCCCCGCAGCAGGCTCAGCACGCCCCGGCCCTCGGCCTGGGCGTGCCGGGCTTCGTGCCGCAGCAGCATCGTGGCCACGTCCACCTTCCGGGTCCGCAGGTCGGGATCGGCGCCGTACAGGTAGCCGCCGCTGAGACCCGGGGACATCAGCGTCACGGTGGCCGCGACCACCTGCCCGTCCAGCCGGAACTCCGTCAGCCGGGCGTCTCCGGCCCGGACCATCCGCCGGGTGGCCCGGGTCAGGTGCTCGGCGAACCGCGGCCGCAGGTGCTCGGGGGTCACCCCGCGGCCCCGCCACTGCTTCTCGTGCAGCCGCAGCAGGGTCCGCACGGTCTCCGGGACCTCGTGCTCGGAGACCCGGTGCTCCTCGATGCCCAGCGCGTCGATCTTGCGGACCTTGGCCCGGGTGCGCTGGGCGCCCGCCGACGGCATCCGCTTGACCAGCTCGTCGAACGGCACCACGGGGAACTCCGCGCACGCCGAGTCGGCCAGCGTGTCGACCGACCCGGGCCAGGCCTCGGCCAGCGCCTCGACCGCGGCCCCGGGCCGTACCTCCCGCAGGTCCACGACCGCGCCCCGGGCTGCCTGGTGCAGTCCCCGGGCGAGGGCGGGCACCACCTCGGCGGCGTACCGCTCGTCGACGAGGACGTCGAAGTAGTCGGTGATCGAACCGCCCAGCGGCACCAGCAGCGGCAGCGGCCGGTGGACCAGCATCAGGGCGGCCACGCCGACCAGTTCACCGGCCCGCCGGACCAGCAGGATCCGCAGCCGGCCCTCCCGGCCGTACGAGAGCCACCAGGAGTGCACCCAGGCGTGGCTCTGGAAGGGGGTGGCCGTGGGACAGCGCTTCAGCAGCCTGTTCCACGGCTCCTCCAGTGCGGCGAACTGCCGCGGGTCGCGGCAGAGGGTCACCGCCAGCTCCCGGGACCCGAGCGGGACCCCCGTGGAGCACGTGGTCATCGCACCGACTCCTTCACCGCGGCGACCGCGGCGGCCTCGGCGGCGTCGCCCTGCGCCGGGGAGGGCACTGACGTGTAGGCGGCGGCCTCGGCGCCCGTCCCGCCGGCGCCGGGGGCGGCCTCGGCGCGCTCGGGGCGCCGGCCGCGCGGCTTCGCGAGCAGCGCCAGCCCGCCGATCAGCCCGCCCGCGCACAGCCCGACGGCGCCGCTGATCGCCGCGGACGGGGAGGCCGGCGCTGCCGGGGCCACGGCCTGGCTGAACAGCAGCAGCTTCACGCCGGTGTTCTTCGCCTGCTGGTTGCTGCTCAGGGTGAGCGCGTCGGCCACCGCGTTGGCGATGTCGGCGGCCGCCGCGCCCTTGGCCGCGGTGCCGGTGATCGCGATCATCGGGGATTCCGGCGAGGTCTCGGCCCGCACCTGGGTGCGCAGCTGCTGCACGGTGACCCCGGCCCGCGGCTGGGCGTACGCGAGGGTGGACTGGCTGGTCGCGATCCGCGCGTACGCCTGGGAGAAGCCGAGGGCGGTGGCCGGCTCGGTGGTCTCGTCGGGCACCGCGACCACATAGCTGGTGGCCGCGTACTCGGGCGTCTTGAGGACCCCGTACGCGCCGCCGGCGGCCAGGCCGAGGACCGCGCAGGCGGGCAGCGGCCACCAGGCGGGCAGGCGGGAGGTTCTGCGGCGGGCCGGCGCGGCGGCCTCGGCGGCGGGCTTGGTGCTCTTGGTGCTCTTGGCTGCGGGCGACTCGGCCATGGGCGTGCTCACTTCCGGGTGGAGAGGGCGGGGTGGGAGGGGGTTGCGAGCGCGTGCGCGTACACGTCGAGCAGGCGTTCGGCGCTGTGTGCGATGTCGTAGCGGCGGACCACGGGCGGCGGGGGCAGCCGGCGGGGGCCGGCCTCCTGCTGCGCGCGCAGGGCGGCCACGAGTTCTTCGGTGCCGGTGCCGATCCGGCGGGCCCCGGGGGCCTGGTCGGCGGGCAGGTCGTCGATGGCGGGGCAGGTGACGTGCAGGACGGGCAGCCCGGCGGCCAGGGCCTCGACGACGGCCAGCCCGAACGCCTCCTCGCGGGACGGGGAGACGAACACGTCCATGGCGGACAGCAGGGCGGGGATGCCCGGGGTGCGGCCGTCGGCGCTGTCGCCGAGCGGGTCCCGTTCGCCCAGCAGGTGGATCCGGTCCTCCGCGCCCAGTTCGGCGGCGAGCCGCCGCAGCGCGGCCCGCTCGGGCCCGTCGCCGGCGAGCAGCAGGTGCGCGCCGGGCACCGCGGCCACCGCCCGGACCAGGACGTCGAACCGCTTCCCGGGCACGAGCCGGCCGACCCCGCCGGCCACGAAGGCGTCCTCCGGCAGCCCGGTGCGGGCCCGGGCGGCGGCCCGCCCCCGGGGGTCGAAGCGGAACCGGACGGCCTCGATGCCGTTCGGTACGACGTGCACCCGGGCGGCGGGCACCCCCCAGCCGCGCAGCCGGGCGGCGACCGTGTCGGAGACGGCGATGGTCGCGGCGCCCAGCTTCTCGCTGGCCAGGTAGAGGCTGCGGACCCCGCGGGTCAGGGCCCGGCCCTCGATCTCGGCGTCGCCGAGGGAGTGCTCGGTGGCGACGGCCGCGCGGGCGCCGGCCAGCCGGGCGGCGATCCGCCCGTACACGCAGGCCCGGTACAGGTGGGTGTGGACGAGGTCGTAGCGGCCGTGCCGGATGAAGGACGCGAGCCTGGGCAGCGCCCGCAGGTCGCGGTTGCCCTGCATGTCGAGGTGGACCACCCGGACCCCGTCGGCGCGCAGCCCTTCGGCGACCGGGCCGGGGTTGGTGAGGGTGACCACGTCGCACTGCAGGGGCAGGTGCCGCAGCAGCAGCCGCAGCTGCTGCTCGGCGCCGCCGATGCCGAGTCCCGTGATGATGTGGAGGGCCTTCACGCGGCGGCCCCCCGGGCGTATTTGACCCGGTGCCGCAGCTGCTTGACGCGCAGCCGGGCGGCGCCGTCGGCCTGGCTGACGTGGGTGCGGGGCATGGCGTACGGGCCGCCGAGCCGGCCGGGTCCGATCGCGCAGGCGTACGTGTAGCCGGCGGCGCGGGTGGCGTCGACGACCCGGCGGTCGATGGTGCCGTACGGGTAGCAGAAGCCCTCGGGGGCGGTGCCGGTCAGCTCGCGCAGCTGCTCGCGGCTGCCCTGGAGCTCCTGGGCGAGGACGTCGTCGGGGACCTCGGTGAGGTGCTGGTGGAGCAGCCCGTGGGAGCCGATCTCCTGTCCGGCGGCGGCGACTTCGCGGATGCCGTCGGCGGTGAGCAGCGGCTTGCGGGGGCCCAGCGGGTCCCACACGTTGTCGGTGCCGAGCCGGCCGGGGAGCACGAACAGGGTGGCGGTGCAGTCGTGGCGGCGCAGCAGCGGCAGGGCCTGGACGAGGAAGTCGGTGTACCCGTCGTCGAAGGTCAGCCCGACCAGTCCGGCGCCCCGCCCGGCGGCGCGGGCGGCCCGCAGCTCGCGCACGGACACGCCGCGCAGCCCGCGCGAGCGCAGCCACAGCAGTTGGGCCTCCAGGGCCCTGGGGGTGACGGTGATCCCGTACGGGTCCTCGGCGGGGTCGGTGAACTCGGCGACCGAGTGGTACATGAGCACCCAGGGGGTCCTGGGTGCGCGGGCGGCGGGCGCGGGCGGGGCGCCGGCGGTCGCCGTGTCAGCGGACATGACGGAACCTCTGGATGACGTGGGCGGGCAGGGAGGTGACTTCGAGGGCTCGTATGGCCATGCCGGTGGCGCCGAACATGGCGGGGATCAGCAGGCATCCGAGGGCGGCGCTGAGCAGCGGGTCCGGGATCATCGGGCCGGCCAGCCAGCCGGTGCCGCAGGCGGTGGCGGCGGCGACGGACAGCCGGCCGAGGCTGACGGCGACCCGGCGGACCTGGATGGCGATGACGCGGGTGCCGAGGCCGTGCAGGAGCAGGGCTGCGGTGGTGGAGATGCCGGCGGCGTTGGCGGCGGCGATGCCGTAGGTGCCCCACCAGCCGACGGCGAAGGCGCCGGCGACGATGTTGACGGCCAGCCCGGCGGCCATGGCGGCCATGGGGAACCAGGTGGGTTTGGCGGTGGAGAAGAAGGGCCGGCTGAGCGCGCCGACCAGGCAGTGGCCGAGGAGGCCGAGGGCGTAGACGCGCATGATGCCGGCGGTGGCGAGCGTGTCCTCGTGGGTGAACGCGCCGCGTTCGAAGAGGACTTGGATGATCTGCGGGGCGTAGCCGATGACGAGGGCGGTGCCCATGAGGACGGCGAGCGAGGCGAGGGCGAGGTCCTGCTCGACGCGGCGCCGGGCCTTCTCGCGTTCCCCGCCGGCCATGGCCTGGGCGACGACGGGGAAGGTGACGGTGCAGATCATCAGCGACAGCACCATCGGCATCTGCGCGACCTTCTGCGCGTAGTTGAGGTGCGAGATCGCCCCGGGTTCCAGGGAGGCGGCGAGGAAGCGTTCGACGAGGACCTGGGACTGGCGGCAGACGGCGAAGACGATGACGGGGGCGAGCATCCCGAGGGCGAGCAGGGTGGGCCGGTCCCGGTCCCGGGCGTGCGGGTCGGCCTGCCGTACGTACGGGTTGCCGAGGCCGACGTGGCGCAGGAACCCGGGCAGCTGGACGAGGATCATGAGGAGCCCGCCGACGGCCACGCCGGCGGCGGCGGCCTGCACGCCCCACACGCCGTGCAGGGTGAGCATCGTGCCGATGATGCCGACGTTGTACGCGACGTAGATCGCGGCCGGTGGCAGGAAGCGGCGGTGGGCGCGCAGGGCGGCGCTGAAGTAGCCGGCGATCCCGAAGGTGAGGACGGTCAGGGCGGTCAGCCGGGTGCAGCGGACGGCGAGGCCGGGGTCGGGCAGGCCGGGGGCGAGGGCGCCGACGACGAGCGGGGCGGCGGCGGCGAGGACGGCGGCCGCGCCGGCGAGGAAGAGCAGCAGCCGGGGCAGGGTGGCGCCGACGAGGAGCCGGACCGGGTCCTGGGCGCGGGCCTCCCGGCGGGTGAGTCCGGCCCGGCCGGCCGCTCGGCGGGCCAGGGCGTGGCTGAACGCGGGCACCATGAGCAGCGCCATGGCGTCTTCGATGAGCAGGGTGGACGCCATCTCGGGGACGGTCCAGGCGACGAGGAACGCGTCGCTGTCGGGTCCGGCGCCGAAGAGGTGCGCGATGGTCTGGTCCCGCAGCAGCCCCAGTACGGCTCCGGCCGCGGTCATCACGGCAGTGACCGCGGCCGCTTTGGCCAGGAACCGCCCGAGGGGGGCCGGCTGGTCCGGCTCCCGCTCGGGCGCGGGTTCCCGGGGCGGCGGTGCCGCGGGCCGGCCCAGCTCCTTGAAGGGCAGGACCGGTCCGGGTCCCGGCCGGCGCGGCGGGCGGCCCGCGGCGGGGTGCCCGGGCGGCCCGCCGGGCAGCCGGGTCCCCATCGCGGGCGTGGTGTCGGTCACCGCGCGGGCGCTCCTTCGGCGGTGTCGCGGGAGCCGAGGGCCCACCAGCCGGCGAGGCCGATGATCACGCCGGTGAGGACGGTGGAGGGGCCGCCGATGTCGGCGTACAGGAAGTCGGTGAGCTGCCAGATCAGCAGGCCGGCGGCGACGAGTCCGCAGTCCCGCATCCGGCGGGCGGCCGGGTCGGGGGCGGTGAGCCGCCGGATCCCGGCGACGAGCAGCGCGGCCCAGCCGCCGGCGAGTGCGGTCAGCCCGATGAGGCCCTGCTCGCTGAGGACGAGCAGGTACATGTTGTGCGGGGAGAGCAGCGGCTGCTTGACGTAGGCCTGGCCGGCTCCGGCGGTGTCGCTGCCGGCGGACAGGCCGATGCCGGAGTGTCCGTCGCGGTGGGCGGGGAAGCCCTTGAGGCCGACGCCGGCGGCGGGCCGCTCCTGCCACATGGCTCCGGCGGCGGCCCACATCGTGTAGCGGTCGATGACGGACTGGTCGGGGGCGCTGCTCACCTGGGTGATGCTGGTGAGGCGTTCGGCCATCATCGCGGAGCCGACGCCGAAGCCGCCGACGAGGACCACTCCGGCGGCGGTCAGTGCGGCGAGCACCTTGGCGGCCCGCCGGATCCCGGTGAGCAGCATCAGCACCAGGCCGGCGCCGGCGGTGGCGATCCAGGCACCGCGGCTGAAGGAGAGCACGAGCGGCACCACCAGGACGAGGGCTCCGGCGGTGGCGGCGGTGCGCACCCGCCGGGAGAGGGTGCCCTCGGGGGCGAGCGCCATGCCGGTGGCGGCGATCAGCCCGTAGGCGACGACGGTGGCCATGCCCATGACGTCGCCGGGGCCGAAGGTGCCGACGGCGCGGATGTCCTCGCCCTGGTAGGAGGCGCCGGTGTGGGTGGCGTACTGGACGACGCCGACGGCGCCCTGGACGAGCGCGAGGACGACGAAGCAGCCGGCGGCGATCCGGAACTCCCGCGCGTCGCGCACCAGCAGCACCACGGCGGCGGGCACGAGCACGAACACCTGGAGGTAGCGCACGAAGCCGGGCAGTGCGGCGTACTGGTCGCCCGCGGTGGCGGTCGCGATGGCGAGGCCGGCGGCGGGCAGGCCGAGGACGAGCGCGGCGGCCGGGGTCAGCGGCTGCACCCGGCCGCGCAGCGCCTGCAGGGCGCACACGCCCACCAGGAGCAGCGAGGCCGCGTCGGCCGGGGTCACCTTGCCGGAGGCGGTGGCGTCGCCGGCGGGCAGCGGGAGCAGCAGGAGCAGGACGGTGGCGGCGAGCGGCAGCAGCGGCCAGTGGCGGCGCAGGGCCGGGAGGGCGGGAAGCGGGAGCGGGGGCGCGAGGCTGCTCATGGTCAGCTGCCTCCCAGCCGGAAGCGGAAGAAGGAGGCCGCGGTGCGGGCGAGGATCCACAGGTCCTGCCAGAGCGACCAGGTGTCGATGTAGTGGTTGTCGAAGCGGGCCCGGTCCTCGATGGAGGTGTCGCCGCGCAGGCCGTTGATCTGGGCGAGCCCGGTGATGCCGACGGGCATCCGGTGACGGGCTTCGTAGCCGGGGTGGATGCTGGCGAACTTGGCGACGAAGAAGGGCCGTTCGGGGCGCGGGCCGACCAGGCTCATGTCTCCGCGGACGACGTTCCACAGCTGGGGCAGCTCGTCGAGGGAGGACTTGCGCAGGAGGCTGCCGACGAGGCTCATGCGGTGGTCGTTGGCGACGGTCCAGCGGGTCGCGGACTCGTGCTCGTTCTCGGGGCGCAGGGTGCGGAACTTCAGGAGGGTGAAGGGCCGTCCGTAGAGGCCGACGCGCTCCTGACGGAAGATCACCCCGGGGCCGTCGGAGAGCCGGACGGCGAGGGCGCACAGCGCCATCACGGGGGCGGCGCACAGCAGGGCGAGGGCGGCGAGGACGGTGTCGATGGTCCGCTTGACGAGCCGCTCGACGGGCCGGGCGGGCCGCGGCAGCAGGGCCTGTACGGAGAAGCCCCACAGCTGGTCGTGGGGCTGGGCCAGGCGCATTCCGGTGACCTTGGCGGTGCCGGCCGGGTCGGCGAGCCAGAGCCGGCAGCCGTGGTCGTGGAAGAGCCGGACCAGGGCGGCGGTGCGCTCGTCGGCCTCCGGCGGCCGGGTGAACACGGCCTCGCGGACGGCGTTCTGGATGACGGCGCGGCGTACGTCCTCGTGGGTGGTGAGCACCGGCAGCGGTCCGCCGGCCTCTCCGTCGGGGGCTCCGGGCCCGGGGTCCGCGAGGCCGACCGGCCGCAGCCCGTACTCGGCGCGGCCGTGCAGGGCGGCGACGACCGCGCGGGCGCCGGTGCCGTTGCCGACGACCAGGACGGAGCGGGGGCGGCGGACGGCGGAGCGGCGGCGCAGCTGGTGGACGGTGCCGCGGGCCGTGCAGGTGAGCACGGCCTGGAGGGCGACGGCGAGGGCGAGGGCCTGCCAGCCGAGCGGTTCGGCGGGCAGCGCGGCGGCCGTGACGGCGGCGGCCGCGCACCACAGCACGGCCGACCGGCCGAGCAGGGCGGGGAGTTCGAACAGGGCGGACGGCGAGAACCGGGGCCGGTAGAGCCCGGCCTGGGCGTGCAGCGCGGCGAGCCCCAGGGCCAGCGGTACGGCCGCCTGCGGCGGCCACGCGAGGCCCGGTACGGCGGCGGTGGTCAGCACGGTGGCGGCGGCGTCGGCGGTGACGAGCGGGAGGACGAGGGAGCGGCGGCGGACGCGCTGCGGGCGCACGGCGGGGCGGGCCTGCTCGACCTGCGGTCCGCGGGGCGGGTGGATCGCGGTCACTGCGGGCCGGACGGCGGCTGTGCCGGCCGGGGCCGGGGCCGCGCCGGGGCGCTTCCGCAGGGTGCTGCGCCCCTTCCGCCCGGTGTGTGGAGCGTGTGCGCTCTCCATGGTCATCGGCTGTCGTGCTCCTCGGTCAAGGGCCGGGGGCGGCCCAGCAGTTCGTGGTACAGGCCGGTGACCGCGGCCGCGGTGCGCCGCACGTCGAACTCCGTACGCGCGTGCTCCTGGACCTGGCGCCCCAGCGTGTCGAGCAGCCGCGGTTCGGAGAGCAGCCGGCCCAGCGCCTTGGCGAGTGCCGTGGGGTCCTCCGGGGGCACCAGGCACAGCTGCGCCTGGCCGGGCGGGAGGCTCTCGCGGGCGCCGCTGACGTCGGAGACCACGACCGGCCGGCCGCAGGCCATGGCTTCGAGCGGGGCGAGCGCCATGCCCTCCCAACGCGACGGCAATACAACGAGATCGGCGGCCTGAAGCCACGGCCTGATGTCGGCGGCGGCACCCGCGAAGAGGACGCCCGGCGGGGCCGAGCGGCGCAGCCGTTCGCCGTCCGGTCCGTCGCCGACCAGGACCAGGCGGGCGGTGGGGGCGTGTGCGGTGACCTCGGGCCAGGCGCGGAGCAGGACGTCCTGCCCCTTCTGCTGGCACAGGCGTCCGACGCAGACGGCCAGCGGGCCCTGCGGGGAGGACTGGGAGAGGAGCGGCAGGGCGGCGCGGGCGACTGCCTGTTCGTCGCCGCCGCCGGGGCGGAACCGGTCGAGGTCGACGCCGTTGCGGATCACGGTCCAGCGGGCGGTGATGCCGGAGGCCTCGCCCGCCCGGCGCTCGGCCTCGCTGACGCAGAGCACCCGGTCGGCCCAGCGGGCGCCGAGCCGTTCCCAGCGCAGGGCGAGGGCGGCGGTGGTGCCGCCGACGGCGTCGAACGACCAGGCGTGCGGCTGGAACACGGTGGGCAGGGTGCCGCGTACGGCGAGCCGCCCGGCGAGTCCGGCCTTGGCACTGTGCGCGTGCAGCAGGTCGGGGCGGACCTGCCGGACCAGTCGGGCGGCGCCGAGCACTTCGGCGGCGAGCGCGGGGCCGGGGGACCGGCCGGCCCGCCAGGTGTGGACCTCGGCGCCGGCTTCGCGGGCGGCGGCGGCGAGGTCGCCGCCGGGCGGGCAGCCGACGACGGCCCGCAGCCCGTCCCGGGTCTGGGCCCGGACCAGGTCGGTGACGACCCGGGCGACTCCGCCGTCCACGGGCTGGACGAGGTGGAGGACGGCCGGCTGCCGGTCCGCGGCCGGCGCGCTGCTGTGCTGGTGTGAGTCCGACTGCACGAGGAGTGATCTCCGTACGTCTCAGCGGCGTGCGTCTGCCTGTACGAAGAGCACGCCGAGGAAATGGCCCTGACTTTCGGCCTCGAACCCGAAATTCAGGCTGCGGGCCCCGCCGGACAGGGCGGGGGCGAGGTCGAATACGTCCGCGTCGTATCCGAGACTGTTCACGTGTTCGGGCTGCCGCTTGAACGCAGACCGGCCGAATTCTGTGATAGTAGAATTCATCACATCATTGAAGGGGTTCTCGGCATCGCTGATGCTCACCCGCCGGCCACTGTCGGCCGTCACGGAGAGTGAGTCCCCGAGGGTTCCGCGATCCCCGTCGTAGCCGACGATCCCGACCTTGCCGGCCCCGCGCGCGGGCACGTTCATCCCGTCGAGCCGCAGGTCGAGCCCGGCGCCCCGGGACCGGCCGGCCTCCTTGTCGGCCTCCGCCCCGGCCGGGTCGGCCGTACCCGCGAGCGGCTGGAACCCGTCCCACAGCGACAGCTCGCGCAGCGGCTCCTTGTCGTGCTCGTAGGCCGCGACCAGCGTCCAGCCGCCCCACGCGCCGACGTCCGACTGCCCCATGGCGATGTTCAGCTGGGCCACCGTCCACACCCCGGCACCGCGCGCCGCCACCAGGGCGGTGACGTCCGCGGAGGCCTGGTACGCGTCGCTGCCGTCGGCCGTGCGGTGGCCGATCCGGGTGTCGGCCAGCACCTCCTTGTACTCCCCGCCGGGCTCGGCGATCAGCACCCGGCCGTTGTCCTCCGGCGGCTTCTGCTCCCCGACCCGCAGGTTCCCGCCCCAGTAGAGCCGGGCGTACGTCACCTTGGCGCCGGCCGGCACCCGCAGCTCGGCCCGGGTCGAGTTGTACGTGTTCGGATCCCGGTCGAGGTCGCTGTAGAACATGTCGAACTCGCTGTTGACCCCCGCGGCCCCGCGCTTGACCTGGCGGCAGGAGTCCGAGTCCTGGTCGGCCCGGCGGCCGCAGCTGATGCCCGAGTTCGAGGCGCGCACCAGCCCGCCGTGCTGGACGGCGTGGTAGCGCTGCGTGAACGGGATCACCGCCGACTCCCCCGGACCGTCCACCGAGGGCCCGGCCGCCCGGGCCGTCGGAAGTGCCAGGGAAACACCGAGGCAGGACAGTGCCGCAAGGGCACGGAAAGCAGTGCGCCCGGTCGACTTCACAGCCTTCGACATGTCCCGGCCTCCTTTTTCGATCAAGGCGTCAAAACAGGAGTGCACTTTGTCAGAAATCGGGGTGGAAATCACGCCGGACTCGCTCGTACGGCCTTTTGGGCGATCGTGCGCACCCTTGCGCGCGGCGCGTCGTTAAGGCCGGACACACAGGGACCGGCCGAATGGAAAAGGCGCCGCCGTCCGCGCGATCCCCTCGCAGGTCGCGCCGCGGACGGCACCGCCGTTCGGGTGAACGCACGCAACCCAAACCCGCGGCCGGCCGTTGATCCGGGTGCTCCTGTTACCGGGCAATCCTGCAGAAAAGGGACGACAGTGATCAAGAAGATGATGGCCACGGCAGCAGTCGCGGCCTCCGTCGTGGGCATGGGCGCGACGCAGGCGATGGCGATCGGCAACGACAACGGGACCAACTCCGTCGCGGGCAACGCCGCCACGAACGCCTACGGCAACACCGCCTCGTACGGGACCATGAGCCCGAACATGGCCCTGATCCAGGGCTCGCTCAACAAGCCGTGTGTCGCGCTGCCGGCCAAGGCGAACGTCCAGTCGCTCGTCGCGCTGCTCAACGTCGGCGTCCAGGACATCCCGATCCTGTCGGCCCCGCAGACCCAGCAGTGCACCGAGAACAGCACCCAGGTCAAGGGCGACGAGCCGCTCTCGCACATCCTGGACAACATCCCGGTGCTCTCGGGCAACGTCTCCAGCGGCAGCTGACGCAACCCCGCCCCTCGCACACGAGGCCGTCGCACCCCTCCGGGGTCGCGGCGGCCTCGTCGTATGAATTCGGCCGCCGCATCCGGCCAAAAGATCTCGAAAAAACGCTCCGCCGGTGCCCGAATTCCTCCCTCCCGGCATCGGAGTGAAATCCCGGAGACTGCTCCGGAAAATGCGGTTTCTTTTCGCCGCGCGGCTCGTTGCTAATACTGCAGCGGTGTCGACGGAACAGAAACTGTGGGCGCATCACGAGAGTCGTGTGTGCGACGGCATCCACCACTGCGGGAAGGATTTGAAAAAAATGAAGTACACGAAGGCAGCCGCGGTCACGGCCGGCGTTCTGATGGCCGCCGGTGCCGCCACCCCCGCCATGGCCGACTCGGAGGCCCTGGGCAAGGCCGCCCACTCCCCCGGCGTCCTGTCCGGCAACGTCGTCCAGGTCCCGGTGCACATCCCGGTGAACGTCTGCGGCAACTCGGTCAACGTCATCGCCCTGCTGAACCCCGCGTTCGGCAACGTCTGCGTCAACGACTGACGCAGCGACGCGTCTGCGCCCGCCAGGGCGGACCTCCTCGGGGTGGCCTCGGAGTGCACGGCGGTGCACTCCGAGGCCTCCTTGAATTCCAGCGCCGGCGAGGGAGCCGGCAGACAGGGAAGGACCCATGCGACAGGTACTGAGCCGACAGGTGCTGAGCAAGGGGATGCTCACCGCCGCGGCCGCGTCGAGCCTGCTGTCACTCGGGGCGGGTGCGGCGTTCGCGCAGCCGGCGAGCACGGCCGAGGCCTCGCACTCCCCGGGCGTACTGTCCGGCAACAGCGTCGCGGTACCGGTCACGGTGTCCCCGAACGTCTGCGGCAACAGCGTCGACGGCGTCGGGATGCTCAACCCGGCGATGGGCAACAACTGCGCGAACGTCACGTCCCACGAGCCGCGCGGCTACGGCTCCGGATACGACTACGGGCGCTACCTGGACGAGGGCACCGCCCGTGACTACGAGCGCTACCTCGCCGACCGCTACCCGCCGCGTCCCGAGGCTCAGGAACGGCACGAGGCCCGGCAGGAACACCGGCAGGAACCCCGCCAAGAGCCGCGCCACGAGCCCCGCCACCAGGACGAGGGCGGCTACGGCTCCGAGGCGGAGGAGGAGTGCGACGAGGACCACGCCGCACCGCCGCCGCGCCCCAAGCCGCAGCACGCGAAGCCCGGTCCCTCGCACGCCAAGCCGGGCCCCGCCCACGAGGCCCCGCCGGCGCCGCGGCCGCACAAGCCGAAGCACGCCAAGCCCAAGCCGCCGGCCCAGCCCGAGCCGAAGCCCGAGCACAAGCCGGAGCCAAAGCCCGAACCGAAGCCCGAACCGGTGGTCCACGAGGTCCCGCCGGCCCCGGCGCCCGAGGTGAAGCCGCCGGCCCCTGAGCCGGTCCACGAGGCGGAGACCCTGCCCGCGCCCGCCCCGGCGCCCGCTCCCGCCCCTGCTCCCGAGGTCAAGCCGCCGGCCCCCGCTCCCGAGCCGGCGACCGAGCCGCGTCCCCGCCTCGGTCACGTCGAGGAGACGCCGGTCGTCCCCGCCCCGGCGCCCGCCCCCGCCGCTCCGGAATCCGTACGCCCGGCCCCCGCGCAGCCGGTCGTTCCCGAGGCGCCGGAGGTCCCCGAGGCCGACCAGCCCCCGTCCAACCCGCTGGACGACCGGCCGGTCGACGTCACCGTCCCGCCGCCCGCACCGGTGACCGGCGGCCCGGCCGTCACCCCGCTCCCGGCGCCCGCTCCCGCGCCCGCGCCGGTTCCCCTGCCGGCGGCCGACGCTCCCCAGCTCGCCGAGACCGGCGCGGCCGAACCGCTCACAGCGGCCGCGTTCGGAGCCGCGATGCTGCTCGGCGGAGCAGTGCTCTACCGCCGTTCCCGTATCTCCGTTTGATCGGAAGAACGGCCATCCGAAAAACGTCCGGAGAATCCCCCGTAAGGATTCTCCGGGCGTTTTGTCATGTCGGTGTCCGCAAGAAAGAACGAGGGGTGGGGTTTCCGCGGCGGACAGGGCTCGTTACCCATGGCGAAAGCGGCGCACGGGGCGCCGCTGCGGGAAAGGTATGCGAAATGAAGTTCTCGAAGGTCGCCGCAGTCGTCGCTGGTTCCGTGGCCGTTCTCGGCGCCGGCGCCCCCGCCTTCGCGGCCGACGCGGCCGGCCCGGTCCCGATGAGCCTGAACGGCGGCGCGTTCGAGGTGCTGGAGGCCGGCGCGCCGCTCGGGGAGAACCTCGGCGGGCACCTCGTCAACGCCCTCGACGAGCAGGGCTCCGCCGTCGGGACGGCCGTGGAGGCCGTGGGGGACGTCAACAAGGCGAAGAACAACCTGCCGGGCGAAGCCCTCAAGACCGGCAACGCCCTCACCCAGGCTTCCCCGCTGCTCGGCGGGGTGAAGCTCAACGGCGGCAAGTGACCGCTGCCACCGCACACAAGAGCCGTCCACGCCGGGGCAGTTCCCCGGCCGGGACGGCTTTTGTGCGCCACGGCCCCGGACACGACGGCCCCGGACACGACGGCTCCGGACACGGCTGTGGCGCCGCCGGCCGGAGCCGGCGGCGCCACAGGGAGCGCTGCGACCTGATCAGTCGTTGACGCAGGTGTTGCCGAACGCCGGGTTCAGAGCGCCGACCAGGTTGGCCGTGTTGCCGCAGACGTTCACGGGAACGTGGACCGGGACCTGGACAAGGTTGCCCGAGAGGACACCGGGGGAGCCCACCGCAGCGCCCTCGGCCTGGGAGTCGGCGACGGCGGAGCCGGCGGCCGCACCCGCGGCGAGACCGGCGGTGGCCAGGACCAGGGCGGCCTTCTTGGCAGAGTTCATGGGAAGTGCACCTTCTGTTCGACGTTCTGCCCCGATCCGGGGCTCACACCGAGCGAAACGTCCCAGCTCGCCGGACGACACGGCCACGGCCACAATCCACCCTGTTCAGCGCAATAGTCGTAACCGTTGCCGGCCCTCGGGGGCGCGTTACGGCAGCGCCGGCGCGTCGGGGACCTCGGGGATCTCCGGGACGGCCGGGAGCTCCGGGACGGCCGGGAGCTCGGGGGCGGCCGGGAGCTCGGGGGCTGCCGGGAGCTCGGGGGCGGCCGGGACGGCGGGCAGGGCGGGAGCCGCGGGCACCGCCGGCAGCGCGGGCAGCTTGGGCAGCTCGATCGGGAGCGCCGGGAGTTCCGGGAGCTTCGGCAGCTCGATCGGCGGCAGCTTGATCCCGCCCAGCAGACCGCCCAGCGAGCCCAGCAGCCCGTCGAGGATCTTGGTGAGCGACCCGAGCAGGTCGTCCAGGGGCCCGGCAGGGGCAGCGGCCTGCCGGTCCTCGATCTGCTGCTGGACGGTCTCGATCTGCCGGGTCACCTCGGCGACGCGCGGGCCGGCGACGCCGTCGGCAGCGCTCGCCGGGGCGGCCGCGCCGAAGAGTATGGCGGCGCAGAGGGCCGACGGGACGAGGACACGGGACGCCTTCTTGCGGTGCATGGGTGTTCCTTCACGTGGTCGTGCGGGACCGAGCGGTCCCCTCACCCACCGTGTGGAACGCCGCTACGGACCGCAACCGGACCGGATCCGTCGGCGCCCTCCCCCGAGCCCCCGCGGAAGGCGACAGCGCGCGGGCGCGACCAGGCCCGGGGCCGCGCAGGGGGCGCCCGGACCCGCGCGCGAAAGCCCCGGTGCGCGCGGGCCGTTTGAGTGAAGCAGCGGAACCAACCCCCGGAAGTGCCAGTTGATCAGGGCGCTCCATTAGCGGGCACTCGTGCGACAAAAGGACCAATCAAATGCTCAAGAAGATCATGGCCACCGCCGCGGTCACCGCCTCCGTGCTCGGCACGGGTGCTGCAGTGGCTTCCCCCGCCATGGCGATCGGCAATGACGGAGGGACCAACACCGTCCTCGGCAACGGCGCCACGAACGCCTACGGCAACACGAAGTCGGCTGGGGACATGAGCCCCAACATCGGCGCGGTCCAGGGCACCCTCAACAAGCCGTGCATCGGCATCCCGGCCAAGGTCAACGCCCAGTCGATCCTGGCGCTGATCAACGTCGGCGTCCAGGACATCCCGGTCCTGTCGGCCCCGCAGACCCAGCAGTGCACCGAGAACAGCACGCAGGCCAAGGGCGACGAGCCGCTCTCGCACATCCTCAGCAACATCCCGGTCCTGTCCGGCAACGCCTCCGTCGGCAGCTGACCCACGCTCCTCCCTGCGAGGAGCCCCTTCCGGCGCGAGCCGGTGGAGTGACGGGAACCCCGGCAGCCTCCAGCTGCCGGGGTTCCCGCCTGCCGGGGGCCGGTCAGGAGGTCCAGAAGTCCCACCATCGGGTCAGGACCAGCATTCCGATCACACCCAGGTGCAGCACCGGCGGCACCCAGGGGAACTCGCCGAGGAACGACCGCACCGCCCGCGGTGCGGGCAGCACCCCGGCCGTCACGTTGCGGGCGAGGGTGGCCCAGAACATCACGATCGTCGCCGTCCAGGCGAGGCAGCACCACAGGCACAACGCGTTGATCTCGTACAGGGACTGCTGCATGAGCCAGGTGCAGAAGCCGACGCCGAAGAGCTGGCCCGCCGTCAGCCCTCGCCAGAACCAGGGGCGGTGGGTGGCACCGGCCAGGACGCTCATGCCCACGCAGACGACCACGGCGTAGGCGACCAGGCCCAGCATGGGGTTGGGGAAGCCGAAGGCGTGGGCCTGCTCGCTCTGCATGACGCTGCCGCAGGAGACCACCGGGTTGAGGCTGCACGCCGGCTTGAAGTCCGGGTCCTCCAGCAGGTGGAACTTGTCGAGGGTGATCACCCAGGAGGCCAGCAGGCCGGCGGCGCCGGTGGCCACCAGCAGCCGGGCCAGCCCCCGGCCGGAGCCCGCCGGTTCGCTCTCGTGTCGGGTGCGGGGGCGGTCCTGCTGCCGGGGGACCGTCCCGCCCGCTGTGTTCGTCGTTGCCATGGCCGCACGATACCGCCGCATACCAACCCATACAGGGGCCAATGGTCCCATGCTGGCGGCGAGTTGACCCGAACTGGTACGGATGTGGCATGGACCGAGTAGACGCTCTGACCGATGTGGCCGGACTGCGGGTCGGGCACGCCCAGCGGACCGCGAACGGCGCGCTGACCGGGACCACGGTGGTGCTGGCGCCCGAGGGCGGGGCGGTCGCGGCCGTGGACGTCCGGGGCGGCGGCCCGGGCACCCGCGAGACGGACGCCCTGGACCCGCGCAACCTCGTCCGGCGGATCGACGCCGTGGTGCTGACCGGCGGCAGCGCGTTCGGCCTGGACGCCGCCTCCGGGGTGACGGCCTGGCTGGAGGAACAGGGCCGCGGGGTGCCGGTGGGGCCGGACCCGGCCCAGGTGGTGCCGGTGGTGCCGGCCGCCTGCCTGTTCGACCTCGGGCGCGGCGGGGACTGGCGGGCCCGGCCCGACGCGGCGCTCGGCCGGGCCGCGGTGCAGGCCGCCGCGGACTCGGCGCCCGGCGCCCCGGTCGCGCAGGGCTCGGTGGGCGCCGGCACCGGGGCGGTGGCCGGCGGGCTGCGCGGCGGCGTCGGCTCGGCGTCCGTGCTGCTGGACTCCGGGGTGACGGTGGCCGCGCTGGCGGTGGTCAACGCGGCCGGCTCGGTGGTGGATCCGGAGACCGGGGCGCTGTACGGGAGCCTCTACGGGGGCCGGGTGCGGTATCCGGAGCCCGCCGCGCACGAGAGCGCCGTACGGCGCCTGGCGCGGGCGCGCGCGGAGACGGCGGGGCGCACGGCGGGCGTGGTGCACCCGCCGCTCAACACGACGCTGGCGGTGGTCGCCACGGACGCGCTGCTCGACAAGGCGCAGGCGCAGAAGCTGGCCGGAACGGCCCACGACGGGCTGGCGCGGGCGGTGCGGCCCGTGCACCTGCTGACCGACGGGGACACCGTCTTCGCGCTGTCGGCGGGCCGGCGTCCGGTCGTCGACCTGGAGGTTTTCAACGGGGTGCTGGCGGCCGGGGCGGACGCGCTGACCCGGGCCGTGGTGAAGGCCGTGCTCGCGGCGGAGGGTGCGGAGGGGCCGGGCGGGGTGTTCCCGTCGTACCGGGACCTCTACGGCGCGACCGGCTGAACGCGCCCTCAACTCCTTTGAACGGCAGGAGACTTTCGAGCCGAATCCTGCGGGAACCTTCGCTCGGCGCCGTCCGTTTTCCAGAACCCCGGACGGGATGTCAGGCCTGGGGACTACGTTGAGCTTTCGCGAAGTGACTAGCTGCGACGGCCTGGAGACCCACCTTGAGCGATCCGTACGAGACAACCGAGGCGCACCTCGACCGACTCCTGGGCCGCGCCCTCAACTCCTTCGACCTGCCCGACCTGCTGGTCGAGCGCCTCGGCACGGCGCTCGCCCACAGTTCCGCACTGCACTCCTCGCACCACAGCACGATCACCGGACTGCACCGGGAGACCTACCGGCACACCCATCTGCTCGCCGACGGATCGGCGGTGTCGCTGTGGGAGCTGGCGTACCGCTCGGACGTCGCCGAGCCGATGCGGCACGAGCTGTTCGGCAGCCGCACCGAGCTGGTGCTCGCGGTGGAGCGGCTGTTCGGCGGGGATTCCGGAGGGCCCGCCGCCGAGCTGGAGTTCCACGGCCTGCTGCCCGGGGACGAGGGCGGTCCGGACGCGGACGCCACCGGGCCGGCGGCCGAGCTGTTCGGGCGGATGGCGTCGCTGCCGGAGCAGCGCCGGACGTACGCCGTGGACGAGTCGGCGGACCATGCGCGGCGGGTGCTGCGGCGCGCGGAGAACGCGGACCGGCCGGGTCCGGACACGGCCCGGCTGCTGCGGACTGCGTACGCGCACCAGATCACGCAGGCGTTCGGCCGGCGGCAGTACCTGGCGGACGGCCGGGACGCCGGCTTCAGCCTGTACGAGCACGCGTTCGTCCTGCTGGACGGCACGGAGCTGAGCCTGTGGGAGGTCGAGCACACGGCGACGCCCGACGGCCGGCACATGTGCGAGGTGTACGCGAGCGAGACGGCCGCGCGGGAGGCGATGGAAGTGCGTGCCCGGGTGCGCTGAGGGCCGGGCGCCGGCTCGGCGGCGGGCGCGGGGATCGGGCGCGGGGTCAGGCGCGGGCCGGTTCGGTCAGGGGCAGGTCGAGCGGTACGTCGGCGGTGACGCGGACGGCGCCGGGGCGGAGGTCGGCGGGGGCGGGCATGGCGCTGCCGGGCAGGGCGACGGCGGCCGCGCCGTGGGCGAGGGCGGCGGCGAGGGCTTCGGGGCCGGTGCCGCCGGCGATGAGGAAGCCGGCGAGGGCGGCGTCGCCGGCGCCGACGTTGCTGCGGACGGCGGCCGGGGCGGCGGTGCCGTAGTGGGTGCCGGTCTCCTCGACGAGGAGCTGGCCGTCGGCGCCGAGGCTGGCGAGGACGGCGCGGGCGCCGCGGTCGCGGAGTTCCGCGGCGGCCCGCAGGGCGTCGCCGACGGTGGCCAGCGGGCGGCCGACTGCGGCGGCGAGTTCGGTGGCGTTGGGCTTGATCAGGTCGGGGCGGGCCGGGAGGGCGGCGAGCAGGGCGGGGCCGGAGGTGTCGACGGCGGCGCGGGCGCCGGCTTCGTGGACGGCCGCGACGAGTTCCGCGTACCAGGTGGGGCCGAGGCCCTGGGGGAGGCTGCCGCAGCAGGCCGCCCAGCCGGCGGTGGTGGCCTGGGTGCGGACGGTGGAGAGCAGCAGGTCGGCTTCGGCGGCGCCGAGTTCGGGACCGAGGGCGTTGATCTTCGTGAGGGTGCCGTCGGGTTCGGCGACGGCGATGTTGGCGCGGGTGTGGCCGGTGATGGAGACGGCGGTGACGTCGACGCCGAGGCCGCCGAGGAGTTCGGCCATCAGGGCGCCGGCGGTGCCGCCGAGCGGGAGGACCGCGGTGGTGCTGCGGCCGGCGGCGGCCACGGCGCGCGACACGTTGACGCCCTTGCCGCCGGGGTCGACCCGGTCGGCGGTGGCGCGCAGGACGGCGCCCCGTACCAGGGCGGGAACCTCGTACGTCCGGTCGAGGGACGGGTTGGGCGTGACGGTGAGGATCAAGGCGCGGACGGCTTCCGTGAGCAGGGAGGTGTCGGCGGTGGTGTGCGGTCCTGGGTGCTGCGGGCTCCACCACCCTACGTCCGGCGGACACATCGGGTGAAAACGAACCTGCCCGCCTTCTCGGTGGAGAGGGCGGGCAGGTGCGCGGTGCCGGGCTTCCGGGGGCTCGGGAGCCCGGCAGGTTCAGGCGGAGACCTTCTGCGGGGTCTCGTCGCCGCCGGCGGCGAGGTCGGTCGCCTCGTCCCAGGCGCCGGCCTCGGCCTCGTGGCCGGCGCCCTGCCGCTGGGTGGCGGGGAGGGCGAACATCACGGCGAAGATGACGACCAGGACGCCCGCGACCCACCACAGGGCCTGCTGGAAGCCCTCGATGAAGGCCGGGCCGGGGCCGGCCTTCGGCAGCTTGTCGTCGATCACGGAGAAGAACACGACGGAGACCAGGCCGAGGCCGAGCGCGTTGCCCATCTGGCCGGTGGTGTTGATCAGGCCGGAGGCGGAGCCGGCGTGCTCGCGCGGCACCTCGGAGAGCACGGCGTCGGTGAGCGGGGCGATGATCAGGCCCATGCCGAGGCCCATGACGATCAGCGGGAGGGACATCTGCCAGGGGGCGATGTCCATGCCGTAGTGACCGGCCTCCCAGATGTAGATCATCAGGCCGAGGCCCATGGTGAGGGCGCCCACCTGGAGCACCTTGCGGCCGAAGCGGGGCACGAGCTTCTGCACGGACAGGCCGGCGGCGACCGAGACGGCGATGGAGAACGGGATGCCGGTGGCGCCGGCCTTCAGCGCACCCCAGCCCAGGCCGATCTGCATGTAGAGCGTCCAGACGAGGAAGAAGATGCCGGTCGCGATGCCGAAGGTGAGCTGGACGGCGATGCCCGCTGCGAAGCTCTTCACCTGGAAGAGGGACAGCTCGACGAGCGGCGAGCCGTCCTTCCGGGTCTTGTGCTTCTCGTACGCGAGGAAGGTGAGGAAGACGAACGGCACGGCGCCCATGCAGACGAAGCCCCACAGCGGCCAGTCGTTCTCGCGGCCCTGGGTGAGCGGGTAGATCAGGCCGACCAGGCCGAGGGTGGCGAGGACGACGCCGACCAGGTCGAGGCGCAGGGCCTTGGGGGCCTTGGACTCGGTGATGAAGCGGCTGCCGAGGATGAGGCCGGCGATGCCGACGGGCAGGTTGATCAGGAAGATCGGGCGCCATTCGAGGCCGAAGAGGTTCCACTCGGTGAGCAGGGCGCCGAGGATCGGGCCGGAGACGGCACCGAGGCCGACGATCGCGCCGAACATGCCGAAGACCTTGCCGCGCTCGTGCGGCGGGAAGGTGACGTGGATGATCGCGAGCACCTGCGGGACCATCAGTGCGGCCATGGAGCCCTGGAGCAGCCGGGAGGCGACGAGCATCTCCTGGTTGGCGGCCAGGCCGCAGAGGGCGGAGGCGGCGGTGAAGCCGGCGATGCCGAAGAGGAAGAGGCGCTTGCGGCCGTAGATGTCGCCGAGGCGGCCGCCCGTGATCAGGCCGGCGGCGAACGCGAGCGCGTAGCCCGCGGTGATCCACTGGATGGCGCTGGTGCTGGTGTCCAGGTCCTTCTGCATGCTGGGGATCGCGATGTTGACGATCGTCACGTCGACCAGGTCCATGAAGGCCGCGGTCATCACGATGGCCAGTGCCAGCCAGCGGCGGCGGTCGGCGACGGCCTCGGAGGCCGCTTCGGGGGCCTCGTCGGCCGCAGGTATCTCGTGCCCGTTCGGCTCGGGCTTCTTGGACAGCTCGGTGCTCATGGAGGAAACGTAGACCGGATGTAGGACAGCGCGTGGCCTATTTCCTTGGCAGCCTGGTCGGCATGACGGACACACCGGCACGGCTGCTGACCCTGCTGTCCCTGTTGCAGACCCCCCGCGAATGGCCCGGCAGCGAGCTGGCGGAGCGGCTGGGGGTCAGCCCGCGGACCATTCGCCGCGACATCGACCGCCTGCGCGAGCTGGGATATCCCGTCGAGGCCAGCCTGGGGGCGGTGGGCGGCTACCGGCTGGTGGCGGGGGCCGCGATGCCGCCGCTGGTGCTCGACGACGAGGAGGCGGTGGCGATCGCCGTGGGCCTGCGGGCGGGGGCCGGGCACGCCATCGAGGGCGTGGAGGAGGCGTCCGTGCGGGCGCTGGCCAAGCTGGAGCAGGTGCTGCCTGCCCGGCTGCGGCACCGGGTGAGCACGCTGCAGACGGCCACGCTGGCACTGACCCGCGGGGACGGGGCGAGCATCGATCCGCGGACGCTGACGCTGGCGGCCTCGGCGGTGGCCGGGCAGGAGAAGCTCCGCTTCGCGTACCGGGCGGGCGACGGTGCGGTGTCCCGGCGGCAGGTCGAGCCGTACCGGCTGGTGTCGACGGGGCGGCGCTGGTACCTGCTCGCCTACGACCTGGACCGGGCGGACTGGCGGACGTTCCGGGTGGACCGGGTGTCCGAGCCGTTCCCGACCGGGGCCCGGTTCGCGCCGCGGGAGCTGCCGATGGGCGGGGACGCGCTGGCGTTCGTTTCGCGGGGGCTGCGCGGGCAGCAGGAGGAGTACGAGGCCGAGGTGGCCTTCGGGGTGCCGGCCGGGGAGGTGCCGGGGTGGCTGGGGGTGGCCGAGCCGGAGGGGGCCGATGCGTGTCGGGTGCGGTTTTCTTCGGCGGATGCGCCGGACTGGCTGGCGATGCGGCTGGCGATGACGGGGTTGCCGTTTGTGGTGCGCGGGCCGGAGGCGTTGGCCGCGAGTGCGGCGGTGCTGGGGGCGCGGCTCTGCCGGGCGGCGGGGCGGGGGTGACGCCGTTCGGGGCTCCGCCCCGGACCCCTCCTCAAACGCCGGAGGGGCTTGAGCTGGGGCTCCGCCCCGGACCCCTCCTCAAACGCCGGAGGGGCTTGATTTTGCCCCGGCGCGGTGGGCCGGTGCGGGCCCGGGTCGGGTCCGCACCGGCGGAGGGTCAGGCGACGGCGTCGAAGCCGGTGTCGGTGGCCATTTTCTTCAGTTCGAGGAGGGCGTGCTTTTCGATCTGGCGGATGCGTTCGCGGGTCAGGCCGTGCTGCTTGCCGACCTCCGTGAGGGTGCGCTCGCGACCGTCGTCGATGCCGTACCGCATCTTGATGATCGAGGCGGTGCGCTGGTCGAGCTTGGCGATCAGCTCCTCCAGCTCCTCGCTGCGCAGCAGGGAGAGCACCGACTGCTCGGGCGAGATGGCGGAGGTGTCCTCCAGCAGGTCGCCGAACTGGGTCTCGCCCTCGTCGTCCACGGACATGTTGAGGCTGACCGGGTCGCGGGCCCAGTCGAGGACGTCGGACACGCGCTGCTCGGTGGAGCCGAGCTCGGTGGCGATCTCGGCGTGCTCCGGGTCGCGGCCGTTCTCCCGGTTGAACTCGCGCTGGACGCGGCGGATCCGTCCGAGTTCCTCGACCAGGTGGACGGGGAGGCGAATGGTGCGGGACTGGTCGGCTATGGAGCGGGTGATCGCCTGCCGGATCCACCAGGTGGCGTACGTGGAGAACTTGAAGCCCTTGGCGTAGTCGAACTTCTCGACGGCGCGGACCAGGCCGGCGTTCCCCTCCTGGATGAGGTCGAGGAGCGGGAGGCCGCTGCGCGGGTAGCGGCGGGCGACGGCGACGACGAGGCGGAGGTTGGACCGGATGAAGATCTCCTTGGCCCGCTCGCCCTCGGCGGCCAGCAGCTCCAGCTCTTCCGTGGAGGCGGAGCCGGCCTTGCTCGGGTCGATCTCCCCGTCGAGGATCTGGCGGGCGAACACGCCGGCCTCGATGATCTGGGACAGCTCCACTTCCCGGGCGGCGTCCAGCAGCGGGGTGCGGGCGATCTCGTCCAGGTACATGCCCACCAGGTCGCGGTCGGCGATCTCCGCGCCGGCGGCGCGGCTGCCGGCCTCGGACTGACGACGGGCGACGGCGCGGGTTGCCATGCGTGCTCCCTTGCAATGAGTTCGGTCGCGGTGCGGCTTCGGTGCGTCTGGCTGCGGCCCCCCGGAACACTCTCCCGAGTGCCCGCATCCGAAGGAAACAACGACTGGAATCGGGACAGAATTCCCACGCCGCGTCTCTTTTTTTGCGATCTTGCAGTATCCTGCCCCGCCCCGGTCGCGCAGCCGGTCGTGAGCCGTGTGCGGAGCGTGCCCCGCTGCCTGGTAGGACGGCGATCCGGGCACCGGGGTTGCCCGGGCGTATGACCGATTTGCCGGAAGGTTCGGGGCCGCGCCGCCGGGCCGGGGAACGCCGGAGGCCGGACGCGGCCCCCGGCGGGGGTGCGTCCGGCCTCGTCACGGCGTGGCGCCGGTGCCTCGGCGGGCCCGGTCGCTCGGTGGGACCGGTGGGGTCAGTGCGCGATGACCGGGACCTTCACCTCGTCGCCCGCGCCGTCGCCGGAGCCGGCGACGACCGTGGTGTCCGGGCGTCCGGTGTTGATGAGGGCCAGGGCGATCACGGCGGAGGCGGCGAGGATGCCCACCGCCCACCAGATGGCCGCGGCGTAGCCGTGCACCATGCCCTGGGCCTGGAGGGCCCCCAGCGCGGCGCCGCCGGCGGCGCCGTCGGCGGCGTGCGACACCAGGTACGAGGTGGTGGCGGAAGCCGCGATGGTGTTGAGCAGGGCGGTGCCGATGGCGCCGCCGACCTGCTGCGAGGTGTTGACCATCGCCGAGGCGACGCCGGCGTCGGCCGGGTCGACCCCGTGGGTGGACAGCGACATCGCCGGCATGAAGGCGGTGCCCATGCCCAGGCCGAGCAGCAGCTGCGCGGGGAGGATCAGCGCCGGGTACGAGGAGCCGACCTCCAGCTGGGTCAGGAGGAGCATGCCGGAGGCGGCGACCAGGAAGCCCGGGCCCATCAGCAGGCGCGGCGGGACCCGCGTCATCAGGCGGGCGCCGATCTGGGTGGAGCCGATGATCATGCCCGCGATCATCGGGAGGAACGCGAAGCCGGTCTTGACGGCGGAGTACCCCTCGACCACCTGGAAGTAGTAGGTGAGGAAGAGGAACAGGCCGAACATCGCGATGACGGCGAGGCCGAGCGAGAGGTAGACCCCGCCCCGGTTGCGCTCGGCGAGCACGCGCAGCGGCAGCAGCGGGGAGCGGACCTTGGACTCGGTGAACACGAAGGCACCGAGCAGGACCACGGAGCCGACGAACAGGCCCAGGGTGACCGGGTCGGTCCAGCCGTCGGACTCGGCGCGGGTGAAGCCGTACACGAGGGCGACGAGGCCGAGGGTGGAGAGGATCACGCCGGGGATGTCCAGCGGGGAGCGGTTGCGGGCACCGGCGGGCTCGCGGATGACGAACCAGGCGCCGACGGCGGCCACGACCGCGAACGGGATGTTGACGAAGAAGGTCCAGCGCCAGTCGAGGTACTCGGTGAGGAAGCCGCCGAGGATCAGGCCGACGGCGCCGCCGCCGCCCGCGATGGCGCCGTAGATGCCGAACGCCTTGGCGCGCTCGTTGGCGTCGGTGAACATGACGGCGAGCAGCGAGAGGGCCGCGGGGGCCAGCAGCGCGCCGAAGGCACCCTGGAGCGCGCGGGCGCCGAGCATCATGGCCTCACCGGTGGCCGCGCCGCCGAGGGCGGAGGCCGCGGCGAAGCCGACCAGGCCGACGATGAAGGCGTTCTTGCGGCCCCAGAGGTCGGCGATCCGGCCGCCGAACAGGAGCAGTCCGCCGAAGGCGAGCGCGTAGGCGGTGATCACCCACTGGCGGTTGCCGTCGGAGATCCCGAGGTCCTGCTGGGCGGTGGGCAGGGCGATGTTCACGATCGTCGCGTCGAGCACGACCATCAGCTGGGCGAGCGCGATGAAGACGA
Organism: Streptomyces bambusae; assembly: GCF_020532645.1. Taxonomy (GTDB): domain Bacteria; phylum Actinomycetota; class Actinomycetes; order Streptomycetales; family Streptomycetaceae; genus Streptomyces; species Streptomyces bambusae. The sequence goes on from NZ_JAJAUZ010000020.1 coordinate 50,109, forward strand.
GGGCTTTCCAGCGGCTCGGGTCCGCGGTGAGGCTCGGTTCGGGCGTTTTTGACATGGGAGTAGCCACCTCTTGGCGCATTTCTCAAAAAAGGGATGTTTACGTCGTACGAAGTCGGTGGGGGCGCGCAGCCCCGGAAGGTCAGCCGGCGGCCTCCGCGGCGGCGGCCCTGAGGGTGTCGAGGGTCGCCGGGCTGCCCGGCAGCTGGGAGCGGGCGGGGGCGCGCAGGCCGTCGAGGAGCAGCTGCAGGTGGCGGTGGACGAAGCGGTCGGTGGCCGTGCAGGCGGTGCCCGGCAGCGGACGGCTCAGCTGGGAGAGCGCGAGCAGCAGGTCGCCGGCGGCGACGTCGGTGCGCATCAGCCCGTCCGTCTGGGCGCGCTGCACGATCCCTTCGACCACGGCCTCCAGCCGGTCGCGGGCGGCGAGCAGCTCGGGGTGGTCGTGTTCGAAGTCGCCGGCGAGCATCGGGCACAGGGCGCCGATCCGCTCGTCGGCCGCCTCGTGCACGAACCGGCCCAGGGCCGCGAACGCGTCGGGCTCCTCGGCGAGGGCCGCCTCGGCGTGTCCGGCGACCCGGTCCATCACGTACCGGACCACCTGGCGGACCAGGGTGGTGCGGTCGGGGAAGTGCCGGTAGAGCGTCGCGTTGCCGATGCCGGCGCGGCGGGCGATCTCGTCGAGCGGGGCCTGGGAGCCGTGCTCGACGAACATCTCTCGGGCCGCGGACAGGATCCGCTCGCGGTTGCGCAGGGCGTCGGCCCGCGGTCGTACGGCCTTCGCACCCGCGGCCGCGTCCTGCGGGGTGCGGGGTGCGGGGGTGAGGTCGACGGCTGCGGTGGGCCTGGCCCCGGTCCGGGTCGCGGTGTCCACGTCGGCGCTCCCTTCGGCTGCTCCGGTGTCTGCGCCGCCCGGCAAGCGGGGAGCGGGTCCCCGTTTTGAGGACATCGGGTTAAACGGGGAAGGCGTCCCCGGTTATTTCGCGCGCCACTGTGACGTGAGTCACATGACTGCCACGTTCGGACGCTCCCGGCGCGCGGGCCCGGCGGGGCCGACGGAGGGTGATCGCACGAGCGCAGCACGGGTCCGGCCGGCTGCCGCGGACCCGAAGGCGACCGCATGCCGCAGACCCGCCACCGGATATGCCGACACCGCCGGACCAGCGCCTACATCGGACTCACCGCGCTGGCGCTCGGCGTCACCGCCACCGCCAGCGACGGCATGGGAACCCGGCCCCGCACCACCGCCGGCCCCGTGGCGGCCGCCGCGAACGAGACGGCCCTGGCGCCCTGCCGGATCTCCGGCGCGATGGGCGTCCAGATGTCGGAGGGCCTGCCGACGCCGCCCGGCTACTCGCGCTCCACCGGCGAGGTCCGGGCCCTGAACCTGATGATCGACTTCCCGGACGCCAAGGGTGAGGGCACGGCGAAGGACCGGCTGGCCGAGTTCTTCCCGCAGACCTCGGACTGGTTCCGCACCAGCTCGTACGGGCGGCTCGTGTACCTGCCGGAGGCTCCGGTGACGGACTGGCTGCGGATGCCGATGCCGTTCGCCGCGTACGGGATCGAGCGGGGCTCCCCGTACGAGCCGGGGTACCGGCAGCTGGTCGAGCACATCGTGAAGGCGGCCGACCCGGAGGTGGATTTCAGCAAGTACGACCTGGTCAACATCCTCGTGACGCCGAACGCCGGGCCCTCGGCGCTCGACACCGTGCTGTCGGTGACCTTCTCCGGGAACGGGGAGGCGCCGGTCGCCGACGGGGTGCCGCTCGCCAACACCTCGTTCGTCTACAGCCGGCAGGACGACGGCTCCGGGTCCTACCGGGAGACCGGATACCGGGTGCTTCCGCACGAGAACGGGCACGTCTTCGGGCTGCCCGACCTCTACACCGCCGACGGCGGCGGCACGGTCGGCCACTGGGACATCATGAGCGAGGACTGGGGCGCCAACAACGACCTGCTCGGCTGGCACAAGTGGAAGCTGGGCTGGCTGGACGGCGAGCAGATCGGCTGCGCCTCCCGGCCGGGCACCAGCGACCACGTGCTCAGCCCGCTGGCCGTGAAGGGCGGCACCAAGCTGGCCTTCGTCCCGGTGTCCGGGTCCGCCGGGTTCGCCGTCGAGGTGCGGACGCTCGCCGGCAACGACGAGGCGGTGTGCAAACCCGGCGTGCTGATCTACAAGGTCGACTCGGAGGTGGACACCGGGCGCGGTCCGGTCACCATCTCCGACAGCGCCGCGGAGAGCGGCGGCTGCACCCGGCGGCCCAACGTGCACGCGGAACTCTCGGACGCGCCGTTCGGGCCGGGCGAGACCTTCACGGACGAGGAGAGCGGCATCAGCATCTCGGTGGTGGGGGAACTGCGGAACGGGAACTACCAGGTGCGGATCACCCGGCCGTGAGGGGCCGGGGACCCGTACGCCCGTCACCCGCGGTCAGATCCGCGTCTCCTCGCGGCGTCCCATCGCAGCCGCGTCGGGTATGACGAGCAGCTTGCCGGTGGTACGCCGGGCCTCCAGATCGCTGTGGGCCCGGGCGGCCTCGGACAGCGCGTAGCGGCCCGTTACGGCGACCTCAAGTGCCTCGGAGCGCACCCACTCGAACACATCGGCGGCCCGTCGGAGCAGTTCGGACCGGTCGGCGATGTAGTCCCCAAGGCTGGGCCTGATCAGGGTCAGCGAACCGCCGTGGGCGAGCCGGATCGGATCGAACGGCGGCACGGCACCACTTGCCGCGCCGAAGAGCACGAGATGGCCGCGGGTTCGCAGGCTGGCGAGACTCGCATCGAAGGTGTGCGCGCCGACGCCGTCGAAGACGACCGGCAGTCCCCGACCGCCGTTGAGCCGCCGCACCTCGGCTGCGAGATCGTCGACCGCGGAGGAAAGGATCACCTCGGCCGCCCCGGCGCGCTTCGCCAGCTCGGCCTTCGCCGTGGTCGACGTCGTGCCGATCACCCTGCCGCCGAGATGGGTGATGAGCTGGGTCAAGAGCAGCCCCATGCCGCCGGCAGCCGCATGCACGAGCACCGTGTCGCCCCGCTGAACCGGGTAGGCGTCCTTGACGAGATAGTGCGCCGTCATGCCTTGCAGGAGCACGGCGGCGGCGCTCTCGAAGCCGATGTCGTCGGGCAGCGGCACCAGCCGGGAGGCGTCCACGACGGCCCGCTCGGCGTACGTGCCGGGAATCTCCACCCACCCGACCCGGTCCCCCACTGCGACGTCGGCGACGCCGGGTCCGACCTCGACGACCGTGCCGGCGCCCTCGGCGCCCGGGGTGAAGGGCAGCGGGAGGCTGTACCGGCCTTCGCGGTGGTAGACGTCGAGGAAGTTGACCCCGGATGCGGCGACCTCCACGACCGCCTCGCCCGGCCCCGGCCGCGGCTGGTCCACTGTGGCCTCCTGCAGCACCTCGGGACCGCCCACTTCGTACACCTGAATCGCTCGCATGACCCTCCAATTTCGGCTCGTTCCCCTCCAACCCCCTTGCATGGCCGTTCGATTCCCGGCAGGCAGACCAGCCCGCCGGCGCCCCGTCCCCGCTCGCGGGCCCGTCCAGTGGGAGTGCAGGGCGGGTCCGGATCCGCTCGCGGATCCGGACGGGCGCGACGGGCCGGGCCTATGGTCGTGCCATCGGACGATCACCCCAGGGAGACCCTGATGACGGCCCTGCTGCGCCTGCGCCCCCTCTCGACCGCCACCACCCGGCTGGTCTGCTTCCCGCACGCGGGCGGCTCCGCCGGTTTCTTCCGGGACTGGGCCGACCACGTGCTGCTCTCCACGGAGCTGCTGGCCGTGCAGTACCCGGGGCGCGAGACCCGGATCCGCGAGCCGCTGGTGCCCGAGCTGCACGCCCTCGCCGACGAGATCACCGAGGCCCTGCTCGCCGAACCGGTGCGCCCCACCGCCCTGTTCGGGCACAGCATGGGCGCGGCCCTCGCGTACGAGACGATGCTCCGGCTGGAGGCCGCGGGTGCGGACCACTTCACGCGGTTGTGCGTGTCCGGGCGGCGGATGAGCGGGTTCGACGCGCAGATCCCGCAGGAGCCGTTCTCCGACGCGGAGCTGGACCGGCGGCTGCGGAGCCTGGGCGGCACGGATCCGGAGGTGCTGGAGCACCCCGAACTGCGGGATCTGTTCTTCCCGATCATCCGGAACGATTTCTTCCTGATCGACCGCTACCGGCCCGACCCGGCGGCGCCGCGGCTGCGGGCCGAGGTGGTCTCCGCGACGGGCGACGACGATCCGAGGATCACGCCGGAGCAGGCGGCGGAGTGGGCGACCGTCACCACCGGGCCGTCGAGCACGCACGTCTTCCCCGGCGACCACTTCTACCTGACCGACCACATCGAGACACTGGCCCGGCTTGCCACCACCCGCCTCGCCGTTCCGCGCCTGGCCACGGCCCGCTGAGGCCGCCCACGGGCCCCCGACATCGGCTAACCTGTCCTCGACCCGCCTTCGTAGCTCAGGGGATAGAGCACGGCTCTCCTAAAGCCGGTGTCGCAGGTTCGAATCCTGCCGGGGGCACGTGAACAGCAGGCTCCTCGCCCGACCGGGCGGGGGGCCTGCGGTGTTTTCCGGGGCTTCCGGCGGCACGTGCGCGCGCTCAGGTGCGGACGAGGTCGGCGTAGAAGATCACGTTGTTGGCCCGGTGGCCGTTCTTCAGGGGGCCGCCGCAGGTGAGCAGGCGGAGTTCGGGGCGGTCGGTGGGGCCGTAGACCTTGCCGGTCGGGAAGCGTTCCTTGGGGACGTCCTCGACCTCCCGGACGCGGAAGGCGGCCGTGCGGCCGTCCGCGCGGGGGACCTCGATGCGGTCGCCCGGCTTGATCTTCGCGACGTCCTTCATGAGGGCGGGGCCGTGCTTGGTGTCGTAGTGGGCGACGAGGACGGCGGCACCGCGCTCGCCGGGGGTGGGGCCGGCGGTCCACCAGCCGGGGGTGTCGGCGTCGGTGTCCGCGTCGGGGACGGCCAGCTCGCCGGAGTCGTCCGTGGTGAGGTCGAGCATTTTTGCCGCGGCCACGTGGGCGGTGGGGATGCGGAGGCCCGTCGGGCGGGACTCCGGCATCGGTTGCGCGGTGTCTGCTGCCGGGGCGGCGGCCGTGCTCACGACCTCCGGGTCGGGGGCGATCGCGGCTCCGCCGCAGGCGGTGAGCGTGAGCGAGAGGGTGGCGGCGGCGAGGGCGGCGAGGGCGGTGCGGGTCAGCGTGGGCATCGGGAGGCTCCGGGGGACGTTCTGACGACGCCGTCGACGCTACGGCGAGCGTGTACGGGGCGTCCCTCGGCCGCGTAACGGTCGCCCGGCCGTGCCGGCGCGATCCCGTAACCACCCCGGGGCTCCGCCCCGCACCCCGCGCCTCAATCGCCGGCGGGGCTCAGTGATTCGGGGCTCCGCCCCACACCCCGCTCCTCAAGCGCCGGAGGGGCTTGATCTGGGGCTCTGCCCCTGGCCCCCGCGCCTCAAACGCCGGCGGGGCTGGATTTGCCCGCGGGCCGAGGCCCGGCAGGGGCAAGATCCAGCCCGTCCGGCGTTTGAGGACCGGGGTCCGGGGCGGAGCCCCGGGACCAGGCCCGGCGGCGGAGCCGGCCTGTCAGCTCAGGCCCTTCGTGCGTTCGCCGATCCGGTCGCCCTGGGGGCTGCCCGCCCGCTTGAGGGCCGCCTTCGTGTGCAGGCCGCCCTTCACCTTGCTGCGGAGGGGATGGTCGAGGCCGTGCCCCTTCGTCCACGGCGCCTCGGTGGTGCGGGGTTCCTTCTTCTCTTTGGCCATCCCGTCGTCACTCCTTCGGAGTCTCATCGGACTATTCGGAGCATATGCCGCACCTCGTGACTCGGCACGCGGAGCTAAGGCCGGACGCCGGCGATCAGCGATTCGGGACAGGCCGTCCCCCGCGGCAGCTGGTACGGCGCCGCCACCCGGTACTCGCCGGGCGCCGGGGCCAGCAGGGTGGTCCATTCGTCGCCGTGCTCGTCCGCCGGCGTGCGGAACAGGCAGCCCGCCACGTTCGCCTCCTCCGTCGGCGGCGTCACGCTGCGGCCCTCGCGGTCCACCAGGCCCAGCCACGGCGAGTACGGGATCCGGATCCGGACCGCGCCGGCCTCGCGTACGTCCACGACCAGCTCCCCCGCCCCGGCCCGCCGCACCGTCGCCGGCGGGTCCGCCAGCGGGGTCGGGCCGCCGACCCGGAACAGCTGCCAGTTCGCGTCCCCCCACACCCGCTCCAGGTACGGCACCCCGCCCCGGATCAGCTCCGCCTCGTCCACGCCGCCCGAGTCCGGCTTGTCCGCCGGCAGCACGACGTAGTGGACGGCCCAGCGGTCGAGCCACTCGCGGTAGTTCTGCGCGTCGAGGGTGTCGTCGTAGAAGAGCGGGTTGCGCTCCAGGTCCGCCTGCCGGTTCCAGCCGCGTGCGAGGTTCACGTACGGCGCCAGCGCCGAGGACTCCCGGTGACTGCTCGCCGGCACCACCTCGACCCGGCCGCGGTCCGCCCCCACCTGCTGGAGCCGGTCCACCAGCGGCGCCAGCTCGCGCGCCCAGGCCGCCTTCGGGGTGGTGCGGACGACGTCCATGACGCTGTTGGTCGCGATCCACGCGTTCAGACCGGTGAAGGCGAGCACCAGCAGGTACCACCGCCGGCTGCGCGGCACCGCGTACGGCAGGGCCGCCAGCAGCACCACCCCCGCGAAGAGCATCGCGAGCCGGGTGACGTTCGAGCCGACCTGCGAGTCCACCGCCCAGGTCAGGAACACGCCCGCCGCGTACACCCCGGCCGCCAGCCGCACGGTCCGCCACTCGGCGGGTACGAGCAGCAGCACGAGCACGCCGAACAGGAACGGCAGCGACACCGACGCCAGCGACATCGGCTGGGTGCCGGAGAAGGGGAACAGCCACGCCGACAGCCCGACCACCGCGACCGGCGGCAGCCCCAGGCAGAACGCACCCGGCCGCCGCCCGGCCAGGAACAGCGCGGCCGCGACCACCCCGAGGAACAGGCCCGCGACCGGCGAGGCGGCCGTCGCCAGGCCCGCCAGCGGGACCGCCACCGCGGCCTTGCCCCACCGCAGCAACAGGCCCCGGCGGCAGCCGCAGCGCGGGACGGCGTGCGGGCAGCGGGACCACTTGCGCGGCCAGCAGAACACCGCCGCCACCGCGCCGAGCGCGAACATCAGGCCGAGACCGAAGGTCACCCGCCCGGACACCGCGTTGCACAGCAGGGCGAAGACGCCGGCGAGGGCCGGCGGCAGCGGGTTGCGCACGGCACCCCGGCAGCGGAAGAGGATCAGCGTCACCAGACCGGCCGAGACCGTGCCGGCGATCATCATCGTGGTGCGGACGCCGAGCACGGACATCAGGTAAGGGGACACCACGCTGTACGAGACCGGGTGCATGCCGCCGTACCAGGCGAGGTTGTACGCGGAGTCCGGGTGCCGGCCGACGAACTCGGCCCAGGCGTCCTGGGCGGCCAGGTCGCCGCCGCTGTTGGCGACGAGGAAGAACCACGCCACGTGCAGGACTCCGGCAAGCGCGGTGACCGCGCCGACGACGGAGCCGACGGGGTAACGGGCGCGGAACCGGGCGAGGGCGGAGGTGTCCGGGGCCACCGCCTCCGCGGCCACCCCGGATCCGGGTATGCCGGGGCCGCCGTCCCGGTCCCGGCCGGGGCCACGGCCCTGGTCGCGGCCGTCCGACGGCGGCTGCGCCGCGTCCTGCGCGCCTGCCTCCGGCGATGCCGGCTCAGCGGTCGTCACTCGTCACACCCCACATCGTCCCGCCCACCCCCTGGGCTGGACGTGTTCCGGCGCCCCGGGGTTGCCCGGGGCGCCGGAACACATCGTGCCCGTCCTGGGCCCGGCTGCCTCAGCCGAGCCGCGTCAGCTTGCTTCCGAAGCCGGGCTCGGCCAGGTCGGTCCGAAGGACCACCGGGACCTTCACCTGGCTGGCGCCCGCGCCGACGGTCAGCGTGCCGACCTCGGTACCGGCCCTCGCCGAGTGCGGCAGCGCGCCGGACCCGCCGAGCTTCACGTCCACCTTCAGCGAGGCCCAGCCGACGGCATCCACGTCCGCGCCGGCCACGACCGGCGTCCGGCCGCCGAGGCCGTCGTCCACGTACCCGACGACATCACCCTTCTTGATCACCTTGGCGCCGGTGAGCGCGTCCTGGGTCTCCAGCATCAGCTTCTTGCTGGCCGCGATGGCGGTGTCCAGGATCGGGGTGTCGTGCTGGCCGAGGACGGCGCCGACGATGAACTGGTCCGTCTTGCCGACCATCTTGTGCGCGGCGAACAGCAGGTTGCCGCCGGCGGCCGTGGTACTGCCGGTCTTGATGCCGAGCGAGTTGTTGTACGGGACCAGGGAGTTCCAGTTCCGCCACTTCTTGCCGTACTGGTCCTCCCACTCCGGCAGCTTCGTGATGTCGCGCAGCACCGGGATCTCGATGAGCTTGAGGCCCAGCTTGACCTGGTCCTCGGCGGTGCTGACGGTCGTCGCGTCCAGGCCCGAGGGGTCCGTGTACGTGGTGTTGGTCATGCCGAGTTCGCGGGCGGTGTCGTTCATCTTCTTGACGAACGCCTCCTGCGATCCGGAGTCCCAGCGGGCCAGCAGGCGCGCGATGTTGTTCGCGGAGGGGATCATCAGCGCGGCGATCGCGTCGTACTCGCTGATCTTGTCCCCGGCCCTGGCCGTGTTCATCGTGGACTCGTTGTCCGTCTTGTCCTTCTGGCCCTCGCGCTCGGCGGTCTCGTCGATGGGGATCATCGCGCCCTTTTCGCCCCGCTTGAACGGGTGGTCGCGCAGGATGATGTACGCCGTCATCGACTTGGTGACCGAGGCGATCGGGATCGGCTTCTGCTCGCCGGACGAGGCGATCGTGCCGAGGCCTGAGGCGGCCATCCAGGACTGGCCCTTGGGGGGCGTGGTCAGGTTCGGCTTGCCGCCGTCGAAGGTGTACGAGGAGTCCGCGGTCATCGTCAGCGTGACCTCGGGCAGCGGGCGGACCAGCTGGACGACGGCGAAGACGATCAGGAGCAGCAGGACCAGCGGGGTCCAGATCTTGAACCGCCGGACCGTCGTGCGCAGCGCGCTCGGCGGCGGGGGCGGGTTGTTGGTGAGGTCCGCCAGCATGTCGAGGGGCGGCTTCGGCGGCAGCGGCTGCTGCTTGGTCCGCTCGGGCTCGTCGAACGCGGCGAGCGAGGCGGCGGACGGGCCGGCGGGCGCGGTGGGCTTGCCGGGTGCGGCGGGGCCGGCGGGCGGCTTCGGGGCGGCGGGTGCCGGTGCCGGTGCCGATGCCTTGGGCGTGGCGGGCTGGTACGGGGTGACCGGCTTGGGAGCGGCCGGGGTGCGGGGGGTGTCGTCGCTGCGCAGCGGGACGAAGGTGCTCGCCGGGCGCCCGCCGGCGGGCTCGGCCTCGCCGCCGGGGGCGGGCTTGGGCACGACCGGCGCGCGGAACACGGCGGTCGGCTGGTCCACCTCGGGGGCCGGCTCGGGCTCGGGCTTGGGCTTGGGCTTGGGGGTGACGGCCTTGAGGACGGTGGTCTCGTCGGACTTCGGGGCCGGCTTGGGCGTGACCGCCTTGAGCACGGTCGTCTGCTCGGCGGCCGGCTCGTCACCGGGCTTCTTCACGGCGCGGAACACGGTCGTGTCCCCGCCGGCCGGTGCCGGTCGCCGCTCGGCGGTGGCCGCCCAGGCGGCGACGGAGGCCCGCGGGTCCTCCCCGGGCCGCTGCCCGCCGACCCGCGGGTCGCCAGACTTTGCATCCGCATCCGCATCCGCATCGGAGGCGGAGGCGGAGGCGGAGGCGGCCGGACCCTGCTCGGCCGACGCCTTGGCCGCGGCGGCCGGAGCGGCGGCGGCGGGCTTGGCCGGGGCGGCCGGAGCGGACTCGGGCCGCTCGGCGGGGCTCTCCGCCGCGGCCGGATCGGGCTTGGCCGCGGGCCGGCGCACGGCGAACCAGTCGGTCGACTCCGAAGCCTTGGGGGCGGCGTCCTCGGCCGCACCACCGACCGCCTCCGCGGCCTTGGCGGCACGGGCGGCCGCGGGCTCGGCCTTGGCGGCACCGGCAGCCGTAGAACCGGCCTTGGCGGCGGCATCCGTTGCGGGCTCGGCCGCGGGCTCGGCCGCGACACCGGTCCGGTCCGCGCCGTCGGACGCGCCCGCAGAGCCGGCCTCGCGCTCGGCCGCACTTCCGGCCGGGGCTGCGGTCTTGGCAGGTCGGGCGGCCGCGGGCGCGGCCTTGGAGGCGACAGGTGCAGACCCGGACTCGGCGGCATCGGCGGCCGCCGCCTCCGCCGCGGGCTCGCCCGGGGTCTCGGCCCCGGCCTCGCGCCGGGCGGCGCCCTCGGTCCGGTCCGTGCTCCCGGCCGCATCCGCGGATCCGGACCCGGTCGCGGTCGCTTCCCCGGTGGGGGCGGGACCCCCGGACGCGTCCTCGGCGGCGGGCTCGGGCTCGGCGGTCGGCGTCTCGGTCGGTACGCGGCGGGCCGGGAGTTCCTGGGTCACGTCGGACGGGGTCACGAAACGGGAGACGGAGCCGAGGAGTACCGTGGCGTCAGGACTCGGCTTCGCAGCTGCGACCGGTTCGGCCGGCGGCGGGGTCGTCGTACGCGCGTCGGACTCGGAGTCGGTGCCGTCGGAGGGTTCGTCATCCGGTGACGCCGACGTAGCCGGCGTGCGGAAAACCGAAAGGCGGGGGTCGCGCTCCTCCGCGGAAGAGTCCGTCGCCCCCGGCGAACCTTGCTGTACCGACTTGTCGGGGGACTCGCCCGCCACCAGTTCCTCCTCGTTCGCTGTCCAGTTGCCCAGCTGTCCGAACCGTCTCACAGTGTCCCGTCTCGGGGGCATCGCCCTCGTGGTAGACGAGAACGACATAGTTGCCGGTTCCCCCACAAAGCGGCCAGGCACTCTCGACAGATGAATGTGAGAGGGGTCACCCTGTCACTCATCCACGCGGGGAGGCATGGATGGGCAGGAGCCGCAGAACAATTCCGGAGGAGCTTCTGCTGCTCGCTTTGGACCCGGCCACGGGTACCACGGCGCAGCCGCAGTCGCTCGACCTCGGCCTGGCCGGGGCACAGCTAGTGGAGCTGGCTCTGGCGGGACGGATAGCCCCTGACGGGGATCGTATCGCCGTGGTGATGCCACGGCCGACAGGAGATCCGACCTTGGACTCCGCACTGGAACTGCTGCGCCGTCGCGGCAGCCCGGTACGGGCGGTCCACTGGATCGGCGGACCCCGGCTGGGGCTCCGCCAGATTTACCTCGCCCATCTGGAGCGGTGCGGCATGGTGCATGCCGTGGCCGGACAGATGTGCGGGGTGCTGCCGACGACTCGCTACCAGGCGACCGACACGGCGATCAGCCGGGAGATCCGTGCCCGGCTCGACAGCGCGATCCGCACCGGTGTACCGCCGGACCCGCGGACCGCGGCGCTCGCTGCGCTGGCCCACGCGGTCGGACTCGGCAAGCACCTGTACCCCGGCAACGAAGGCCGGTCGTCCCGTTCGCGACTGCGGGACCTGATCCGGCACGACCCCATGGGCGGCCTCGTGGCGCACGCCGTGATGGACGTCCAGAACGGTGTCGCCGCCCAGCCGCGGCGCGCACCGGCGGCAGCAGCCGGCGGGGGCCGGCCGGCCGGGGCCGCGGCCCCGGCGGGAAGCACCCGTCCGACCGGCGGCGTTCCACTGCAGCCGCGCCGCGGGGCCATGGCCCGCGCCGCCGCTCACTGACGTTCGGGAGCCGCCTGCGCGCGGGGGGACGGGACCGGATCCGACCGGTCCCGTCGCCCCGCGCGTCCGTCGTTTCCGATCGCTTTCCTGTCGTTTTCCCAGCGCCGTCCGGGTGTTCGGTGGCAATCTGCAGTTCAGCAGACACGCAGAGACACCCAGAGACACGCCGAGCGGGCCGTCAGCCAGACGCCCGCGGCCGGAAAGCGGAGGTAACGTTCCCGTGGCGTCCAATGTCAATCCCACCGTCCGACGCCGCCGCCTGGGTATGGAGCTCCGCAAGCTCCGCGAGGACAAGGGCATGACGGCCGAGCAGGTCGCCGAGCGCCTCCTGGTCTCCCAGTCGAAGATCAGCCGACTGGAGAACGGCCGCCGTTCGATCAGCCAGCGCGACGTCCGCGACCTGTGCGACGTGTACGAGGTCGAGGACCGCCGGCTGGTGGACTCGCTGATGCAGATGGCCAAGGACTCGCGCCAGCAGGGCTGGTGGCACGCCTTCGGCGACATCCCGTACAGCGTGTACATCGGGCTGGAGACCGACGCCGCCTCGCTGCGCGTCTACGAGCCGCAGATCATCCCCGGACTGCTCCAGACCCCCGAGTACGCCGCCGCCATCGTGCGGGGTGCGCTGCCGGAGACCGCGCAGGCGGACATCGAGAAACGGGTGCAGGTGCGGATGCGCCGCCAGGACCGGATCTCGGAGGAGGAGAACGCCACGGAGCGCGGGCCGCTGCGGCTGTGGGCGGTGATCGACGAGGCCGCGCTGCGCCGCCGGGTCGGCGACGGTGCGGTCATGGTCCGTCAGCTGGAGCACCTGATGGAGCAGTCGGAGCTGCCGCACGTGACGGTGCAGGTGATGCCCTTCAGCATGGGCGCGCACCCGGGCGTGAACGGTCAGTACGCGATTCTGGAATTTCCGGACGCGTCGGATTCGACCGTTGTCTACATCGAAGGCGTCACAAGCGACTTGTACCTGGAAAAAGCGAACGACGTCCAGAAGTACAGCGTCATGTACGAGCACCTGCGGGCGCAGGCACTGAATGTCGAGCAGACCCGGGAGTTCATCGCGGGCATCATCGGCGATCACACCGCAAAGCGCCCTTAGCGACGGAACCGCGGAAACCGACGGAAAGGGCGAAAAGCCGGACAGGTGGCCAGAAACCCGCAGGTCACAGGCGGGCCTGCCGAGAAAGCCGGTACGGTACACCGCAAGTACCCGGACATGGAAGACCCAACCGGAATATGCCATCCAGTCGAGTGAATGGCCTCATCGCTCCCGGAGGACGGCGAGTAGCGTCGATCACGCCAATCAGGAAAAGGTTGGCGCCACATCAGATCGAACTCGCCAGACCGGAGCAGAAAATGGCCATTCACCAGGGCGCCACGATGAACTGGACGAAGTCCTCGTATTCCGCCGGAAACGGCGCGTGCGTCGAGGTCATGTCCCCCGTCATGTCCGAGATCGCCGTGCAGGACTCGAAGGTGCAGGACGGGCCGTCCCTGTCCTTCGCGCCCGGCTCCTGGACCTCCTTCGTCGCCGGTGTGACCCGTGGGCCGCTGGGGCGTCTCGCCTGAGCACAGGGGAGATCACGCCATCGGTATCCGAAGCACCACTGACATGAGCCCTCTCGACTGGTCCGCCGTCCCGGCCGAGGGGGCTCGGCCATGTCCGGGGCCGGCCGCGGGCGTCGCAGCCGGCCCCGGACCCGTCTCCGCTCAGCGCAGCAGGTCCACGTACCGGTCGGTGCCCGGCACGGTCGGGATGAACGGCGCGACCAGCTCGACCCGGCCCAGCCCGGCGTCCGCCACCTCGGTGTCCAGGCCGCGGAACCGGTCCCAGCACTCCCGCGGGTCCGCCTCCAGGAACCACAGCAGCGTCAGCCGCGAGTCGACGCCCTCGACCTGCTTCACGTAGGTCATCCGGTCCCCCGGCAGCGGGGTCGGGCGGAAGACCGTCACCAGGGCCGCCGGGCCGCCCGCCAGCCGGGCCGGGAGGGCCCGCGAGCGCAGCCACTCCAGCAGTTCGGCCCGCTGCTGCGGCCCGTCGGCGTCGACGACCTGGAGGACCAGGCCGCGGTACGGGTGGTCCAGGGCGTGGAAGTCCCGGGGGCCGGCGGCGCCGTCGCGGTAGACGGTCGCCTCGTGGTCCTGGAAGGCCGTGAAGACGTGGGTGCGGTCGCGGTAGACGCGGCCGTCGCGGTTGAGGCGCTTGTTGATGCCGACGGTCCACTTCATGTGCTCGTCGTAGCGGCCGTCCGTGACCCAGTACGTCGACAGGTAGCAGCCGGCCGTCACGGGGGCGGCCACCGCGGACTTCTCCGGGTACCGCAGCTCCTGGAGGTCCCGTGTCGCCACCCAGCGGCGGCCGGCGTACATCCACGGCATGGCCATGGCACCGGCGTAGTAGTGGTCGTCCTCGTACCAGCGGTTGTACGCGTACTCGTGGCCCGGGTGCGGCTCGACCATGGTGATGAGGGCGTGGCCGGGGTGCACCCCGTACGGGCCGACGGCCGCCAGCTCGGCGTACGCCTCGACCGGCCGGTCCGGCTGCCGGTCTGTGTCGTTCGCGTCGTTCGTCTCTCGCATCGTCATGCGGACGGTCTAGCTGATGGATCATCAGATGAGGAGGGGGTGCACGCGCGCTGGTTTCCCCCGCCCGGACTTCGGCTGCTCCGGCTGCGTTCGAGAGCTGGATGCTGCCGGGCAGAATCCAGCCTCGCCGGCGTTTGAGGCGCGGGTCCGGGCGGAGCCCGGGAGCCGGCGCAGCCGGCCGGTGTTGGGGGGGGGGGGGGGGGGCGCGGGGGGCGCGGGGGGGGGGGGCCGCGCCGGCGCCGGCGCCGGCGCCGGCGGCTGCGGGGCAACGGGCTTGCGCGGGGCCGGGGCCGCGGCCGGCTGCCGGCCGCTCTCCACGGCCCGTACGGCGGCCAGCAGATCGGCGGCCGTCCCGCTCAGCTTCGCCCCGGCCGCGACCGGACCGCCCCGCTCCGCCTTCCGCCGCGCGATCCGCTCCCGCTCGACCTTCTGAGCCGCCAGCTCGGCCTCGGCCTCACTCCGCCCGGCCGCCGCCCCGTCACCGTCCGCGGCGCCGGATCCGTCCGCCGCCTCTCCGGCCCCGCCGTCCTGGCCGGACGCGCCCTCGGTGTCGCCCGGCTGCACGTCGCCGGTCCGCTCCGCGCCCCCGTCCCCGCCGGGCCCGTCCTCGTCCCCGGCGTCCGGTGCGTCCGCAGGGTCCTCGCCGGCCGGCTGCGGGCCGTCGTCGGGTCCGTCCGCTTCCGTCTCCGTCGCCGTCGCCGCCTCCGGTTCCGGGTCCGCCGTGCCCTCGGGCGCGTCGGGCACCGGGTCGGTGGCGGCCGCGGGAGCCGCACCGCCGTCGCCCGGCCCGGGGGCCGCGGCCTCCTCGGGTCCGGTCTCCGGGTCTCCGGTGCGTTCCGTACTCACAACGTGCTCCAGTCCTGGTCGGGATAGCGGTGCACGGGCGCCGAGACGTCGTCCAGGGCCCGGCAGATCTCCTCGGGAAGGGTAAGGGCCTCCACCGACAGCGCCTCCGCCAGCTGGGCCGCCGTCCGGGCGCCCACCAGCGGCGCGGCCACCCCGGGCCGGTCCCGGACCCACGCCAGCGCCACCTGAAGGGGGGTCACCGCGAGGCCCTGGGCCGCGGTCGCCACGGCGTCCACGATCCGCCCCGCCGTGTCGTCGAGGTACGGCGCGACGAAGCCGGACAGCACCTCGCAGTCGCCGCGCGAACCCGGCGGCACCGCCCCCTCCCGGTACTTCCCGGTCAGCACGCCGCGCCCCAGCGGCGAGGCCGGCAGCAGCCCGACCCCCAGGTCCAGCGCGGCCGGCAGCACCTCCCGCTCCACGCCCCGCTGGAGCAGCGAGTACTCCATCTGCGTCCCCGCCAGCCGGGTCCGCACCCCCGGCGCCGCGAGCTGCCAGGTCGCGGCCTTCGCCAGCTGCCAGCCGCTGAAGCCGGCCACCCCCGCGTACCGGGCCCGTCCACTGCTCACCGCGAGGTCCAGCGCCTGCAGGGTCTCCTCCAGCGGGGTGTGCGGATCGAAGGCGTGCACCTGCCACAGGTCCACGTGATCGGTGCCCAGCCGGTCCAGCGAGGCGTCCAGCGCGGCCAGCAGGTGCCCGCGCGAGCCGTCGCTGCGCCGCTCCCGCTCCCGTACGGTGCCCGCCTTCGTGGCGATCACCAGGTCCTCGCGCGGCACCAGCCCGGACACCAGCCGCCCCAGCAGGTACTCCGCCTCGCCGCCCGCGTACACGTCCGCCGTGTCGACGAGGGTGCCGCCCGCGTCCCAGAACGCCTTCAGCTGTTCCGCCGCATCGGACTCGGCCGTGCCGCCCGGGCTCTGCCCCCAGGTGAGCGTGCCGAGACCGATCCTGGACACGCGCAGGCCCGTCCGGCCGAGATGCCTCTGCTCCATGACCGCTGAGACTACTGGGGCACTGCCGAACGGCGTCCGGGCGCGCTAGAGTCCGCGGCAGACCAACGTTACTCATCGGTACATCGGTAAGGGGACGACATGCGGCTCGGCATCAATCTCGGCTACTGGGGTGCGGGCATGGACGCCGACAACCTGGCCGTCGCGCAGGAGGCCGACCGCCTCGGCTACGACGTGTGCTGGGCCGCGGAAGCGTACGGCTCCGACGCCCCCACGGTCCTGTCGTGGGTCGCGGCGCAGACCGAGCGGATCGACGTCGGCTCCGCGATCATGCAGATCCCGGCCCGCCAGCCCGCCATGACCGCGATGACCGCGGCCACCCTCGACTCCCTGACCGGCGGCCGGTTCCGCCTCGGCCTCGGCGTGTCCGGGCCGCAGGTCTCCGAGGGCTGGTACGGCGTGAAGTTCGACAAGCCGCTGGCCCGCACCCGCGAGTACGTGGAGATCGTCCGCAAGGCCATGACCCGCGAGCGGCTCAGCTACGAGGGCGAGCACTGGACCCTGCCGCTGCCCGGCGGCCCCGGCAAGGCCATCAAGCTGACCGTGCACCCCGAGCGCGAGCACATCCCGCTGTACATCGCCGCCATCGGCCCCAAGAACCTGGAGCAGACCGGCGAGATCGCCGACGGCGCCCTGCTGATCTTCCCGGCCGCCGAGCACCTGGAGGCCACCGCCCTCACCCACATCCGGGCGGGCCGCGAGAAGGCCGGCAAGACCATGGACGGCTTCGACGTCTGCCCGACCGTCCCGCTCGCCCTCGGCGACGACGTCCAGGCCCTCGCCGACGTCTTCCGCCCCTACACCGCGCTGTACGTCGGCGGCATGGGCAGCCGGAAGCAGAACTTCTACAACCAGCTCGCGCAGCGCATGGGGTACGAGAAGGAGGCCGCCGAGATCCAGGACAAGTACCTGGCCGGCGACAAGGCCGGCGCCGCGGCCGCCGTCCCGCACAGCCTGATCGACTCCACCACCCTGCTCGGTCCGGTCGAGCGGATCGCCGACGGCATGAAGGCGTACGCCGAAGCCGGTGTCACCACCCTGACCCTGGCCCCGGCGGGCTTCACCCGCGAGGAGCGGCTGGCCGCCCTGCGCGCCGGCGTCGAGGCCATGGAGACCGCCGGCCTGGCGTGAGCGACGGTCCGGATCCACCCCGGCCGCCGGACTCCGAGGTCCGGCGGCCGGCCCGGCCACAGCGGCCGTGGTGGGGGCTCGGGGGGTCTTCCCCGCCACGGCCGTCACCGCCAACAACGCCGTCCGGGCCCCCCGGGTTACGCCCGGATCCCCACCCCTTCGCATCCTTCGTTCGGCCTAGGGGGTGTGGCGAAAGTCCTGTGCGGTGCCCGCCGTGTCCGGTGCGTGCTCCCGGCGTGCCGGGCGAAGGCCCTCGTACCGGGCGTACCCGGGGCTCGGCCGGTGCGGCGAGAGGGCGTGCCGGGCGCCGCGGGCGCCGTGGGCGCCGTGCGGGACCTTCGCAACAGCCCCCAGTGCCGGTCCGGCGCCGGTTGCCCGCCGTCCCGATCGGCCGTTCACTCGGTCGCAGGGGGTCCACAGGAGGTGGCGGTCATGCTCTCGGCGCGAAGCCTGTTCCAGGAGATCCTCGACAACGACGACTCCTTCCAGCTGTTCTGCTCCATCGCGGCCAGCGGCGAATCGCAGGGCGGCTGGGAGAACGCGCGGATCGCCGCCCTCGTGCCGCCCGGCATGGCGGACCTCGCCCCGAAGATCACCCGGCACGGCGCCGACGAGGACAAGCACGGCCGCATCTTCAACGCGCTCCTCAAGAAGCGCGGCCTGCCGCCCGTACCGGTGCCCCCGGAGACCGACTACACGATGCTCCTCGAACAGAGCGGCATCGGCCTCCCGCACAGCAAGCTCCGCGCCGAACAGCCGCTGACCGAGGAGGACATCGTCGTCTACCTCGCCCACAGCCGGGTCACCGAGCAGCGCGCCGCCGACCAGATGGTCATGCTGGTCAAGGACTTCGGGGACCACCCCGAGGTCGGCCGGGCCATCCGCATGATCAGCAACGACGAGGACAACCACCTCGCCTACTGCCACGAGGAACTGCTGCGGCTGGCCCGCGAGGGCCACGGGCGCACCATCCAACGGGTGCTGCGCGAGAGCGCCCTCGCCGAGATCGGCATCTACCGGGACGTCAGCCTCGCCGTCATGGCCCACATGGGCCGGCTGCTGGGCTGGTCCGAGGCGAAGTCCGCCGTGCTGCGCACCGGCATCCGCGGCGCCTACGCCTGGGAGCGGTTCGCCGGCTGGCACAAGGCGGTCTCCCTCGCCATGCCGGAGCGCCGCGACGCGCTGGGCGGACCGGCGGTGCCCGCGACCGGGTTCGCCTGACCGTGACCCCCACCCGCGCCCCGGGACCCGCACCCCGCCCGTCCGCGACCGCCCCCGCCCGCCTCACAGCCAGCCGCGCCGCCTGAACAGCCGGTACAGGCCCGACACCGCGCCCGCCATCACCGCCACCACCACCGGGTACCCCCACACCCACTGCTTCCCCGGCATGTGGTCGAAGTTCATGCCGTAGACCCCCGCGACCATCGTCGGCACGGCCGCCATCGCCGCCCACGCCGAGATCTTCCGCATGTCGTCGTTCTGCCGTACGCCCATCTGCGCCAGGTGCGCCGACAGGGCGTCCGACAGCAGCCGGTCCAGCCCCTCCACGTACTCGTTCGCCTTCGCCAGGTGGTCGGCCACGTCCCGGAAGAACGGCCGGGAACCCTCGGGCACGAACGGCACCCCGGTGCCCGCCAGCCGGGCCATCGGCAGCGTCAGCGGATTCGTGGCCCGCCGGAACTCCAGCACCTGCCGCTTGAAGCCGTAGATCCGCGCCGCCGTGCTCTTCGTGTCCGCCTCCCGCGGCGCGAACACGTCCGCCTCCAGCTCCTCCAGGTCCGCCTGCAGCTCGCCCGCCACCTCGATGTAGTGGTCCACCACCGCGTCGCCCACCGCGTACAGCACCGCCGCCGGGCCGTGCCGCAGCACCTCCGGCTCCTCCTCCAGCCGCCGGCGGACCGCCGCCAGCGGGGCACCCGGGCCGTGCCGCACCGTCACCACGAATGCGTCGCCCACGAACACCATCAGCTCGCCGGCCGTGACCGTCCCCGAGGCCTCGTCGTAGACCACCGGCCTGAGGACCGCGAACAGCGAGTCGTCGTACACCTCCAGCTTCGGCCGCTGGTGGGCCGTCAGCGCGTCCTCCACCGCCAGCGGGTGCAGCCCGAACCCGCTGCGGACCCGCTCGAACTCCGCCTCCGTCGGCTCGTGCACACCGATCCACAGGAACGCGTCGCCGGCCGCCCGGGCCTGCGCCAGCGCCTCCGGGAAGTCCGCCGGCCCCGCCACCCGGGCGCCGCCCCGGTACACCGCACAGTCAACGATCACGCCGGCATTCTTCCCTGCCCGCCCCCCGACCGCAGCCGCCCACCGCCTACGCTGGGCGCCATGGCCACGCTGATCCTCGTACGGCACGGACGCTCCACCGCCAACACCGCCGGGCTGCTCGCCGGCTGGACCCCCGGGGTCGCCCTCGACGGCACCGGCGCCGCCCAGGCCGCCGCCCTCCCCGGGCGGCTCGCCGCGCTGCCCCTGGCGGCCGCCGTCACCAGCCCCCTCCAGCGCTGCCGCGAGACCCTCGCCCCGCTGCTCGCCGCCCGCCCCGGCCTGCCGCTGCACGCCGACGAACGGATCGGCGAATGCCACTACGGCGACTGGTCCGGCCGCAAACTCTCCGAACTCGCCGACGAGCCGCTGATGAAGACGGTCCAGCAGCACCCGTCCGCCGCCGCCTTCCCCGGCGGCGAGTCGATGCGCGCCATGCAGCACCGCGCCGTCGAAGCAGTACGGGACTGGAACGCGCGCATCGACGAAGAGCACGGCAGCGACGCCCTCTACGCCATGTGCTCCCACGGCGACATCATCAAGTCCCTGGTCGCCGACGCCCTCGGCATGCACCTCGACCTCTTCCAGCGCATCTCCGTCGAACCCTGCTCGGTCACCGTCATCCGCTACACGCCGCTGCGCCCCTTCCTGCTGCGCCTCGGCGACACCGGCGACCTGTCCGGCCTCGCGCCGCGCGGGACGCGAGCGGACGCGGAAGGCGCCGAAACGGCCGAGAATGGCGGGAACGCTGTCGTCGGGGGTGCTGCGGGCGCGGCGTGATCGAACAGCGCAGTAGGGTGGATGTGCCGGGCCCCGGCACCACCCGCGCCGACCTGCCCCCCCGCAGCCGACCCTTCAGGAGACTGGACGTGTCCCGTCAGGTGTTCCTCTACGACCCGCCGGACCGCTTCGTGGCCGGTACGGTCGGCCTGCCCGGGCGCCGCACGTTCTTCCTGCAGGCCTCCTCGGGCACCCGCGTCACCAGCGTGTCGCTGGAGAAGACACAGGTCGCGGCGCTGGCCGAGCGCATGGACGAACTCCTCGACGAGGTCGTCCGGCGCACCGGCGGCAACGCCCCGGTACCGGCCGTCGCGCCCGCCGAGGGCGGCGACACCGCCCCGCTCGACGTGCCCGTCGACGAGGAGTTCCGGGTCGGCACCATGGCCCTCGCCTGGGACGGCGAGGAACAGCGCATGATCGTCGAGGCGCAGGCCCTCGTGGAACTCGACGCCGAGTCCGAGGAGGACCTCGCCGAGGCCGAGGAACGGCTCCTCCAGGACGAGGAGAACGGCCCGCCGATGCTCCGGGTCCGCCTCACCGGCGCCCAGGCCCGTGCGTTCGCCAAGCGCGCCCTGGACGTCGTCAACGCGGGCCGCCCGCCGTGCCCGCTGTGCAGCCTGCCGCTGGACCCGGACGGCCACGTCTGCCCGCGCCAGAACGGCTACCGGCGCGGGGCGTGAGCGGGCCGGCCGGTACGACGGGGGAGCGCAGGGTGACGGGGAACGCAGCAGTGGACACCGAGGAACTCCTCGCCGAGGGCGAGCTGACCGTGCGCGGCCGGATCGCCGAGGCCTCCAACGCCGTGCTGCGCTGCACGGTCACCCTCGACGGGACCGGCACGGACTGCGTCTACAAGCCGGTCGCGGGGGAGCGCCCGCTGTGGGACTTCCCGGACGGCAACCTCGCCCGCCGCGAGGTGGCCGCCTACCTGGTCTCCCGGGCCACCGGCTGGGACCTGGTCCCGCCCACCGTCCTGCGCGACGGCCCGTACGGCGAGGGCATGGTCCAGCAGTGGATCGAACGCGCCCCCGACGGGCCCGGCGACACCGGGGACCCCGCCACCGCCCTGCTCGCCCTCGTGGACGGCGAGGAGGCCGGCGACGGCTGGCGGCCCGTGGCCTTCGCGGACGTCGGCGGCGGCCGCACCGCCCTCCTCGTGCACGCCGACGACCAGCGGCTGCGCCGCCTCGCCGTCCTCGACGCCGTCATCAACAACGGCGACCGCAAGGGCGGCCACCTGCTGCCCGCACCCGGCGGCCGGCTCTACGGCATCGACCACGGCGTCACCTTCCACACCGACGACAAGCTGCGCACCCTGCTGTGGGGCTGGGCGGGCGAGCCGCTGACCGGCGAGGCCGTGACGGTGCTCACCGCCCTCGCCGCCGACCTGGCCGACGGCACCCCGCTCGCCACCCGGCTGGCCGAACTGATCACCCCGGCCGAGCTGGCCGCCGTACGCACCCGGGTGGCCCAGCTGCTGCGGACCGGCCGCCACCCGGAGCCCTCCGGGCAGTGGCCGGCGATCCCCTGGCCCCCCGTCTGACGTGCGGCGCAGCCGGTACGGGCGGGGACGCACAGCGGCCGGTGATCCGCAAGAGCGCGGATCAGGCCAAGACTGTCCATCCGGTTCGGTTCCGGAACATCCGTCCGGTTAGGCTCAAGACATGCATGCCTGGCCAGCTTCTGAGGTTCCCGCCCTGCCCGGCAAGGGCCGCGACCTCCAGATCCACGACACCGCGACCCGGAAGACGATCACCCTCGTCCCGGGTCCCGTCGCCCGTCTCTACGTCTGCGGGATCACCCCGTACGACGCGACCCACATGGGTCACGCGGCGACCTACAACGCGTTCGACCTCGTGCAGCGCGTGTGGCTCGACACCAAGCGTCAGGTTCACTACGTCCAGAACGTCACGGACGTCGACGACCCGCTGCTGGAGCGGGCGCTGCGCGACGGCCACGACTGGACCGAACTCGCCGAGCGCGAGACCGCCCTGTTCCGCGAGGACATGACCGCCCTGCGGATGCTCCCGCCGCAGCACTACATCGGCGCCGTCGAGGCGATACCCGGCATCGTGCCGCTCGTCGAACGGCTCCGCGACGCGGGTGCCGCGTACGAGCTCGACGGCGACGTCTACTTCTCCGTCGAGTCCGACTCCCACTTCGGACAGGTCTCCGGCCTGGACGCCGAGGCGATGCGGCTGCTGTCCGCCGAGCGCGGCGGCGACCCGGACCGCCCCGGCAAGAAGAACCCGCTCGACCCGATGCTGTGGATGGCCGCCCGCGAGGGCGAGCCCAGCTGGGACGGCGGCAGCCTCGGCCGCGGCCGCCCGGGCTGGCACATCGAGTGCGTGGCCATCGCCCTGGAGCACCTGGGCATGGGCTTCGACATCCAGGGCGGCGGCAGCGACCTCGCCTTCCCGCACCACGAGATGGGCGCCTCCCACGCGCAGGTGCTGACCGGCGAGTTCCCCATGGCCAAGGCGTACGTGCACGCCGGCATGGTCGCCCTGCACGGCGAGAAGATGTCGAAGTCGAAGGGCAACCTGGTCTTCGTCTCCGCGCTCCGGCGCGCCGGGGTGGACCCGGTCGCCATCCGGCTCGCCCTGCTCTCGCACCACTACCGGGCCGACTGGGAGTGGACCGACCAGGTCCTCGCCGACGCCGAGACCCGCCTCGGCCACTGGCGCGCGGCGGTCTCCCGGCCCGACGGCCCGTCCGCCGAGGCCCTCGTCGAAGAGGTCCGCGAGGCCCTCTCCCGCGACCTCGACGCGCCGGCCGCACTCGCCGCCGTCGACCGCTGGGCCGCGCTCCAGGAGACGGAGGGCGGCACCGACGAGTCGGCGCCCGGCCTGGTCTCCCGCACGGTCGACGCCCTGCTGGGCGTCGCGCTCTAGGCACCGGGCGCCCGTCGGCCCTCGGCCCTCGGCCCACGGCCCACGGCCCACGGCCCACGGCCCACGCGAAGGGGCCGGCACCACCGGCGCCGGCCCCTTCCGCACGCCCCCGCGCCCTCGCGCCCCGGGACGGCCCCCGGATCAGTCCTCCGGGTGCTCCTCGTCGCCGTGGTCCTCGCGGCCGTGCTCCTCGGCACCCGCGGCCGGACCCGGCTCCGGCGGCTCGGCCCGGCGCCGCGGCGGCCGGCCCCGGCCGCCCGTGGTGTCGCGCAGGTACGAGGTGTCCCCGCCCTCCGTGGCCAGGCCCGGACCGCCGTCCCGGCGCCGCAGGTACCGTTCGAACTCGCGCGCGATGGCCTCGCCGGACGCCTCGGGCAGGTCCGCGGTGTCCCGCGCCTCCTCCAGCGTCTGGACGTACTCCGCCACCTCGCTGTCCTCCGCGGCCAGTTGGTCCACGCCCAGCTGCCAGGCCCGGGCGTCCTCGGGCAGCTCGCCCAGCGGGATCCGGAGGTCGATCAGGTCCTCCAGCCGGTTCAGCAGCGCCAGCGTCGCCTTCGGGTTCGGCGGCTGCGACACGTAGTGCGGCACCGCCGCCCACAGCGACACCGCCGGCACCCCGGCGTGCGTGCACGCCTCCTGGAGGATCCCGACGATGCCCGTCGGACCCTCGTACCGGGTCTCCTCCAGGTCCAGCGTCCGCGCCAGGTCCGGATCCGAGGTCACACCGCTGACCGGCACCGGCCGGGTGTGCGGGGTGTCGCCCAGCAGGGCGCCCAGGATCACCACCATCTCGACGCCCAGTTCATGGGCGAATCCGAGGATCTCGTTGCAGAACGACCGCCAGCGCATGGACGGTTCGATCCCGCGGACCAGCACGAGGTCGCGCGGCTTCGCGCCGCCGATGCGCACCACCGACAACCGCGTCGTCGGCCAGGTGATCTTCCGTACTCCGCCGTCCAGCCACACCGTGGGGCGGTTGACCTGGAAGTCGTAGTAGTCCTCGGCGTCCAGCGCCGCGAAGACCTCGCCCTTCCACTCCCGGTCCAGGTGCGCGACCGCACCGGAGGCCGCGTCACCCGCGTCGTTCCAGCCCTCGAACGCGGCCACCATGACCGGGTCGATCAGCTCGGGCACGCCCTCAAGCTCGATCACCCAGGTCTCCTTCCGAAGTTCCCTTGCGTTACCGGGGTCAGCCTACGGTGTGGATCCATCCCCGTTACAGCATGGGGAAAACGGGCCGCACGCAGGCCGGCAAGGCAGAAGGGGCGGTCCGTCCACGGACCGCCCCTGCGCGAGAGCCGCCGACCCTGACCAGACCCGGCGGCTCCGCTTCCGTCAGGCCTTGTGGCCCAGCATCCGCTCGACCCGGCCGCGGACCTCGTCCGTGTCCAGGCCGCGGATCGTCAGCGTGGTGCGGCGGCGCAGCACGTCGTCGGCGGTCTGCGCCCACTCGTGGTCGCGGGCGTAGGCGACCTGCGCCCAGATCTCCGGGCCGTCCTCGTGGATGCGCTCGCCCAGCGCCGGGTCCTCGTTGACGAGGCGGGCGATGTCGAAGGCCAGCGAGCCGTAGTGGGTGGCCAGGTGGCGGGCGGTCAGCGGGTCCATCCGCATGCCCGGCTCGCGGTCCACGAGCAGCCGGTGCGCGACCGCGTTCGGGTTGGCGACACCGGGCAGCGGGACCCGGCGCACCAGCGACTTCACCGGCTCCATGTCCTCGGTCAGCGGGCTGCCGGGCAGCTTCGCCAGCTTGTCCATGACCACGCGGCCGATGTGCCGGTACGTGGTCCACTTGCCGCCGGCCACCGACAGCATGCCGCCGGCGCCCTCGGTGACCACGGTCTCCCGCTTGGCCTGGGAGACGTCGCCCGGGCCGCCGGGCAGCACCCGCAGGCCGGCGAACGCGTACGTCATCAGCGAGCGGTCGAGGTCCGCGTCCTGGATGGAGAACGCCGCCTCGTCCAGGATCTGCTGGATGTCGGACTCGGTGGCCGCCACGTCCGCCGGGTCGCCCTCGTACTGCGTGTCGGTCGTGCCGAGCAGCAGCTGGTCCTCCCACGGGAGGGCGAAGGTGATGCGGTACTTGTCGATCGGGGTGGCCATGGCGGCCTTCCACGGCGACTTCCGCTTCATGACGATGTGGGCGCCCTTGGAGAGCCGGATCGACGGCGCCGCGTGCTTGTCTTCCAGGCGCCGCAGGTGGTCCACCCACGGGCCGGTGGCATTGAGCACGACGCGGGCGTCGATGCCGAACTCGGTGCCGTCGAGACGGTCCTTGAGCTCGGCGCCCGAGACCCGGCCGCCGGTCGTGCGCAGACCGGTGACCTCGGCGTGGTTGAGGACGACGGCACCCGACTCGACGGCCGCGCGGACCGTCATGACGGCCACCCGGGAGTCGTTCATCTGGTGGTCGTAGTAGACCGCGACGGCCTTCAGGTTGTCCGTGCGCAGGCCCGGGTTGTCGGCGGCGGCACGGGCCGGGGATATGACCTTGCCGATGCCGTCGCCGAACGCCGACAGCGCGGAGTAAGCGAACACGCCCGCGCCCAGCTTGGCGGCGCCGACCGGGCCGCCCTTGTAGACGGGCAGGTAGAAGGTGAGCGGGTTGACCAGGTGCGGGGCCACGTCCTTGGCCAGCACCCGGCGCTCGTGGTGGTTCTCGGCGACCAGCTTGACCGCGCCGGTCTGCAGGTAGCGCAGACCGCCGTGGACCAGCTTGGAGGAGGCCGAGGAGGTGGCGCCGGCGAAGTCGCCGGCGTCCACCATGGCGACCCGCAGACCCGACTGCGCGGCGTGCCAGGCCACCGAGGTGCCCAGGATGCCGCCGCCGATGACCAGCAGGTCGTACGTGGCCTTCGCCAGCTGCTCTCGGGTCTCGGCGCGGCTCGGGTTCGAGCCGGCGGTCGGGTGCGTGCCCAGTGCGGGCACGCTCTGCAGGCTGCTCATTGTTAGCTCCTCGTCAGCTGTCAGTGATCGAGAGGTCCGTCAGCCGGAACTCAGCTGTGGTCTTCCTCGTCGATCCAGCCCATGGTCCGCTCGACGGCCTTGAGCCAGTTCTTGTACTCGCGGTCCCGCTGGTCGGCGGGCATCCGCGGGGTCCACTCGGCGGCCCGGCGCCAGTTCGCGCGCAGCGCGTCCGTGTCGGGCCAGAAGCCGACGGCCAGGCCGGCGGCGTAGGCGGCGCCGAGGCAGGTGGTCTCGGCGACCATCGGGCGCACCACCGGGGCGTCCAGGAAGTCCGAGAGCGTCTGCATCAGCAGGTTGTTGGAGGTCATGCCACCGTCGACCTTGAGGGCCGACAGCTCGACGCCGGAGTCCTTGGTCATGGCGTCGGTGATCTCGCGCGTCTGCCAGGCGGTGGCCTCCAGAACGGCACGGGCGATGTGCGCCCGGGTGACGTACCGGGTGAGGCCGGCGATCACGCCGCGGGCGTCGGAGCGCCAGTACGGGGCGAACAGGCCGGAGAAGGCCGGCACGAAGTAGGCGCCGCCGTTGTCGTCGACGGAGGAGGCCAGGGTCTCGATCTCGGCCGCGGTCTTGATCATGCCCATCTGGTCGCGCATCCACTGGACGAGCGAGCCGGTGACGGCGATGGAGCCCTCCAGGGCGTAGACCGGCTTCTGGTCGCCGATCTGGTAGCCGACCGTGGTCAGCAGGCCGCTGTAGGAGTTGATGATCTTGTCGCCGGTGTTCATCAGCATGAACGTGCCGGTGCCGTACGTGGACTTGGCCTCGCCCTCGGCGAAGCAGGTCTGGCCGAACAGGGCGGCCTGCTGGTCGCCGAGTGCGGAGGCGACCGGGACGCCCGCCAGGACGCCGTCCTTGACCTCGCCGTAGACCTCGGCGGAGGACCGGATCTCCGGCAGCACCGCGGCCGGGATGTCGATGGACTGGAGGATGCGCTCGTCCCAGGCCAGCTCGTGCAGGTTCATCAGGAGGGTGCGGGAGGCGTTGGTGACGTCGGTGACGTGCTTGCCGCCGTTGACGCCGCCGGTCAGGTTCCAGATGACCCAGGTGTCCATGGTGCCGAAGAGGATGTCCCCGGCCTCGGCGCGCTCGCGCAGGCCCTCGACGTTGTCGAGCAGCCAGCGGACCTTCGGGCCGGAGAAGTACGAGGCCAGCGGGAGGCCGGTCTCGCGGCGGAAGCGGTCCTGGCCGACGTTGCGGCCGAGCTCCTTGCACAGGCCGTCGGTGCGGGTGTCCTGCCACACGAGCGCGTTGTGGACCGGCTCGCCGGTGTTCTTGTCCCACATCACGGTGGTCTCGCGCTGGTTGGTGATGCCGACCGCCTTGACGTCCGCGGCGGTGATCCCGGCCTTGGAGATGGCCCCGGCGACGACCTCCTGGACGTTGGTCCAGATCTCGGTGGCGTCGTGCTCGACCCAGCCCGGCTTCGGGAAGATCTGCTCGTGCTCCTTCTGGTCGACGGAGACGATGCGGCCGTCGCGGTCGAAGACGATGCAGCGCGAGGACGTCGTGCCCTGGTCGATCGCGGCGATGAAGGGCCCGGTGCTCGTGGTCATGGTGTCTGCTCCTGGCAGGTCGTAAGGGGGCGAAGTTGCTTCGTGCAGGTGTGGGTCAGACGAATCAGACGAACGCGATCTTGTAGAGACCACCGGCGATCAGGGCGCCGACGAGCGGGCCCACCACCGGGATCCAGGAGTATCCCCAGTCCGAGCCGCCCTTGTTGGGAAGCGGCAGCAGGGCGTGGACGATGCGCGGGCCGAGGTCGCGCACCGGGTTGATGGCGTAGCCGGTCGGACCGCCGAGCGAGAGGCCGATGCCGACCACGACGAACGAGGTGATCAGGACGCCGATGACACCGAGGCCCTTGCCGCCGTCCTGCAGGCCCTGGGTGAGGATCGCGAGGACGAGCACGAACGTGCCGATGACCTCGGTGGCCAGGTTCTGCACGACGTTGCGGATCTCGGGGCCCGTGGAGAAGATGCCGAGCACCGGACCGGCCGGCCGGCTCAGGTCGGGCTTCAGCTCCGGGTCGGTGAGGTGCGCCCGGAACTGGCCGTAGTAGGTGACCCACATCAGGACGGCGCCGATCATGGCGCCGAGCAGCTGGCCGGCCAGGTAGACGCCGGTGTTGCTCCAGTCGCCGTCCTTGACGGCGATGCCGACGGTGACGGCCGGGTTCAGGTGCGCGCCGGAGAGCGGGGCGGACACGTACGCGGCGATCAGCACCGCGAAGCCCCAGCCGAAGGTGATGGCGAGCCAGCCCGCGTTGCGGGCCTTCGAGCTCTTGAGAGTCAACGCGGCGCAGACGCCTCCGCCGAGCAGAGTGAGCAGGGCGGTACCGATGGTCTCGCCGATGAAGATGTCGGAGCTGGACACCCGCGACTCCTTTGTCCTACGTCCAGGGGGTGAGCGGTCCACCGGTCCCGTGCGGTGGTCCGCTGCACTCGGTGAGTGCGATTTCCGGCCCTTGGCACGACCCCACCTTAGCGCGTATTGCCGTTAGGTGTTCGACAATGCCGACCGGTGAACGGCAGTTTTCCGCCCGGGTGAAGACGGCGTCAAGAGCCCGAGGAGCCGAATGCCGGATCGTTACCACACGGTAGGATCCCCTGAAACCGCCCGGAAATCATTGAAAGCGGACATGGCGAAAAGGCGTGGCGTCCATGAAGCCACGCCCGTCGGGTCGTGTGAAGCGTGCCTATCCGGCCACTGGCGGCATGCGGCCCGTCCGCGGACGGGCCCGCCCAGGGCTCAGAACCGGCCGGCGCCGAGGTCCCGCGAGACCGCACGCGCGCAGTCCCGTACGGCGGCCACCAGCTCGGAGCGCACCTCGCCGGGCGCCCCGCAGACCCGCTCGACGGCGCCCGCCACCGCGACCGCGCCCACCGGCATCCGGCGCCGGTCGTGAATCGGGGCGGCGACCGAGGCCAGCCCCTCCCAGGTCTCCTCGACGTCCGAGGCCCAGCCGCGGGCCCGGGTCAGGTCCAGAACGGCCTCGAAGCCCGCCAGGTCGGTCACCGTGGCGCCCGTGAACGGCTGCCGCTCCGCCTCGACCGCCTCGGAGTGCGCCACCGGGTCGTACGCCGACAGCACCTTGCCCAGGGCCGTGGAGTGCAGCGGCTGCATGGCGCCCACCTCCAGCACTTGCCGGCTGTCGTCCGGCCGGAACACGTGGTGCATGATCAGCACGCCCTGCTGGTGGAGCACGCCCACGTACACGCTCTCGCCGCTGGCCCGGGCCAGGTCGTCCGTCCACACCAGGGCCCGGGCGCGCAGCTCGTGCACGTCCAGGTAGCTGTTGCCCAGCCGGAGCAGCTCGGCGCCCAGCTGGTACCGGCCCGAGGCCTGGTCCTGCTCGACGAACCCCTCCGCCTGCAGGGTGCGCAGGATCCCGTGGGCCGTGCCCTTGGCCAGGCCGAGGGCCGAGGCCACGTCGGAGAGCCCCAGCCGGCGCTCACCTCCAGCGAGCAGACGCAGCATCGCAGCAGCCCGTTCGAGCGACTGGATGTTCCGTGCCATCGGCGCTGCCTCCTGTGCTTGCCGGCCCGGCCCGGGAGGGCGCGAGACCGGACGTGGTTCGACAATGACGAACACTATCGGTCGATGCCGACCTTGTGCATGGTGAGGGAAAGTCTGTCAAGAGCGAGTCGCGCCAGCCACCCCCGGAACAGGATGCCCTCCGGAGTTGCCAAGGTGGCCGTCCGGAGGGTGGGACGCCTTCACCTGCCCGGCACCCGCGCGGTTAACCTGACGGCGTGCACCCTGGACACACAGGGTGCAAAGCCGACAGCCGTCGCACACAGGGAGCATTCCATGGCCTCGTTGCCGAACCCGTCCGCAGACACCCAGACCCGGGCCGACGCCCTCCGCCAGGCGCTCGCCACGCGCGTGGTGGTGGCCGACGGAGCCATGGGAACGATGCTCCAGGCGCAGGACCCCACCCTCGAGGACTTCCAGAACCTCGAAGGCTGCAACGAGGTCCTCAACGTCACCCGCCCGGACATCGTCCGCTCCGTCCACGAGGCCTACTTCGCCGTCGGCGTGGACTGTGTCGAGACCAACACCTTCGGCGCCAACCTCTCCGCGCTCGCCGAGTACGACATCCCCGAGCGCAACCACGAGCTGTCCGAGGCCGGCGCCCGCATCGCCCGCGAGGTCGCCGACGCCTACACCGCGAGCACCGGGCAGCAGCGCTGGGTGCTCGGCTCCATGGGCCCCGGCACCAAGCTGCCCACCCTCGGCCACATCTCGTACGACGCCATCCGCGACGCCTACCAGACCAACGCCGAGGGACTCCTCGCCGGCGGCGCCGACGCCCTCCTCGTCGAGACCACCCAGGACCTCCTGCAGACGAAGTCCTCCATCATCGGCGCCCACCGCGCCATGGCCGCCCTCGGCGTCACCGTCCCGCTGATCTGCTCCGTCACCGTCGAGACCACCGGCACCATGCTGCTCGGCTCCGAGATCGGCGCCGCGCTGACCTCGCTGGAGCCCCTCGGCATCGACATGATCGGCCTGAACTGCGCCACCGGCCCCGCCGAGATGAGCGAGCACCTGCGCTACCTCGCGCGCAACGCCCGCATCCCCCTCTCCTGCATGCCCAACGCCGGCCTGCCCGTCCTCACCAAGGACGGCGCGCACTACCCGCTGTCCGCCTCCGAGCTCGCCGACGCCCAGGAGGGCTTCGTCCGCGAGTACGGCCTCTCCCTCGTCGGCGGCTGCTGCGGCACCACACCCGAACACCTCCGCCAGGTCGTCGAGCGGGTCCGCACCCTGGCCCCCGGCGCCCGCGACCCGCGCCCCGAACCCGGCGCCTCCTCGCTCTACCAGACCGTGCCGTTCCGCCAGGACACCGCGTACATGGCGATCGGCGAGCGCACCAACGCCAACGGCTCCAAGAAGTTCCGCGAGGCCATGCTCGCCGGCCGCTGGGACGACTGCGTCGAGATGGCCCGCGACCAGATCCGCGAGGGCGCCCACATGCTCGACCTCTGCGTCGACTACGTGGGCCGTGACGGCGTCGCCGACATGGAGGAGCTCGCCGGCCGCTTCGCCACCGCCTCCACCCTGCCGATCGTCCTCGACTCCACCGAGGTCGACGTCATCCGCGCGGGCCTGGAGAAGCTCGGCGGCCGCGCCGTCATCAACTCCGTCAACTACGAGGACGGCGACGGCCCGCAGTCCCGCTTCGCCCAGGTCACCCGCCTGGCCCGGGAGCACGGCGCCGCCCTGATCGCCCTCACCATCGACGAGGAGGGCCAGGCCCGCACCGTCGAGCACAAGGTCGCCATCGCCGAACGCCTCATCGCCGACCTCACCGGCAACTGGGGCATCAACGAGTGCGACATCCTCATCGACACCCTCACCTTCACCATCTGCACCGGCCAGGAGGAGAGCCGCGGCGACGGCATCGCCACCATCGAGGCCATCCGCGAACTCAAGCGCCGCCACCCGGACGTCCAGACCACCCTCGGCCTGTCCAACATCTCCTTCGGCCTCAACCCGGCCGCCCGCATCCTGCTGAACTCCGTCTTCCTCGACGAGTGCGTCAAGGCCGGCCTCGACTCCGCGATCGTCCACGCCAGCAAGATCCTGCCGATCGCGCGCTTCGACGAGGAGCAGGTCACCACCGCCCTCGACCTCATCTACGACCGCCGCGCCGAGGGCTACGACCCCCTGCAGAAGCTCATGGAGCTGTTCGAGGGCGTCAACACCAAGTCCCTCAAGGCCGGCAAGGCCGAGGAACTCCTCGCCCTCCCGCTGGAGGAGCGCCTCCAGCGGCGCATCATCGACGGCGAGAAGAACGGCCTCGAAGCCGACCTCGACGAAGCCCTCCGCGACCGCCCCGCCCTCGACATCGTCAACGACACCCTCCTGGAGGGCATGAAGGTCGTCGGCGAGCTCTTCGGCTCCGGGCAGATGCAGCTCCCGTTCGTGCTCCAGTCCGCCGAGGTGATGAAGACCGCCGTCGCGCACCTCGAACCGCACATGGAGAAGTCCGACGCCGAGGGCAAGGGCACCATCGTCCTCGCCACCGTCCGCGGCGACGTCCACGACATCGGCAAGAACCTCGTCGACATCATCCTCTCCAACAACGGCTACAACGTGGTCAACCTGGGCATCAAGCAGCCCGTCTCCGCGATCCTCGAAGCCGCCGCCGAACACCGCGCCGACGTCATCGGCATGTCCGGCCTCCTCGTGAAGTCCACCGTGATCATGAAGGAGAACCTGGAGGAGCTCAACCAGCGCAAGCTGGCCGCCGACTACCCCGTCATCCTCGGCGGCGCCGCCCTCACCCGCGCCTACGTCGAACAGGACCTCCACGAGATCTACGAGGGCGAAGTCCGCTACGCCCGCGACGCGTTCGAGGGGCTGCGCCTCATGGACGCCCTCATCGCCGTCAAGCGCGGCGTGCCCGGCGCCACCCTCCCCGAACTCAAGCAGCGCCGCGTCCCCAAGCGGGACACCGCCGCCCTCCAGGTCGCCGAGCCCGAGCCGGGCGGCCGCTCCGACGTCTCCTACGACAACCCCGTGCCCACCCCGCCGTTCTGGGGCACCCGCGTGATCAAGGGCATCGGCCTCAAGGAATACGCCTCCTGGCTCGACGAAGGCGCCCTCTTCAAGGGCCAGTGGGGCCTCAAGCAGGCCCGCGCCGGCGGCCCCAGCTACGAGGACCTCGTCGAGACCGAGGGCCGGCCCCGGCTGCGCGGCCTCCTCGACCGCCTGCACACCGACAACCTCCTCGAAGCCGCCGTCGTCTACGGCTACTTCCCCTGCGTGGCCAAGGGCGACGACCTGATCCTCCTCCACGAGGACGGCTCCGAGCGCACCCGCTTCACCTTCCCCCGCCAGCGCCGCGGCCGCCGCCTGTGCCTGGCCGACTTCTTCCGCCCCGAGGAGACCGGCGAGACCGACGTGGTCGGGCTCCAGGTCGTCACCGTCGGCTCGAAGATCGGCGAGGAGACCGCCCGGCTGTTCGCCGCCGACGCCTACCGCGAGTACATGGAGCTGCACGGGCTGTCCGTCCAGCTCGCCGAGGCCCTCGCCGAGTACTGGCACGCCCGGGTCCGCGCCGAACTCGGCTTCGGCGCCGAGGACCCCGCCAACGTCGAGGACATGTTCGACCTCAAGTACCGCGGCGCCCGCTTCTCCCTCGGCTACGGCGCCTGCCCCGACCTGGAGGACCGCGCGAAGATCGCCGACCTGCTGCAGCCCGAGCGGATCGGCGTCCACCTCTCCGAGGAGTTCCAGCTCCACCCCGAGCAGTCGACCGACGCGATCGTCCTCCACCACCCCGAGGCGAAGTACTTCAACGCACGCTGACCGAGATCGACGTACACTGGTCGGTCCCACACAGGCCGGTCGCCTGGTCCACGGGGCAGCACGCCCGCGGGGAGAGGCGGCCGGCCTTGTCGTCCCCACCGCCCGGAGGTGCGCCGTATGACCAGCACGGTTCCCGTGTCCGTCCCCGTGACGGCCGACGGCTCGGCCCTCCAGGCCGTGCTGCTCGACATGGACGGGACCCTCGTCGACACCGAGGGCTTCTGGTGGGACGCGGAAGTCGCCGTCTTCGCCGAACTCGGCCACCGCCTCGACGAGAGCTGGCGCGACGTCGTCGTCGGCGGCCCCATGAGCCGCAGCCTCGGCTTCCTCCTCCAGGCCACCGGCGCCGAGATCGGCCTCGCCGAGCTGAGCGTCGTGCTCAACGAGCGCTTCGAGGCCCGCATCGCCGAGCACGTACCGCTGATGCCCGGAGCCGAACGCCTGCTGGCCGAACTCGCCCGGCACAACGTGCCCACCGCCCTGGTCTCCGCCTCCCACCGGCGCGTCATCGACCGCATCCTGCGCTCCCTGGGCCCCGACCGCTTCGCCCTCAGCGTCGCCGGCGACGAAGTGCCCCGCACCAAGCCCCACCCCGACCCCTACCTGCGGGCCGCGCACGCCCTCGGCGCCCACCCCGCCCGCTGCGCCGTCATCGAGGACACCGCCACCGGAGTGGCCGCCGCCGAAGCCGCCGGCTGCCGCGTCGTCGCCGTGCCCTCCGTCGCCGCCATCGCCCCCGCACCCGGCCGCACCGTCGTCGCCTCCCTCGAAGAGGTCGACCTGGCCTTCCTGCGCTCCCTCATCACCGGAATGAACTGAACCGTCACCGCCCGTGCCCGCCCGACGGGCGGCGGAGGCGCAAATTCCGTCACAGCGAGTTCCCCCCGCCGCCGGCCCCGGGTGACCTTCGTCACCCGGGAAGACCCGCGGTGTCCGCTTTGCGCGCCCGGAACGCTTCCCTTGTGTCCGGATTGATCATCTCCTGACCGAAAGCGCCGGGCGTCACCGTGCGCAGCCAGTTGGCACCCATCACCGTGCGATTACGCCCCAAGTCCGGCCAGTTCCAGCCATCCCGCCACGGACCACTATCGTCAAAGCCGGCACTGCGCCGCCACCTCTCGTGGACCGCGTACTACACCCCTGCACGCGGCCCGCGTGGAACCGATCGTCTAAAGACCCGGCCCGATCGTTCCGCCCCGAACGGGCGCCCGGCGCAATGCCCTTTACCGCTGTGACCAAGTGCCGGTTGAGGGAGAACTCCGAGCATGAACCGCAAGACCCTGGTGCTGACGGCTGCCGCCGTGCTGCTCACCCCCGCGCTCGCCGCCTGCGGCAGCGCCACCGGAGGGGGAGCGGGCGGAGGCGCCATCGTGGTCGGCACCACCGACCGGTTCGAGGCAGCGGACTACGCCCCCGCCCCGTTCGACCCCGCCTACGCGTACGACGCCGGCACCTGGAACGTGCTGCGCCAGACCGTCCAGACGCTGATGCACATCCCGCGCGGCGGCGGCGAGCCCGTCCCCGAGGCCGCCGAGGACTGCCGCTTCACCGACGAGAGCAACGAGAGCTACCGCTGCACCCTGCGCGAAGGCCTCCAGTTCTCCAGCGGCGACCCGCTCACCGCCCAGGACGTCAAGTTCTCCATCGAGCGCACCCTGAAGATCAACGACGAGAACGGCCCCGCCGTCCTCCTCTCCACCCTCGACACCATCGAGACCAAGGGCGACGACACGGTCGTCTTCCACCTGAAGACCCCCGACGCCACCTTCCCGTACAAGCTGTCCACCCCCGCCGCGGGCATCGTCAGCAGCAAGAAGTACCAGGGCGGCGCCCTGCGCCCCGGCTTCGACGTGGACGGCTCCGGCCCGTACACCATGAAGGCCGAGGTCAAGGACAACCAGCTGGTCCGGGCCGTCTTCACCAAGAACGACAAGTACAAGGGCGACCTCAAGCTCAAGAACGACAAGGTCGAGCTGCGCTCCTTCGCCGACTCCGCCGCCATGGGCGAGGCCCTGGAGGACGGCGACATCCACATGATGTCCCGCAGCCTCTCGCCCGCCCAGATCGACGAGCTGGCCGGCAACCCGCCCAAGGGCGTCAAGCTCGTCCCGATGCCCGGCCTGGAGATCCGCTACCTCGGCTTCAACACCGAGGCCCCGGCCGTCAAGGAGAAGGCCGTCCGCCAGGCGATCGCCGCCACCGTCGACCGGTCCGCCCTCCTCGACAAGGTCTACGGCAAGGCCGCCGAGCCGCTCTACTCGCTGGTCCCCTCCAGCGTCGGCGGCCACGTCAACTCGTTCTTCAACAAGTACGGCGGCGAGCCCGACGCCTCCGCCGCGGCAGCCCTGCTGCGCCGCGCGGACGTCGCCACCCCCGTCAAGCTCACCCTGAACTACACGACGGACCACTACGGCGACGGCACCGCCGCCGAGTTCGAGGCCCTCAAGGCCCAGCTCAACGCCACCAAGCTGTTCGACGTCACCGTCCAGGGCACCCCGTGGGCCGACTACCGCCCCGCCCAGAAGAAGGGCGAGTACGCGGTCTACGGCCTCGGCTGGTTCCCCGACTTCCCGGACGCCGACAACTTCCTCGCACCGTTCCTCGAGGAGGGCAACTTCCTCAACACGCCGTACGCCAACGGCACGGTGCGCAACAAGCTGATCCCCGAATCCCGGCGCACCGGCGACCGCACGGTCGCCGCGCAGACCTTCGGCCGGATCCAGGACATCGTCGCCGAGGACGTGCCGGTGCTGCCCCTGTGGCAGGCCAAGCAGTACGTCGCCGCACGCGACGGGATCACCGGTGTGGAGTGGTCGGTCAACTCCATCTCCGACCTTCAGCTGTGGGAGCTCGGCCGCGGCGTCAGCGGCTGATCCACCCGGCAAACCGGCAGCGGATGGCGCGGGCCGGCGGACACCAGAGTCAAGACAGTGAGGCACGTTCGCGTGAACAGACGTAACCAGTGGTTGGCGGCCCCGCTCGGCGCGGTCACCGCGGCAGCCCTGCTCAGCGGTTGCGGTACGGAGGATGCGGGATCCAAGGGCACCGGCAAGTCGGTGGTCATGGGGATGTCCGACAAGGTGGCGGCCACGGACCCGGCCTCCGGTTACGACGCCGGCTCCTGGCTCCTGTTCAACAACGTCTTCCAGACCCTGCTCAGCTTCCCCAAGGGCAGCACGTCCCCCGAGCCCGACGCCGCCCAGAGCTGCGGCTTCGAGGACGGCGCCAGCAAGGTCTACCGCTGCACCCTGAAGTCCGGGCTGAAGTTCAGCAACGGCAACACGCTCACCGCGAAGGACGTCAAGTACTCCTTCGAGCGCACCCTGAAGATCAACGACCCGAACGGGCCCGCGGTCCTGCTCTCCTCCATCGAGAGCATCGAGACGCCGGACGACAAGAGCGTCGTCTTCCGCCTCAAGAACTCCGACGCGACCTTCCCCAGCAAGATCGCGGCCGGCGCCGGCTCCATCGTCGACCACCGGGAGTACCCGGCCGACAAGCTGCGCACCGACGGCAAGGCCACGGGCTCCGGCCTCTACACCCTCGAGTCGTTCGACGGGGACAGCGCCAAGTTCGCCGTCAACGGCTCGTACACCGGCCAGGCCGAGGCGAAGAACTCCGGCGTGACCATGAAGTTCTTCCACAACGACCAGGCGGCCCTCAAGCAGGCACTGGAGAAGGGCGACATCGACTTCGCCTTCCGCGGCCTGGCCGCCGCCGACATCGCGGGCCTGGGCACCGGCGCCGAGCAGATCGACGTCGTCCAGGGCACCGGAGCCGAGGTCCGCTACCTCGTCTTCAACACCGAGGACCCGGTCGCCGGCAAGAGCGCCGTCCGCAAGGCCATGGCCTACCTCGTCGACCGCGAGGCCCTGGTCCGCGACGTCTACAACGGCACCGCCACCCCGCTGTACTCGATCATCCCGTCCGGGATCAGCGGCCACACCACGCCATTCTTCGACCGCTACGGCGGCACCCCGCAGCCCGCCAAGGCCAAGGCCGCCCTGCGCAAGGCCGGCATCACCGACAAGGTGAAGATCACCCTCTGGTCCACCCCGTCGCGCTTCGGCCCGGCCACCGACCAGGAGTTCCAGGCCATCGCCAAGCAGCTCAACGCGAGCGGCCTGTTCGAGGCCGAGGTCAAGTCCGTCGAGTACGACCAGTACGAGAAGGACGTCGCCGCCGGCCGCTACGGCGTCTACGTCAAGGGCTGGATCCCCGACTACCCCGACGCGGAC
This sequence comes from Streptomyces bambusae, assembly GCF_020532645.1. Classification (GTDB taxonomy): domain Bacteria; phylum Actinomycetota; class Actinomycetes; order Streptomycetales; family Streptomycetaceae; genus Streptomyces; species Streptomyces bambusae. The sequence goes on from NZ_JAJAUZ010000020.1 coordinate 87,860, forward strand.
AGCTTCAGCCAGCCGTTCTTCGGCGAGGGCAACGTCCTCAACAACCGCTACGAGAACGCGACGATCACCGGGAAGATCCTCCCGAAGACCGCCGCCGCATCCGACCGGTCGGTCACCACGGGCGACTACGCCCAGCTCCAGAACATCGTCGCCGACGACGTCCCCGTCCTGCCGCTGTGGCAGAGCAAGCAGTACGCCGTGGCCCGCGAGAACGTCACCGGACTCCAGTGGTCCCTCGACGCCTCCACCGTCTTCCGCTTCGGGGAGATCAGCAAGAGCAGCTGACGCCACCCCGGCCGGCCCCGCGCCGACCGGGAACGGCACCGCCCCCGGCGCCCGCAAGGGCACCGGGGGCGGTCGCAAGGGCACCGGGGGCGGTCGCGCGTCCGGGCTGCGCAGCACGGGCGCTACTGGGCGGCCCCGGGCCGCACCAGACCGCTCTCGTACGCGTACACGGCCGCCTGCACCCGGTCCCGCAGCCCCAGCTTCGTCAGCACGTGCCCCACGTGCGTCTTCACCGTGGTCTCGCTCACGAACAGGTCCGCCGCGATCTCCGCGTTCGACAGCCCCCGCGCCACCAGCTTCAGCACGTCGACCTCCCGCTCGGTCAGCGAGCCCAGCGTGTCCGGAACCGGCTGCTCGCCCGACGGCAGATGACCCGCGTACTTGTCCAGCAGCCGCCGCGTGATGCTCGGCGCGAGCATCGCCTCACCGCCCGCCACCACCCGGATCGCCTGCACCAGCTCGTTCGCCGGCGCGTCCTTCAGCAGGAAGCCGCTCGCACCCGCGCGCAGCGCCTCCACCACGTACTCGTCCAGATCGAACGTGGTCAGCACCAGCACCTTCGCCGGACCGTTGCGCTCCGGACCGGTGATCTGCCGGGTCGCCTCCACCCCGTCCATCCGCGGCATCCGGATGTCCATCAGCACCACGTCCGGCTGCAGCGCCCGCACCTGGTCCAGCGCCTGCAGACCGTCCCCGGCCTCACCCACCACCACCAGGTCCTGCTCGGCCTCCAGGATCATCCGGAAACCGGTGCGCAGCAGCGGCTGGTCGTCGACCAGCAGGACACGGATAGCCACGGAGAACCTCACATCGTCGGGCGGATCGCGCAGTCCCGCCCATTCTGCCCTGAGCCCGAGATCAGCCCTCCGCCGGGCGCTCCCCGCCGCCCCGGCGCACGATCTCCAGCGGATACACCGGGGGAGTGCCGCCGAACTCCGGACACACCGCCTGATGATCACACCAGCCGCACAGCTTCGTCGGCCGCGGCCGCCACTCGCCCGTCTCCGTCGCCTCCCGGATCGCCGACCACAACGCCAGCAGCTTCCGCTCCACCCGCTCCAGATCCGCCGGCACCGGGTCGTACGTCAGCACCTCGCCACTGCCCAGGTACACCAGCTGGAGCCGGCGCGGCAGCACCCCCTTCAGCCGCCGCACCACGAGCGCGTAGAACTTCATCTGGAACAGCGCACCCTCCGCGTACTCCGGCCGCGGCGCCTTCCCCGTCTTGTAGTCGACGATGCGCACCTCACCCGTCGGCGCCACGTCCACCCGGTCGATGATCCCGCGCAGCCGCAGCCCCGACTCCAGCTCCGTCTCCACGAAGAACTCCCGCTCCACCGGCTCCAGCCGGGTCGGGTCCTCCAGCGTGAACCAGCGCTCCACCAGCGACTCGGCCTCCGCCAGCCAGCGCGTCAGCTCCACGCCCTCCGGATCCTCCGCGAACAGGCCCGCCAGCTCCGGCTTCGCCTCCAGCAGCCGGTCCCACTGCCCCGGGATCAGCGCCTTCGCCCGCGGCGCCGTCCGCTCCGCCGCCGGATGGTCGAAGAGCCGCTCCAGCACCGCGTGCACCAGCGTGCCCCGGGTCGCGGCCGCACTCGGCTTCTCCGGCAGCCGGTCGATCACCCGGAACCGGTACAGGAGCGGGCACTGCATGAAGTCACTCGCCCGCGACGGGGACAGCGAAGAAGGCGCCGCGGCATCGCCGCCACCCGGACCGGGGATCGTCGTCATGACGAAGACCCTACGGCCCGCCACCGACAGCCCGCGCATACCATCGACCCCAGGGACCCTTGCGCAGCATGATCGAATCATCACCGCACGCAGCGGAACCGGGACCCCCGAACCACGGAAAACCGGCACAGCCCCCCACGAACCGACCAGCCGAGCGAAGGACAGCAGTGGCCGACACCGACACCCCGGAAGGCCCCGCGGACACCGCACCGAACGGACGACGGCGCCCCGACCCCGGCGGCGGCCTCCTCATGGGCCGCCCCTTCGGCGTGCCCGTCTACGTCTCACCCAGCTGGTTCCTCGTCGCCGCCCTCATCACCTGGGTCTTCGGCGACCGCCTCGAAACCGTCCTCCCCGACCTCGGCGGCGGCCGCTACCTCGTCGCCCTCTTCTTCGCCGTCGCCTTCTACGCCTCCGTCCTCGTCCACGAACTCGCCCACACCGTCGCCGCACTCCGCTACAAGCTCCCCGTGCGCCGCATCCGGCTCCAGTTCTTCGGCGGCGTCTCCGAGATCGAAAAGGAATCCGAGACCCCCGGCCGCGAATTCGTCCTCGCCTTCGTCGGCCCCCTGCTCTCCCTCGTCCTCGCCGGCCTCTTCTACGCCGGCATGCAGACCACCCGCCCCGGCAGCATCCCCGGTGTCCTGTTGGCGGGACTGATGATCTCCAACCTGATCGTCGCCGCCTTCAACCTGCTGCCCGGCCTCCCCCTCGACGGCGGCCGCATGCTCCGCGCCGTCGTCTGGGGCCTCACCGGCCGCCCCATGACCGGCACCGTCGCCGCCGCCTGGACCGGCCGCGCCCTCGCCGTCGCCGTCCTCGTCGGCCTGCCCTGGCTCACCCGCAGCGAGCTCCTCGGCAACCGCGCCGAAGAACTCACCGGCATGGAAACCGTCACCGACGCCCTCCTCGCCGCCATCCTCGCCGCGATCATCTGGACCGGTGCCGGCAGCAGCCTGCGCATGGCCCGCCTCCGCGAACACCTGCCCCGGCTCCGCGCCCGCACCCTCACCCGCCGCGCCATCCCCGTCGAGGCCGCCACCCCGCTCTCCGAAGCCCTCCGCCGCGCCAATGAGGCCGGCGCCCGCGCCCTCGTCGTCGTCGACGCCCACGGCGAACCCACCGCCCTCGTCCGCGAGGCCGCCCTCGCCTCCGTCCCCGCCCACCGCCGCCCCTGGGTCGACGTCGGCACCGTCTCCCAGGACCTCACCGACGGCATGAAGGTTTCCGCAGAGCTCGCCGGCGAAGACCTCCTCGAAGCCCTCCGCACCAGCCCCGCCACCGAATACCTCGTCGTCGAGGAGACCGGCGAGATCTACGGCGTCCTGTCCACCCAGGACGTCGAGACCGCCTTCGTCCAGGCCATGGCGCGGCCCCACTCCTGACACCCAATACACTGGTCACATGTCCGAACCGACCGGTGCCGCCCGCCGACGCGGGCCCTTCAAGGTCGGGGACCAGGTCCAGCTCACCGACCCCAAGGGACGCCACTACACGTTCACGCTCGAAGCCGGGAAGAATTTCCACACCCACAAGGGTTCCTTCCCCCACGACGAGCTGATCGGCGCTCCCGAGGGCAGTGTTGTCCGTACCACGGGGAACGTCGCGTACCTCGCGCTGCGACCCCTGCTCCCCGACTACGTCCTGTCCATGCCCCGCGGCGCCGCCGTGGTCTACCCCAAGGACGCGGGCCAGATCCTGGCCTTCGCCGACATCTTCCCCGGCGCACGCGTCGTCGAAGCGGGCGTGGGCTCCGGCTCGCTCAGCAGCTTCCTGCTGCGCGCCATCGGCGACCACGGAATGCTCCACAGCTACGAGCGCCGCGCGGACTTCGCCGAGATCGCCAAGGACAACGTCGAGCGCTACTTCGGCGGCCCCCACCCCGCGTGGCAGCTGACCGTCGGCGACCTCCAGGACAACCTGTCCGACACCGACGTCGACCGCGTCATCCTCGACATGCTGGCACCCTGGGAATGCCTGGACGCCGTCAAGAAGGCGCTCGTCCCCGGCGGCATCCTCTGCTGCTACGTGGCCACCACCACCCAGCTCTCCAAGACCGTCGAGTCCATCCGCGAGATCGGCTGCTTCGCCGAGCCGCAGCCCTGGGAATCGATGATCCGCAACTGGCACGTGGAAGGCCTCGCCGTCCGCCCCGACCACCGGATGATCGGCCACACCGGCTTCCTCGTCACCGCCCGCCGCCTCGCCGACGGAGTCGAGCCCCCGCTGCGCCGCCGCCGCCCCGCCAAGGGCGCCTACGGCGAGGACTACGAGGGCCCCGGCTCCGGATCCGGCCAGCGCGGCTGACACCCGCAGCACCCAACACCAAGGCGCCGCGGCGCAGTTCCCCGATCGACCCGGGAACTGCGCCACGGCGCCCTTTCGTTGCCCCGGCCGCAGAACGCGCCACCCGCGCCCCGACCGGCACACCCCCCACGGACCCGGCCGTTCCGCCGCCGTGTGAGGTGTGGCACGATGCTGGCTCTCCCCTTCCGAAACCGCCGGCCCGCGCCCCCCAGGAGCCACCCGCGTGCACACCCCCGCCGTCCCGGACCCGGCCCACACCCGCACCCGGCCGGTCCACTGGATCGCCACCGCGGCCGCCCTCGCCGCCGTCGTGACCGCCGCCGGCCTCCTCCAGCCCGCCGCGGCCGGCACCCCCGACGCCCACGGAGCCCCCGGCGCCCCCGTCGTCGAAACCCCGGTCATCGACGCCGCCGCCGTCACCTACCCCCTGGACTGCCGCGGAGCCGGACAGGACATCACCGCCCGCGCCACCGGCGACCTCGACGGCGACGGCCGCCCCGAAACCGTGGCGGCCGTCCGCTGCGCCGCCGGCCTCGGCACCCCGCCCAACGGCGTCTACGTCCTCACCGCCGGCCCCGCCGGCCCCCGGGTGGTCGCCACCCTCCTCGACCCCGCCGAACGGCAGAACGCCATCGCGCTCACCGTCCGCGGCGGCACCGTCACCGCCACCCTGCTCGGCTACTCCACGCCCGACGTACCGCGCTGCTGCCCCGACACCAGCGCCACCGCCAAGTGGCGCTGGAGCGGCGGCAAGTTCCTGCGCACCACGGCCGAAACCAAGCGTGTGTGACCCGTCACTCCGCGTCGGGCCCGTACACCTCGACCGAGTCCGAAACCCGCCGCACGTGGATGCAGTCGCCCGGACACTCCTTCGCCGAATCCACCACGTCCCGCAGCAGCGGCAACGGCACCGGAGTGGTCGCCCCCGGCTCCTGCAGCAGCTCGTCGTCCGCACTCTTCACGTACGCCAGACCGTCGATGTCGAGCTCGAAGACCTCGGGCGCATACTGCACGCAGATCCCGTCCCCAGTGCAGAGATCCTGGTCGATCCAGACCTCCAGGGCCTCCTGGCTCGCGTCTGCGCCGCCACCCGGGGCCTCCTGCTGCACGGTCATATCTCCTGCCGTTCCCTGCGCACTGTGATCCAACGTGACGCAAGTCGCGCCGCCCCTGACGGGTGTTGAACGCTTCGACCTTACAACCGGCTGCTTTCCGATGTTGAAGCGTGGGTATTTCCCTGGCGTGAGGGAGTACGCAAGGGTGAAGATCGGACACACCCCTACCGTCTTTGTGATCTAGGGGTTTCAATCACCACCAGCCCAGGTAGGGTCAGGAAGCGTCCAGCTCCCCTTGGAGGAGGTGAGGACCGTGGCAGCCCACGACGACGACATCAACCGCGGCATCCGGCCGGGGCGGGGGTCTGAAGACCCCGCCGGCCAGGTTGCCTATCTCGAGCAGGAAATCGCCGTCCTGCGCCGCAAGCTCGCCGACTCTCCGCGGCACACGAGGATTCTCGAAGAGCGGATCGTCGAGCTGCAGACGAATCTGGCGGGCGTCTCCGCTCAGAATGAGCGGCTCGCCAATACGCTCCGTGAGGCCCGAGACCAGATCGTGGCCCTCAAGGAGGAAGTGGACCGGCTCGCTCAGCCGCCGGCCGGTTTCGGTGTCTTCCTTCAGGCAAATGAAGACGGCACCGTCGACATCTTCACCGGAGGCCGCAAGCTCCGCGTGAACGTCAGCCCCAGCGTCGACCCGGAAGACCTCCGGCGCGGCCAGGAGGTCATGCTCAACGAAGCGCTCAACGTGGTCGAGGCCATGGAATTCGAGCGCGCCGGCGACATCGTCACCCTCAAGGAGATCCTCGAGGACGGCGAGCGCGCCCTCGTCGTCGGACACACCGACGAAGAGCGCGTGGTCCGCCTCGCGGAACCGCTCCTCGACATCACCATCCGCCCCGGCGACGCCCTCCTGCTGGAGCCCCGCTCCGGCTACGTCTACGAGGTCGTCCCCAAGAGCGAGGTCGAGGAACTCGTCCTCGAAGAGGTCCCGGACATCGACTACGACAAGATCGGCGGCCTGGGCGACCAGATCGAGCTGATCCGCGACGCAGTCGAGCTCCCCTACCTCTACCCCGACCTCTTCAAAGAGCACGAACTGCGGCCCCCGAAGGGCATCCTGCTCTACGGCCCGCCCGGCTGCGGCAAGACGCTCATCGCCAAGGCCGTCGCCAACTCCCTTGCCAAGAAGGTCGCCGAGGTGACCGGGAAGGCAGCCGGGAAGTCGTACTTCCTGAACATCAAGGGCCCCGAACTCCTCAACAAGTACGTCGGCGAGACCGAGCGGCACATCCGCCTCGTCTTCCAGCGGGCCCGCGAGAAGGCCAGCGAGGGCACCCCCGTCATCGTCTTCTTCGACGAGATGGAATCCCTCTTCCGCACCCGCGGATCCGGCGTCAGCTCGGACGTGGAGAACACCATCGTCCCCCAGCTGCTCGCCGAGATCGACGGCGTGGAGGGCCTGGAGAACGTCATCGTCATCGGCGCCTCCAACCGCGAGGACATGATCGACCCGGCCATCCTGCGCCCCGGCCGGCTCGACGTGAAGATCAAGATCGAGCGTCCGGACGCCGAAGCGGCCAAGGACATCTTCGCGAAGTACCTCAAGGCCACCCTCCCGCTGCACGCCGACGACCTCGCCGAGCACCAGGGGTCCTCCGGCGTCGCGGTCGCCAGCATGATCCAGACCGTCGTCGAGCAGATGTACGCCGAAACCGAGGAGAACCGCTTCCTCGAGGTCACGTACGCCAACGGCGACAAGGAAGTCCTCTACTTCAAGGACTTCAACTCCGGCGCCATGATCCAGAACATCGTGGACCGGGCCAAGAAGATGGCCATCAAGGCCTTCCTCGACCAGAACCAGAAGGGCCTCCGCGTCTCCCACCTCCTCCAGGCCTGCGTGGACGAGTTCAAGGAGAACGAGGACCTGCCCAACACCACCAACCCGGACGACTGGGCCAGGATCTCCGGAAAGAAGGGCGAGCGGATCGTGTTCATCCGCACCCTCGTCACCGGAAAGCAGGGCGCGGACACCGGACGCTCCATCGACACGGTGGCCAACACCGGTCAGTACCTCTGACCCACCGGGGCGGCTGCGGGTGCCCTGCACGGGCACCCGCAGCCGACTGCTTTTCAGCCGGTCGCCACCGCCACGGCAATGACCGAAATGATCTCCCCACCAGAGCCCACCCGCTCTAGGCTTTTCCGTACCGCCGCATCCGCAGTGCGGGGACGGGCACCGCACACGCACCGGACCACCAGCGGTACTTGAGCGCCGCTCCCGGAGGGGAGCGCCGCCGGGCAAGGAGGGCCGCATGACCGTACGGCGAGTAATGGGGATCGAGACGGAGTACGGGATCTCCGTCCCCGGTCACCCGAACGCCAATGCCATGCTCACCTCGTCCCAGATCGTCAACGCGTACGCGGCGGCGATGCACCGGGCGCGCCGCGCCCGCTGGGACTTCGAGGAGGAGAACCCGCTGCGGGACGCCCGCGGCTTCGACCTCGCCCGCGAGGCCGCCGACAGCAGCCAGCTCACCGACGAGGACATCGGCCTCGCCAACGTCATCCTCACCAACGGGGCACGGCTCTACGTCGACCACGCCCACCCCGAGTACAGCTCCCCGGAGATCACCAACCCGCGGGACGCCGTCCTCTGGGACAAGGCCGGCGAACGGATCATGGCCGAGGCCGCCGAACGGGCCGCACAGCTGCCCGGCGCCCAGCCGATCCACCTGTACAAGAACAACACCGACAACAAGGGCGCATCGTACGGCACGCACGAGAACTACCTGATGAAACGGGAGACCCCGTTCTCGGACATCGTGCGCCACCTCACGCCGTTCTTCGTCAGCCGGCAGGTCGTCACCGGCGCCGGCCGCGTCGGCATCGGCCAGGACGGCCGCGAGCACGGCTTCCAGATCAGCCAGCGCGCCGACTACTTCGAGGTCGAGGTCGGCCTGGAGACCACCCTCAAGCGGCCCATCATCAACACCCGCGACGAGCCGCACGCCGACGCCGAGAAGTACCGCCGGCTGCACGTCATCATCGGCGACGCCAACCTCTCCGAGATCTCCACCTACCTCAAGCTCGGCACCACCGCCCTGGTGCTCTCCATGATCGAGGACGGCTTCATCACCGTCGACCTGGCCGTGGACCAGCCCGTGCGCACCCTGCACCAGGTCTCCCACGACCCCGACCTGCGCCACATGATCCAGCTGCGCAGCGGGCGCACGCTGACCGCGGTGCAGCTCCAGATGGAGTACTTCGAGCTGGCCCGGAAGTACGTGGACGAGCGGTTCGGCTCCGACGCGGACGAGCAGACCCGGGACGTGCTCGGCCGCTGGGAGGACGTCCTCGGGCGGCTGGAGAGCGACCCGATGAGCCTGTCCGGCGAGCTGGACTGGATCGCCAAGCGGGAGATCCTGGAGGGCTACCGGCGCCGCGACGGCCTGGACTGGGACGCGGCCCGGCTGCACCTGGTCGACCTCCAGTACTCCGACGTACGGCCCGAGAAGGGGCTGTACAACCGCCTCGTGGCCCGCGGCAAGATGAAGCGGCTGCTGGACGAGCCGGGGGTGGAACGGGCCGAGAGCAAGCCGCCGGAGGACACCAGGGCCTACTTCCGCGGCCGCTGCCTGGAGCAGTACGCGGACGACGTGGCCGCGGCCTCCTGGGACTCGGTCATCTTCGACCTCCCCGGGCGGGACTCCCTCCAGCGGGTGCCCACCCTGGAGCCGCTGCGCGGCACCAGGAACCACGTCAAGGAGCTCCTGGACCGCTGCCGCACGGCCGAGGACCTGGTCCGGGTCCTTTCGGGCGGCTGACCGGGGCTAAAGCCACGGCGCCTGGGAATCATGGACATGAAGCGCAGAGAACCCGGGCGTTCCTGAAATGACCGGCCCGAAACCGGGGCTCTGAATGTAGGGTCTGAGCAGGGTCTGATCTTGAGATTCCGTCCCCGGAATCTCTCCACGAGCGTGCGAACCGAGCGGGGTGAGGGAGACATGGCGACCAAGGACACCGGCGGCGGACAGCAGAAGGCCACGCACTCGACGGAGGAGGTCGAGGAGCAGGCGGCAGAAGCCCAGTCCGACCTCAAGGAGAGGCAGGAGAAGCTCTCCGACGACGTCGACTCCGTTCTGGACGAAATCGATGATGTGCTCGAGGAGAACGCGGAGGATTTCGTGCGGTCCTTCGTTCAGAAGGGTGGAGAGTGACTTCGCCTTAGAATCCAAGGCGGGGTCGCTGTGAGGGGGGCTTGATCTGTGGATCGGAAGCAGTGTGGGCGATGTCGGCAGATGAAGTCGCTTGATGCCTTCGCCTCGAATCGGGCCATGCGGGACGGCCTGCAGTGCTACTGCAGGCCGTGCGCAGCCGAGTACCACCAGCAGAGGCAGACGGCGCGGGGCGTGAACGTCCGCCCTAGGGTGGAGACCCCCGCAGGACACAAGTACTGCCGCAAGTGCAAGCAGATCAAGCCTCACTCGGAATGGGACCGGAACAAGTCGGCCTCCGACGGGTTCTCGACCCGTTGCAAGCCGTGCCGCGCTTCGGAGAACCGCGCCAGTCATCTCAAGCGCTCTTACGGGCTCACCGAGGCGGAACGTGACCTGATGATCGCAGAGCAGGGCGGCCTGTGCCTGATCTGCCGTAGGGTCCCCGCGGTGCATGTGGATCATTGCCATGAGACGGGTAAGGTCCGTGGCGTACTGTGCTTCAACTGTAATTCGGCCATCGGAAAGTTGGGAGACGATCCCGACACCCTTCGGCGGGCGATCGCATACCTGGAGGGAAACGCGTGGAAGCAAAAAACTTGAGCACCGGGCGTCTTCCAGCAGCCTTCCTGACGCCGGGGTCTTCGTCCTTCATGGACTTCCTCGGCAGTCACTCTCCCGAGATGCTGCCGGGGAACCGGAAGCTGCCGGAGGGAATCGTCGAGGCGCCGCACGGGACGACCATCGTGGCGGCGACGTTCCCCGGGGGTGTCGTGCTCGCCGGTGACCGGCGGGCGACCATGGGGAACATGATCGCGCAGCGGGACATCGAGAAGGTGTTCCCGGCGGACGAGTACTCCGCGGTCGGCATTGCCGGCACCGCCGGCCTGGCCGTGGAGATGGTGAAGCTGTTCCAGCTGGAGCTGGAGCACTTCGAGAAGGTGGAGGGCGCGACGCTCTCCCTGGAGGGCAAGGCGAACCGCCTGTCCACCATGATCCGCGGCAACCTCGGCATGGCCATGCAGGGCCTGGCCGTCGTCCCGCTGTTCGCCGGCTGGGACGAGGGCAGGGAGAAGGGCCGGATCTTCTCGTACGACGTCACGGGCGGCCGGTCCGAAGAGCACGGCTTCGCGGCCACGGGTTCGGGCTCGATCTTCGCCCGCGGGTCGATGAAGAAGCTGTACCGCCCCGATCTGACGGAGGAGGAGGCCACCACGCTGGTCGTGCAGGCGCTGTACGACGCCGCCGACGACGACTCGGCGACCGGCGGCCCGGACCTCGCCCGCCGGATCTTCCCCATCGTCACCGTCATCACGGACGAGGGCTTCAGGAGGCTCACCGAGGACGAGTCCTCGGCACTGGCCCGCTCGGTCACCGAGCACCGCCTGGAGCAGCCCGACGGGCCGCGCGCGGCCCTCCTCTGAGTCCTCGTCACCCGAGAAGAAAGGGACGGACAGCCGGTGTCGACTCCGTTCTACGTCTCCCCCCAGCAGGCGATGGCCGACCGGGCGGAGTACGCCCGCAAGGGCATCGCCCGCGGCCGCAGCCTCGTCGTGCTGCAGTACGCCGACGGCATCGTGTTCGTCGGTGAGAACCCGTCCCGCGCGCTGCACAAGTTCAGCGAGATCTACGACCGCATCGGTTTCGCGGCGGCCGGCAAGTACAACGAGTACGAGAACCTGCGGATCGGCGGTGTGCGCTACGCCGACCTCCGCGGATACACCTACGACCGCGACGACGTGACGGCCCGTGGGCTGGCGAACGTGTACGCCCAGACCCTCGGCACCATCTTCTCCTCGGCGGCCGAGAAGCCGTACGAGGTGGAGCTGGTGGTCGCGGAGGTCGGGGCGACCGCCGCGGGCGACCAGATCTACCGCCTCCCGCACGACGGGTCGATCGTGGACGAGCACGGCTCGGTCGCGGTCGGCGGCAACGCCGAGCAGATCAGCACCTTCCTCGACCAGCGGCACCGGGACGGCATGACGCTGTCGGAGGCGCTGAAGCTCGCGGTCCAGGCGCTGTCGAACCAGACCAACGGTGCGGACCGGGAGATCCCCGCGGACCGGCTGGAGGTCGCGGTGCTGGACCGGACCAGGTCGCAGCAGCGGAAGTTCAAGCGGATCCGGGGCCGGCAGCTGGAGCGGCTGCTGGAGCCGGTGGTGGCGGCGGAGGCCCAGGCCGACGCCGTGTCGAACGACGAGGCGCCGGAGGAGTCCGCGTAGCCTCCGGAGCCCGGTGCCCCGGTCCGCCGTGTGCGGGCCGGGGCACTGCCGTGTCCGGGGCGGGGTCAGCGGGGGAGCGGCGGGGGTGCGGTGGAGCCGCGGACCTTGAGGGTGACGGGGAGGTCGGGTGACTCCCAGGGGCGGCCTTCGAGGACGGTGAGGAGGGCGTGCATGCCCTGCTCGCCGACCCGCTCGGCGGGCAGGGCGACGGTGGTCAGCTCGGGCTCGACCGCGCCGGCGAGGGCCAGGTCGTCGAAGCCGGTGACGGACAGGTCCTGGGGGATGCGCAGGCCGAGCCGGCGGGCGGCCTTGCAGGCGCCGGCGGCGAGGATGTCGTCGTCGCAGACGACGGCGGTGGGCCGCTCGGCGGCCTCGGTGAGGAAGGCCTCCAGGGCGGTGCGGCCGGCGTCGACGTTGAGGGCGGCGCGGACGGTGCGCAGCCGGGCGCCGGCCCGGCCGAAGGCGGTGGCGAGGGCGTCGGCGCGGACGTCGAAGGTCCAGGTGTCGACGGCGGCGGCGAGGTGGACGACGTCGCGGTGGCCGAGGTCGAGGAGGTGGCCGGCGATCTGGTGCATGCCGTCGGCGAGGGCGACGTTGACGAAGGCGGCTGCGGTGCCGGCGGCGGGGTTGCTGTCGAGCATGACGAGGGGGAGTTCCTCGCCGTGGATGGCGTCGAGGGCGCCGGCGGCCATGGAGGAGGCGATGACGCCGTCGAGGGCGGCGCGGGCGGAGGGGAAGGGGTCGCGGGCGGGGCCGGTGCCGTCGGGGGAGAGGTAGAGGACGACGCCGAAGTCGTGTTCGGCGGCGATGCGGGCGGCGCCGGTGTAGACGCGGGCGAAGAACTCGTTGGTGAGGGCGGGGACGACGAGCAGGGCGGTGCGGGTGCGGCCGAGGCGGAGGTTGCGGGCGGCGAGGTTGGGGCGGTAGCCGAGGGTGCGGGCGGTGTCGCGTACCAGGCCGGCGGTGCGCTCGGAGACGCGGCCGCGCCACTTGTCGCCGAGGACGAGGGAGACGGTGGCCTGGGAGACCCCGGCGGCCCGGGCGACGTCGCGGCTGGTGGGCCTGGTCACAGGTGCTCTCCGGGAGTGCAGGTCAGACGGTGGGTGGGCGGTGCGGGAGTGGACCCGCCGCTGGGGGACATGGTACGTATGACGGCGTTGGTTATACGTATTACCCCGGAAGGGTCCGGGCGGAGAGGGGCGGACATGGCCGCGGGATACGCGGAACTGCTCAGGACCCGGCATGCCGCGCGCCTGCTGGCGGGCACGCTGATCGGGCGGCTGCCCAACGGCGTCGCGTCGATCGCGATCGTGCTGTTCGTGCGCGGCGAGGGCGGCAGCTACAGCCTGGCGGGTGCGCTGGCGGCCGCGTACGGCGTGGCGAACGCGGTGGGGCAGCCGCTGCTGGGGCGGGCCGTCGACCTGTACGGGCAGCCGCGGGTGCAGCTGCCGGCGGCGGTGGTGTCGGCCCTGGGCATGGCGGGTCTGGCGTTCTCGGGGATCGGGTCGGCGCCGCTGGCGTACGGCTCGGTGGTCGTGGCGGGTCTGTTCACCCCGCCGCTGGAGGGCGGTCTGCGGGCGCTGTGGCCGAGCGTGCTCGGCGGCCGTGAGGACCGGGTGCACGCGGCGTACGCGCTGGACGCGGTGGCCCAGGAGGTCATGTACACGGTGGGTCCGCTGGTGGTGACCCTGTGCGTGTCGCTGTGGTCGCCGCAGGTGGCGCTGCTGGTGCTGAACGCGGCGGGGGTGCTGGGCGCGCTGTCGGTGGTGGTCTCGGAGCCGTCGCGGACCTGGCGGTCGGCGCCGCGCGAGGCGCACTGGCTGGGTGCCCTGCGGTCGAAGGGCCTGCTGGCGCTGCTGGGTGCGTTCTTCTTCGTGGGTGCCGCGCTCGGTTCCATCGCGGTGGCCGCGATGGCGTACGCGGACCACCACGGCGGTGCGACGGTGTACGGCTGGCTGATGGCGGCGCTGGGCCTGGGTGCGCTGGTCGGCGGCGTGACGTACGGGGCGCGGCAGTGGGCCGGTCCGGCGGAGGGGCGGCTGCGGACTCTGGTGGCGCTGCTGGCCCTGGGCTACGTGCCGCTGCTGCTCCTGCCGGGTCCGGTGGCGATGACGGCGCTGACGGCGCTGGCGGGTGTGTTCCTGGCGCCGGCGATCGCGTGTGCGTTCATCGTGGTGGACCGGCACGCGCCGCGCGGCACGGTGACGGAGGCGTTCTCGTGGCTGGTGACGTTCTTCGGTGTGGGGGCGGCGATCGGTACGGCGCTGGCGGGTCCGGCGGTGGAGTCCGGGGGTGCGGCGCGCGGTTTCGGCGTGGCGGTGGCTGCGGGTGTGGCGGCGTGGCTGGTGCTGACGGCCACTCAGCGGGTGCTGTCGGGTCCGGGCCGGAGCGTGGCGGTGGCGGGTTCGCCGGCGGCTCCGGCGGAGGTGCCGGCCGGCGACTCATCGGAAAATGATCGGAACGCCGCTCTCGAACCCGGTTTCAGAACACAGCAGAAGGCGTAATGTTCAGTCATGGACCGCCGCATTTTCGGGCTGGAGAACGAGTACGGCGTCACGTGCACGTTCAGGGGACAGCGCCGACTGTCTCCTGACGAAGTGGCGCGCTACCTCTTCCGCCGTGTCGTCTCATGGGGCCGCAGCAGCAATGTCTTCCTGCGGAACGGTGCCCGTCTGTACCTCGACGTGGGTTCGCATCCGGAATATGCAACTCCCGAATGTGACAACGTGACCGAGCTGGTCACCCACGACAAAGCGGGCGAGCGCATTCTGGAGGGCCTGCTCGTCGACGCCGAACGCCGTCTGCACGAGGAGGGAATCGCGGGCGACGTCTACCTCTTCAAGAACAACACCGATTCCGCGGGCAACTCGTACGGCTGCCACGAGAACTATCTGGTGGCGCGGCACGGGGAATTCTCGCGGCTGGCCGACATCCTCATCCCGTTCCTGGTGACCCGGCAGCTGATCTGCGGGGCCGGCAAGGTGCTGCAGACGCCGCGCGGTGCGGTGTACTGCGTGAGCCAGCGTGCGGAGCACATCTGGGAGGGCGTCAGTTCCGCGACCACCCGGTCGCGGCCGATCATCAACACCCGGGACGAGCCGCACGCGGACGCGGAGCGGTACCGGCGCCTGCACGTGATCGTGGGCGACTCGAACATGTCCGAGACGACGATGCTGCTGAAGGTCGGGGCCACCGATCTGGTGCTGCGCATGATCGAGGCGGGCACGGTGATGCGGGACCTGACCCTGGAGAACCCGATCCGGGCGATCCGCGAGGTCAGTCACGACATCACGGGGCAGCGCAAGGTGCGGCTGGCGAGCGGCCGGGAGGCCTCGGCGCTGGAGATCCAGCGGGAGTACTACGACAAGGCCGTGGACTTCGCGGAGCGGCGCGGGATCCGGACCGGGACGGTCGAGCAGGTCCTGGAGCTGTGGGGCCGTACGCTCGACGCGGTCGAGCAGGAGGACCTGGACCGGATCGGAACCGAGATCGACTGGGTCATCAAGTACAAGCTGATCGAGCGGTACCGGGCCAAGCACAACATGACGATGTCGAACCCGCGGGTCGCGCAGATAGACCTCGCGTACCACGACATCCACCGGCGGCGGGGTCTGTACTACCTGCTGGAGCGCAAGGGGCAGGCGGCGCGGATCTGCAACGACCTGAAGATCTTCGAGGGCAAGTCGGTGCCCCCGCAGACCACTCGGGCGCGGCTGCGCGGTGACTTCATCCGCCGGGCGCAGGAGCAGCGCCGGGACTTCACGGTGGACTGGGTGCACCTGAAGCTCAACGACCAGGCGCAGCGGACCGTGCTGTGCAAGGACCCGTTCCGGTCGGTGGACGACCGGGTGGAGAAGCTGATCGCGGGCATGTAGCACGGACGTCGCGTGCGTGTCGCGCACCACAGGGCCCCGTACGGTTCTCGTACGGGGCCCTGACTACGCCTTAGAGTGGCGGCGACCGTTGCCGTCTGAGATCTGAGGAACACGTGCGCCGACTTGCCGGCCTGCTGGTCGTCCCCCTGCTGCTGCTGTCGACAGCGGCCTGTGGCGACGACTCGGGCAGCTCCGACTCCGCCACCATGAAGAACGGCGCTCCCGCCATCACCGCGGGCGCCAAGTTCGGGGAGAAGCCCACCCTGGCGAAGGGGGAGGGGGAACCCCCGAAGAAGCTGAAGGTCGTGGTGATCAGCGAGGGCAAGGGCCCGGCGCTGAAGAAGGGCGACGCGGCCGATGTGAACTACCTCGGCCAGACCTGGGACGGCACGGAGCCGTTCGACAACAGCTTCGACCGCGGGGAGCCGTTCCAGCTGACGATCGGCGCGGGCGGCGTCATCAAGGGCTGGGACCAGGGCCTCGAGGGTCAGAAGGTCGGCAGCCGCGTCGAGCTGGTGATCCCGCCGGACCTGGGTTACGGCGCTGCCGGTTCGCCGCCGAAGATCAAGGCGAACGCGACGCTGGTGTTCGTCGTCGACATCGTGAAGGCGAAGACGATCCCGCTGTCCGCGACGGGCAAGGCCGTGCCGCAGGACGACAAGGCGCTGCCGCAGGTCGGGACGAACACCGACGGCAAGGAGCCGTCGCTGAAGGTGCCCGCGGGCGAGGCGCCGGCGAAGCTGGTGTCGAACTACGTGATCGAGGGCACCGGCCCGGTCGTGAAGCCGACGGACACCGTCGTCGTGAAGTACGTGGGCAAGATCTGGAAGGGCGACAAGCTCTTCGAGAGCACCTACGCGCAGGGCAACACGGTGAACTGGCCGCTGGACCAGCTGACCGTCAAGGGTCTGAAGAACGGCATCGCGGGCAAGAAGGCGGGCAGCCGGGTGCTGCTGGTCCTGCCGCCGTCGGAGGGCTTCGGGGAGAAGGCGAACGGCGCCATCCCGGCCAAGTCGACGCTGGTGTTCGCGCTCGACATCCTCACGGTGGTGTAAGACTGTCCCGGTTGACCTGTTTTAGTTTGAGGAGCTGTTCGTGAGCAAGCTGGAGAAGCCCGAGATCGACTTCTACGAGGACGGCGTTCCGGCCGACCTGGTGATCAAGGACCTCTGGGAGGGCGACGGCGCCGAGGCCAAGGCGGGGGACTTCGTCAAGGTCCACTACGTGGGTGTCGCCCTCTCCACGGGCGAGGAGTTCGACGCCTCCTGGAACCGCGGGAACCCGCTGGAGTTCAAGCTGGGCGCCGGCCAGGTCATCACGGGCTGGGACCGCGGCATCCAGGGCATGAAGGTGGGCGGCCGCCGCCAGCTGGTGATCCCCGCGCACCTCGCCTACGGCGACCGCGGCGCGGGCGGCGCGATCGCCCCGGGCGAGACGCTGATCTTCGTGTGTGACCTGATGGGTGTCTGATCCGGACAGCCGCGATCAGTGAGGGGCCCCTGCCGGACGGCGGGGGCCCCTCGCTTTTGCGGGGGCGCGGCGGGGCGGTACGGTCAACGGTCACGACTGTGTACGGATGCGGGGAAGGGCGTCGATGGCGATTGCCAAGGCCGAGCGGCTGATGAACCTGGCACTGTGTCTGCTGGGGACGCGGCGGCCGCTCAGCAAGCGCGAACTGCGCGGGTCCATCGAGGCGTACATGGAGGCCGCGAACGACGAGGCCTTCAACCGGATGTTCGAGCGGGACAAGGACGACCTGCGCGAACTGGGCCTGGTCATCGAGACGGTGGAGAACATCGAGGGCGAGACCGGCTACCTGGCGCGCCGGGACCGCAACCGGCTGCCCCCGGTGTCGCTGGACGCCGAGGAGGCGGCCGCGCTGGGGCTGGCGGCGAAGGTCTGGCAGCAGGCGCGCCTCGCCGGGGCGGCCAGCGGTGCCCTGCAGAAGCTGCGGGCGGCGGGCATGCCGGAGGCGGGTGATCCGTTCGAGGGCCAGCACAGCGCGATCGAGCCGCGGATCCCCGTGCACGAGGCGGCCTTCGAGCCGCTGATGCTCGCCTGCCGGGACCGGCGGCCGGTGGTCTTCGACTACCGCAAGTCGAACGCGGCGCGGCCGGAGCAGCGGCAGGTCGAGCCGTGGGCGCTGGAGTGCTGGCGCGGCCAGTGGTACCTGGCGGGCTTCGACCGGGAGCGCGGCGCGGAGCGGGTGTTCCGGCTGTCGCGGATCACCGGCAAGGTGAAGTCGCGGGCCGGGGCCTACACGGCCGAGGTGCCGGACGTGGTGACGGTGCGGGAGACCGTGGCGGGCTGGGCCGGGGAGACGGCCGACCGGTCGGCGCTGATCCGGCTGCGGTCCGGGGCCGGCTACCCGCTGCGCGCCAAGGCCTCCGCGGTGCGGGAGCTGGGCGGCGGCTGGGACGAGCTGGAGATCCCGTACGGGCACGGACTGGACGCCTGGCTGGTCGAGTTCGGGCCGGACGTGGTGGTGCTGGAACCCGCGGACCTGCGGGCTGATGTGGTGGACCGGCTGCGAGCCGTGGCCAAGGGCTGAGGGGGACGCGTACCAGCATGGCGGCGAATGCCATTGACCAGACCCGGCGGATGCTGTCGCTCGTGACGTACCTGCGGGAGCGCCCGGGGGCGCACATCGCGGACGTCGCGCGCGCGTTCGGGATCACGGAGGACGAGCTGATCTCGGACCTCGACGTGCTCCCGATGTGCGGGACCAGCTTCCGGGGCGGGGACCTGCTCGACATCGACACGGACGGGGAGCGCATCTGGTGGCGCAATCCCGATGCGTCGGGGGAGTCCACGGCGGAGCCGTTGCGGCTGGCCGCCGACGAGGCGACCGCGCTGCTGGTGGCGGCGCGGGCGGTGGCGACCCTGCCGGGGCTGCGGGAGAGCGACCGGGACGCGCTGCTGCGGGCCACCGCGAAGCTGGAGGCGGCGGCCGGCGAGGCGGCCGGGGCCAGTGCCCGGCTGTCGGTGACCTTCGAGTCGGAGGGCGGGGTCTTCGCGGACGTCGACCGGGCGATCTCGGAGCGCCGCCGGCTGTGGCTGCGCTACTACTCGCCGGCCCGGGACGAGCTGACCGAGCGGACGGTGGACCCGATCCGGCTGTTCGCGGTCGGCCACACGTACCTGGAGGGGTGGTGCCACCTGTCGGAGGCGCGCCGCACCTTCCGGCTGGACCGGGTGGCCGAGATCCGGCTGCTCGACGAGCGGGCCGAGCCGCCGGCGATCGAGCCGCGGGACCTGTCCGAGGGGCTGGTGCAGCCGGCCGCCGAGGACCCGGAGGTCGTCGTGGAGGTCGGGCCGGGCGGCCGCTGGGTGGCCGAGTACTACCCGCACGACAGCGCCCGGGAGCTGCCGGACGGCGGCCTGCGGATCGCGCTGCGCACCCCGGAGCCGGCGTCGCTGCGCCGGCTGGCGCTGCGGCTGGGCCGGGACGGCCGGATCGTGGCGCCGCAGGAGCTGGCGGAGAGCGCCGCCCGGGCGGCCCGCGAGGCGCTGGAGGCGTACGACCTGCCGCAGCAGCGGGAGGCGGAGGACGGTCAAGGGGTCCGGGGCTGAAGGGGGCGGCGGGCATGGCGCGGAGAGAGTCGGGGAAGCAGGGGCTGTCCGCGGTGGTGGGGGAGGTCCTGTTCAAGGCCGCCTGCCCGGACTGCCGGGCCCGGTTCGAGCTGGCGGCGGGTGCCCTGCGGCTGGCCATCGGCGGCAGCAGGCGCTCGACGTTCTACTCGTTCACCTGCCCCGAGTGCGGGGTGGCGGTCCGCAAGCCGGCGGGGGAGCGGATCGTGGAGCTGCTGACCGGGGGCGGGGTCCGGACGCTGCGCAGCGTGTAGGACGGCTCCGGGCCGTGGCCGCGGGTGCCGGCTCCCGCGGTCGCGGCACTAGGCTGCGGGCATGCTGTGGCCGATGATCGCAATCGTGTTGGGGTTCCTGGGGCTGGTCGTGCTGGCCGTGCCCGCGGTGCGGGTGTTCGTGGAGGTGCGCAGGCTGTCGCTCCAGGTGGCCGAGTCGAGCCGCCGGATCAGCAGCGCCGCAGGTGAGCTGGAGGATGCCGCCACCGGGCTGGCCGCGTCGGGAGAGATGATCAGGACGGCCGGTACGCAATCGTGAGGACGCCGGGGGATTGCCGGGCGTTCACACCCCCGGGTTACGATCCTTGGCAGACGCGATCGGCGGGCGGCAGCCCGGCCGGCCGCAGCAACCAGCTCCAGCCGCCTCGGTGAGAAGGAAGCCACACATGATCGGCAATCTGAAGCCCCTCGAGATCGTTCTGATCATCGCTGTCATCCTGCTGCTGTTCGGTGCCAAGAAGCTGCCGGAGATGGCCCGTTCCCTCGGCAAGTCGGCCCGCATCCTCAAGAGCGAGGCCAAGGCCATGAAGAAGGACGACGAGCCGGCTGCCGACGCGCCCGCCGAGCAGTCCGCGCCGCAGGCCGCCCCGAAGACCATCCAGGCCGCGCCCGGAGACGTCACCAGCGCCCGCCCGGTGAGCGAGCCCGGCCGCACCACGCAGGGCTGACCAGGCCGTCCGCTCCACCCCGCTGTTGACCACTGCACGAGACGAGGGACGTGGGTTGCTCAAGTCTGCCCGCAAGCAGGAGAAGCAGGAGAAGGACGCCGAGGGGCGGATGCCCCTCGCCGAGCACCTGCGCGAGCTGCGAAACCGCCTGCTGAAGTCGGTCCTGGCGATCCTGGTGATCACGGTCGCCGCCGCGTTCTTCTACAAGGACCTCATCGACTTCATGCTGAAGCCGATGCTGGACTCCGTCGGCTGCACCCAGGGTGTGGTCAAGCAGGTCAACGGCCGGCCCTGTGCCGACATGACCGTCAACGGCCTCATCGCGCCGTTCTCGATCGCCCTCAAGGTGTCCCTCGCGGCCGGTGTGGTGCTGTCCGCGCCGGTGTGGCTGTACCAGCTGTGGGCCTTCGTGGCCCCGGGCCTGCACGGCCACGAGAAGCGGTACGCGATCAGCTTCGTGGCGGTCGGCGCCCCGCTGTTCCTCGGCGGCGCGGTGCTGGCGTACACGATCCTCCCGCAGACGGCCCAGATCCTGCTGGAGTTCACCCCGGAGAACGCCCGCAACCTGCTGCCGGTCGACGACTACCTCGACCTCGTGACCCGCATGGTCGTGGTGTTCGGCCTGGCCTTCGAGCTGCCGCTGCTGCTGATCCTGCTGAACGTCACCGGGGTGCTCACCGCGAAGCGGCTGGGCGGCTGGTGGCGCGGGTTCGTGCTCGGCATCACGGTCTTCGCCGCGTTCGCGACGCCCACCGGCGACCCGCTGACCATGCTGGCGCTGGCCGGGCCGATCGTGGCCCTGTACTTCGCCGCCCTCGCGATCTGCTGGCTCAACGACCGGCGGCGCGCGCGCGGCAACCCGGACGCCGGCCTCGACGACGACGAGGCCTCGGACCTGGACCTGACCCCGTCGGACATCGGCGGCGCCGAGCGGGTCGGGGCGCCCTCCCCGCTCCCCGAGCAGGCCGACGGCGGCCGGCACCGGATCAACGGCTACGACGACGCCACCTGAGCCGCGGCGGGCGGCCGGGCCGGAGCGCCGGGCCCCGCGGGTGTTCCCGCGGGTCCGGCGGGGTACCCATCTCAGTCATCCGCAGGCGGGCCGCATGCCCGCCGCGGGACGGGTCCTGACCGGCAAATAAAGATCGCGCCCGCTGTCAGAGGGGGCGGGTAGGCTCGGAGACAAGATGACAGAGGACCTCTCCCCCGCCGAGCGGTACGCCGCTGCCCGGATCCGCGCCGCCGAGGAGGCCACTGCCCTGGCCCCCTTCCGCGAGATGTACGAATTCGGTCTGGACCCGTTCCAGATCGAGGCGTGCAAGGCGCTGGAAGCCGGCAAGGGCGTGCTCGTGGCCGCACCGACCGGGTCGGGCAAGACGATCGTCGGCGAGTTCGCCGTACACCTGGCCCTGACGCAGGGCCGCAAATGCTTCTACACCACGCCCATCAAGGCGCTGTCCAACCAGAAGTACGCCGACCTGGTCAAGCGCTACGGCGCCGCCAAGGTCGGCCTGCTGACCGGCGACAACAGCGTCAACTCCGAGGCGCCGATCGTGGTCATGACCACCGAGGTGCTGCGGAACATGCTGTACGCGGGCTCGCAGTCGCTGCTGGGTCTGGGCTACGTGGTGATGGACGAGGTGCACTACCTCTCCGACCGGTTCCGCGGCGCCGTCTGGGAGGAAGTGATCATCCACCTCCCCGAGTCGGTGACCCTGGTGTCGCTCTCCGCGACCGTCTCCAACGCCGAGGAGTTCGGCGACTGGCTGGACACCGTCCGCGGCGACACCCAGGTGATCGTCTCCGAGGAGCGGCCGGTCCCGCTGTGGCAGCACGTCATGGCCGGCCGGCGGATCTACGACCTGTTCGAGGAGGAGAGCGACCACGGCGGCCGCGGCTCCGCCCGCCGCGAGGTCAACCCCGATCTGCTGCGCATGGCGCGCATGGAGAACAGCCGTACGTACAACCCGCGGGACCGGCGGCGCGGCAAGATGGTCCGGGAGGCCGACCGGGAGCGGGAGCGCCGCTCGCGCAGCCGGATCTGGACCCCGGGCCGTCCCGAGGTCATCGAGCGCCTCGACAACGAGGGGCTGCTGCCCGCCATCACCTTCATCTTCAGCCGGGCCGGCTGCGAGGCCGCCGTCCAGCAGTGCCTGTACGCGGGCCTGCGGCTCAACGACGACGAGGCGCGCGCGAAGGTCCGCGAGATCGTCGAGGAGCGGACCGCCTCCATCCCGGCCGAAGACCTGCACGTCCTCGGGTACTTCGAGTGGCTGGAGGGCCTGGAGCGGGGCATCGCCGCGCACCACGCGGGCATGCTGCCGACCTTCAAGGAGGTCGTCGAGGAGCTGTTCGTCCGCGGGCTGGTCAAGGCGGTGTTCGCCACCGAGACGCTGGCGCTGGGCATCAACATGCCCGCGCGCACGGTGATCCTGGAGAAGCTGGTCAAGTGGAACGGCGAGCAGCACGCGGACATCACCCCCGGTGAGTACACGCAGCTGACCGGCCGGGCCGGGCGCCGCGGCATCGACGTCGAGGGCCACGCGGTGGTGCTCTGGCAGCGCGGGATGGACCCGGGCGCGCTCGCGGGCCTCGCGGGCACCCGTACGTATCCGCTGCGCTCCAGCTTCCGGCCGTCGTACAACATGGCCGTGAACCTGGTGCAGCAGTTCGGGCGGCACCGCTCGCGCGAGCTGCTGGAGACCTCGTTCGCGCAGTTCCAGGCGGACCGCTCGGTGGTCGGCATCTCCCGGCAGGTCCAGCGCAACGAGGAGGGCCTGGAGGGCTACCGGGAGGGCATGACCTGCCACCTGGGGAACTTCGAGGAGTACGCGCAGCTGCGCCGGGACCTCAAGGACCGGGAGACGGATCTGGCCAAGCAGGGTGCGGCGCAGCGCCGGGCGCAGGCGGCGGCCTCGCTGGAACGGCTGAAGCCGGGTGACGTCATCCACGTGCCGACCGGCAAGTTCGCGGGTCTGGCGCTGGTGCTGGACCCGGGCGTGCCGGCCGGGCGGTCCAACGGGCACCGCGGGTTCGAGTACCAGGAGGGCCCGCGCCCGCTGGTGCTGACGGCGGAGCGGCAGGTCAAGCGGCTCGCGTCGATCGACTTCCCGGTGCCGGTGGAGGTGCTGGAGCGGATGCGCATCCCGAAGTCCTTCAACCCGAAGTCCCCGCAGTCGAGGCGTGATCTGGCGTCGGCGCTGCGGACCAAGGCCGGGCACATCGTGCCGGACCGGCACCGGCCGGGCCGGGCGGCCGCGGCGGACGACCGGCAGATCGCGCGGCTGCGCACCGAGCTGCGGGCGCACCCGTGCCACGGCTGCGACGAGCGCGAGGACCACGCCCGCTGGGCGGAGCGCTACCACCGGCTGCAGCGGGACACCAGGCAGCTGGAGCGGCGGATCGAGGGGCGGACGAACACGATCGCCCGGACCTTCGACCGGATCCACGCGCTGCTGACCGAGCTGGACTACCTGCGCGAGGACGAGGTCACCGAGCACGGCAGGCGGCTGGCCCGGCTGTACGGCGAGCTGGACCTGCTGGCGTCGGAGTGCCTGCGGGCGGGCATCTGGGAGGGTCTGAGCCCGGCCGAGCTGGCCGCGTGCGTGTCCGCGCTGGTCTTCGAGGCGCGGCAGTCCGACGACGCGGTGGCGCCGAAGGTGCCGGGCGGCGCGGCGAAGGTCGCGCTGGGCGAGATGGTGCGGATCTGGGGGCGGCTGGACGCCCTGGAGGAGGAGCACCGGATCAACCAGGCCGAGGGCGTCGGGCAGCGCGAGCCCGACCTCGGGTTCGCGTGGGCGGCCTACCAGTGGGCGTCGGACAAGAGCCTGGACGAGGTGCTGCGCGAGGCGGAGATGCCGGCCGGCGACTTCGTGCGCTGGTGCAAGCAGGTCATCGACGTGCTCGGGCAGATCGCGGCGGCCGCGCCGGGTGCGGGCGGCAGCACCGTGGCGCGCAACGCGCGCAAGGCGGTGGACGCGCTGCTGCGGGGCGTGGTGGCGTACAGCTCGGTGGGCTAGAGACCGGCCCGCCCCCACCTGTGTTCCGGCCCCCGGCTTGGAGTTTCCTCCGAGCCGGGGGCCGTGCTGATGTGGTCTGCATGCATGATCGGATCCGGCCGTGCTGTGCGACGATCTGGCGATGGGGACGACAGGCCGCCGGGTGGGGCGCCCGCGGGCGGACCGGCTGCGGCCGGAGAGCGGGCTGACGCCGCGGGAGGAGCTTCTCGGGGCGGCGGCCGAGCTGTTCGCGCTGCGCGGGTACGCGGCGACCACCACCCGGGCGGTGGCGGAGCGGGCCGGGATGCGGCAGGCGACGATGTACCACTACTTCGGCGGCAAGGAGGAACTCCTCGCCGAACTCCTGGAGTCGACGGTCGCGCCCTCGCTGCGGCTGGCCCGCCGGCTGCTCGGGGAGGGGCACCGGACGGCCGAGCGGCGGCTGTGGGAGCTGTGCCGGGCGGACGTCCTGCTGTTGTGCGGCGGGCCGCACAACCTGGGGGCGCTGTACCTGCTGCCGGAGGTGCGCGGTGAGCGGTTCGCCGGATTCCGGCGCATGCACCGGGAGTTGAAGCGGGCGTACGGGCGGCTGCTGGCGCAGACCGGGCCGGCCGCCGGGCTCGGCCGGCCCGAACTGGAACTGCGCGGCGACCTGGTGTTCGGGCTGATCGAGGGCGTGGTGCTGATCCGCGACGCGGACCCGCTGCGGGCGGTGGGCCCGTTCGCGGAGGCCACCGCCGATGCGGCACTGCGGATCGCGGGGGTGCCGGCGGGGCGGGAACGGGATGGCTCGGCGGCCGACGCCCGAGGCGCGTCGGCCTAAGGTGCGTCCGGGGGCCAGGCGGCCAGGGTGCGGGTGCTTTCGAAGCGGTGGGCCCGGCCGGTGACCGGGTCGGTGAACTCCAGGCGGCGGGCCAGGAGCTGGAGCGGGCGCGTGTAGTCGTCCGGGGCCGGGTCGGTGACCTCGGGGTAGACGGGGTCGCCGAGGATGGGGATGCCGAGGGCGTTCATGTGGACGCGCAGCTGGTGGGTGCGGCCGGTGTGCGGGAGCAGCCGGTAGTGGCCCAGTCCGGCGCGGTGACCGAGGAGTTCGATGCGGCTGGCCGCGTTCGGCGGGCCGGGGACCTCGGTGGCCGCCATCACCCCGCGGACCTTCTCGATCCGGCTGTGGACGGTGCGCGGCAGGGTCGCCGCGAGCTCCTCGTCGTGGCGGGCGACGGCCTCGTACTCCTTGTGGACCGCCTTGGCCTGGAACAGCTTCTGGTACGCGCCGCGGTCCTCGGGGCGGACCGTGAACATGACCAGCCCGGCGGTCAGCCGGTCCAGCCGGTGCGCCGGGCTCAGGTGGGGCAGGCCGAGGTCGCGGCGGAGCCGGGCCAGGGCGGTCTCCGTGACGTGGCTGCCGCGCGGGGTGGTGGCGAGGAAGTGCGGCTTGTCGGCCACCACCAGGTGCTCGTCCCGGTGGACGAGGACGACGGGGAAGGGGACTTCGGGCTCCGGCGGCAGTTCGCGGTGGAACCACACGAACGCGCCCGGGGCGTACGGCTCTCCGGCGTGCCGGGGGCGTCCGTCGGCCCCGACGATCCCGCCCGAGTCGAGCAGTCCGGCGATGGCCGCCGCGCCGGCCCCGCCCGCGTACCGGTCGTGCAGGAACGCTCCGAGCGTCTCCCAGGTGCCGTCGACGGGCAGCCGCAGGCGTACGGGGTCGATCCCGTGCAGCTGGGGGAGGGGGGACGGGGGCGGAGTGGGGCGGCGTCGCACCGGGTCACTGTACGCGGCGCGGGGTGAGGGGGAGGGCTGGGCCGGGGCTCTGCCGCAGGCCGGAGCCGGTGCCCGGCCGGGTGGCCGGGGCCCCTTGGCGGGGCCCCGGGCCGGTCAGGCGGCGTCCGGCTGCTCCTGCTCGGCCTCGACCTGGGCGTTCCAGTCGCGCTTGATCGCGCGCCAGCCCTCGTCGGTCTGGCCGAGGCGCCAGTAGCCGGAGATGGAGAGGCGCTCGCGCGGGACGGCGCGGTCGATGCGGAGGTGGCGGCGGAGGTCCTTCACGAAGCCGGCCTCGCCGTGGACGAAGACGTGCGGGGTGCCGGCCGGGAAGTCGAGGCCGGTCACGGCCTGCTGGAGGAGTTCGCCGACCGGGCGGTCGCCTCGGTGCAGCCAGACCGGGGCGATCCCGTCGGCCGTGATGATCTTGATTTCCTCCTCGGGTCCGGAGACCTCGATGAAGGCGTGGACGTGCGCGCCCGCGGGGATCCGCTCCAGGGCGGCCGCGATCGCCGGCAGGGCGCTCTCGTCACCGGCCAGCAGGTGCCAGTCGGCGGCCGGGTCCGGGGCGTACCCGCCGCCGGGGCCGAGGAAGTACACCTGCTCGCCGGGCTGCACCCGGGCCGCCCACGGGCCGCCGACGCCCTCGTCGCCGTGCACGACGAGGTCGACGGTCATCTCCAGGTGGGCCGGGTCCCAGGAGCGCACGGTGTACGCGCGGTTGCGCGGCCACTGCTCGCGGGGGAAGGCGGCGCGGATCTCGTCCAGGTCCCAGGGCTCCGGGTAGACGGCGCCCTCGGCCGCGAAGAGGATCTTGATGTAGTGGTCGGTGAAATCGCCCGCCCCGAACCCGGCCAGCTCCTCACCGCCCAGGACGAGCCGCACCATGTGCGGCGTCAGGCGCTCGGTGCGCAGGACGCGGGCGGTGCCGACCTTGCGGGCGGGTGCTTCTGCCACGGTTCTCCCCTGATCCCCTGGATGCTCCGGCGGTCACCGGAATACTTAGGCAAGCCTAAGTTAACACCTTCAGTGCTGAAGAGTGGAGAGCAGCCGCCCCACGGCTCCACCCAGTCCCCACCGGTGCGCGAGCGCATCGAGGGCCGCCGGGTCCGCCGGCGCGGACGGCAGCGCCGGGTCGAAGGCCGGCAGCGGCACGTCCGCGGCCACCTGGACCACCTTCGGCGCCACCGCCACGTAGGGCCGGGCCTCGTCCAGCCGCCGCCGCTGCGCCGGGGTCAGCTTCGAAGCCGGGTCGTCCACCGCGGCCATGATCCCGGCCAGGTCCCCGTACGCGTCCAGCAGCTTCGCCGCCGTCTTCTCGCCGATGCCCGGCACCCCGGGCAGGCCGTCGCTCGGGTCGCCGCGCAGCAGCGCCAGGTCCGCGTACCCCGGCCCGTCCACGCCGTACTTCTCCCGCAGCACCGCCTCGTCCGTCAGCTGGAGGGTGCCCACACCCTTGATCGGGTACAGCACCCGGATCCCGCGCGCGTCGTCGACCAGCTGGTAGAGGTCGCGGTCGCCGGTGACGATGTCCACCGGGCCGGCGGACCGCGCGGTGAGAGTGCCGATCACGTCGTCCGCCTCGTAGGCCTCGGCACCCACCCGGGCGATGCCGAAGGCGTCGAGCACCGCCTCGATCACCGGGATCTGCGGCAGCAGGGTGTCGGGGGTCTCCTCCTCGTCCGGCCCGGCCGGCGTCTCCACCGCCACCCGGTGCGCCTTGTACGTGGGGATCAGCTCGACCCGCCAGTGCGGCCGCCAGTCCGCGTCCATGCAGGCCACCAGGTCGTCGGGGCGGTGGTCCTGAACCAGCCGGGTGATGAAGTCCAGCAGGCCGCGCACGGCGTTGACCGGCGTCCCGTCGGGCGCCCGGACCGAGTCCGGGACCCCGAAGTACGCGCGGTAGTAGAGGGAAGCGGTGTCGAGGAGCATCAGGCGTCGGGTCACACCCAGGATCATGCCTCACGCCACTGACGGTGACCGGCCGGGCGCGGACGTTCACCGGGGGCGTAGCGCGGCTCTGCCGTGGGCGCGAAACCTGGTGCCGAAGCTGCGTAAGGTGCTTACAGCACACCGATGTGCCGGGACAAGGGGAGGGCAGCCCCGCCATGGACCACACGGACGGCGATCACGCCAGGGACGCCAGGGACGGCAGGGACTCCCGGGATGACCGGGACGACAAGGAGAAAGACCGGGAGAAGGACGCGAAGGAGCCGCTGCGGGTCGGCGTGGCCGTGCGCAAGCGGCGCCGGGCGCTCCAGCTGACGCTGGCCGCGGTGTCGGCGCGCAGCGGCCTGTCGGTGCCGTTCCTGAGCCAGATAGAGAACGAGCGGGCCCGCCCCAGCATGCGCTCCCTCGAACGGGTCGCGGACGCGCTGGAGACCACCGCGGTCGAACTCCTGGCGGCTTCCGACACCACCCGGACCGTGGACCTGGTGCGCGCCGACGACACGTCCGGCCTCGCGCCGGCCGCCGGGGTGCGGCCGCTGGTCCGCGGTCACCACCAGCTGCACGCGCTGGAGTTCACCGGCGAACAGGACGCGGGCCGCGAGTACCAGCACCGCAACGACGAGCTGATGTACGTGGTCTCCGGCGCCTGCCAGGTCGAGGCCGAGGGCCGGGCCTACCGCCTGGAGAGCGGGGACGCGCTGTTCCTGTCCGGCGGGGTGCGGCACCGGTGGCGGGCCGCGACCGAGGACACCCGGATCCTCGTGGTCGCCGTCGGTGACCACATCGAGGCCACCGCCGAACCGCCGGGCCGCTGATGCGGGTCGTCTCCCTGGTGCCCTCGCTGACCGAGGCGGTCGCCGAGACCGCGCCGGGGCTGCTGGTGGGCGCCACCGACTGGTGCAGCCACCCCGCGGACCTGGACGCCGTACGGATCGGCGGCACCAAGAACCCGGACGTGCCGGCGATCGCCGCACTCCGGCCCGACCTGGTGCTCGCGAACGAGGAGGAGAACCGGGAGCCGGACCTGGCCGCCCTGCGGGATGCCGGGCTGCGGGTGCTGGTCACCGAGGTGCGCGACCTGCCGCAGGCCTTCCGGGAGCTGCACCGGGTGCTCGTCGACGGCTGCGGGCTGGACCGGCCGCGCTGGCTGGACGAGGCGGAGACCGCCTGGGCCGCCGTCCGGCCGGGCCCGCCCCGGTCGGCGGTGGTGCCGGTGTGGCGGCGGCCGTGGATGGTGCTCGGCCGGGACACGTTCGCCGGAGACCTGCTGGCCCGGCTGGGGGTGCGCAACGTGTACGCGGACCACGCGGAGCGGTATCCGCGGGTGCCGGCGGCGGAGGCGGCCGCGCACGGCTGCGACCTGGTGGTGCTGCCCGACGAGCCGTACGCGTTCTCCGCCGGCGACGGGCCGGAGGCCTTTCCGGGGCTGCCCGCGGCGCTGGTCAGCGGCCGGCACCTGACCTGGTACGGGCCTTCGTTGCGGGAGGCGCCGGAGGTGCTGGGGGCGGCGCTGAGCGGGGCGGCGGGTCGGGGGTGACGCTTTCGGGACTCCGCCCCGGACCCCGCGCCTCAGACTCCCCCAGTCCCAGGGGGCTGGGAGGTGCCCCCTGGCGGGGCCGGATTCTGCCCCGGCTCGGCGGTCGGCAGGCGGGGGCCGCGTACGCTGCGGGGATGCGCCTCGTACGACGTTCCGCCCTGTCCGCTCTCGTGCTCGGTGCCGTGCTGCTGACCGGTGCGTGCGCCGGGTCCGAGGAGGCGGCGCCGCAGCCGGCGGAGCCGGCGTCCACGGCCACGCTGCGGGGAGTCCCCCACGAGGCGTGGAACCTGGAACAGCCGGCTCCGGGAACACCGGGCACGCCGTAGCGGTCAGGCAGCCGCCGGGACGCTGCGGACGGGGGCCGGGGCGGCGAGGAGGCGGCCGCCGGCCAGGCCGCGCAGGGTGTGGAAGGCGGCGGCCAGCCAGGCGGTCACCAGGACCGCGAACAGGGCGGCGGCCAGCCACTGGAAGGCGATCAGCCCGGTGTGCCGGGCCAGGCCCTCGGCACCGGTGACACAGGTGCCCACCGGGAAGGTGAACGCCCACCAGGTCATCGCGAAGCCCATGCCGTCCCGGGCGGCCCGGACCACCAGGGCGGCGGCCAGGGCCAGCCACAGCAGGGCGAAACCGATCACGGGGACGCCGTAGACCACGGCGAAGGCGCTCAGGGCGTGGGCGTACGAGGCGTCGACGGCGCCGGCGGCCTGGTCGGCGAGCTGGTTGACTGCGGTCACCGACTGGCCCAGCGGGCCCAGCACCAGGAACAGGGTCGGGGTCAGTGCCAGGGGCAGCGGGTCGCCGGTCAGCAGCCGGCCGAAGATCAGCGGCAGCATCAGCAGGGTGGCCAGCAGGCTGATCCCGAACATCGCGTAGCAGGCCAGCAGCAGGGCCTCGCGGGCCTGGCCGGCGGCCAGGTGGGGGATGAGCAGCGGGCCGACGGCGGCCGAGACCATGGGGGCGACCACGGG
This sequence comes from Streptomyces bambusae, assembly GCF_020532645.1. Classification (GTDB taxonomy): domain Bacteria; phylum Actinomycetota; class Actinomycetes; order Streptomycetales; family Streptomycetaceae; genus Streptomyces; species Streptomyces bambusae. The sequence continues at coordinate 118,294 of NZ_JAJAUZ010000020.1, forward strand.
CAGCAGCCACACGGGGGTGGCGGAGCCGGGGGCGAGCCGGTGCCGGGTGACCATCAGGAACGGTATGGCCACGGCGGCGGCCAGGCCGATGGCGGTGCCGGCGGTGAACAGGACGGCGTCCACGGCCACCGCGGCCGGGGTGCCGATGAGGTCGCGGCCGACGGTGAGGGTGCCGGCGCCGACCGCGAGCAGAGCCATCGACAGGCAGCCGTAGAAGGGGGCGACGGCCGGGTCCAGCAGGTGGGCGCGGGCCTGGTCGCGGTGGCACAGCCAGTGGCCGGCCCGGGCGGTCAGCAGGACCGCGAGGGCGAGCGCGGACAGCGCCCAGATCAGCTCGCAGGCGGCCCGGAGGCCGGGGAACTCGTACGGGAGGGAGGCGCCCGCGTTGGCGATGATCGCCGTGCCCATGACGGAGGCGTACCAGTTCGGGCCCAGGTGCCGCAGCGCCGGGAGGCGGCGGGCGGGGGCGGGTTCGGTACGGGTCCGGGGGTGCCGGATGGCGGGTTCGGTGTGTGTGAGCGGGGCCATGGGTCCAGCGTCCGCCGGGGGAACGGCGGCCAGTAGAGGTGATCTTCCTATGGGCTCATAAACTGGACTTATGAGCACAGTGCCCCACAGTCCGCCGCCCGAGGCCCCGCTGTCCCACCGGGTCCCCGACCTCGGGGCCCTGGAGCTGCTGCTGGCGGTGGCCCGGCTGGGCAGCCTGGGGGCGGCCGCCCGGCAGCTCGGCATCACCCAGCCGGCGGCCAGCGCCCGGATCCGGGCGCTGGAGGTACGGCTCGGGGTGGCGCTCGTGGACCGGTCGCCGCGCGGGTCGACCCTCACCGCGGAGGGGGCGCTGGTCACGGACTGGGCGCGGCCCGTGGTGGAGGCGGCGGAGGCGTTCGACGCGGCGGCGCAGGCGCTGCGGGGGCGGCGGGATTCGCGGCTGCGGGTCGCCGCGAGCATGACGATCGCCGAGTACCTGCTTCCGGGGTGGCTGGTGGCGCTGCGGGGGGAGCGGCCCGGGACGGCGGTGTCGCTGCACGCCGGGAACTCGGCGGCGGTGGCCGAGCGGGTGCTGGCGCACGAGGACGACCTCGGCTTCGTGGAGGGGCTGCGGGTGCCGGACGGGCTGGACTCGGTGGTGATCGCCCACGACCGGCTGGTGGTGGCGGTCGCGCCGGGGCATCCGTGGGCGCGGCGGCGGTCCGGGGTGCCGGTGGCCGAGCTGGCGGCGATGCCGTTGATCCTGCGGGAGCAGGGGTCGGGGACGCGGCAGGTGCTGGATGCGGCGCTGGCGGGGTACGGGGGGCTGGCGGCGCCGCTGCTGGAGCTGGCCTCCACGACCGCGGTCAAGGCGGCGGCGGTGTCGGGGGCGGGGCCGTGCGTGCTGAGTGAGCTGGCGCTCGGGGCGGAGCTGGGGGCTCGGCAGCTTGTCGCCGTGCCGGTGCTCGGCGCGGCGTTGGAGCGGGCGCTTCGGGCCGTCTGGCCTGCCGGTACCCGTCCCTCGGGCCCGGCCCGGGACCTCCTCTCCCTGACCCGCCGCACCTCCTGACCGGGGCCACCGCCCCGGACCCGGCGGGGCCCTCTCCGCTGCTGCGGGGCATCGCCGCCTCCGCGGGGCGAAACCCGGCCCCGCCGGCGCGCTTGAGACCCTGCGGGGGCAAATCCAGCCTCGCCGGCGTTTGAGGCGCGGGTCGGGGTGGAGCCCGGGGGGCTGGCGCCGCCACCCCCAGCCTCGCCGGCGTTTGAGGCGGGGGTCGGGGTGGAGCCCGGGGGGCTGGCGCCGCCACCCCCAGCCTCGCCGGCGTTTGAGGCGCGGGTCCGGGCGGAGCCCGGTGCCCGGCGCCAGCCGGGTTGCAGTTCTGGGGGGGGGGGGCGCCCCCCCCCCCCCCCCCCCCCCCGGGGGGGGGGGGGGGGGGGGGGGGGGCCCCCCCCCCCCAAGAAGGGCAACCCGGCCGGCGCCGGGCACCGGGCTCCGCCCGAACCCGCTCCTCAAACGCCGGA
>NZ_JAJAUZ010000021.1 GCF_020532645.1 Streptomyces bambusae
CCCTCACCGCACCACCTTGATCCCGAAGTGCCCCCCGAACTCCTGCCCCAGCCCGAAGCCGATCGCCGAGTGCATGTGTGCGTACATCTCCATGCCCCGGGCGCAGACCAGCGGGCCCAGGTCGAGGACGTCCGTCCAGCCGTACGCCTTCAGTAGGTCGGTGACCTGCTGCTTCGCCTCGGTGTCGTCGCCCGCGACGAACATCGTGTGGTCGCCGCCGCCGACCGCGGCGGGGTTGACGACGGTGCTCTGCTCCTGCGTGACGAAGCTCTTGACCACCTTCGTGTCGGGCAGGGCGCGCTGGATCTGCTCGCCGAGGCTGTCCGTGTCGCAGGGGTCGAGCTTCGGCATGACGCCCCACGGCGTGGGCCACGGGTGCTCGATGTCGGGGTTGTAGACGAACGGGACGGCGTAGTCGACCAGCGTCTTGCCGGCGAGCCGGTCCGCGATGGCGGAGAGGGCGGCGACCGCGTTGTGGCCGTCGATGCCGTTGACGACCAGGTCGTCGGCGGCGGCCGCAGCGTCGCCGAAGGTCAGCAGGGTGATGCCGGGGTGGTCGGCGAGCCACCGGCCGTACGGGGCGTTGCCCATCATGTCGGGCTCGGTGCGGGCGAGCGTCGCCTCGGGGTCGCGGGTGCCGACGTACACCTCGTGCCCGAGTTCGACCAGCTTCGCCGCGTGCTCGCGCGCGCCGCCGCCCGTACCCAGAATTGCGATTTTCATGGTGGTTCCTTCTGGTTTGTCTGCAATGGACGAGTCCACGGTAGGTCCCTTTCAGGACAGGGGATGTCCTTTGACCAGGCCATAGTGGAGAGCATGACGAGCGACATGACCGGCCGGATGCTGCGCCTGCTGTCCCTGCTCCAGACGCGCCGCGAGTGGTCCGGGGCCGAGCTCGCCGGGCGGTTGCAGGTCACCGTGCGTACTGTCCGACGGGACATCGACCGGCTGCGCGAGCTGGGGTATCCGGTGGACAGTGCGCGCGGGCACGCCGGTGGGTACCGGCTGGCTTCGGGTTCCGATCTGCCGCCGCTGCTGCTCGACGACGAGGAGGCGGTGGCCATCGCCGTGGCGCTGCGGACCGCGGCCGGCGGGCTGACGGGCATCGAGGAGACCGCGCTGCGGGCCCTGGCCAAGCTCGAGCAGGTGCTGCCCCGCCGGCTGCGCGGCCAGGTCACGGCGTTGCAGTCCGCGGTCGCCGGGATCACGTGGGAGTCGCGCGGGCCGCGTGCCGACCCCGCCCTGTTCTCGCCGCTGGCCGTCGCCTGCCGGGACCGCGAGGTCGTCACCTTCGACTACACCACCCGTACGGGCGAGGCCGCCCCGCGCCGGGTCGAGCCGCAGCACCTGGTCGCCTCGAACGCCCTCTGGTACCTGCTGGCCCATGACACCGAGCGGGACGACTGGCGCATCTTCCGCCTCGACCGCATCACCGGCCTCACGCTCACCGGCCGGCGGGTCCCCGTCCGCCGCCTGCCCGGCGGCGATCCGGCGGCGTTCGTGGCGGCCCGCCTCGCCGCCGCGCCGACCCGCCACCGGGCCGTGGCCACCGTGCACGCACCGGCGGACGAGGTACGCGCCCTCTCCCCCGGCCTGGGCACCCGGCTCCGCCCGGTCGACGCGAGCAGTTGCCTCGTCGACGCCTCGGACGACTCCCTCCCCCGCATCGCCCGGATGCTGGCCACCCTTCCCGCCGACTACGGCCTCGACGCGGATCCGGCGGTCCTCGCCCACCTCCGCGCCGCCGCCCGCCGCACCCTCCGCGCATGCGGTGACTGACGGCGGACGGTGCGTCACCTCCGTTGTCAGTGGGGCCGGGCAGAATTTCCGCAGGCGCAATCGAGTACGACGGAACGGCTGGGCAGGGGTGGACATGGACGGCGTGTACACGCTGCGGAACGCGGCGAGCGGGCTGGTGCTGGCGACGGAGGGCGGCCGCAGCGGCAGTGGTGCCCGGCTGCGGCTGGTGCCGGAGTCGGAGACCGAGCAGCGGTGGCAGGTCGTCCCGGTGCACCCGGGCGCGGGGATGTTCCACATCGTGCATCCGGACAGCGGCAAGCGCTTCGACGTCGCCGGCGCGTCCACGGAGGGCGGAGCGCGGGTCCAGCTGTGGTCGGCGAACGGTTACGGCGCGCAGGAGTGGCTGGTCGAGGAGCACGTGGACCAGCCGGGGGTGGTGACGCTGGTCGCCTGCATCAGCGGCCTGCCGCTGGACGTGGACGAGGAGGGGCGGGCCCGGCAGTGGGAGGAGACGGACTCGCCGACGCAGGGGTGGCGCCTGGAGCGGGCGGCGGGCCGGGGAAAGTAGGGGGCGAGGGACGCGGGTGCCGCGCGCGGCGGACAGCGAAATTCCCTTTCACCGCCCCGAAGCGGCAGGTCAGGGCACGTTTCAGCGGAAGATTCGATTCAGCACCGCGCGGCGGGATCGGCTCGTACGATCACGTGCCGAGTACAGCCATCTACGCCACAGTCACAACGGAGGGGAAGACATGTCAGGCATTTCACGGCGCTCACTACTGGGTTACTCGGGCACGGCCGCGGCCGGGGCCGCCCTCGGCAGCGCCGGATCCGCGCAGGCGGCGGAGGGCGAGGCCGCCGAGGCGAGCCAGGCGGCGGCGCAGGCGAGCGCGTCCGGGTCGGCGGCCCAGAGCACGACCACGTTCCCGCCCAACACGCAGTTCAAGGGCCGGACTTCGCTGCCGAGCTTCGAGGGCGAGCTGACGATCACGTTCAGCGTCGCCATGGTGGACGCGCCGAGCCAGCACAGCGTCCCGCCGATCGAGATAGCCAACGCGCTGAACGAGCTGGCGCAGCAGCGCGGCTGGAACCCCATCACGTTCTACGGCACTCCCGCCCCGGTTCCGCTCACCTCCTGAGCAGTTACCGGGGCCCCGGCCGGACCTCAGGTCCTGCCGGGGCTCCGGTGCGAGTGCGGCCCAGCCGCCGCTGACGTACGCCCCCGGGTCGAGCCGCGCCGGCTCCCCGCAGCACGGGCACGCGGGCACGGGCATAGCGTTCACCTTCACTTCGTTGCAACGAACCATGCCCCGCGCGTTGCGTTAAACCTGAAACCGTTGCAACGATTTCAAGCCTTTCACCTGCACAAACAGTCCGGCAGCGCAATAAATGAGTTGCCGAGACTTTGAATGCAACGTAGCGTTTCCATCATCAGAAAGAACGTGGAGTGAGCGATCAGGGGGGTCCGATCATGGAGACTGCGCAGAACACGCAGCAGCAGGCCGCGACCGGCGCCTTCGCTTCCTTCGCCCGCTTCGTGGTCTGCGGCGGCGGGGTGGGGGTCGCCTCCAGCTTCGCCGTCGTGGCGCTCGCCGCGTGGATGCCCTGGGGCCTGGCCAACGCCCTGATCACCGTGGCCTCCACGCTCCTCGCCACCGAGCTGCACGCCCGCTTCACCTTCGGCGCAGGCGGGCGCGCGACCTGGCGCCAGCACGCTCAGTCGGCCGGGTCCGCGGCGGCCGGATACGTGGTCACCTGCGCGGCGGTGTTCGTGCTGCACCTGCTGGTGGCAGCGCCCGGCGCGGTCCTGGAGCAGGTCGTCTACCTGTCCGCCTCCGCCCTCACCGGCGTCGCCCGCTTCGTGGTCCTCCGCCTGGTCGTCTTCGCCCGCAACCGCGGCCAGTCCCCGGCCACCCCGGCGGCCTCGGCCGCCCCGGCCGCCCCGGCCGCCACCGTGGTCACGCTGCACCCCGCCACGACCCGCCCCGCCGAACTCTGCCGCGCCGCCTGATCCAGCCCGATCCGGCCCGACCCACGGTCCGCCCGCGACGGGCTCCCGTACGCACCCCGCACCCCACCCCGTATGGGTTCCGTCAAAGCCCGCCCCCGCCCCGTATGGACGGCGTCAAGATCCGCCGCCACCCCCGCGCCCGTGCGGTGAGATCGGTCCAGGCCACCCGGGCCGAAAAGAACCTCCCCAGCATCGGACCGAACGGATCATGGGACGCGGAAAGCTTCGGATCTACCTCGGCGCGGCACCGGGCGTCGGCAAGACGTACGCGATGCTGTCCGAGGCCCACCGCCGCATCGAGCGCGGCACGGACTGCGTCGTCGGCTTCGTGGAGCACCACGGGCGGCCGCGGACCGAGGTGATGCTGCACGGCCTGGAGACGACCCCGCGGCGCACGATCGAGTACCGCGGTACGTCGTTCACGGAAATGGACGTCGACGCGCTGCTCGCCCGCCGTCCGGCCGTGGCCCTGGTGGACGAGCTGGCGCACACCAACGTGCCCGGCTCCCGGAACACCAAGCGCTGGCAGGACGTGGAGGAACTGCTGCAGGCCGGCATCGACGTGGTCTCCACCGTCAACATCCAGCACCTGGAGTCCCTGGGCGACGTCGTCGAGACCATCACCGGCGTCCGGCAGCGCGAGACCGTGCCCGACGAGGTGGTGCGGCGGGCCGACCAGATCGAGCTGGTCGACATGTCCCCGCAGGCCCTGCGCCGCCGGATGGCGCACGGCAACATCTACCAGCCCGACAAGGTCGACGCGGCCTTGTCCAACTACTTCCGCCCCGGCAACCTCACCGCCCTGCGCGAACTCGCCCTGCTGTGGGTCGCCGACCGGGTGGACGAATACCTCCAGCAGTACCGCGGCGAGCACAACATCCGTACCACCTGGCAGGCCCGCGAGCGGATCGTCGTCGGGCTCACCGGCGGACCGGAGGGCCGTACGCTCATCCGGCGCGCGGCGCGGCTGGCCGAGAAGGGCGCCGGCGGTGAGGTGCTGGCCGTGTACATCGCGGCCGGGGACGGTCTGACGTCCGCCTCCCCCAAGGAGCTGGCCGTCCAGCGGACCCTGGTCGAGGACCTGGGGGGAACGTTCCACCACGTCATAGGCGACGACGTGCCCAACGCCCTGCTGGAGTTCGCCCGCGGGGTGAACGCCACCCAGATCGTGCTCGGCGTCAGCCGGCGCAAGCCGTGGCAGTACGTGCTGGGGCCCGGGGTGAGTGCCACCGTGGCGCGCGACTCCGGGCCGGACATCGACGTCCACCTCGTCACGCACGACGCCGTCGCCAAGGGCCGCGGCCTGCCGATGGCGCACGGGGCGCGGCTGGGCCGGACACGGATCGTGTGGGGGTGGCTGACCGGCATCGTCGGCCCGGCGCTGCTGACGCTGCTGCTCAGCCAGGTCGTTCCCGACCTGGGGCTCGCGAACGACATGCTGCTGTTCCTCACGTTCACGGTCGCGGCCGCGCTGCTGGGCGGGCTGGTGCCGGCGCTGGCGTCGGCGGCGTTCGGGTCGCTGCTGCTGAACTACTTCTTCACGCCTCCGCTGTACCAGCTGACGGTCTCCGACCCGCGGAACATCGTCGCCATCTCCATCTTCGTGGGCGTGGCCGTGTCCGTGGCGTCGGTGGTGGACCTGGCGGCCCGCCGCACCCACCAGGCGGCGCGGCTGCGGGCCGAGTCGGAGACGCTGGCGTTCCTCGCCGGCAGCGTGCTGCGCGGCGAGGACTCGCTCCAGGAGCTGCTGGACCGGCTGCGCGAGACGTTCGCGATGGACTGGGCGGCCCTGCTGGAGCGGGCGAGCGAGGTGGACGCCTGGACCACGGCGGCGGCCGTCGGCTCCGGTCCGGTGACCCGCCCGGAGGACGCCGATGTCGACATGCCGATAAGTGACCACATGGCACTGGCCCTGTCGGGGCGGGTGCTGCCGGCCGAGGACCGGCGGGTGCTGGGGGCGTTCGCCGCGCAGGCCGCGGTGGTGCTCGACCGGCAGCGGCTGGTGGACGCGGCCGGCAGGGCGCGCGAGCTGGAGGAGGCGGGACGGATCCGTACGGCGCTGCTCGCCGCCGTCAGCCACGATCTGCGGACGCCACTCGCCGGCATCAAGGCCTCCGTCACTTCGCTGCGGTCCGACGACGTCGAATGGTCCGAGGAGGACCGGGCCGAACTCCTCGAAGGGATCGAGGAGGGCGCCGACCGACTCGCCCACCTCATCGGCAACCTCCTCGACATGTCCCGCCTCAACACCGGCACGGTCGTCCCCCTCATCCGCGAGACCGACCTCGACGAAGTGGTGCCGATGGCGCTGGGCGGCGTACCCGAGGACAGCGTCGAGCTGGACATCCCCGAGGTCCTGCCCATGGTCGCCGTCGACCGCGGGCTCCTCGAACGGGCCGTCGCCAACATCGTCGAGAACGCCGTCAAGTACAGCCCCGAGCACACGCGCGTCCTCATCACCGCGAGCGCCCTGCACGACCGGGTCGAACTCCGGGTCGTCGACCGCGGCCCCGGCGTCCCCGACGAGGCGAAGGAACGCATCTTCGAGCCGTTCCAGCGGCACGGCGACGCCCCGCGCGGCGCCGGAGTGGGCCTCGGCCTGGCCGTCGCCCGCGGGTTCACCACCGCGCTCGCCGGCACCCTCGCCGCCGAGGACACCCCCGGCGGCGGCCTGACCATGGTCCTGACCCTCCCGGTCGCCGACGCGCCGGCCCAGGTCCGCCGGGGGAAGTAGCGGGCGACGACTCGTACGACGTCGTCTTCCGCCGGGAGGCCGGAACGACGTCAGCCGACGCTGCCGCGTCGGCAGCGGGTGGCCCAGTTGCCCGGGTGGCGCACGCGGGTTCCGCCGGCGCGGGTGACGACGAGGGCCGTCTCCTCGAACGCGAGCCGGTCGCCCGGCAGGAGCAGGACCGGGGAGACGAGCTCGAAGGCGTGGCCGTCGTCCGTCACCAGGTCGTCGGCCCACACCGGCTTCGTGAGCGGAGTCGTGCCGCCGGCCATCAGGTGCATGACCTGATGCTCGCACGTCGGTAGGCTGCGCGGCATGATCAACTCAGGGGGTTCTGTGGGTGCTTACGGGGATGCCGAGGTCGCGATAGCGGGGGCGCGGGCCGGGGCGGACGTGGTGCGCGGGCTGTACGGGCAGCGGCTGGAGCGGATCGAGAAGGGCGGCGGGGACTTCGCGACCGCCGCCGACGTGGCCGCCGAGAAGGCGATCCTCGCGGTCATCCGGGACGCGCGGCCCGACGACGCGGTCCTCGGCGAGGAGGGCGGGCAGCAGGGTGCGGCCGCCGCCGTGCGCCAGTGGCTGGTGGATCCGCTGTGCGGGACGCTCAACTACGCCGTCGGGAACATGCTGGTGGCCGTCAACGTGGCGCTGCGCGAGGGTCCGGCGGCGGTGGCGGACCCGTTCGGCGACGAGGTCTTCTACACCGACGGCACGACCGCCCGGCTCCGGCAGGACGGCGTCGCCGACACACCGCTGACGCCCACGCCTGCCACGCGGCTGGTGGACGTCAACCTGGACCCGCCGTTCCCGAGCGCGCCCGGCTTCCGTGCCGTGGACCTGCTGGCGCACCCCGAGTTCGTGGCACGGTTCCGGCCGCGGGTCGTGTCCACGACGCTGGCGCTGGCCTGGGTCGCCGCCGGCCGGCGCGCCGCGTACGTCACCGACGGCGGCGACCTGTCCGCCAGCGTGCACTTCGCGGCCGGCATCGCCCTGTGCCAGGCCGCCGGCTGCGTGGTCACCGGCATCGACGGTGCCCCGCTGGGCGAGACGGGCCGCGGGCTCGTGGCCGCCGCGGACGAGGAGACGCACGACCTGCTGATGTCGATGATCCGCGGGCGGGGGTAGGGCCGCGGCGGGGGTAGGGCCGCGGCGCGGGCACGTCCGTGCAGCGCCTTCATGGTTGACGGGGGAACCGAACCCGCGCGGCCCGAACACACCGCCCCCGCCCGTTGGTTGAAGCCGACACCAGCCGCCGCCGCGCCGGATGCAGTCCCGCCACCGCGGTGGTTCAGTGGAAGGAGAAGGCCGCCGGAACCGGCGCTCGGGGGCGAGGGAGACCATCGAACGGAGGCCGTGATCATGAACGGCTTCAAGCTCGGCGAACCGCTGGACCAGACCCTGGACGGCTTCGCCAAGACCGCCCCGCCCGTGGTGTTCAGCACCCAGGCGACCGGATTCATCGAGCTGAAGACCCCGGAGGAGCTGCGGGCCTGGGAGGTGGCGCTCCGGACCACCACCGGCCTGGAGATCTCCGCCGAGACCCTGGCCGGGCACGCCTGTGAGACCGGGTGCGGGCCGAACTGCTGTTCCGACATGTGCGACGCGGCATGATCCTGGCCCTGTCGTTCCGGGAGGACCTGCACGCCATCGCCGTCCGGCGCGCCGTCCGCGCCCGCGGTGTGGACTGCCACATCGTGGAGTGCGACGCGGTGAGCGGCCGGCCGGGCCTGAGCTGGCAGCTGACCGGGGCGCCGGACGGATCCGGCGCCCCCGCGGCCGTACCGACGTCGGAGGGCCGTACGGTGGCGCCCGCGGAGGCGGAGGTGCTGTGGTGGCGCCGCGCCCGGGCGGACCAGCAGCTCACCATGGCCGCGATGGCCACCGCCCGCACCACGGCGTCCACAAGGTCCGCCGCGTCCGCCGCCTCCGCCACGTCCGCCGCCTCCACCGCGTCCACCGCCTCCACCGCGTCGTCGGACGGCGAGGGCCTCGGCGCGCAGCAGGTCAGCCTGGTCAACAACGACTGCCGGGGCGCGCTGGCGGGCATCCTGGCCGCCTCGTTCCACGGCACCTGGATCTCGCCGCCGGCGGCGACCGACCGGGCGTCGGACAAGATCTACCAGCTGTGGGTGGCCCGGCAGGCCGGCTTCCGGGTACCGAGGACGCTGATCACGCAGTCCCGCGACGAGGTGCTCGACTTCGTCCGCGAGGTGGGGCGGGTCATCGTGAAGCCCGTCGTGGGCGCGCCCGGGCCGTCCTTGCTCACCCGGTGGATCGAGAACCCGCTGGCCCTGCCCGCGGAGTCGTACGCGGTGTGTCCGGCGACGTACCAGGAGTACGTGCCGGGCCGGCACCACATCCGGCTCAACTGCTTCGGCGAGCGGATGTTCGCCGCGCGGATCGAGACCGACGAACTGGACTGGCGCCCCGACCTGCGCGTCCCGATCACCCGCTGGCCGGTCCCCGCTGACCTGGCCCGCCTGGTCCGCACGACCCTCGACCGCCTGGGCCTGCCGATGGGCGTGATCGACCTCAAACTCACTCCGTCGGGCGAACCCGTCTGGCTGGAGGTGAACCCCCAGGGCCAGTTCCTCTTCCTCGAACCGATCACCGGCGAACCCCTGACGGAACACTTCGCCGACTACCTGATCAGCGCGACGACCGCGGGGACGGACGCAGGCGTGGTGACGCCGGCCCTTCGGGGCGCTTAGGCCCTGCGGCGGGCCGTCAGAACGGGTACCCGATCTCCTCGAGGTCGTCCGCCAGACCGGTGAAGGGCAGGTCCGGGTTGAGGACGGCGGCGACCTCCGGGGTGAGGGGGAGGCCGGCCAGGACGTGGCGTACGGCGGCGACGTCGACCGGGGTCTCGTAGTACTCGCTCGCCCACCGCGCGTACGCCTCGGGCGAGCGGTCGACGAGGAGCTCGAAGAGGACCTCGGCGCCGTCCGGGTCGCCGTCGCCCTCGGTGGGGAAGCCGATGGAGCGGCCGGTGCGCCAGGCGGGGTCGGCGTCGGTGCGGCGCCACAGGCAGCAGGTCACGACGGGTACGCCGTCCGGGGCGCAGAAGGCCGGCTCCGTCACGTACGGACGGAACACCTCCGGTACGTCGTCCAGTACGCCGGGCCACACCACCGGCACGTCCATGCGGGCCCAGGGGCTCATCAGCGACTCGTGGTCGAAGCCGCGGACGTACGCGCCTGCGGCCGAGAAGACGATCGCGTAGTCCGACCCCATCCCGTCCCGCATCGACGCCATCTGCTCCCCCCGCCCGACGTCCCAGCGCGCGTCGTACGAGTGGAAGCGCGCGTCCCACTCCGGACTGAGCACGGCGTCCAGCATCGCGAGCCCACGGCAGTGCTCACGCAGTTCCTCAACACCCGGCAACGCACGGGCCACGTCATGTGCGGTCACCGGGCCATTTCAGCGCATGCGGCGGGCGAGCGGGAGGTCGGGTGTGCCGACGGGGTGGGCGGGGCCGTACGCGCCGGGCCGGTGCGTGGCCCGGGAGGCCGGTCCGTGACGCGTACGTGACAGGATGTCCCCCGTTGACCCGTAGGGCCCCGCCCCCGCGGCCACGGGCCCCCGCGCCGGGTCGGGATGTCGGGATGTCGGGATGTCGGAATGCGGAACTTCGGGAGATGCCGGGACGTGGTTGCCTTCTACTCCTCCGCGCTCGACGGGATCGGCGCCAATCCGGCGCTGCCCGCCCCGCTGCTGCTGCGGCTGGTCGCGTTCGACGACGCGGGCGGGGGGCCGCCGTTCCAGGTGCTGCACCGGCCGGGGCTGCCGGAGGCGGCGGTGGCGGTGGTCATCGCCCACCCGTCGCGGGACGCCCGGGTGAACTTCGCGTCGAGCGGTCAGGCGGAGCCCGAGCAGCGGGCCCGGCTCGCGGACGATCCCGCGCCCGAGGTGCGGGCGGCCGTCGCCCACGGGCCGGAATTCACGCACGACCGCCGCAGGACGGTCCGGCCGCTGCCGGACGCCGTGTGCCGGCGGCTCCTCGACGACCCCGAACCCTCCGTACGCGATGCCCTCCTGTACTCGCCGTACCTGTCCGCGTCCTTCCGCGCCTCCCTCGCGGACCACCCCGACCCGGCCGCCCGGCGCACCGCCCTGCACGTCTGGGACGAGCTGCCGCCCGCCGCCCGTACCGCCCTCCTGGCCGATCCGGACCCGGACGTCCGGCGCTCCGCCGCGCTGTGCGCGTGCCCCGGGGACGCGCGGCTCACCGCGCGGCTGCTCGACGACCCCGCCGCCCTGCCGGAGGCGCTGCGCCGGGGGCTCCTGGACCGTGCGGAGGCCGAACGCCGGCTCACCGCCGGTATCCACCTGGACGCCCTCGCCGCCAACCCCGCCCTGCCCGCCGACCTCGTGGACCGGCTGGCCGCCGACCGCGACGACGCCGTCCGGATGGCCGTCTCGCTGCGGCCGGAGCTGAGCCCGGCCCGGCGCGCGGCCATCGACGTGACCGTGGCGCCGTGGGCACGCGTCGCCGTGGACTGGGTGGACGCCGGCCTCGCCGATCAGGACGTCCTGCGCCGGGCGGTGACCTCGGGCCATCCCCTGCTGCGCCGGGCGGCGGCCTGCAGCCCGCACCTGCCGCCCGACCTGCTGCGGCTGCTGGCCGCCGACCCGGACGACGTCGTGCGCACCCACCTGGCGATCCACCACCCGGACACCCCCGAGGAGGTGCTGATGAGCGTCTACGCACGGCTCGGCGGAACGTTCTCCGCCTGGATGGCGACCGGCCACCCCCGCTTCCCGCGCGAGGGTCTCGCGGCCCGGTTCGCGGACCATCCGGAAGCGATCTACCGGCAGCTGGCCGTCCGCGACCCCGCCGCCTCCCCGGCCCTGATCGAGCGCCTCAGCCACGACCCGGACGTCCACACCCGCCAGGCCGCCTGCGCCGACCCCCGCCTCCCCCTCCCCCGCCTCCTCGACGCCCTCACCACCCCCGAACTGGCCCGCACCGCAGGCGCCAACCCGGCCCTGCCACACGGGGACATGGCCCGGGTGATGGACGAGGCGGGAGTTCCGACGTAGCGGAGCCGCTGCGCATCGAGCGGTCAGTGAAACCAGACGACCAGGCGGACGTTCTCCCCGCCGTGGAGCGTGGCGAGGGTGCGCATGACGCTCCAGACCGGCCCCCAGCGCGTTTCGGGTCCTGCCGCCGAGGCGCGGGTGCGCGTGCCGGTGGCGTCCGTCTCCCGCCAGTCGGTGGCGGCTACGTCGGACCAGGTCAGCCAGGTGGTGCTGTGCACGTACCGTGGGCCGCCGCAGGCCTCGAACTCGCGGCGCACCGCCTCCGACGCGTCATCCGGGAAGCCGCGGCCCTCGGCCAGTGGCCGGAAGCCGAAGTGGTTGCGGACTCCGAAGAGGCAGGCCAGCCCGTCGTACGCGTTGCCACCGTTCAGGAGGCCGAGGTCGATGCCCGGTTCCCACACGGTGTCCTCGTCGTCGAGGCCCCACAGGCGGGCCCCCGGCCGGCATTCGATCATTCCCGTCACTTCGGTGGACATACGGGGATGATGCCGGGCCGGGCCCGGCGCCGGCATCTGCTTCAGGCCGCCCCCGCCGGCCAGCCGTACTCCACGCCCGTAAGCCGCTCCGAGAGGGTCCACAGGGCCTCGGCCGTGGTGGTGTCGTGGAGGGCGCGTTCGGCGGTGCGGAGCACCGGTTCGCCGCGGAGTTGGAGGGGGCCGTGCGGGACGACGTAGCTGCCTCCGCGCAGGTCGGGGACGGTTGCCGCGTACAGGGAGGTCTTGGCGCCCTCGGGCGTCGGGCGGAACGCGGTGCGTTGGAGGAGGCGTACGAGTGCGCCGTACGCGCGGCCGCGGCGGGCGGCACCCGCCAGGACGTTGGTACGGGTCAGCCCGGGCGCGACGGCCATGCTGCGCAAGGGCAGACGGGCGGCGTCGGCCCGCCGCTGGAGCTCGGCGGCGAAATACAGGTTCGCCCGCTTCGACTGCACGTACGCGAACGCAGCCCGGTAACCGCGCTCGGCGTTGAGGTTGGCCAGGTCGAAGCGGGCGAAGCGCTGGCCTTCGCTGCTGACGGTGACCACGCGCGGATCCGGCGCAGCCAGCAGGGACGGCAGGAGGAGCCCGGTCAGCGCGAACGTGCCGAGGTGGTTGACACCGAACTGCGACTCGAACCCGTCGGCCGTCCGGGCGAACGGCACCATGGCGATGCCGGCGTTGTTGACCAGGAGGTCGAGCCGGCCGTGGTCCCATTGCGCCGCGAACCTGCGTACGGACCGCAGATCGGCCAGGTCGAGGATCCGCAACTCGGCCCGGGCGTAGGTGACTTCGGACTTCAGGAGGGCCAACGCCTCCGCACCACGGCCCTGGTCGCGGCAGGCGAGTACGACATCGGCACCGTGGCGGGCGAGTTCGCGGGCGGTGACGTACCCGATGCCGCTGTTGGCGCCGGTGACCACGACCCGGCGCCCGGACTGGGCGGGGATGCCGTCCGGCCGCCAACGGCCCTTCAATAAAGGGACGTTGGGAGCGACGAACGTCGACGTCGATTGGTGACGATCCACAGCGGGACCTCACTTCCGTGAGCGCGGCAAAGGGCGAGAGGATCGGGGGACGGCACCAGAGCCACCACATCGCAACTCCGAGTCGCGATAACGTGATGCTGCCGCACTCGCCGCCGATAACGCAACCAGGAGTTGCAATGGAGTCTGTTACGTCGTCGACCGCCCACCGGGGCCCCGCCGTCGGCCGCGGCGCCAAGATGCGCGCCGCCGTGCTGGCGGCGACCGTCGCCGAGCTCACCGAGACCGGGTACGCGGCCCTGACCGTCGAGGGCGTCGCCCAGCGCGCCGGTGTGCACAAGACGACGATCTACCGGAACTGGAAGACCCCCGACGCCCTCGTCATCGACGCGCTGACCGGCCACTTCGCCACCGACATCCCGATCCCCGACACCGGCGCGGTGGACGACGACCTGCGCGTGCTGGCCCGTTCCCTGATCGCCACCATGACCACCCCCGCGGGACGCGCCCTGCTGACCACCGTCCTCTCGGACGCCGTCCGCCTGCCCGCACTCGCCGCGATGAAGAGCGCGCTGTTCGAGGACCGCTTCCGCCGCGCGGCCCCCGTCGTCACCCGGGCCGTCGCGCGCGGCGAACTCCCCGCCGCCACCGACCCCGCCGAGTTCCTCACCACCCTCGCCGCCCCGATCTACTTCCGCCTCGTCTTCACCGCCGAGCCGGTCGACGAGGCCACCGCGGACCGCGCCGTCGCCGTAGCCCTGGCGGCAGCGAGGGCGGGCACGCTGACCGCGTTGTGACGGGTACGAGTTGGTGACGGGTGCGGCCGGACGCGCGCGTCGCCCTCCTCCAGGGCGGCGACGCCCAGAGCACGTGGCGCCGCCTCCTCAAAGGGCACCCCGAGTTCGACGCACCCCAGTTCCTTCGAGGTGGAGGGACGTCGGCGACCACCGGTCGGCATGGCGGTTCTCGCATGAATCAGAGACCTCCGGTACGCCGGTAACAGGGCCGTACGGGGCCTCGGTGCAGGGTTCGGGCGCCCGGGGGCAGGGGTGTGCGCCTGCCGGCCAAGCAGGCGGTGGTGGACGGGCAGGAGAGCGCTCGGCGCTTCGCCTCACGGCCTCTGACCTGGCGCTTTATGCGAAAACGCCTACGCTTTGGGGGTCTGCTGGAGCTGTCGGAGGGGGACTTCGTGAGTGAGGACCGTGCCGGGTACGACGCGACGCACATCGAGCTGCTGGGAGAGGCGGAGGCCGTTCGGCTGCGGCCCGGGATGTGGCTCGGGTCGGTGGGTGAACGCGGCTTGCACCAGGCGGTGTTCGGGGTGGTCGAGTGGGCGGTTAACGAGGTGCTCGGCGGCCGGGGCGAGCGCCTCGCCGTGACGTTGCACGGCGGCGGCTCGGTAAGGGTGGCCGTCAGCGGGGCGTCCGGGGTGCCGTGTGCGGATGACGGGACCGGGCTGGAGGAACTGCTTACCTCGCACCACCCGGGTGCCCGCCGCTGTGACCGGCGCAGGGTGGGTGTCGGGGTATTCGGCAACGGCCCGTTCCTCACCAACGCCCTGTCGAGCCGGCTGACGGCAGAGGTGCGGCGCGGTGGCACCGGCTGGGTGCGCACGTTCGAGCGCGGTGTCGCGGTCGGGGAGCGTGCGCCGGTGACGGGCACGGACGGGGGCGGGGACGCGACCGTCATCGACTTCCGGCCCGACGGCGACATCTTCGAGACCGTCGTGTGTTCCTACGACGCACTGGCCGAGCGCTTCCGGGAGCTGGCCTTCCTCTACGGCGGCCTCGACCTCACCCTCACCGATGCACGCCGGCCGGACGCACCCCGCTCCAACCGGTTCCACTTCCCCGCCGGAGCGGCGGACTTCGTCGCCTTCCTCGCCGGGACGGCAACCGCCCCGGCTCCCTTCCACTTCGTGCACGACGACCCCCGCATGAACGGCTCCGTGGAAGTGGCCCTCAAGTGGCGCCACGCTCCGGGCGGCGACCACATCCGTACGTTCGTCAACGGCTGGGCGACCACCGACGGCGGCGCCCACCTGACCGGATTCCACGAGGGCCTGCGAACCGCCGTCGCAGCGCTCGCCGACGAGCACCGGTTCACGCCCGCCGTCACCGCCGTCGTCTCCGTCAAGCTCGACCACCCCGACCTGACCGGCGCCACCCGCCGCACCTTGTCCGGCCCCGCCGTCCACACCTGTGTCGCCGACGCAGTGGCCGAACACCTCCGGTCATGGGACGGTCCCGGTCAGGACCAGGGCCGAGGTCAGCGGGATGCGTAGGGAAGGAGGGCCATTTCTCGGGCGTTCTTGATGGCGGTGGCGAGGGCGCGCTGCTGCTGGGAGGTGACGCGGGTGGTGCGGCGGCTGCGGATCTTGCCGCGGTCCGAGACGAACTTCCGGAGCAGGTCCGTGTCCTTGTAGTCGATGTACGTGATGCCGGCCGCGTCGAGGGGGTTGGGGCGGGGCTTGACCGGCTTGCCGGGGGCGGGGCGTCGGGGCATGGCGGGGGACTCCTTGGGGGTATGGGGGTCGGAACAGTGGCCGGGTCGTCCGTCAGGGGTTACGTCACGTCGGGTCGAGGAGGGTGTCGAAGGCGGGCGGGAGGTGCTGCCAGGCCTCGGGGCCCGGGGTGTACTCCTCGTCGGTCAGGAGGCAGGAGTCGAGGAGGTGTTCCAGGCCTTCGCGGTCGAGGCCCGGGGACGTGAAGACGAGGTGCTGGCAGCAGTCGCCGTGCTCGGGGTGCCAGTCGAGGGCGGCCGCGGCCCGGCGCACGGGCGGGACGAGGTCCCAGGCAGCGTCGGGGAGTGCGGCCAGCCAGGGGCCGGCGCTCTCCATGCACAGGGCACCGCCGGCCGCGTCCCAGGACAGCAGCGTGTCGGGCCGGTCGGCGAGCCAGAACCGGCCGCGGCTGCGGGCGGCGGCGCACGACAGGTCCTCCAGTGCCCGGTAGAGGCGTTCGGGGTGGAAGGGCCGGCGGCGGTGCCAGACGAGGGTGGCGACGCCGGCCTCCTCGGCGTCGTGGGGCAGGAGTGCGCACGCGGGGTGCTGGGCGGCCGCGGCGGCCTCGACGTCGAAGCCGGCGAAGGCGGCCCGGACGAGGTCGGGTGAACCGGCCGGCACCCGGCGGGCGGTGGGGTGCAGCTGGGCGAGCAGGGCGTGGTCCGACGCGTCGGCCTCGTGGCTGTCGACGACCGCGAGGACGGGCGCGTACTCCAGCTGCCGGGCCCAGGTGTCGCCGACCGTCCGCCCGTCGGTGGGGGCGGCCGCGAGGCCGACGTCGGCCAGGTCGTCGCCGTTGGCGAGGCACGGCAGGACGAGTGCGGGGTCCACGGCGGTGATCACCCCGGTCAGGTCGAGGCGGCCGCCGCCGTGGGCGGTGATCACCTCGGCCATGGCCTTGGGTTCGACCGAGTCCCACAGTTCGACCACGGCGAGCCGGGTGAGGCCGCCGTCCGCCAGCCGTTCCAGTTCGGGGACGAGGTCCTCGCGCAGGGCGCAGCAGGCGCAGTCGTTGACCAGGGGTGCCTCCCCCTCGGTGAGGGTGCCGGTGGCGTCGCGGAGGCGGCGCAGGACCCGGCCGTCGGCGGCCCGGGCAAGGTCGTGGTGGAGGGCCACGCTGCCCGGGACCGCCGCCAGGAGCCGGTCGACGACCTCGGTGCGGGCGTCGGTGTGGATCCCGGCGACGATCACGACGGGCAGGTGGCGGGCGTGCTGCATCAACGGGTCCCGTAGCGGCGCTCGAACTTCTCGACGCGGCCGGCGGTGTCGAGGACGCGGGCGGTGCCCGTGTAGAAGGGGTGGCTCGCGGAGGAGATCTCCACGTCGACCACGGGGTAGGTGTTGCCGTCCTCCCAGTCGACGGTCTTGTCGCTGGTCATGGTGGACCGGGTGAGGAACGCGGTGCCGGTGGCCGTGTCACGGAAGACGACGGGCGCGTAGGCGGGGTGGATGCCGGGCTTCACTGCAGGGGCCTCTCTCTCGGAGTACGAGCGGGTACGGACGGTTCGGATGGTTCGGACGGGTACGGGCGGATGCCGCAGGTCGGCGTCAGCGCTCTTCGCGGAAGTCGACGTGACGCCGGACGACGGGGTCGAACTTGCGCAGGACCATGCGGTCGGGGTCGTTGCGGCGGTTCTTGCGGGTGACGTAGGTGAACCCGGTGCCTGCCGTGGAACGGAGCTTGATGACCGGGCGGATCTCGTTGCGTGCCATGCGGCTAGTATACGACAACGGTTTTCATTACCAATAGTGTCTGCGTCACATCGCGACGCAGCACAGGAAGGCGGCTCCCGACATGTCGGCCCACTGCCAGCTCACCGGCGCCAAGCCGGGCTTCGGCCACCACATCTCCCACTCCCACCGGCGCACCCCGCGCCGCTTCGACCCCAACATCCAGCGCAAGCGCTACTGGCTGGCCGGCGAAGGCCGCCACGTCCGCCTGACCCTCAGCGCACGGGCGGTCAAGACGGTGGACGTCATCGGCATCGAGGCGGCCGTCGCCCGGATCCGCGCCCGCGGCGGGAAGGTCTGATGGCGAAGCGCAGCAAGACCGCACGCAACGAGCAGCGCAAGCGGACCGTCGCGCGGTACGCCGCCCGGCGGGCCGAGCTGAAGGAGGTCATCCGCCGCCCGTCGAGCACCACCGCCGACCGCGAAGCGGCCCGTGCGGAACTGCGCCGGCAGCCGCGCGACGCCAGCGCCACCCGGGTCCGCAACCGCGACGGTGTGGACGGCCGGCCCCGCGGCCACCTGCGGAAGTTCGGCCTCTCCCGGATCCGGTTCCGGCAGCAGGCGCACGCCGGATTCCTGCCGGGCGTGACCAAGGCCTCCTGGTGACCCCGGGCCGCCCGGCCCCGTGAAACGCATCAGGGGCCGTTCCGGATCTCTCCGGAACGGCCCCTGATCGGGATGCGGCGGCCTCAGACCAGCTCGGCCTGGGTCTCGCGGCGCTGCTTCGGCAGCCTCGGCGCGGCCGGGCCCGAGCCCGACTCCGCCTCGCGGTCCCACGCGCGCGTGGTGCGTACGTACGCGTAGATCACCGAGGTCATCGACAGCAGGACCAGCGGGCCGAACAGCCACGGCAGGTCGGCCATCCGGACCGGCAGGAAGCGGTACGCGAGCAGGAGCGCGGTGAAGACCGCCGCGCCGTAGCCGGTGAGCAGGAGGCCCCGGCGGTCACGGCCGCGGTCGAGGGTGCGCAGGCCCGCCTCGATGGTGAGGGTGAACACGACGCCCGCGACCAGGTCGGCACCGTAGTGGTAGCCGAAGCCGAGGGTCGCGCCGAGCGTGGTGAGCAGCCAGAACACACCGAGCAGCCGGAGCGCGAGCGGGCCCTTGCGTGAGTGGATGAAGATCGCGGTGGCCCACGCGGTGTGCAGGCTGGGCATGCAGTTGCGCGGGGTGAACCCGTCGAACGGCATCGGGACCGGGGTGCCGACCGCCGGCGCGGTCGCCGGCCACAGGTCGGCCACCGCCCACCGGCCGCCGTCGGCGCCGAACGCGAAGATCGGCCCGACCACCGGGTAGATCATGTAGAACGCCGGCCCCAGCAGGCCGATCACCAGGAACGTGCGCACCAGGTGGTGGCGGGGGAAGCGGCGCTCCGCGGCCACGTTCCGGAACTGGTACAGCGCGACGATCACGGCCGCCACGGCCAGCTGGATGTAGACCCACTCCAGGATCCACGGACCGATCTCGCCGGTCTTCGCGACCAGCCGGCCGACCACCCAGGACGGGTTGCCGAGCGCGTGGTCGGCGGTGGCCACGTACTGGTCGAGGACCATCGGCCGGGTCTTCGCCGTGATCAGCAGCCAGGTGTAGCCGGTCTTGCGGCCGGCGACCAGCAGCAGGGCCAGGCCGACGCCGGTCAGCAGCAGCTTCCGCTCCCGGCCGGTGCGGCGGGTGACCGCGATCACCGCGCAGGCCAGGGTGACGATGAGCGCCCCGTTGCCGTACATCATCTCGGCGCCGGCGGCCCAGCGGACCAGCCAGAAGACGAGGTCGATGCCGATCGCGGTGCCCAGGGCGATGAATCTCTGCCGCCAGGTGAAGACGACCATCATCAGCGCCATGCCCGCGTACAGCACCGTGCCGGACTTGGGGGCGAAGACGACCTCGCGGGCCTGGTCGGTGATCGGCCCGTGCTGCCCGTACCGGCGCGCGGCGATCTCCAGTCCGACGAGGAACGCGAGAGTCACCACGCCCGCCGCGGCCCACAGCAGGACCCGCGGCCGACGCAGCGCGGCGGGATCGAGGCCGGCTATTCCCGCACGCACTTTCGACAGCGTAGATATCAATGTTCTCAGCCGATTGGTTCGATTGTTGATTTGAGGACGATCGTTGTTGGTCGCAGCATGCTACCCGTCAGGCGAAGACCCCGGCGGCCGCGAGCAGCGCGCAGACCGCGAGGTTCACCGCGCGGTGCTCCCAGAAGACGGCGACGAACTCCCGGATGGTGGCCGACGGCCAGAAGTAGCGGGCGGTCGGTGACCCCAGCACCTGTCCGTTGACGCCGGCCCGGCGGGCTGTCATCGCCGCGCGGAAGGCGTGGAAGTTGTTCGTGACGACCACGCAACGGTAGCCGGGGTCCGCATCGGCCATGATCGCCCGGCTGAAGGCGAGGTTCTCGGCGGTGGTCCGGGAACGGTCCTCCACCCGGACGTGCTCGGCGGGCACGCCCCGTTCGATCAGCCAGTCGGCCATCGCCCGGCCTTCGGGCAGCAGTTCGTCCGGCCCCTGCCCGCCGGAGGTGAGGAGCAGCGGGGCGGGCCCGCCGCGGGCGATCTGCGCCTCGTAGATGCGCAGCCCCCGGTCGAGGCGGGAGGCCAGCAGCGGCGGCACCCGGTGGCCGCCGATGAGGCCGGAGCCGAGCATGACGACGTAGTCGACGTTCCCGCGCACGGCGATCCGGCCGTAGAGGAAGGCGTAGCCGAGGAAGCACTGGAAGATGAAGGAGACGTAGCCGCCGACCAGCAGGATCGCGACGCCCGCCCGGTAGCCGCCCGTGCTCGATCCGCCCAGCAGGAAGGCGAGGAGCACGGCCGTCCCGGCGATCGCCAGCCCGGCCAGCAAGGACAGCAGGTTGCCGATGCGGCGCCCCTCCTTGCGGACCATGGTCACGCCGTTGGCGATCAGGAAGGCGCTGAGTACGAAGGTCCCCGCGATCGGGGTCAGCAGGGCCAGGGCCAGGACCCACTCGGCCAGGGGGCCGGAGATGCGCGCCAGGGTGACGACGAGGGCCAGGAGGAAGGTGATGAGGGTGAGGCCGAAGAGGACGGCGTTGCGGAAGAGCCGCCGGTCCTGGCGGACGCTCAGCAGGAAGAGGAGGAACAGGGCGCAGGACAGGACGTAGAGCACCGGTTCGCCGTTCGGTCGGGTCTCGGCGGGGCCCGCCCGTGGTGGGTGCGGGACCGCGGCCGATGGGGACGGGGGGTATCCGTGCGGCGGGCAGCTACTGCTTGTTCTTGAGGTTCCTGAGCGCGTCGTCGGCGGTCAGCCAGGCGGTGAGCGTCCTGCCGTCGAGGTAGGCGTGGTACCCGCCCTCGCAGCGGGCGGTCGCCCGGCGCGCCGCGTCCTCGGGGAACCAGTCCGACTTGACCTTCGGGACGTCCGGGGTGACGGCCGGCCGCTCCGTGCGGCAGCCCGCGGGCAGCGCGGCGGTCGGGAGCTGCGCCTTCAGCAGGCGCTCGTCGCCGGTGGTCTTCCAGTTCCAGGTGACGTCCGTGGCGTTGTCCGGCAGCCAGCGGGGCATCGTCTTCCGCTCCTCCTTGGCCTCCCGGCCCGTCTCGAACGTGTCCGCCATGTCGTGCCGGCCGTCGAGCCAGCTCCGCGCGACCGTGACGGCCACGGGTACGGACACGGCCAGGACGACGACGGTGCCGACGAGCGTGAGGACGAGGGTGCGGGCGCGATGGGCCATGGTGACTGCCTTCGGGGGCGGAGCGGGGGGCACCTCCATTCTGGAAGCGGCACCCCCCACCGGACATGCACCGACGGACGGAACCTGAACTCCGACCTGAGGACGACCCGTGGGACGGGTCCCCTACGTGGGGCTTAGGGGACAGCAGCCTCTGCGTACGTACGACCCGGGAGCGAACGGACACCCGGCGCCGGTCACCAGCGGGCGCGCAGGGTGCCGTCCTCGTCGGGGAGGGTGGCCGCGTGCAAGGGGTGGCGGTCGTCGTCGTGGAAGGGGAGGGCGCGGGCCGCGCGGGCGTCGGTGAGGGCGGCGGCGAGTCCGCGGTACTCGGTGTCGTCGACGATCGCGCTGCGGATCGTCCCGTCCGGTGTCTCCCACACGAGCTCGACGGTGCCGTCCGCGGGCAGCCCGGCGAGCACGGCGGCGACGTCCGGGCTGAGGTCGGGCCAGACCGTCAGCCGGGCGCGCGGGGTGAGAAGGGCGCGGACCGCGTCGAGGCCGTCCGGGGTCAGGCGGTGCCAGCGTGCCGCGTTGTGGACGTGGCCCTCCTCCAGGAGGGCAGTCCGCCGGGTGGCCAGGTCGGTGCGCAGGCGTGCCCAGAACGCGTCGTCGGCGGGCTCCGCCGGTTCCGGTTCCGCTGCGTAGGGCGAGGCGGGCAGTGGTTCGGCGAAGAGGCCGAGTTCCCGGGTCCGGGCCACGGCCTCCGGGAAGGGCCGCGCGGTGCCCACGTACACGTACTGGTCCCATCCGACGTGCACGGTGAAGGTGTCCTCCGCTTCCAGCCGGCACCATGCACCCTGGTCCCGCAGCATGACTCTGACCAGCTCCAGCGCGACCGGCAGGGAGACCTCGGCGCCGTCGTGGTAGCCGGTGAGGTCGGGTGGGAAGAGCCCGGCGAGGCCGTGTCCGTCGGCCGCGGGCCCGGCGCCGAAGTGGACGAAGGCGGCCACCGCGGGCTCGCGGATCTCCAGCCGGTCGATGCCCGCGGCCGCCGCGAAGGACCCGACGGCCGCCAGGTACGCCGCCTCGACCGGCCCGTGGTCGCTGACCGTGTCCTCGGTGCCGGTGTAGCGACCCCGTTCGTCGCGGTCGGCGGGGTCGTACTTGGTGATGCGGTGGACGAAGACCGGCGGCACGGTGCTCCCGGGACGGGCGGAGGGGGTGGCGCGGCAGCGCCGGTGGTTAGGGTGTCGAGAAGCCTAGAGGTACCGATCCGGGGGAACCAGTGGGTCGCAACAGCACGCCGATACAGAACCAGGGCGACACGGAGCTCTGTCTCTTCATCGAGCCGTACTGCGAGGACTACTGGATGAAGCCGGGGGAAGCGTTCACCGTGCGTTCCGAGGCAGAGGGCGTCGACGTCTGGTTCGACACCTACGTCTCGAAGGGGTGCCTCACCGTCTGGCTGTACCAGGACGGCGACCCGTACAAGATCGTCGGCGACTACGCGGTCGTCGACGAGAGCGGCGCCCGGCTGGATTCCGGGCACCAGAGGCCCAGCCGTCAGCGCTGGTCGGCTGCCGGGCCGATCATCGACTGAGGTGTTCCGGGCAGCGCTCGGCCCACGGCCGTGGGCTCCGTAAACCTGTTCGGGGCCGGCGTGCGGAGCATTACGGTGGCGCCATGGTGCATGTGCGGGAGATGGGTGCGGCGGACGTCGAGGCCGTGTCGGGGATTCGGGTGCGGGGGTGGCAGGCCGCGTATGCGGGGATCGTTCCGCAGACGTATCTGGATGCCATGACCGTCGAGGAGGACGCGGCCGGGCGGCGGGAGTTCTTCGCACGGCCCGGGCGGACGGCGCGCGATCTGGTGGCGGTCGACGACGGCGGTCCGGTGGGGTGGATCTGCTTCGGGCCGTGGCGCGGTGAGATCGGTGAGATGCCCGGTGCCGGACGGACGGGCGAGGTGTACGCCCTGTACGTCGCGCCGGAGCGGATCGGCGAGGGCATCGGCCACCGGCTCCTGACCGAGGCGCACGCCCGGATGAAGGACGCGGGCTTCGACGCGTCGGCCCTGTGGGTCCTCGACGACAACCGCCCGGCCCGCCGCTTCTACGAACGGGCCGGCTACGCACCCGACGGCACGACCCAGGACGACGTGTACGACGATCTCACCCTCACCGAGCGCGGCTACCGGCGCATGCTCTGACCGGAGCCCGGCCCCGCTTCACCGGTGCTGATCGCGCAGGCGCCGCGCCTCCGCAGTCCGCCCCAGGGCCTCGTACACGGCGGCGAGTTCGGCGCGGGCCCGCACGGTGTCCGGGTCGTCCGGGCCCAGGTCCCGCTCCCATGCCCGCAGTACGTCCTCGCCGAGCGCGCGCGCTTCGCGGAACCGGCCGACGCGCCGGTAGGCGGTGACGAGTGCGACGCGGGCGCGGCGGGTGTCGGGATGGTCCGGGCCGAGGAGCCGCTCCCGGCCGACCAGGACCCGCTCGCGGAGCTCCACCGCCTCTTGGTACCGCCCCATGTCCCCCAAGGTGGAACCCAGGTTGGCGTAGGAGATCAGCGTGTGCGGGTGGTCCGGGCCGAGCACGCGTTCCCGGTCCGCAACCACCGCCTGACCCAGGGCCAGTGCCTGCTCGTACCGGCCCAGGATGGCGTACGTGGCGGCCAGGTTCGACCGGGCGCCCAACGTGGCGGGGTGGTCCCGGCCGAGGAGGCGTTCGCGGTCCGCGAGCACCTGCTCGTCCAGTTCGACGGCCTCCTCGTACCGGCCCAGTAGGGCGTACACCACCGCGAGGTCCGCCCGGGCGCGGAGGGTGTCCGGGTGCTCGGGGCCGAGGATCCGCTCCCGGTCTGCGACGACGCCCTCCGCCAGCGCGCGCCCCTCCTCGTTCCGGCCGAGGTCGGCATAGGTGTGGGCGAGATCGGCGCGGGCGGCGACGACCTGGGGGTGGTCCGCGCCGAGCACCTGTTCCCCGGATGCGACGGCCTGCTCCTGCAGGGCCACCGCCTGTTCGTGGTGCCCGAGTTCGCGGAGGGTGACGGCGAGGCTGGTATGGGTGAGCAGGACGTCGGGGTGGCCGGGGCCGAGGAGGCGGAGCCGGTCTTCCAGGACGCGTTCCGTGAGGGCGCGGGCCTCGTGGTGGCGGCCCAGGTGGCTGTAGGTGTTGGCGAGGTTGCTGCGGGCCCGGAGGGTGTCGGGGTGGTCGGGGCCGAGGAGCCGTTCACTTTCGGACAGCACCTGCTCGTGGAGGTCGAGGGCCTGGTCGTGGCGGCCCATGGTGTCGAGGCAGGCGGCGAGGTTCGCGCGGGCCGTCACGGTGTCGGGGTGGTCCGGGCCGAGTTCGCGGGCGGCACGCTCGGCCAGTTCCCGCCACGCGGCCAGGGCCTCGGCGCCCAGACCGCCGTCGAGCAGGCTCGTACCGGCACGGAACAGCAGCCGGCGGCCGTGCCCGCGCCCGTGCCACAGGAGGTGTCCCGCATGCGCGTGGAGGGCGTCGGTGGCGGCGCGCAGGACCGCCGCGAGGGCGCTCTGCGGTTGGTCGAAATCCGGCCACAGCTCCATGAGGGCGTCGGCGGTGACGTCGACGAGCCGTTCGGTGAGCGGGGCGGGCGTGGACTCCCGCACGGCACGCGCGACGAGCAGGTGGATGCGCACCTCGCGGTGGGGCGTACGGGCGTCGTACGTGAGGAGGTTGAAGCGGTGCAGCACGCGCAGTGCGGAGCGGGCGTCCATTGGGGTGACGGGGCCGGGACCGCCGTCGCTGCGCAGGCGCGCGAGGTGCTCCAGCAGCGGTGCCGTCCGCCAGAGGTCGGCCGGCTGGCCCGAGGCGTCCAGGAGGGCCACGACCTGCAGGATCGGGCGGGCGAGGCCGGCCGTGGCGGCGTCGGCGGCGCGGAGGGACAGCAGCAGCGCGCCGGCCACGGGCCGGCCGTAGCCCTCGGCGTCCGCCGCCGGGGGGAGGAGCCGGTCGATGGTCACGTAGCGGTCGGCGAGCCGGTGCAGGTACTCGCCGGCCGGCAGGTCTTCGTTGATCATGTACGCGGCGGCGTGCCCGAGGGCCAGCGGCAAGTACCCCAGTGCGTCGGCGAGTTCGGCCGCCCGGTCTTCGAGGAGATGACCGCTGCCCGCCCCCGTCAGCCGGCTCTCCAGGAAGCCGACGGCCTCGGACGGAGTGAACAGCCCCACGTCCACGAGGGTGCGGCCGCCGGCGGTGAGCCGGGCGTCGTGCCGCCGGGTCGTGGCGAGGACCTGCCCGTGCGGGCCGGACGGCCACCAGGAATCGAGCGCCGCGGGGTCGACGACGTCGTCGAGGACGACGAGCCAGCTCCGCGAGGTCGTCGCCGCCCAGTCGAGGAAGGCCCGCGCATCGGCCTCGGCGCCGGCGCCCGTCCGGTCCGCTCCGGGCGCCCGGACCCGGCGGGCGGCCTCGGCGTAGGTCGCGATGACCTGCCGGACCTCGGTGGCCTGGACCCAGACGACGAGGTCGGTGCGCGCGGCCAGTGCCTCCTGGGCGTAGGCGGCGGCGAGTTGGGTCTTCCCCATGCCGCCCGCTCCGGAGAGCACCTGGACGACCCCGGGTGCGGGGCGTACGGCCCGTCGGCTCGATCCCTGGTACGCGGCGGCCAGCAGGGGCACGTTGCCGACGCGCAGTGGCCATTCGACGGGGGCGGGGTGGGTGTCGTGGATCCCCACGGCCATGATGGACGTGTTGTGGCCGGTGACCGACCCGGTGTTCGCCGTCTGCCACACACGCGACGATGCGTGCACGTCACCACCGAAGCGCGGCCCGTCGCTGCCGCCGCCACTCGGCCCGTCGATGCGTCCCCCGGCCGATCCCAATGTGCCGCTCCTCGTCTCTGGCGCCCCGCGGTTGGTATGTGACACCCGGCTGTCCGAACCTAGCGCGCGATCGGATCGGCCGTACGCCGAACGCGGTGATGGCGTCCCGGGGGCGGCAGGGGTGTCACGGGGCGGGCGGGACGTGCTGCCGCAGGGTGTCGGTGTTGGCGCGGAGCACGGCCGTGAGGTTCTGGTCCGGCTCGGCGTCGGGGCGGTCGTCGGCCGGGGCGAGGGCGGTGAGGGCGGCCGCGGCCACGGCGCTCAGTTCGGCGAGGAGGCCGGCGGGGGTGGCCTCGCGGGTGGCGCGGGCGGTCAGGGCGTGGATGCGGATCTCGCGGTGCGTGGAGCGGCTGTCGAAGGTGATCAGGTTGTAGCGGTGCAGGATGCGGAGGGCACTGCGGGCTTCGTCGGGGGTGACGGGGGTGACGGGGGTGATCGAGGTAACCGGAATGACCGCGGTGGCGGCGCCGGCCTCCCGGCCGGTATGCCGGTGCCTCCCGAGGAACTCCAGCAGGACGGGCGTCCGCCAGAGCGCGAGGGGATGGCCGGCCGCGTCCAGCAGCGCGACGATGCGCAGGACGGGGTCGGCGAGACCGGCGGGGCCGGCGGCGTTCGCCGCGGCCGTCGACAGCAGCAGGGCGGCGGCGACCCCGCGCCCGTACCCCTCGCTGTCCGCGTCGCTGGGCAGGGCCCGGTCCAGGGTCCCGGTACGGAGCAGGCCGAGGTACTCCTCGGCTCCGAGGTCCTCATTGATCATGTAGGTGGCGGCGTGCCCCAGGGCGAGGGGCAACCGGCCGAGCAGTTCGGCGAGTTCGGCCGCCCGGCCTTCGAGGAGGTGGGCACTGGCCTCGCCGGCGAGCCGGGTCTCGAGGAACGCGATGCATTCGTCCGACGCGTACAGCTCGACGGTGACGCGGACCCGCCCGCCGCCGGAGAACCGGGCGTCCTGGCTGCGGCTGGTCGCCAGGACCCGTCCGCCTGAGCCCGTCGGCCACCAGGGGGCCATGGCCTCGGGGTCGCCGACGTTGTCGAGGACGACCAGCCAGCTGCGGTCGGTGGTCGCCGTCCAGCCCAGGAAGGCCTCGGCGTCCGCCTCCGGGTCGGTCCCCGTCGTACCGGCGGCGCCGACGAGGCGGGCTGCCTGCGCGTACGAGGCGATGACCTGGCCGGCTTCGGCGGCCGGTACCCACAGCACCAGGTCGACGGCGTCGGCGACGGCTTCGTTGGCGTAGACGGCGGCCAGCTGGGACTTGCCTACTCCGGCGCCGCCCGACAGGACGTGGGTACGGGTGGCGGGTGCGGCGGCGTCGGGAGGCGCCGCGTCGATGGCGGCGCGTAACCGGGGGCGGGGCTGGAACGCGGAGGCGGGCAACGGGATCGCGCCGAGGCGCAGGGGCCAGACGACGGACGGCTGGTCGGCCGGCGCCGGCGGGTGGATGTGGACTGCGTCGATCTTGTACTGGTCACCTTTGTACTGGTCGCCGGTGACGTTGTCCCCGTTGAGCGTGGTCTTGTTGTTGTCGCCGGTGGTGGTGAGTCCGGCTGCGCCGGCGGAGACGGCCCGGTTTCCGGGGAGGGCGGTCGCGCCGTCCTGCTTGGTCTGACGCCGGAACGCGTCGCCGAGCGTGCTCACCGGGCTGCGCGGGCCGGCGGCGCGGTGCGTGACCGTGCTGTCCGACTGGCCACGCCACCCCTTCTGGTCACCGCGGTTCCGGTACGCCGCGCAGGCGGCCGGGTTGCCTGCCCCGAACGCGGCCGATCGTGTCCGAACCTAGAGGGCGCACGGCCGGCCCGCCGCCGGAACCGGGAATTTCGTACGGGATGGCATGCTGGCCGGCATGGCAGAGCTCAATGGGGAACCGGTCGGCACGGCGCAGCTGCAGAGTCTGGCGCTGACCAACTACGGGCACTTCACGACCATGCGTGTGGACGACGGCCGGGTCCGCGGGCTGTCCCTGCACATGGACCGGCTCCGGCGGGACTGCCGGACGCTGTTCGGGGTGGACCTGGACACCGGGCGGGTGCGCGAACTGGCCCGGCGGGCCGTCCCCGTGGCTGGTTCGACCACGATCCGCATCACGGTCTACGACCCGCACCTCGACCTCGGTCACCCGGCCGCGGCGCAGGACCCGCAGGTGCTGGTCACGTCCCGGCCGGCCGGTGCGCTGCCCGTGCCCCCGCTGCGCGTGCGGTCGGTGCCGTACGTGCGGGACGTACCGGCCGTGAAGAGCGTCGGCCTCTTCGGCGGCCTGCACCACCGCCGCCAGGCCCAGCTGCACGGCTACGACGACGCCCTGTTCACCGACCCGGACCGGGCGGTCTCGGAGGGCGCCACCTGGAACATCGGCTTCTACGACGGCACCCGCATCATCTGGCCGGACTCCCCCTGCCTCCCCGGCGTGACGATGGCCCTCCTCCGGTCCGCGCTCCCCCACGCCTCCCGGCCCGTCCCCCTCTCCGCCCTCCCTGACATGCAGGCCGCCTTCGCCACGAACGCCGCGGTGGGCGTCCGCCCGATCACCACGATCGACACCGCCGCCTTCCCGTCCTCGCACCCGGTCGTCGAGACCTTGCAGACGGCGTACGGGGAGATCGCGGGCGAGGTGCTCTGACTGCTCCGGTGCGGAGGTCGGCGCCGGCACCCGGGTGGCCGGGATCCGGGTGGCCGGGATCCGGGTGGCCGGGATCCGCAAGCCTGCGTCGGGGGGACCGTGACCTGTTCGAGCGAGTTTGGATGCCTGTCGGGCCGGTGTGACAAGCCCAGCGGGGCGGGATGGAACTTCTGTTCGCCAATCGGTCTCGATTCGGGCGTTACCCGGCCGATCGGGAGGCGTTCTTGGAGCACCAGTACCAGTCGTGCGCCCGTCCGGAGGAATTGATGGATCAGGCCGTAGCAGCCGCCTTATTCGAACAGGTCCGAGTTCGGAGGGGCGTATGACCAGCAAGGGGCCGGGGCGCCCGGCCGGTGACGCGGGGGTGTCGGAGTCCGAGCGGCTGCTGTTCGGCGGGGAGCTCGCCTACGACATCGGCTGGGAGCGGCACGAGGGCGCCTGGCTGAAGCTCGGGCTGTGGGCGATGGGCCGGGAGCTGCCGCGGCTGGTGGGGACCGGCGTACGGCTGGCGCACCTGGCCGACGCCCGGGCCCTGCGCGTGGTCCTGGCGTCCGAGGCCGGACGCGGCATCGCCCAGGCGATCGGCCTGGTCGCCGTCAACAGCGTGCTCGGCCACCTCCTCGCGGGCGGCAGCACCAACGAGCGCCTCGTCCAGGCCGTGCCCGCCCTCGTGGTCGTGGCCGTCACCGCGTTCGCGGGGTCCCTGCTGCGCTCGGCGTCGACGGCGGCCACCGGTGCCCTGGAGCCGAAGGTGCAGCGGGTGGCGACCGAGCAGTACCTGGGGCTGGTCCACCGTACGGAGCTGGCTGCGATCGAGGACGACGAGTTCCACCGGCTCCTCGACGCGGCCCGGTACGGCGCGGACTCCGCCCGGCGCATGATCCCCTACTGCACCAACACCCTCAACGCCGCGGTGTCGTTGACCGCCGCGGGCGGTGTGCTGACCGTCCTGCACCCGGCCCTGCTGCCGCTGCTCGCCCTGATGACCCTGCCGAGCGCGTGGAGTTCGCTGATGATCTCCCGCCAGCGGTACATCTCCTTCCACGCCTTCGTGCAGCACGCCCGGGCCGGGCACCTGCTGGGGCAGCTGCTCACCCAGAAGGAGGCGGCGGCTGAGGTACGGGTCCACGGCGTCGGCCCGTTCCTGCTGGGCCACTTCCGGACCATGGCCGAGACCAGCGAACGCGAACAGACCCGGCTGGCCCGCCGGGCCGCACGCATCGGGCTCGTCGCGGACGGCGCCGGCGGCCTCGCCACCCTCCTCACGTACGGCGCGCTCGGGCTGCTCCTGTGGGGCGGCGCCATGGACCTCGCCGTCGCGGGTACGGCCGTCCTCGCCATCCGGAGCGGCGCCGCCAGCCTGGACACGCTCGTGCTGCAGATCACCGAACTGCACCAGGAGTCCCTGTTCGTCGCCGACTTCGAGCGGCTGTGCCGGGAGGCCGAGGCGCGCGCCATCCCCACCGGCGGGCGGCCGCTGCCCGAGCGGCTCGCGGAGGTCCGCTTCGAGAAGGTCACCTTCACCTACCCCGGCAGCAGCGGCACGACGCCGGAGCCGACCCTGCGCGAGGTCAGCCTGTCGTTCCCCACGGGCAAGATCATCGCACTGGTGGGTGAGAACGGCGCCGGGAAGTCCACCCTGGTCAAGCTGCTCGCCGGCCTGTACCTGCCCGACGACGGCAGCGGCACGATCTGGTGGGACGACGTGGACGCCCGCACCGCCGACCGCGACCAGGTCTTCGGCCGGGTCGCGCTGATGTCGCAGGACTTCTACCACTGGCCTTTCACCTTCCGGGTGAACGTCGGCATCGGCCGGCCCGGCCGGCCCATCGACGACCGGGCGGTCGGGGACGCCGCCGGATTCTCCGGAGCCGACCGGGTCCTCGCGGAGCTGCCGCGCGGTCTCGGCACCCTGCTGGCCCGCGGCTACCGCGGCGGCCACCAGATCTCCGGCGGCCAGTGGCAGCGCATCGGGATCGCGCGGGCCAAGTACCGGCAGGCCGAGATCCTGATCGTGGACGAGCCCACCAGCGCCCTGGACGCGGTCGCCGAGCAGCGGGTCTTCGACCGGATCAGGGCCCTGGCCGCCACCAGCGGCCAGACGATCGTCCTCATCACCCACCGCCTGCACTCCGTACGCCACGCCGACCTCATCCACGTCCTCAAGGACGGCCGGGTCGCCGAGTCGGGGAACTTCGAGGAGCTGATGGACACGGCGACCGGCACCGGCGACTTCCGCGAGGCCTACCTGGTCCAGGCGGCCGCCTTCGACGCCGCGATCCCGGCCCAGCAGGCCGGCGACCACGACACCGCACGCGCCGAGGACCCCGCATGACCCGGCACACGGTCCCCGTCGACGTGCACCTCGTGCTGCGGCGCAACGGCGCCGGCGGGCCGGAGGTGTTGCTGTCGCGGCGGGCCGGGGCGGTGTACGCGACGGGGATGTGGCATCTTCCGTCCGGGCATCTGGAGGCCGGCGAGGACATGGCCGTGGCCGTGGTCCGGGAGGCGCGCGAGGAGACCGGGGTGCTGATCGAGGCGGCGGACGTGACCGCCGCCGTCACCGTCCACCACCACCCGCCCACCGGGGGCCGCTCGCGGTTCGGCGTCTTCTTCGAGGTGCGCCGGTGGTCGGGCCGGCCCCGGATCATGGAGCCGGACCGCTGCGACGGGATGGGCTGGTACCCGCTGGACGCCCTGCCCGGGCCGATGGTGGCGTACTGCCGGGCCGGTCTGGACGCCTACCGCGCCGGGCTGCCGGCCGCCGTCCACTTCCAGCGGCCGGGGGACGCGGTCGAGTACGTCCCGGGCGCGCCCGACCGCACCCGGCTGCTGTCCGGGCCGCCGGCCAACGGCGGGGCGGAACTCCCTCACGGGCTGGTGGAGTTCGCCGAGCAGGCGGTCGGCCGGATCGCGCGGGCGACGGAGGTGTCCTGGGTGCGCACCGGCAGCCGGGTGTGGCGGCTCACCGGGGCCGACGGCGGCACCTGGTACCTGAAGCGGCACCGCGGGGCGAAGTTCCACGACCGCGAAGTGGCCGCGTACCGCTCCTGGGTGCCGGCGCTCGGGTCCCGCGCGCCCCGGCTCGTCGCGGCCGACACCGCGGCGCGGGCCGTCGTCGTCAGCGCACTGGCCGGACGTGCGCTGCACGGCGCGGTGCTGAGCGCCGCCGAGGAAGCCCGCGTCCAGCACGGCCTGGGCGGTCTCGTACGCGCCCTCCACCGCAGCGCGCCCGAGCAGCGGCCGACCGGTTCCGCGACGGCCGCGGACAAGGTGGGGCGGCACCTGGAGAGGGCCCGGCCGTACCTGGCCGACGGCGACGAGGACCTGGTCCGCGCCCTGGCCGGCTGCTACGCGGACCTGCCGGAGCCCGTGCTCGTGCCCACGCACGGCGACCTCCAGTACCGCAACGTCCTGCTCGCCGACGACGGCCGGCCGCAGCTGATCGACTTCGAGCGGTCCGAGTACGGGACGGTGACCCGGGACCTGGCACGGCTGAGCGACACGTGGACCGGCCGTCCGGAGCTGCGCGCCGCGTTCTTCGAGGGCTACGGCAGACCGCTCGCGCCCGTCGAGGAGGTCCGCCTGGACTGCGAGGCCGCGTTCGACGCCGTCTCCGGCATCGCGTACGGCACGAGCCACGACGATCCCGAAGTGACCGAGCGCGGCCGCCGAACCCTGCGCCGGCTGCACGCCGCACGGCGCCCGTAGAAGGGAAACACCATGCCCGCACCCCACCCCGCCGCCGCCGGAGGAGACGCCCCATGAGCAGGAAGTGGCTCCCCCCGGAGGAGTTCGCCGCGACCCTGCCGAAGGCCTCGGTGTTCGGGGCGGTGTTCTTCACCGACGAGGACGACCGGCCCGTCCAGCTGCGCGCCACCTACTCCCGCGTCCACCCCTGGCAGTGGCCGGGCGGCGTTGCCGAACCGGGCGAGCGCCCCTGGGAGACCGCCGTACGCGAGTGCCGCGAGGAGACCGGCCTCCACGTGCCGGGTCCGCCGAGGCTCCTGGCCAGCGTGTTCGGACTGCCGGGGAAGGACTGGCCACTGGCCACCGTCGGCTTCGTGTTCGACGGCGGCCGCCTCTCCGCCCGGCAGCTCGCCGCGATCGAGCTGGACCCCGACGAACACGACCGCGTACGCGCCCTGTCCGTCCCCGACTGGCAGCCCCTGATGCCGGACCGGGACCACGCCCGCCTCCGCGCCGTGATGACCGCCCGCCACACCGGCGTTCCGGCCTACTTCGACACGTGGGACTGGGAGGTCTAGAGCAGCACCACGCCGGACGGCAACGGGCCGGACGGTAACGGGCCTCAGCACGCCCGGAGCCGCCCGGGCCGTGTGAGCCGTTCCCGCGGTGTCAGATGGCGGCAGGTGCCGGTGGCCGGGTCGACGAAGATGGGGACGTTCCCACCGATTCGCCTCTCCCGGCCCTGCTCGTCCCGGGCGGTGGGGTACCACGTGAAGGCGAATCCCCGGCTGCCGGCCGGGAGGGCCAACCGTCCGAGGACGAAGCCCCACTCGTCCCACTTGTCGGTCAGACCCCGCCCGAACTCCTCCGCGAGCCTTCTCGCCTCGTTCTCCTCCACCGTGCGCCCCCTCCCGGCGGCCCGCTGCCGCGACCACCGGATCCTATGCAGCCCCGTGGGGCGGAACCGGTCCGCCCCACGGGGTTGTGCGTACGTCAGGACAGCGGAGCCGGCTCTTCCGGGGCCAGGGAGTTGCCCGCGGGGATGCGGCCGCAGTCGGAGGGGGCCGGCTTGGCGGCGAAGCGGTCGTTGAGCCAGCCGAGGGCGACCGGGGCCCAGGCCACGGCGGCGGTGGTGTGGCTGAGGAGTTCGTGCTGGGTGTACTTGACCGGGGCGTAACCGGTGGCGCAGTACTGGCGGGCCAGGGTGCGGACGTCGCCGGAGACCATGACGCCGTCCCCCGTGCCGATGCCCCGGTGGTTGCTGAACGTGCCCTCCAGGACGCCCGCGTCGCCCTGGGCGATGAAGCCGGGCACGGTCGGGGTGGCGGCCGAGCCGAGGTTGAGCTTGTTCATGGCCTCGACGAACGCCGGGATCGAGTTGGGGTTGGCGTACTCCGCCTTGGCCATCTTCTTCCAGGTCAGGCCCGGGTACCGGCCCAGCGCGTTGATGATCGAGCCGCGCTCCAGCTCCTTGTACACCTTCTGGCCGTAGTCGTTGAGGTAGGCGCCGAGGTTGATGCCGTACGAGCGGGAGACGCCGATGACGGCCATCGGGATGACCCCGGACCAGGCGAGCGAGCCGTCGACGTACTTGAGGTTGTGGGCGGGGTTGACGAGCAGGCCGCCCTCGGCGTAGCCGACGAGCTTGCGGTTGACGTCCGGGGCGTAGCTCGGGGCGAGGGCGGCCGCCCAGTTGGTGGCGATGGCGCCGCCGGAGTAGCCGATGAGGCCGAAGGAGGTTCCGGAGTTCAGACGGGTCTCCGGGGAGCGGGTGGCAGCGCGGATCGAGTCCAGGGTGTTGGTGCCGTACTCGGGGCCGGCGGCGAAGTTCGCCTGCTGGCCCTCGGTGTCGGGGATGACGACGTCGTAGCCCTTGGCGAGCAGCGGCACCAGGAGGAGGGACTCGGCGTTGGGGATGAGCCCGCCGAGGGTGACGTCACCGGCGATGGCGCGGGACGGGCCGTCCTCCGGGCTGAGGGAGTCGTAGAACGACTGGTAGGACACCGCCTTGGTGCCGTCGCCGGTCAGGCTGCGCACCACGGTGGTCACGTTGGCGGCGGGCCGGCCCTGGGCGTCGGTGGTGCGGTAGAGGAGCTGGACGGCCTTGACGGGCGTCGGGATGCCGATGAGGTGGTACTGCAGCGTCCGCGTCTTCAGCACGGTGCCCGGCGCGAACGCGGACAGCGGCTCGCTGCCGTCGTACGAGTAGAACGGGTCGCTCGCGGCCGCGGCCGGCGCCGCGGCCGGTGCGGACTCGGCGGCGGTGGCCAGGGGTGCGCCGGTCATGACGGCGGCGGTGGCGACGGCGAGGGCGAGCAGGCGAACGGCTGCCTTGGACATGGATTCCTCGATTCGTGGTGGGGGGCTGCCGCGCGGCGTGCGGTCCCACGCAGCGGCGGCACGACAGGCCGGGGGGAACGGCCTCCGGTACGGCGCCCTCCGGGGCAGGAGCGAGGGGTGCGTACGGGGTGGGGATGGGGATCGGGAGGCCGAGCAGGTACGAGACGGGGAGCGGATGTGGAGGCAGAGCGGTCGGAGCGGGGACGGCGGCGGGGACGGGGACGGGGACGGGGACGGACGGCAGCTGGTGCGGGGACCGGGTCGTGCGGACAGCGGCCGGTACGTGCAACGGCTGGAACGGACAACGGCTGGTACGGACACGCAAAGGTCTGGTGAGCAATGTGACCGGGTCCGTCACATTTCTGGTCATCCACCAGCCGGTCGTGTTACCAACCAGTAGGAGAACTCCCGGAAACATCATGGACGCGTCGGGCGCCCACGTCGCCGGGCCGGGGAACAGAGATTTGCGAGGTGGATTGTGACCGCATCCAACGCCGCGACGCCCGACGCGGTGCCGCACTTCGGCGGCGTCCCGGTCCACAAGCGGCTCCAGGCGGCCGTCGGGGCGCTGGAACGGGCCGTGATGGCCCGGCTCGTCGAGCGCCTCCCGGTATACGGAACACTCCCGTCCGAGCATCTCGGCGGCGACATCGCCAAGCAGGTGGTCCGCGGCATCCGCAGCTTCGCCGAGGTGCTGCGCACGGGCGAGCTGCCCGGGCGGGCCGAACAGGCCGCGATCCGCGAATCGTCGGCCCGGCGCGCCGACGAGGGCGTGCCGCTGGAGGCCGTGGTCAGCGCCTACCACCTCGGCGCGGAGGAGTGCGCCGCCCAGGTCTTCCCGGCGGCCGAGCCGGCCGACCTGGGCGACGTCCTGCTCGTGCAGCGCCAACTCCTCGCGTACCTGCGGATGGTGAGCTGCGAGGTCGCGGCCGGCTACGTCCAGGAGCGGCAGACGGCGCTGAGCGACGAGCAGGTGGCGCTCCAGTCGCTGCTGTCCCGGCTGCTGGAGGGGGGCAGTCCGCAGGCCGCGGCGGACCGCGCCGGCATCCGGCTGCCGCCCTGCTACCTGGTGCTGAGCCTGGCCGTCGGACCGCACCCGGACGAGCTGGTGCCCGGCGTGGACCACGGCATCGCCGCCCGCCGCAAGCTCCGCCGGCTGCGCAACGAGCTCCAGCGGCGGACCGTCGGCGTCCCGCTGTCCGTGCTGTCCGGCGACGGCGGGCTGGTCCTCCTCCCGTACGAGACTCCGCCCGCGGAGTTCGGTCCGGCCGGCCGGGACCGGCTGGCGCGGCTGGTCGAGGAACTGGGCCGGACCTGCGGCGCCGAGGTGCTGGCCGCGGCCGCGGTCGCCGCACCGGAGGGGGTGGCGGAGGCCGCCCGGCTGGCCGCCGAGGTACGGGCGGTGGCGGCGGCATCGGGCCGCGGACCCGGCGCGTACCTGCTGGACGACGTACTGCTCGAATACCAGCTGAGCCGTCCCAGCCCGGCCCGCGAGGGCCTGGCCGCGCTGCTCGGCCCGCTGGACACACGCCCGGAACTCATCGACACCCTGCGCGTGTTCCTCGCGTGCAGCCTCGACCGGCGGCGGGCCGCCGCCCGCCTCCAGGTCCACCCCAACACGGTGGACTACCGGCTGCGCAAGGCCACGGAGTTCACCGGACTCGACGCGTCCCGCGGCGCCGACGTCCTGACCCTGCGGGCGGCCCTGGCCGCACGGGACGCGGTACGGCAGGGGCGGGCGGAGGGAGGCTGAGCGGGGGCCGGGGGGGGCCGCCGCTCCGTTCGGGGCCCGCCCGGTACGGTCCCTGCATGGAGAACTGGACGGGTGCCGCCGCCGACGTACGCGCGCGGCTGCG
This sequence comes from Streptomyces bambusae, assembly GCF_020532645.1. GTDB lineage: Bacteria > Actinomycetota > Actinomycetes > Streptomycetales > Streptomycetaceae > Streptomyces > Streptomyces bambusae. The sequence continues at coordinate 36,187 of NZ_JAJAUZ010000021.1, forward strand.
GGAGCTGGCCGAGGAGGATCCGGAGCTGAGGCGCTTCGGCGCCGCCACGCACCGGTACGAGCTGGCGCCGCCGCTGCCGGAGGCGGAGATCAGGGCGTTCGAGGAGGCGCACGGGGTCGTGCTGCCGGCGGACTACCGCTCGTTCGTCACGGAGATCGGCGACGGCCCGGCCGGGCCCGCGTACGGTCTGATGCCGCTGACCCGCCCCCGGCCCGGCGCCGAGGAGGGCGACTGGGCCGCGGACGGCGAGTGGGCGGAGGACCGGCTCCCCGGCCGGCTCGCCACCCCGTTCCCCCTCACGGAACCCCGTCCCGGCCCCATCGGCGCACCGACCGACGGCCTCACCCCAGGCACCCTGATGCTCTCCGAGGAGGGCTGCGGGATGTACGTCCGGCTCGTCGTGACGGGCCCGTACGCGGGGCAGGTCTGGCGACTCGACCCGGACTGGGGCGGGTTCGTACCGGCGAGCCCGGACTTCCGGACGTGGTACGCGGCGTGGCTGGGGTGGTGACGGACCGGCAGGCGCTTTCCGGCGGGGCTGTGGACAACCCGGCCGTTGTCGGCGGGGCAGCGTACCGTCGGATCATGAAGAACCACACGTCGTCCGTTCCGTCCCCGTCGTCCCCGTCGTCCACGCCCTCCACGCCGTCGATCCACGACTTCGCGACCTGGGAGCCCGTGCTGCGGCTGCTGCTCGCCTCCCGCAGCGACCGGACGGCCGGGAAGCCGATGCGGGTTGCGGGGCGGATCGGGCGGAGCGGGTGGAGCCTGGCGCTGAAGCGGCCGGTGCCGTCCGGCAGGGCGATGCTGACGGACGACATACGCGAGGAACTCGACGCCGTGGAGCGGGTGCAGAGCGCGATGTCCGTCGCGAAGGTCGAGGACATATCGTTCACGGCGGTCGTCGAACCGTCCGGCAAGACTGCGCTGAGCCTGCTCGGACCCAGCCCTGCGGTGGAACCCGGGCTCGGCAACCCGCATCCGGGGGCGCTCCTCCTGGTCGAGGATGCCGTGCCCGAGCCGTGGCGCCGGCTGCCCGAGCCCACGCCCGCCGCGGTGCCGGCTCCGTCGGCCGATCCCGGGCTGCTGGAGCGCACGCTCCGCGAGCGGCTGCCCGGTGCCATCGGTGCGACGGACGAGGAGATCGCGGCCGTCGAAGCGCGCCTGGGGATACCGCTGCCGGACGAACTCCGCGCGCTGTACCGGGTGGTCCGGGCCCGCTGGACGGACTGGGCGGAGGACGACCACGACGGCCCGGAGATCCTGTGCAGGGCGGTGAACTGCGAACTCTCCGCCGTCGACGACCTGCACATCGCGGACGCCGCGAGCCGTCACTTCCGGTGGGAGCACGCGGCCATGCAGACGGTCGACACCCCGCCGGACGCGGCCGTGCAGGGGCTCGTCGGCTCGCCCGGGTGGATCGTGTTCGGCGACAACGGCGGCGGCGACCGGCTGGCGGTCGACCTGACGCCGGGGCCGGGCGGCCACCTCGGGCAGGTCATCATGATTGGTCACGAGGAGAGCACCGGCGCCGCCCTGCTGGCCGATTCCCTCACCGACTTCGTCCTCGGCCGGCCGGCCGAGGAGCGCCGGGCGCCGCGCACCGGGCCGTCCGGCACGGCCTGGGTCAACCGGGCGAGCACCAGGAGCATCGAGGAGGCCGCCCATCCCGGCCTGGAGGCGCTGTCCCTAGGCGTCTGGGACGAGGCACCGTTCAGCCTCGCGCCGCTCGCCGGCCTGCCCCGCCTGCGCACCCTGACCGCCTACGCCGACACCCTCGCCGACCCGCTGGAGATATCCGCCCTCCCCCACCTGGAGTTCCTCAGCCTCAGCCCGGACGACTGGCGCACCCTCCTCGCCGCGGACGCGGTCCCCCGCACCCTGCTGGCCGCCGCGATCACGACGTACGGCAGCGAGGACACCCTGACCATCGTCTCGGTGGCCAACGACCTCCTCGCCCTCTGGGGACGGCCGCAGATCATACGGACGACCCTGGACGGCGACCTGGGGCCGCAGGCGTAGATCCGGGAGCAGGACTGCGCCTCACTTGCGCCAGAACAAGTGGTGCGTCACCCCGCTCGGGCTCGGTACGACGTCCCGGTGGAAGCGGTCGAGGAGGTCTTCGGGGGAGTTCCAGAGCCGCAGCCCCGAGCCGAGTTCCACCGGGGAGACGGCCACGTGCAGGGTGTCGACAAGGTCCGCGTCGAGGAACTCGCGGATGGTGGTGACACCGCCGCCGAGGCGCACGTCCTTGCCCTGCGCCGCCTCGCGGGCCTGCGCGAGCACGGTGGCGGCGTCGGCGTCGACGAAGTGGAAGGTGGTGTCGGAGAGCGTGAACGACGGGCGGGGGTGGTGGGTCAGGACGAACACCGGAGTGTGGAAGGGCGGTTCGTCACCCCACCAGCCGCGCCACTCCTCGTCCTGCCAGGGCCCGCGCAGGGGGCCGAACTTGTTGCGGCCCATGATCTCGGCGCCGATGTTGTGCGCGAAGTCGCGCGTGAGGTAGTCGTCCAGGCCCCGGCTGCCACCCGGGGCGGTCCGCATGGGCCAGCTGGCCGTGGCCCCGGCCCACGCGAACAGCATCCCGGGATCGACGTGCCCGAACGGTCTCTCCAGACTCTGGTCCTCACCGGCTGCGATGCCATCGCTCGACACGTTGAAGTTCTGCACCCTGAGCAGTTGCACCACGTGTTCCTCCTCTGCCGTCGGCACCGCCGCCCGACCCGGACGTCCGGAACGGGCGGGACGTCCGAAACGGGTGAAACCGGCATAGGGCACCGTACGCGGGGCAGGAGCCTCGTACCAGGAGGTGGCCATGTCCAGCGGCAAGGAGTACGAGCATCCGGCGACCGAAGGCCCGGGCCCCCGGCCCTACGTGCTCCGGGTGACCGGTGACATGGACTTCGATCACGCAGCGCAGCTGGCCGAGTCGCTGCGCAACGCCCTCGGGCGGGCACCCAGCGGTGCGGAGATCGTGGTCGACCTGCGGAACTCGTCGTTCTGCGACTCTGCCGGCCTCAGCGTCCTGCTGGCGGCCAGAGAGCGGGCCCGCAACGTCGGGCACGACCTCGTGCTGGCGGCCCCGAGCCACCAGATGGTGCGGGTACTGGAGCTCACCGGCGCGGACGGCCTCTTCCCGCTGCGTGCGGCGGTGCCGGACCGCCCCCGACCGGAGAACTGATCATGAACGAGGACAGGCCGGAGAGCGAGCAGGCCGCCAGGCTGCGGGCCCGGGCCGAGCAGCTGGAACTGGAGGCCCAGCGCACCGGCGACGCGGCGGAGCGGCAGCGGCTGACCGAGACGGCGGTCCGCATCCGCGAACAGGTCGACCGGATGGACGGCCCGGAGAGCGCGACGATGGACCCGATGTAGGCAGGATCGTCGCCAGTCGCCAGTCGCCGGACGGCGTCGGATCCACTCACCCGCCGGGCAGCGCGGCATCGGCGAGGTACGCATAGAGCAGCACGAACGAAGGGCGCAGCGCGGAAACGAACCGCCCTTGCCGACAGGAAGCAGTGCAGTGAACACACAGGCGGCCCGGAGCATCCCGGCGGACGGAGGGCCCGCCACAGCGCAGGCCGGACCGGACACGCCGCAGCGCAACCGCGTCCCCGGACGCGGCGCCACGCCTTCGGCGACCGGTCCGGAACCGCCCGGCACGGCCCCGGCCGACGAGCCGGACGGCCCGGACCCGGCGCACATCGTCCGCAGCATCAACTGAGGCGGCGGCCGTGCCCATCGTTCCCGGCCGCGCCACGCGCCGCCCGGCGGCCGGACCACCGCAGCGACCGCGCGAGATCAGGGTCGCCTCCGTGCCCGCGGGCCATGTCTACGTACGCCACATCCACGCGCCCGACGGCTCCGACGGGGTACGGCTGCTGCCGGACCCGCGCCCCAACGGTGCTCCGAGCACCTCGCAGCAGTGGTGGCCGCCGGTGATGCTCGACCCCGCCTGGATCGACGCGCACCACACCGCCTTCGACGTCTACCACCTGCACTTCGGGTTCGACGCCCAGACGCCGCAGCAACTCGCCGCGCTGGTGGGCCGGTTGCGTCGGTACGGCAAGCCGCTCGTGCAGACCGTGCACGACCTCCGCAACCCGCACCACCCCGACCGCCGCGCCCACGACGCGGCCCTCGACGTCCTGATTCCCGCAGCCGACTGCCTGATCACCCTCACCCCGGGTGCGGCGGCGGAGATCTCCTCCCGGTGGGGCCGCACCGCCCATGTGCTGCCCCACCCCCACGTCGTAGACGAGCCCGCCCTGTCGCGCCCCCGCGGGCACCGGGCAGGCTTCGTCGTCGGCGTGCACGCCAAGAGCCTGCGGCCCAACATGGCGCCCCTCCAGGTGGTGACGGCCCTGACCCGCGTCGTGCCCGACCTGCCCGGCGCCGTGCTGCAGGTCGACATCCACCGCGACACCCACGACCCCGCCGCCGGCGCCTACGCCCCCGAGGTGGTGGCCGGACTGCGGGCGCTCGCCGGGCGGCGGCTGATCGACCTGCGGGTGCACGACTACTTCGACGACGACGCGCTGTGGACGTACCTCCAGTCCCTGGACCTGTCCGTGCTGCCCTACACCTTCGGCACCCATTCGGGCTGGCTGGAAGCGTGCCACGACCTCGGCACGGCGGTGGCGGCCCCCGACTGCGGCTTCTACGCCCAGCAGCGCCCCTGCCACACCTACGGCCACGGCCACCGGGCGGACCTCGACGGCACCGGCCCCGGCGAGGCCCTGCTCGACGAGGCCTCCCTGCACGCCGCCGTCCGGCAGGCGTACGCGCACCGGCCGGCCTGGCGCGCCCACCCGCCCGTACGGGCGGCCGAGCGGCAGAACCTGGCCGCCGCCCACCGGGCGCTCTACGAAGCGTGCCTGTCATGAGCCGGCCGCTGCGCATCGCCCTCATCGCGTCCGCCCGCTTCCCGATCCGGGAGCCGTTCGCCGGTGGTCTGGAGGCGCACACGTGGGCCCTGGCCACCGCGCTGCGGCGGCGCGGCCACCGGATCGCGCTGTTCGCGGCCCCCGGCTCCGATCCCGCCCTGGACGTGCAGGAACTCCCCGTGCACCTGCCGCGGTTCAGCGATGCGGCGCGCGCCGACCTGAGCATGACGGAGCCGAGTGCACTGGCCGAGCACCACGCCTACCTGCGTCTGATGCTCGACCTGTCGGTCGGCCGCAGCCGGCTGCCGTACGACCTGGTGCACAACAACAGCCTCCACTACCTGCCGATCGCCATGGCCCCGGCCGTCCCGGCACCCGTCGTGACCACCCTGCACACCCCGCCCACGCCCTGGCTGGAGTCGGCGATCCAGGCGGACCCCACGCGTTCGGCCGTCTTCACCGCCGTCAGCGACCACACCGCACGGGTCTGGCGGCCCCTGGTGCCGTCCGCGTACGTGGTCCGCAACGGGGTCGACCTGCTGCGCTGGCCCGCCGGGCCGGGCGGGGGGCCACTCGTCTGGTTCGGGCGGATCGTGCCCGAGAAGGGGCCGGCTCTGGCCATCGCCGCAGCCGGGGCAGCCGGGCTGCCGCTGACGCTGGCCGGGCCGGTCGGTGACCGCGCCTATTTCCGCGACAGCATCCTGCCGCGCCTCGGCGGGCGGATCCGCTACGCCGGCCACCTCGGCGGCCATGAACTCGCCGCCCTCGTCGGATCGGCCTCGGCCGCCCTGGTGACCCCCTGCTGGGACGAGCCGTACGGGCTGGTGGTCGCCGAGGCCCTGGCCTGCGGCACGCCCGTGTGCGGCTTCGACCGCGGTGCCCTCGCGGAGATCCTCACCCCGGACTGCGGCCGGCTGGTGCCCTACCCCGACGTGGCCGCCATGGCCGCCGCGATCGACGGAGTGCTCCGGCTGGACCGCGGCGCCTGCCGGGCCCGCGCCGAGGCCTTCTGCTCGGTCACCGCCATGACCGACCGCTACGAGTCCCTCTACCGGGAGCTGCTGTCGTGATCGGCTACTACGTCCACCACCACGGCGTCGGCCACCTGCACCGCGCCCTCTGCATCGCAGAGCAGATGCGCACCCCCGTCACGGGCCTGTCCAGCCTCGACGCCCCGCCGGACTGGCCCGGCCCTTGGGTACGGCTGCCGTGGGACAACGGGCCGGGTGCCATGGCGGACGTCCGCGCCCAGGGTCGGCTGCACTGGGCGCCTCTCCAGCACCCCGGCTACCGGGACCGCATGGCGGCGATCGCCGACTGGATCGGCAGGGCCCGTCCGGCTCTCCTCGTCAGTGACGTGTCGGTCGAAGTGACATGCCTGGCAAGGCTGTTCGGCATACCGGTGGTGGTGGCCGCCATGCGTGGCCGGCGCCGCGACCCGGCGCACCGCCTCGGCTACGACCTCGCGCTGCGGCTCCTCGCACCCTGGCCGGCCGCCTACCCCGAGCCGGGGTGGCCCGCGCACTGGTACCGCAAGACCGTCCACACCGGCGCGTTCTCGCGGGCCGACCGGCTGCCGTGCCCACCGCCCCCCGGGGAGGGGCCGCGCCGCGTCGTGCTGATGCTGGGGGCCGGCGGCAACCGGATCACCGACGAAGAGGTGGCCGCGGCCCGCGCCGCCACCCCCGACTGGCAGTGGGACGTCCTCGGCGGTCCCGGTCGCTGGTCGGACGACCCGTGGCCGCACCTGTGCGCCGCGCACGTGGTCGTCACGCACGCCGGCCAGAACGCCGTGGCCGAGTGCGCCGCAGCCCGCCGCCCCGCCGTCGTCCTGCCCCAGCCGCGCCCGTTCGACGAACAGCACGGCACCGCCCGCGCCCTCGGCATCGGGCGGCTGGCCGTCGTCCGCTCCCGCTGGCCGGAGCCGGACGAGTGGCCGGCCGTGCTGGCGGAGGCCACGGCCCTCGACGGCGCCGGGTGGGCTCGGTGGGCGCCCGGAGACGGTGCCCGGCGCGCGGCCCTCGCCCTGGACCGCCTGGCAGGTGCGCCATGGGACGACGCGTAGCCGCCGGCGCATCCGCCGCGGGCGCCCGGCGGGTTGCCGTGATCACTCCGGTGTCGGGCCGGCACGCGCACCTCGCGTTCCAGCAGGCCGGTCTCGCCCGCGGCACCCGGCGCCCCGACCACTACGTCGTGGTCACCATGGCCGATGCCGCCGCCGGACAGCTGGCCGCACGGGGCGACCCGCCCGCCGACCCCGTGTCCGTTCCGGTGCCGCGGCCCGGCCGTCTGCCCCTGGCGGCAGCGCGCAACGCCGGCGCCCGCCGCGCCCTGGCCGCCGGTGCCGACGTCCTCGTCTTCCTCGACGTGGACTGCGTACCCGGCACGGCCGCCGTCGAGCGGTACGTGCAGGCCTCGCACGACGGGGCGCTGTGGTGCGGCACGGTCACGTATCTGCCGCCCCCGCCGCCGGCCGGCTACCGCCTGGCGGACCTGCCCGCTACGGCCGCCCCGCACCCGGCGCGGCCCGATCCGGCGCCCGGCGAGTCGGTGCCCGGAACGGACCCGGACCTGTTCTGGTCGCTGTCCTTCGCCGTGACCGCTGCCACCTGGCGGCGGATCGGCGGCTTCTGCGAGCTGTACAGCGGCTACGGCGGCGAGGACACCGACTTCGCCCGCCTCGCCCGGCGCGCCGGCGTCGGGATCCGCTGGCTGGGCGGTGCCCCGGCCTACCACCAGCACCATCCCGTGGAAGACCCGCCCGTCCGGCACCTGCACGACATCCTGCGCAACGGGGCCCTGTTCCACAGCCGTTGGGGCTCGTGGCCGATGGGCGGCTGGCTGCAGGCGTTCGAACGCCTGGGGCTGGCCGGCCTCGACCCGGTCACCGGGCAGTGGGTGGCCATGTGACCGAGCACCAGGCGGCCGGTCCGGGCCGCTGTCCGACCGGAGGGAGAGCACCATGCGCGCACTGACCTGGCAGGGGATCCGGGACGTCCGGGTGGAGTCCGTACCCGACCCGCGGATCGAGGATCCGACGGACGTCGTGGTCCGCGTGACCAGCACCGGCATCTGCGGATCCGACCTGCACCTGTACGAGGTGCTGGGACCGTATCTGGACCCCGGCGACATCCTGGGCCACGAGGCGATGGGGACCGTGGCGGCCACGGGGGCGGAGGTGCGCACCCTGTCCGAGGGGGACCGCGTCGTCGTCCCGTTCAACATCTCCTGCGGCACCTGCCACATGTGCCGGGCCGGTCTGCACTCGCAGTGCGAGACCACGCAGGTGCGCGAACACGGCAAGGGCGCGGCACTGTTCGGCTACACCAAGCTGTACGGGCAGGTGCCCGGCGGCCAGGCCGAGTACCTGCGGGTGCCGTTCGGCGACACGCTGCCCGTGCCGGTGCCGGAGGGGCCGCCCGACGAGCGGTACGTCTACCTCTCCGACGTGCTGCCGACGGCGTGGCAGGCGGTGGCGTACGCGGAGGTGCCGCCGGACGGCAGCCTGACCGTCCTCGGGCTGGGCCCGATCGGCCAGATGTGCGTCCGGATCGCCCTGCACCGCGGGGCGGGCACGGTGATCGGCGTGGACCTCGTACCCGAGCGGCTGGAGCGGGCGGCCGCATCGGGGGCCCGGACCATCGATCTGAGGGCGGACGCAGACCCCGTGGAGACCATCCGGGGCATGACGCACGGCCGCGGGACCGATGCGGTGATCGACGCGGTCGGCATGGAGGCCCACGGCGCACCGCTGGTCACCGCCGCCCAGAAGATGACCGGACACCTGCCCGGACCCGCCGCCCGGGCCGTGATGGAACATCTGGGGGTCGACCGGCTCGGTGCTCTGTCCCTGGCCGTCGACGCCGTCCGCCGCGGCGGCACGATCTCGATCTCGGGCGTGTACGGCGGTGCCGTCGACCCGCTGCCGCTGCTGACCCTGTTCGACAAGCAGGTCCAGCTGCGCATGGGGCAGGCGAACGTACGCCGCTGGATCCCGGACCTGCTGCCGCTGCTGGAGGACGGCGACCCGCTCGGCGTCGAGGGCTTCGCCACGCACGTCCTGCCCCTGGAGGACGGGCCGGATGCGTACGCCCGCTTCCAGGCGAAGCAGGACGGCATGATCAAGGCGCTGCTGCGGCCCTGAGGGCTGCGGCCCTGAGGCGGATGCCGGCCGGCACGGAGGCGGACCGGGCGCCCCCTGGCCCGGCCCGCCTCCGGCAGCGGTACGGCGGTGCCGCTCACTCCCGGGCGCTGGGCACCGCGAGCGGGTCGCGGGGGGCGTCCGGCCTGGCCGCCTCCATCCGCTCGCCGAGTTCGACGAGCCGCTTGCGGCCCATGGCCGCGCGGACGTCGGGGAACCAGTCGTCCTCTTCCTCCTCGACGTGGTGGCGGACGTTCTCCATCAGTACGGTCATCTTGGCCTTGAAGCGTTCGTCGGCCGCGTCCATGTCCTTGAGTTCGGAGAGCATCCACACCACGGCGTGGTGCTCCTCGACGCTCTCCAGGACGTGGTCGACGGTGTCGGGGGCGGCCTCGCGGGCGGCCGGGTAGAAGATCTGCTCCTCGATCCAGGCGTGGGCGGTGAGTTCACCGATCACCTCGTCGGCGATGTCGCGGCGCTCGGCCACGTCCCCGTCGTCCGTCTTCTCGAACCGCTTGAACAGCCGCTCGACCGTCTTGTGGTCCTCGCGCAGCATCACGATGCCGTCCATCGTCGCCTCCTCCGGTCCTGCTCCGTACGGATGTCGCCCCGCGTCTTCCCGGTCGGCGCGAGGTCACGCGGGTTCCTCACAGGTGCGTGCCAGGCGGGCCAGCAGCAGGCGGTGCCGCAGCTGTGCCAGGGCGTCGATGGCCGCGTTGTGGAACGTCCAGCCGCGGCCGCGCAGCGGATGCTCGTCCAGGATGACGAGGGTGTCCGCGCCCCAGGGGCGCACTTCGATGGCGATCCGCGCTCCGGCTGCGCCGCCGCCCGCCATGGCTTCCATTTCCAGCCGGTCCGGCGGCTCGTGCACCCGCACCACGGTCCGGCCCCGGTACGAGAACGGCCCGAGCCTGAGCCGGTAGCGCAGCGCCGATCCCACCTCCGGCCAGCGGTCGTCCTCCGGTTGCGAGGCGTACGTCCCCACGACCCACGTGGCGTAGCTGCTGCCGTCGCGGAGGACTTCCCAGACCCGTTCCGGCCGGCACCGCACCAGCCGGTGCTGCACTGCCATGACCGCCTCCTGCCCGTCGGCTGCCGGGCGTACGTTCGCCCTCCCCGCAGCTACCCGCACCGCCTCCCGGCACACCGGGCCGTGCGGAAAACGCCGCGCCCCGCCCCGCACCCCGCGGCGATTTCATGCGGCAGCCGGAACGTTTGAAGCCGGAATGATTGCGCAGACGAATGTCAGACCGAATTCCACAGATCCGAGAAGTGAATTCCCGGAGCGACGAGAGGTGGCCATGAGCATCATCGGCTGGATCCTTCTGGGCCTGCTCGCCGGCATCATCGCGAAGGCCGTGATGCCGGGCAGGGACCCGGGCGGAATCATCATCACCATGCTGATCGGAATAGCCGGCGCCCTGCTGGGCGGATGGCTCGGCAAGGTCATGTTCGACGTCGAATCCATCGACGGGTTCTTCGAACTCTCCACGTGGATAGCGGCCATTGTCGGCTCGCTCATTCTGCTCTTGCTCTATCGTCTGGTCGCCGGCCGGAGGTCCTGATGAGGAGCCGGGTGCGACGGCGCGGGCGCCGGCTGCGGCGCAGGGTCCGCCGGGCCCCCCGCGTCGCGGCCCGCCGCGCCGCCCTGCGGGCGACCGGATGGGGCACCCGGCTCGCGTTCGCGGCCGGGTGCCTGGCCGTGCGGCACGTCCTGCGCGGCGGCGTCCGGACGGTGGTGCCCCGCAAGTCCCGCTGGACGGGCCGGCGTTGGCTGTAGTCAGACCGGGACCGGCCCTGCGGGTGCGCCGCCGCGGGTGCGGAAGGTGCGGCGGTAGGTGTCCGGGGGGACGCCGACCGTGCGCTGGAAGTGGCGGCGCAGGGTGGTGGCCGTGCCCATGCCGGTCGCGGTGGCGACGGAGTCCACGGTGTCGTCGGTGGTTTCCAGCAGCGCCTGGGCGCGGCGGATCCGCTGGGTGTGCAGCCACTGGAGCGGGGTGGTGCCGGTCACGGCGCGGAAGTGGCGGGCGAGGTGGCGTGAGCTCATCCCGGCGTGCCGGGCGAGGTCTTCGACGGTGAGGGGCCGGTCGAGGCGTTCGAGGACCCAGGGGAGGACGTCGGCGAGCGGGTGGTTGTCGGGTTCGGGCAGCGGGGTGGCCACGAACTGGGCCTGGCCGCCCTCCCGGTGCGGCGGTACGACCAGCCGGCGGGCGAGCGTGTTGGCGACCGCCGCGCCGTGGTCCCGGCGTACGAGGTGGAGGCAGAGGTCCATGGCGGCGGCCTTGCCGGCGGAGGTGAGGACGCTGCCGTTGTCGACGTAGAGGACGTCCGGGTCCACGGTCACCCGCGGGTGGCGGGCGGCCAGGTCCTCGGCGTGGGCCCAGTGCGTGGTGGCCCGCAGTCCGTCGAGCAGCCCGGCCGCGGCCAGTACGAAGGCGCCCGTGCACAGCGAGACGATGCGGGCGCCGGCCTGGTGCGCGGCCCTTACGGCGTCGACGAGTTCGACGGGTGGCGCGACGCCGGTGTCGGCCCAGCCGGGCACGATGACGGTGTCGGCGCGGGCGAGGAAGCCGAGCCCTTCGTCGGGCTCCAGGCGGAACCGGTCGACGCGCACGGGCGCGGATCCGCACAGGACGAGCCGGTACCAGGGGTCCGCGATGTGCCGCAGGTCCGAGCCGAAGACCTCCATGGCCAGGGACATCTCGAAGTGGAGCATGCCGTCGGTGAGCGCGAGGGCCACGGTCGTCGTCATGTCGGAAATTGTACGGGTGCTGTCGTTCCGGACACTCACGGAGTGGGGGCGGCGCTCGCCAGGATGGTCCTGTCAGCAGGCGACGAGCAGGCGACAAGCACCAACCGGCAGGCGGCCGTCCGACCGACGGCGCGCCGTACGAGAACGGGGACGGGAACGATGGCAGCAGCGACGCAGAAGACGGCGACGGTCACGGTGTTCGGCGCGTACGGGCACACCGGCCGCTTCGTGGTGGCGGAACTCCGCGAGCGCGGGTTCGTGCCGGTGCTGTCGGGCCGGGACGCGGACAAACTGGCCGCGCTGGCCGCGGAGACGGGCTTCGCGTCCCGCCCGGCCGCGGTGGACGACCCCGCCGCCCTCGACCGGGCGCTCGCCGGCGCCGCAGCCGTGATCAACTGCGCGGGCCCGTTCGCCCACACGGCCGCCCCCGTGGTCGAAGCCGCGCTGCGGGCCGGGATCCCGTACGTGGACGTGGCCGCCGAGATCGAGGCGAACGCCGACACGTTCGCCGACTTCGCCGACCGGGCCCGGGAGGCCGGGACGGTCGTGCTCCCGGCGATGGCCTTCTACGGCGCCCTCGGCGACCTGCTCGCCACCGCCGCCCTCGACGGACGCACCACCGCGGACGAGGCACACATCGCCTACGCCCTGAGCAGCTGGCACCCCACCGAGGGCACCCGCAAGGCCGGTGCCGTCTCCCGGGACCGCAGGGGCGGCGGCCGCGTCGTCTTCACCGAGGGCCGCCTCCAGTACCGCCACGACTCCCCCGCCACCGTGACCTGGCCCTTCCCCGAGCCGGTGGGCCCGAAGGACGTGATCGCCGAGTTCACGATGGCCGACGTGGTCACCGTCCCCAGCCACCTGGACATCCCGGAGGTCCGCACGTACATGACGACGACAGCCGCCCACGACGTCCTTTCCCCGACCTCCCCGGCCTCCCCGGCCCCGGACGCCCACTCCGACCAGACCTTCCTGATCGACGTCCTCCTGCGCACCGGCGACGAGGAGCACCGCGCCACGGCCCGGGGCAAGGACATCTACGCGGTCACGGCCCCCCTGGCCGTGGAGGCCACCGCCCGCATCCTCACCGGCCGCACCCACCCGGCGACGGGCGTCACTTCGGCCGGCCGGCTCTTCGACGCCCGCGACTTCCTGGAGGCACTGTCCGGGCACCTCGATGTGCAGCTGCCCGGGTGAGACAAGGTCAACAACCACTGCCCGGCTGAGTACCCGAGCAACCCGACCGGCCGCCACGCCCCGGCCGGCCCACTGCGCGCGGTAATCGAGGCCACGCCGCTGCGGACCCAGTGGTGGATCGACGAGGCGTACCTGGGCTACGTCGATCCGGCGGACTCGCTCGCCGGGCTCGCCTCGACCGACCCGCGGGTGGTGGTCTGCACCTCGCTGGATCGTGGCGGCCTGCCGGAGCGCCCTGGACGCGCTGCGCGCGTCGGAGCGGGTCGCCCGGTGACGGCGGTCGCGGGCCTCGTGCCGTACCTCGGCGGGGCGCCGGCGGCCGGCGGCGTGGTGGTGGCGGCGACCCGGCGCCGTGAACTGATGGTCCGCTGGTGCATGTGGGCGCTCGGAGTGCCCCTGGTGACGGCCGCGTTCTGGCCGGGCCGGCGGGGACCGCGGTGCTCGCGGCCGTGGTCGGGGTGGTCGCGGTGGCGGAGTACGGCGGGCTGTTGCGGCTGGGGCGGGTGGACCGGGCGGTGCTGGGCGCGGCGGTCGGCGGGCTCGTGGTGACCGCCTGACTGGCCCCCGGCGAGGTGCTGCGGCTGGCGGCGGTCGGGGCGCTCGCCATCGCCGGGGTGCCGTCGCTGTCGGGCAATGCGGAACACGGCCTCCGGCGGGTGTCGGCGGGCCTGCTGGGGCTCGTGTGGCTGGGCGTGCTGGCCGGTCTCGTCACGACCGGCGCGCTCGGCCTCGCCCTGTTCGTGGCCGTGCCGATCGCCGACATCGTGGCGTACGCGGCGGGCCGGCGCTTCGGCGGCTCCCGGCTGTCCCCGCTGTCGCCCGCCAAGCGGTGGAGCGGCACGTTGGCCGGGTCCGCGGCCGGTCCCCTCACCCTGGCCGTGCTGTCCTCCCTGACCTGGCAGACGGCGGTGGCCGTGGCAGTCGGCGGCCCGCTCGGGGACCTGCTGGAGTCGATGGTCAAGCGGGGCGCCCACGCCAGGACGCCGCAAGCTGGCTCCCCGGCTCCGGCGGCCTCCTCGACCGCATCGACTCGCTCCTCATCGCCTTGGCGGTGCTGCTGGTACTGGGGTGAGCGAGGGGGCGACTCCCCCTTCGCCGGACGGCAGCTCGGATGCTGCTGCCGACCGGGCACATCGCCGAATCGCGGCGGCATGCGGCGGGCTGGGCCATACCGGTCCGGCACCGCCACCGGCCCGCCGCCCGGGCACCCGACCGGCTCACCCCTCCCCCTGCCCGGAAGCCCCCACCGACCCCGTTACCCCCGCCCCCAGCTGCAGCGCCGGCAGCAGCACGGCCGCCGCATCGCAGCGGGTGCAGGCCTCCGCGCCGGGCCGGAGCATCGCGTCGAGGGCCTGGTCGATGCCCAGCTCCGGACCGGCGCCCGCCGCGAGCGGGCAGTCGTGGTCGTGGACGACGACGCCGCGGCGGCCCGCCGGCCCGCGTGCGGGGCGTACCACCCAGGCCCACCGGGACGGCTCCGGGACCGGGCTGTCGTGCGCGGCCCGGTGGGTGACCACGGCCGACAGGTCCACGCCGTCGATCGGCTCCAGCACCCCGGCCGTCACCCAGGTCCGGAACTCCACCGGCTCGACGTCCCCGCCGCCGGCGTGCTGCCACAGCGGTATGCCGATCCGGTACATCCAGGGCCCTCGGTCATCCTGCCGCCGTTCGTAGAGCCGCACCTCCAGCCGCTGCCGCCCGTCCGGGAGCCGCAGCACGATCGGCGCCCACTCCTCGGGCCCGGGGCCCGTCACCGGTCCGGCCACTCACGCCGCCTCCACCCACACGCGGGCCCGGGCCTCCCGGCGCAGCTCGACGAGGTCGGCGTACGAGTGCAGGCCGTCGGTCCAGTACGGATGGGAGTACAGCGCGCGCAGCTCGCGGATCAGTGCACGCCGAAGCGTCGTGCAGCCGGTCCGGGACGGCCGCGCCAGAGCCTCGTAGGCCAGGAGCACCCTGAGCTGGGTGAGCACAAGATCGTCGGGGAATGGTGTTCGCGCCATGACTGAATTAGGCCACCTGTTCGATTTCCGGAGCAAGCCGAATCCACCCCTGGGCGCGATAGAACATCCGTACGAGTGAACGCACCGCGACCGAGCGTGACAGGTCAGGGCCGTACTCGGGTGGCGCTCCGCCGCGCGCCGATGGGCTGCAGCCTCATGGATTTCTCGTCACTTCACAGCGCGGCCGACGAGTCTGCGGCTCCCGGCCAGTCCAAGCTCATGACACCCCAGGAAAGGACGCACCATGTCGGAGCTTCTCGTCGACTTCATCACCTCGCTCGACGGCTACGCATCGGGAGAGGGGTGGCCCGGGTTCTGGGGCCTCGAGGGCCCGGAGTACCTCGCATGGCTGGGCGAGCAGCCCGAGGTCACCTACCTGATGGGAGCGAACACCTACCGCCTCATGTCGGGCTTCGCCGCGGGCGAGGTCCCGGCCGGCCAGGACGAGTTCAGGCCGGAGGAAGAGGCGTCCGTCGACGAGCTCACACGGGCGTCCAAGGTGGTGTTCTCCTCCTCCCTCGAAGAGCCGCTGACGTGGGCCAACTCCACGCTCGTCCGGGGCGACGCCGTCAAGGCGGTCCGCGCGATGAAGTCGAGCGGCTCGGGCCTCTTGAGCACCATCGGCAGCCTCAGCCTGTGCCGGTCCCTGCTGCGCGCCGGCCTGGTCGACCGCTTCCGGGTGGTGATGTTCCCCGTGATCACCGGGGCCACCGGCCAGGAACGCATCTACGACGGCTATCCCGACGTCGCCCTCGACATGACCGGGCACCGCACCTTCGACGGCCGCATCCAGCTGGTCGAGTACAAGCCCCGCGTGCTCGAGCACCCGCCGCTCGGCGCCCCTGCGTGACGCCGTTCCGTCCGCCGGGCCGGACAACCGCCGGCCCGGACAACCGTCGGCCCGGAGAGCCGCCGGGCCGGCGCCGACGGGTGCGGAGCAAGCCCACCGGGGGCCCGGCCGACATCAGAACGCCCATGCCCCCCACCCACCGCTGATTCCCGATCCGGGACCCGGGGTATGGGCTGGAAATGGCCGATCAACAACTGACCTGGCAGGGACGTGCCGCCCGGTGGGACCGGGCGCTCTTCGACGTGGTCGCGCGGCGCCACTGGCCCGCGGCCGAACGAGTGCTGCCGCGGCTCGGCAAGGCCGCCAACCACGGCGTGCTGTGGGGCGGCACCGCCCTCGCCATCTGCGCCTTCGGCCCGGCCGCCGCGCGCAAGGCGGCCGTCCGCGGCGCCGCCTCCCTCGCCCTGGCCTCCGCGACGATCAACACCGTCGGCAAGTGGTCCGTACGCCGGCCCCGGCCGCTCCTGGAGGGCGTACCACCCGAGCGGTGGCTGCCGACGCAGCCGCGCACCACCTCCTTCCCGTCCGGGCACTCCGCGTCCGCGTTCGCCTTCGCCACCGGGCTGGCGCTGCACGCCCCCGCCTGGGGCGCCGCGGTGGCCCCGCTCGCCGCGTCCGTCGCCTTCTCCCGCGTCTACACGGGCGTCCACTACCCCTCCGACGTGGCCGCCGGTGCGGCGCTGGGCGTCGCAGCCGGTTTCGCCGTACGCGGCATCGCCCGCCGGGTCGAGGAATCCCGGCTGGTCCCGGGCGGCGAACCCGTGGCCGCCGGCGCCCCCGCACTGCCCGACGGGGCCGGCCTCGTGGTCGTGGCCAACACCGGCTCCGGCACCGCCGAGGCGGCCGGCCTGGACGTGCTGCGCGCCGCCCTCCCCAAGGCCGAGATCGTCGAATGCGAAGGCCCGGACCTCCCGGACCAGCTGGCCGCAGCCGCCTCCCGGGCCACCGTCCTCGGAGCCTGCGGCGGCGACGGCACCATCAACGCCGCCGCCACAGCAGCCCTCCGCGCCTCCGTCCCGCTGGCCGTCTTCCCCGCCGGCACCCTCAACCACTTCGCCCAGGACCTGGGCCTCACCGGCCCCGCCGACACCTGCCACGCGGTCGCCACGGGACGCGCGGTCCGCGTGGGCGTCGGCCGCTTCACACCGGGCGCAGGTGCGACTGCAGCGCCGGGCGCACCCCGGCCGGAACCCCGCTACTTCCTCAACACGTTCAGCATCGGCGCGTACCCCGAACTGCTGCGCCACCGCCTCCACTGGGCACCCCGCATCGGGAGCGGGCCCGCCGCCGTGCTCGCGGCGTGGCGGGTGCTGCGCTCCGAGCGGCCCGTACGGCTGCGGATCGGCGGGCGGAACCGGAGCGTGTGGCTGCTGTTCGCCGGGAACGGCACGTACCACGGCACCGGCCCGATGCCCCGCCGCCGGGACAGCCTCGACGAGACGATCCTGGACGTCCGGCTCGTGCACGGCGGCGGCCGGCCCGGCCCCCGCCTCCTCGCCGCGGCCTTCGCGGGCCCGCTGTCCCGCTCCCCGTTCCACGTCGCGACCCGGATGCACCGCCTGCGCATCGACGCGATCCCGCCGGGCACCCCGCTGGCGTACGACGGCGAGTACGCCCCGGCCCCGACCAGCCTCGTCCTCGACAAACTCCCGGGCGCCCTGACCGTCTACCGCAACGGCTGACGGACCGTCCGTGCCCCGACATGGGTCGGCCTTCGGGCGCTGCCTGTCTTCAGCGCCCGAAGGCCGAAAGCACCGGTACGTCTCGGCTCGGGGTTCGAGACGCCCGGAGTAGCGATCCCCACCACAGAACTCCGCGCGGGGCCGTCACTGCGATCATGCACGCCCACCCCCGCCCCCGCATCCCGGCCCGAGCACGCACTAACCCGAACGGCCCTTGCCCACCCCCGGAGGGCGGCGGAGCCGGCCCGGGACAACGGCGACCCGCCGGGCACCTTCCGGTTGCGCGGGGCAGTTGCGCGACCGATCCCGAGTCCTGGGGATCTTGGGAACTCCTCAGGCCGCGTCCTCGTCGCCGCCCCGGCCGTCACCGCCCCTGCCGTCGGCGTTCGCGGCCCCGTCCTCCCGGCCCCGGAACGGGAAGAAGTCCGTGTCGAAGAAGTAGTGGCGGCGGTGGTCGATCAGGTCCGCCGGTGTGACGTCGTTCCACGGCGGGAGGGTGGCGCGGAAGCCGCGGACCTGGTCCGTGCTCTCGGCCGGCAGGTAGCGCGAGCGCGGGTGGCGGCGCTGCCACTGGGCCCACAGCTTGTCGACGAAGGCGTGGTGGAGCCAGAACGCGGGGTCGTTCGGCGAGACGCCGGTGGCCATCTGGCCGCCGACCCAGAGGTGGACGCGGTTGTGGACGTTGGGGCCGCGCCAGCCTTCGAGGTGGTTCCGGAAACCGGTCGCGCAGGTGCTGTTCCACGGCTCGGTGTCGTACTCGTCGATCGCCAGCACCGATTCCACTTCTGCCTTCGTCGGCAGCTCGGGCGCCCGCGGGGACAGGCCGAGCTGGCGGCGCAGGAAGGGGTTCTCATCGATCTTGACCTTGAGTTCCCAGTTGCCGCTGCCGTACGCGAACGGGCCGTCCATCACCTGTCCGTCGAGGTCCCGGCCGGTACCGCCGAGGAAGTCCGGCGCCCAGAGCGACGAGGCAGGGCTGCGGTCCTGGGTCCAGTCCCAGTACGGGAGGGTGACGCGCCGGTCGACGGTCTGCAGCGCCTTCTCGAACTCGATCAGCATCCTGCGGTGCCACGGCAGGAACGACGGCGAACGGTGCCCCACCCGGCTGCCGGCATCCTGGTCGCTGAGGAAGAACGTGCTGTGCAGCGTCACGAACTCCTCGTACGTGCCGTTCCGCTTGAGCGTGAGCAGGGCGTTGACGAAGCGGCGCTTCTCGGCCCGGGAGAGCCGGGCCTGGTTCTTCCGTATGTTCACCGCGCGCCTCCGGTCTGCAGGGGCAGCAGCTGGGCGCCCTTGAGGTCGACGACCGCGGCGCGGGCAGCGGCCAGCGGGCTGTCGAAGGTCTCGTAGTGGTTGACGACACTGACCCAGGTGCCGTCGGCGTTCCGCATCAGGTGCAGGTCGCGGCCGTCGATGCGGACCGACCAGCCTTCGGTGGCGTGCCCGGAGTGGTCCTGGCCGCCGGCGGCGCCGTGGCCGGAGTGGCCGGAGTGGCCGCCCTTGCGGGCCGCGGACGCGTCGGGGGCGGTGCGGACGCCCTGGATACGGCGGCCCTGGAAGACCTCGTCGAAGCCGTCGGCCCCGGCGCCGGCGTCGGCGCCGCGCGCGCCGGTACGGGGCTCCGGGTCGGCGAGCGCGGTGGAGTTGGCGACGCCCAGGGCGGACAGGGTGGATACGACGCCTGCCGCGGCCAACAGGGCGCGGCGGCGGGTGACTTGAGGCATGGCGATCCTTCGGCGGAGGGGTGGTGTGAGCCGAAGAAGTACCACCGGGCCGGGGGCCGGCAAAGCACCTGCCTAAGCCGCTGCGGACTTCCGGACGCGCAAGATCCGAGTTGCGCGCGGCGAAAGATCGACGATCTTCCGGTCAATGCCGGGACGGACACCGACGGAACCGACAATTCCGCCCGAAAAGCCCGCCCCCGAACACAAACTCTTCACCACCCCACCCACCCAGCCTGCGCCCCAGCCCCCACAACCTGACGCAAAACCCCCGCTCGGCCGGAGCACCGCTCCCTCCCCGGACTGCTGCTCTCATCCGACCCCAGCCCACGCCACCCGAACCCGCCGAGGGAGCACCGCTCCACTCCTGGATCACCGCTCACGCGTCCCCGTACGACCCGCAATCCGCTGGACACCGTCACTCCGCGCCCCGCGATACTGACCTCATGGCCGTGACCCAACAACTCGCCCGCGTCTCGGCGGAGTATCTGGCCGCATGCCGCCGTTCAGCCGAAGAATCCCCGGACGGCGACCCGGGCTGGGACCGGCCCCCGGCAGACGTACTGGACCTGGACTGGGCAGCAGCAGCCCTCCTCCGCACCCGCGAACGGGCGGGCCCGGACGACCTCCAACTGAACGCCCTCCGCGACGCCACATCGGGAGACCCGAACGTCGACGTCGGCTACCTCAACACCCATCCCCACGCCATCGGCCCGTTCGGCCCCGCCGCAACCGCCGTCACCCCCGTCCAGGTCACCCGCATCTCCGACCTGCTCGCCGACATCGACCTGCCGTCCCTCTTGGCGACCCGGCCGGCGGACGGGCCGGACCTGACCGCCCGGACCGTTGACCGCGCGTACGGATCCGGCGGGGCTTCGGAGGCGTACCTCCTGGAGCACCTCGATGCCCTCCGCGCGTTCTACCGCGAGGCGTCCCGACGGCGTCTTCACATCGTGCTGTGGTGGGACTGACCTCATCCCCCGACCCGCACAGCCTCACGACCTTCGCAGTCGCGGCAGTCGCAGCCGGTCAGCGGAACTCGTGGACGAGTTCGATCCGGCCGACGATGTGGGCGTTGAACTCCGGCAGTTCCTCGGCCGGCACCCAAAGCTCCAGGATCGTACGGCCGCCCGCCTGCCGGACCGGGTACCTGCGGACGAAGTCCGACTCGACCTCGAAGCGGGTGACGAATCCGGCGCCGTCGTGCTTGACGTTCCAGTCACGGGCGATCTTGATCGCGTAGTCCTCGTTGAGGACCGGGTAGAAGATCGGCTGGTCGGCGAGACGCGGCGGCCAGGCCCGCCACCCCGACTCCCGGACGAGTTCCAACTCCTTGGGCCCGGTCGGGCGCCACAGGGTCGTCGTCGGTGGGTGCAGGCCGGCCATGGGAAGCGCTCTCTTTGAGGTACGGACGTGGCAACCGCGGACACGGCTCGCGCGCCCCGGTCTGACCTGGCCGACCGTACTGGCTGCGCCGCCGGGGCGACCAGCGGTTTTCCGTTCACCCAGCCCTTCGCTGCATCACTGCATGCCCCACGCAAGAGCCCCCCTTCGGGCCCACTGAACGTCGCATCCGACCCCGGGCGCTACGAGGGCACGGGCAGCGAGATCGCGCGCCTCTGGCTGGAGTGGGTACTCAGCGCCATGGTTCTCGGCGAACCGGCCACCGGGCTGGGGGCGCGGCCGGCCGAGCGGGGGCGGTAAGAGTCCGGGGCGGGCGTTGTGCGGGGGCAGTCGCTCTGCACCGGCGTTGGGCGCGTGACCATGCCGACCGGCACTGACAACGCCGCGATGGGGCCCGACGGTTCTTCCATGGCGCCGTACGTGATCATGAGCAGATGAGCCTCATACTTCCGCCGATCG
Organism: Streptomyces bambusae; assembly: GCF_020532645.1. Classification (GTDB taxonomy): domain Bacteria; phylum Actinomycetota; class Actinomycetes; order Streptomycetales; family Streptomycetaceae; genus Streptomyces; species Streptomyces bambusae. The sequence continues at coordinate 57,279 of NZ_JAJAUZ010000021.1, forward strand.
TTCCGCCCGGCCGCATGAGTGAGCGCGAGCAGCCGACGTTCCGGCTTGCGCACGGAATGGAGCTGCGGCCCTGGGAGGCGGGCGACGCCGGCGTGCTGGCACGGTCGTGCCTGGACCCGGACATCCGGCACTGGAACCGCCCCGAGCAGCTGACGGTGGCCGGTGCCCGCGAGAAGATCGCCACCTGGCGCCGGCGCTGGCAGAGCGAGGCTGCGGCGATCTGGGCGATCGCCCCGGAAGGGGCGGAAGCGCTCGGCCTGATCGGCGTGGCCGACCTGGACCTGCCGGGCGGCCAGGGCGAGATCCTCTACTGGCTCCTGCCGGCCGGCCGCGGCCGCGGCCTCATGACGGAAGCCACCCTCCGCATCTCCCACTGGGCCCTCCACGACCTCGGCCTCCACCGCCTCCGCCTCACCCACTCCGTCCACAACCCGTCCTCCTGCCGCACCGCAACCAGAGCCGGCTTCCCGCTGGAAGGCACCATGCGCCAAGCCCTCCTCCACTCCGACGGCTGGCACGACGAACACCTCCACGCCCGCCTCCACTCCGACCCGCCACCCTCCTGAGGGGGCCCGCGCTGCCCGTCGAGGGCCGCAAGCACCGGAACCTGGTCTGGCCCCGGTCCGCCGGCAGGGCTCATCCCCGCGGGTGCGGGGAGCGCGCTCAGGGGGCGAGCAGCAGAGACGGGCCGGCCGGTCACCGGCAGAACGGGTGCGCTGCCGGGATGGCTGCCGGGACCGCATCATGATCGCGCAGCCCCACCCGCTTCGTGTCGTGCATCCTTGGCAGCGACGGCGTTGCCGCGGACGACCCTCGTCAACCGGTGGTCGGGGCCCAGCACCCGCTCACAGTCAGCCAGCGTCCGCTCGAACAACGGAATCGCCCGAACCAAATCCCCCGCCGACTCATACGCGTAAGCCAAGTTGTTCCCCGAGTTCAAGGTGTCCGGGTGATCGGAGCCCAACACCCGAGTCCGCTCGAACAACGGAATCGCCCGAACCAGATCCCCCGCCGACTCATACGCGTAAGCCAAGTTGTTCCGCGAAGTCAGGGTGCTCGGGTGGTCGTGGCCCAGCACCCGCTCAATGTCGGCCAGCGTCCGCTCGAACAACGGAATCGCCCGAACCAGATTCCCCGCCGACCGGTAGCCATAGGCAAGGTTGTTCCGCGAGGTCAGGGTGTCCGGGTGATCGGAACCCAACACCCGAGTCCGCTCGACCAGCGTCCGCTCATACAACGGAATCGCCCGAACCAAATCCCCCGCCGACTCATACGCGCTGGCAAGGTTGTTCCGCGAGTTCAAGGTGTTCGGATGATCAGAGCCCAACACTCGCTCGCCATCGGCCAGCGTCCGCTCGAACAAAGGAATCGCCCGAACCAGATCCCCCGCCGACCAGTAGCCATAGGCAAGGTTGTTCCGCGAGGTCAGGGTGCCCGGGTGCTCAGAGCCCAACACCCGCTCAGTGTCGGCAAGTGCGCGTCGTAGATGCTTGAGCGCCCTGCCGGGCAGGCCCTGCTCGCAGAGGAAGAACCCGGTTTCACTGAGGATACGAGCGGTGACGACGGTGCCGTCGTCCTCGGTGATGTGGTCGGCGAGAAAGTCTGCGTGGGGAATCAGGGTGCGCCAGGTAGGCCATGTAGCAGGGTCGTCCAGGGTGGCGGGCAAGGCAGTGTTCAGGTTGGCGGCAGCCCGGTTGCGTGCCTGGCCGATGGCGTCGGGGGGGCGGTGAGGGTCGTCGTGGTCGGGAGTGCGCGCGAGGGCTTGGACGAGCCGGTGGATGGTCAGGCTGTCGGTGTCCGGGTCGGGGGTGATCATGCTGTAGGCCGTGAGCAGGCCGATTGCCTTGTTCCGGGCGGGTGCTTCGGCGAAGCCGTCCAGCAGGGTGATGGGGATCTGGTCGGGGGCATACCAGGCCAGGGTCCGCAGCAGGTCGCCGGCGAGCGGGTGGAGGCTGTCGATGCGGTCCAGGGTGAGGCGCCAGACGCGGGCGATGGTGCGTTCGCTCGTGGTGGTGACGGAACCGTCGCGGTACATGTCTGCGGGGTAGCGGGCGAGGAGGTCGAGGTAGGCGCGGGGGGTGGGGGTGGTGACCTGGTTTTCGACCAGGTAGGCGGCAGCTTGTTCGATGGCGAGGGGCAGGTGGCCGAGTTCGGCGCACAGTTCGGCGGCGCCGTCGAGGTTGCGCAGGCCCGTGGCTGTGGTGATCCGGGTGAGGAGGTCCAGGGACTCGTCCGGGTCGAGGACGTCCAGGCGCACCACTGTGGTGGCGTGGTTCCAGGTGGTGGCGAGCCGGCTGGTGATCAGGAGGCGGCCGGTGGTGGGGCCTTGGGTGAGGGGGGCGATGTCGGTGGGGTCGTTGACGTTGTCGAGGATCAGCAGCCAGCCGGTGTGGGTGGCCAGCCACTGCAGGGCGCGTTCGGCGAGCTTCTCCACGGGCAGGGTGTGGGCGAGGGTCGGTTGCAGAGCGGCGGCCAGGTCGGCCAAGCCCTGCTGCACGCCTGCTTCACTGTCGGCGTTGATCCACCGGACCGGAGTGCAGCCGTGGGCGCGGGTGGCGGCCCAGTGGGCGGCGAGGGTGCTTTTCCCGATTCCTCCGAGGCCGTGAATGGCCTGGACCACAGCCCTGCCGGGGGCAGCAAGCGCGGCGTCGAGCCGGTCCAGTTCGCCGGTGCGGCCGACGAAGTGGTGGGGGCGGTTGTGGAGGTTGTCCAGCCCGGGCGGGGCATCCACCTCGGCTGCCGGCCGTAACGTCTCGGGAGGCAGCGCTAACGCTACGACGCTTGCGTTGTCGCCGGTTACCGCAGGCCCGTAGCTGTCGCCGGCGATGGCGATGGACCGCTCCCCGCCCGCGTCTGACCTGGCCGGAGGCCGAGTGGGCGCAGGCGGCTGGGGCCCCTCGGCCGGCTTCCGGAAAGGCCACCTCACGGCTGTGTACCGCCGTGGTGGTCACCGGTCGACAGGGGGCCGGTGTTGTCGCCGCCGATTGCGATCGAGCGGTCCCCTGCCGCGGACACTGTGCCCAGGGCCGGCTGAGCGGAGGACTGCTGGGGCGTCGGCTGCCCGCCCGCGGCCTGATCGGAGGGCGGGCCAGGGGTAGGGGCATGGGTATCGCTGGTGGAAATGCTGCCCGAGTTGCTGCCGCCGATTGCGACCGCGCGCCCGCCGGGGGCCTGGACCACGGGGCCCAAGGGTTCGCTTCCACTGGGGCGAGCGGCAAAGCCGTACCCCCACATGCCGGCCAGCGCCGCCACGGCCGCACCGACTCCCGCGGCCACCGACCATCGGACCCCGGAATCCTCCAGCACCGACGGCAGAACCAGCACCCCGCACAACCATGTGGGCACCGCGAAGCCCGCAACCGTCACGAGGCCCGCCACCACCCACCTGCCGAACCGTCCCACGCCCGCCCCTCCCCGAACGATCGTCCGTGTCCCCATCACAATGGCAGTCGCAGGCCGTTCCTGACGCCCCATCTGCGCGGACCAGGGACCTCTCCGAGGTGCTGTGTGCCCTTGGGGCGGGCGGAGGTGTCGGTGACGGGCTTAGTCGGCGCCCTCACGACGTCGCCGCACCATCGCCCTGCCGTACCGAAGTGCCCACACACCGGTGAGGAGCGTCAACGAGGAACCGAGGCTGCCGAGGAACTCCGGAATCGCGGCTGCCAGCAGCGCGTTCACCGGTCGGCCCGCCCGAGGGCGCGCTCGGTGTGGAGCTTGCCAAGTCGCTTGAGCTTGCGGCGGACCCGCTCCCCGGCGCTGTCGGGATCCGGCTCGTGCACGGCGGCCGCGGCCCGGCTCCAGCTGGCCTTCGGGTCGCCGGCCCACGCACGGGCGACGGCGGCCTCGGCGGGATTGAGGCCACGCAGCACGGATGGGAGGCGGGCGTCGCTCATCTCGTCGGCGAGGAGATCGTCTTCGGGGAGGCGGTGGTCGATGGCGAGGTCCGCGAGCGTGAGGGTGGAGGTGAGAGGGGACTGGAGGAGGCCAACCCTCTGACCCCGAATCCGGTGGTCCCACACCGGCTTCCACCGTTGCCGCTCCATCGCCAGGTGGGTGTTGAGGATGTCCAGGAGCTCGGGATCGGTCAGGTAGCGGCCGAGGTCGTCCACCCAGTCGCCGAGAAGCGCGTCGATCAGCCAGTCCCGGCAGTCCTCGGGACGCCGGATCCCCAGCACGTGCCGCGCGAAGGCGTCGACTGCCGCGTGGTCGCCCTCGATAGCCGCGTTCCGCGCCGCCAGGGCGGCACCCAGCACGATCCGGCGACTGAAACGCACGACGTCGTTGACCAGCTTGGCCCAGCAGAGGAACGAAGGGTGGGCGCCCAGGTCGTGGACGGCGAACTCGAAGTCCGCCATGCCGTCGCGCCACCAGATCGTTCGAAAGACGAACCTGGCAAAGCGGTCAGCGCGCAGCAACTCGGCCGAGCGGCAGAGAAGAAACGCCTGCAGTCGTTCCCAGAGGGGTCCAGGCCGACCGATGAGGACCTCGCGGACACACGGTGCTGCCCGGTCGGGCACCGGCCGCCGCCTTGAGGCCGTCTGGTCGGCCGGCTCGGGGAAGAGCACGGCGGCGGTGCACGGGGTGGTCGGGGCGGGCATGAGGTCTCCTTTGCCGTTGAGGGGAGGTTCCCCTATCTCTTGGCGCGGCAGAGACCGGAACCGGCAAAGAATCTTGGAAGCGCCCGAGTTCGGGGTCTGAGGAAAATCGGTGTCAGATCGTGCGCTAAGCCTCCGTCGGCGCTGGTGGGCGGTCGGCGGGGCGTCCGCATAGGCGCGTCTGAAGTCGTCCCCTGCTCGCGAGCAACCGGCCTTGGGGAGGATCGGCTCGGTGGGTAGCGGTTGGGTGTGCAGTTTGCTGAACACCTTCGGGTCGTGATCAGCGTTTGATGCGCCCTCGGATGGCGAGGACGGCGAGGGCGAGGAGCGCGGGTTCGAGGAGGCGGGAAGTCATCTCGATGTAGGTGCCGGTGGTAGTGAGGTCCTGGCCGCTGGAGCGGAAGACCACGGAGTTGAGCGTGACGCCCAGGGCCTTGTCGAAGCGTTTGCCGGTGAACCTGTCCCCGGTGGGGTTCTTCACCTCCTGCTTGTCGATGGTGAAGGTGACGGTGCCGCCGCCCGCCGGGACGGTGCCGGTGGCTTCCTGTTTCGGGGACGACATCGGCAGACCGAAGGCCATCAGCAGCACGATGGTGGCGACCATGGCGGCGGCGAGCCAGCCCAGGGCGCGGCCGGCGCGCAGGCCGTAGCCGGAGAGCAGCCAGTAGGCCCACAGCAGGCGGCGTTCGGCCTTCGGAGTGCCGGTGCGGTCGTGGCGGCGCATTTCGCACTCGCCGTAGTAGAAGTCGGCGGCGCCGGGTTCGTTCTTGCCGTCCTCGAACGCCTTGCGGAGCTGCCGGTACAGGGCGGCGACGTCGTCGGGGTCCGGGGTCCGGGCGGAGTCGGGGTGGTGCAGGCCGGTACGCCACTGGCCGGGCTCGGGTGCGGTGTCCGCGGGTATGGGGGGCTGTCCGGCGGTCTGAGCCCGCCAATGCTGCTCCTCGGCCAGCGTGCGTCGGCGGGTCCAGCGGACAGGGAATGTGCCTTTGCGGTGCCAGCCGGTGGGGGTGAAAGCGAGGGTGGTGCGGCCCTCCAGCCGGAGCTGGTCGAGGTGGAAGGCCCCGGAGAACAGGCAGTCGGACAGGTCGGTGTCGGTCAGGACCAGATGCGCGGCGTCCACGCCCTGCACCGACACCACCCGCACTACCCCGACCCCTGACAGCGTGCTCTCGTCCAGGGTCGCGCCGCCTCTCGTGGTGAAGGGGCTGGGGTGGGCGGTGACGGCGATAGGCGCCTCCAGCACCGCATGCCCGAGATCCACTGAAGCATGGCGAACGCGGACGGTGGCGGTCGACTGCCACCGAGTCCGCGCACACCGCACCTGCCTCGCTGCGACCTCCAGCGTGACCGGCGCCCCGAACACCGCCCCCGACAAATCCACCGTCCCCACGCATACCGCCGGCCCCCACCACGAAGCCAGCAAGAACTGCGCCCCGTGGAACCGGGCGTCGCGGGAAAATTGCACCCCGTCGAACCGGGCGTCGCCGGAAAACTGCACCCCGCCGAACCCGGCATCGCCCGAAAAATGCACTCCGCCGAACCCGGCATCGCCGGAAAACAGCGCCCTGTCGAACCGGGCCGCGCCGGAAAATTGCACCCCCTCCAACCTGGCCGCGCCGGAGAACTTCGCCTCGTCGAACCGAGCCTGGTCGGAAAATTGCGCCTCGCTGAACCAAGCGTCGTCGGAGAACTGCGCCCCGTCGAACCAGGCGTCGCCGGAAAACTGCACCCCGCCGAAATCGGCATCGCCGGAAAACTGCGCGCCGTTGAACCTGGCACCGCCGGAAAACTGCGCCGAACCAAACCGGGCATCGCCAGAGAACTGCACCTCGCCGAACCAGGCGTCGCCGGAGAAATGCGCCCCGTCGAACCCGGCACCGCCGGGGAACTGGGCCCCGATGAACCGGGCAGTCCCAAGGTGGGGGTGTGTGGTGGTGGGGTCGCGGACGGCATTCAGGAGGCGGTTGAGGAGGTCTTCGGTGAAGGGGGTGCCACGGTGGTCGATGTCGGCGCCGGGGACCAGGCCAGCCAGGTAGGTGTCGCGGTCGGTGCCGGTCAGGTGAGCGAGGCAGGTGGTATGGCCCGGGACATGGATGCCGCGGCAGCCGACGGGATCGAGGGGGTGGGCGCCGTGGGCGCAGTACGGCCAGGACGGTGCGGGCGGGCGCGTGCTCATGGGCTGACGGCTCCAGGAAGGAAGAGTGCCGGGTTGCTGCCCGGGTGGGTAGCAGCGGGGCGGGACAGAGGCGCGAGGTCAGTCGCGCCCGAACGGGTTGCGTTGCGGATGCACCCGGGTCGGCAATAGATGCGCCGCCTCAGCAGCCTTCCGCACCAACATCCCCTCGGCCCGCGCCGCAATCGGCGCCCAGGTTGGACGACTGATAGACACCACCTGCTTGTCGGATACCCAGCGCCCCTCATAAGCGCCGCCTGGCCGTGCGGCGCTCGCGGGCGTGCGGGCTGTTCAGGGAAGGTCGGGCAGGGCGTCGATCGCGGCCTTCCAGGGGTAGGCGTCGAGGTCGCCTTGCCTGGGTGGGTGGGGTACGAATCCGTCCTCGCCGAGGAGTACGGTCACGCCGGCGGCGCGGAGGTCTTCGACGTGGCGGGAGACCGCGGGGTGGGCGCCTTGGGCGCGGTTCCAGTGGGGCAGGGCCACGATCGGCAGTCCGAGTCCTATCCCTTCGGTCATCAGGCCGAGGGCGAGTGTGTCGGAGATGGCGCCGGCCCATTTGCTCAGGGTGTTGCTGGTGAGCGGGGCGATGAGGAGGGCGTCCGCGGCCGGCAGGACGTCGTCCTGTGACGGCAGTTTGTACTGGTGGCGGACGGGGTGGCCGGTCAGCGTCTCCAGCTTCTCGATCTCGCCGTCGGCGTCCTCGGACGCCCACCGGTAGGCGGAGGGGGTGAGGATGGCGCAGACGTCCCATCCGGCCTTCTGGGCGGCGCGGATGGGGATGTGGAGACGGCGGGCGGGCGGGGCGGCGCAGGCGATGAGGTACAGGGTGCTGGTCACTCGGGCAGTCCACAGCGAACGGCCAGCGCACGCAACCGTCCCTCGGCTGCGGGGCCGACGCCGAGCAGCTGGAGGTTCTCGATGGTGGTCCGGGTCCGGGGCCGGCACTGCACTTCCTCCGGCGCGAGCCGCTCGGCCGCGAGGAGTGTGTCGACGGCCTCTGCCCGGCGGCCGGCCTGGAGTTCGCCGAGGGCGCGGTCGGCGAGCATGTGTGCGCGCCGTTCGCGGGGCAGGCTGTCGAGGGCGTCGGCGGGGATGCCGGCGGCGGCTGCGATGGCGTCGGCGCCTTCGCTGAGCTGGACGTGGGCGGCCACCCGGTAGCAGGAGACGTTGGTCGGACCGAAAGCGGTCCAGAGCCGGTTGGAGTCGGCGCCGAGGCGGTGTGCGTGCTCGTCGGCCTGGTCGAGGAGTTCGGGGACTTGGCGGGCGTGGGCGGCCGGGGTGCGGTCGTCGGCTTCGGAGGCGGCCGCGGCTGCCATCGCGGCCTTGAGGTAGAGCATGCCGAGGACGGACAGGCCGTCCGGCCCGCCCGCCAGCAGGTCGTTCTGGAGGCGTTCGGCTGCGGCCAGGACGAAGCGGGCGGCGTCGGCGGGCTGCCCGTGGTGGGTCATCGCGTCGCCGAGGTGCCGGGCCGCGGACGCCATGATCACGGGATCCTCGCTGCGTTCCGCGGCGGTGACGGCGCGGTGCCCGGCGATGAGGGCCAGCTCCGGGTCGCCCCACTTGATCGCGGCCGCCTCGGCAAGCTCCAGGCTCAGGGAGAGGAGCGCGTACGCCGTGAGCCGGTCGTCGCCGCGGTAGTGCCGGGTGGCCCGGGTGGTGTCGACCAGCAGGGCCGGGATCGCGGCGCCGAGCTGCGCGAAGTGGCCGGCCTGGAAGCCGTTGCGGGCGTGGCTGAGGGAGCGGCGCAGTTGCTCAACGGGCAGGGGGGCGGTGTCGTCGCAGGCGCCGGTCAGGATGTCGTGGCGGTGCAGGACGCGGCGTACGGCATCGATCTCGGTGTCGCCGACGCATTCGGTGTCGATGACGTCGGCGAGCAGCCGCTCCAGGCTGATGCCAAGCCGGAGCGCGATGAGCCGCATCACCGACAGCTGCGGGTCCGCCTGCCGGCGCCCTCCCTCCAGCTCCTCGACCCAGCGGACGGATCTGCCCATGAGGGCGGCGAACTCCGGGCGGGTCAGGTTGCGGCGGGTGCGCCAGTAGTGGACACGGGCACCGAATGAGGAGGACGTCACGGGGCTTCTCCGGGTACGGAGCACAACCCACACACATCGTGTGGTCTCACTCCGGTATAGCGCCCCTACCGTGCCGCCATGGCCAACTCCCAGAACTCGTTCAGCCCTTCGTGGGCTTCACTGCTCCCCCTCGACAATGAGACGTACGCCCGGCTGATCACGGCCCGCAGGCAGGAGGCCCGGCTCGTGCCGTGCGGGGCCGGCCGGGATGCCGTCGTGATCGCCCCGCTGCGCCGCGGCCTCGCCGCGCTCGACGCGATGCAGCTGCCGGTGGAGGCCGGTTACTCGGTGCTCGGCAACTGGTTCCGGCAGGAGCTCACCGTGGTGGTGGAGGAGGGCTGGACCCACCTGTGGGAGGGGGTGCCGGGTGTTCAGGTGCTTTCGGTCGGTCACTGGCTGCTCGTGCCGGTCGACCCGGACGGCGGCACCCTGGCGGCCTCGTGGCTGAGCCGCCCCGAGACGATCACCCCGCGGCTGTGGCGGGAGGCGCCTGAAGGCCCGTCCCTGGCGGGGGTGTCGGCCCGGGTGGACCCGCGGGAGCTGCGGGAGGCGCTGTCGGCGGTGGACCAGGGGTGCCGGGTGGCGGTGGCGCCGTGATGTCCTCCGTGCTGCACGATCCCGAGGGCCTGCTCGGCGCGGTAATGCCGCTGGACCGGGAGCCGTACGTGTCCCTCGTGCACGCGGTACTCGCGCTACCGGAGACGGCCGACCTGCCCCAGGGCGACTGCGACCAGATCACGCTCCAGCTGACCGGGCACGGCCGCGCCGTCGCCGACGACGTCCGGCAACGCTGCGCCCGGCTCCCGCAGGATGCGCAGGCCCGGATGCTGGCCGCGGTCGTGCTCGACGAGGCGGAGCGTCGGCTCTCGGCGCCACGACTGGGCACGGTGCGGTGCGTCCAGCAGCGCGCCCGGATGGTCCGCGCCCTGTACGAGCGGCTGGACCGGCTCGACAGCATGAGGCTCACATCCCCGCCGACCAGGCTTCACAAGGGCGAGGCCACTCGGCCGGTGGGCCAATCCCGCCCTCCGGTGCCTTGACCACAGCCGCTCGCAGGAGGAGCGTCGCGCAAGTACCCGCAACAGGCTTGGCGTTGGAGGGAATCGTGGACCTACAGTTCTTCGGTATGGACCCGGACACACCCAACGGCGGATCTCCCACCGTGTGGGTGGAGGGCGACACGGCCGAGATCGTCGTACAGGGCTGGCTCCCGGACGCGGAGATGCACTCGAAGATCAGCGGGACCGAGTGGGTGGAGGGCCACCCCACCGGCGTGCCGGACCACGAGGGCGTGGTGCGGATCCCGGCCCGGATGATCCCGATCCTGAGGAAGGCGTGCGATGCAGCAGAACGTGCCGGACTTCACCGCCCTGCTGAGGAGCGCTGAGCGCTCGGCCGTCCATCTGGAGATGCGCGACTCCTACATGGACGACCCGCTGTTCGCAGCCTGGCGCGAAGGCCGGGAGGTCGGCCTGCCGCAGGAGTACCTGCAGTGGCGGGAGCTGGTGAAGGAGACCGTCGGCCGCGGCGTGCTGCTGCGCCGGGCCCGGATCGTGTCCGAGCCGGTGACCGACTACATCCGGTGGGAGCACTCCCTGACCACCCCGCACAACATCGCCGCCGGCGAGTCCGTCCGCTGGCTTCCGCGCCGGATCGCCTCCGACCTCTGCCTCCCGGGCAACGACCTGTGGCTGATCGACGGGGAGCGGGTCCTCTTCCACTGGTTCACCGGGGACGGGCACTGGGCCGGCCACGAGTTCAACGAGGACCCCGCCACCGTGAAGATGGTCGCCGCCGCCTTCGAGGCCGTGTGGGACCGTGCCATCCCGCACGAGCAGTACACCGTCTGAGCCCCGCCGCCCGCACCAGGACACCGCATGTCCTCGTCCCCGTCGTCCAGCGTCGTAGAAGCCCGGAAGGCCCTCGCCTGTCGGTTGACCGTCCTTCGGAAGGACGCCGGGATCACCGCGCACGAGCTGTCGGTCCGGTGCGGGTGGCACCCCGCCAAGACCAGCCGCATCCAGAGCGGGAAGCAGGCGCCTTCCGAGCCGGACATCCGCGCCTGGTGTGCCGCCTGCGGAGCGGACGGCCAGACGCCGGAACTGATCGCGGCCGCCCGGGCCGTCGAGTCGATGTACACCCAGTGGCGGCAGATGGAACGCAACGGGCTCCGCGCCGCCCAGGAGTCCGTGCTCGCCCTCTACGAGCGCACCCACCTCTTCCGCGTCTACGCGAGCCGCGTCCTGCCCGGCATGGTGCAGACCCGCGAGTACACCGCCGCGGTCCTGCGCTCCATCCAGCGGGAGCGGGTCGTGATCGATGACGTGGACGAGGCGGTCGCCGCCCGGATGGAGCGCCAGCAGATGCTGTTCTCCGGGCGGCAGCGGTTCGGCCTCCTCATCGAGGAGTACGCGTTGCGGGCCGCTGTCTGCGACCGCGACACCATGGCCGGCCAGCTCGGTCACCTCATCGCCGTCAGCGCCCGCCCCTTCGTGAGCCTGGGCATCATCCCCACCGGCTGCGACCGCCCCCATCTCCCCGTCGAGGACTTCTACCTGTTCGACGAGGCGGAGGTGGCGGTCGAGCTGACATCGGGGTACCTGCGCGTCACCCAGCCCCACGAGATCGCCGACTACGTGCGCACCTTCACGAACCTGTCCGCCACGGCCGTACGCGGAGCCGCGGCCCGGTCCCTCATCACGGCCGCCATCGACGCCCTCGGGTGACTGCGCGCAAGATGGCGCAAGTTCGTTGAGGCCGGCTTCCGGTCTTTCCTACGGTGGTCCTGCACCCCGGAGCGGCCACCTGCTTCGGAAGTGATCCCCGCGCGACGGGCCGCCGGGCAGACCTCCGCCCGGCCCAGGCGGACAGCACCACCTCATGCACCACTCGAAGATGATCGAGAGGAGCACGACATGACCGAGATGCTGACCAGGCCGGCCGAGCCGGCCTCCGGCCAGTACCGCAACCCCCGCGACTTCGTGAAGCCCGAGGTGTGGGACCGCGAGATCACTCTGCTGATGCGCGACCATCCCTTCGACGAGGTCATGGCGACCCGGCTGTTCCACGCCGCCGTCTCCTACCTCGTCACGGCCATGGAGAAGTGGGACGAGCCGGTCCCGCTGGAGATGTGCTGTGGCCGGATCGTGGACATCGCCGTGCACGTGTTCATCCTCGACACCAAGAACTACCGCGAGTTCTGCGCCGAACACTTCGACGGCCGGTTCCTGGAGCACATCCCCGAGATCGCGTTCAAGTACGACGGCTCCGTGGAGCGCACCGCGCAGATCATCCACGACAACGGGTTCGAGGTGGACTGGAAGCTGTGGGAGGCCGACTACGCCAAGTGCGGCCCCTGCCACCCCGGCGCCAAGTGCCACTGACCCGTAAGACCCGAACACCCCGCCGGAGGTGCAATCATGCGCCTCCGGCTTTTTGTGCCCATATGTGTGAGTTTCCGCCTTTCACCCTTGCCCCGGGACTCCCGCCGGTAGCGTCTCGCGCACCGGAACCGAGAACCTCCCGAGGAGCCTCATGTCCAGCGCCCCCACCACCCCCGCCGAGTACTGGGACAAGTACCGCCCCCACCGCGGCCAGGAGCCCCAGCAGCGCCCGGCGGCCGACCGCTTCGACTGGACCGGCCTGCCCGACAACGGTCCCGGCGCCGAACTCCTCGGCTCCCCCAAGACCGCCCTCGACCTCGGCCCGGCCGAGGGCGAGAACGCCGCCTTCCTCGCCCGCTCCGGGGTGGAGGTCACCGCCGTGGACTTCTCCCCGATCCAGGTCGAACGCGCCCGCCTCTTCTGGGCCGACCTGCCGGGCCTCGACTTCGTCCACGCCGAGGCCTGCGCCTTCCTCGACCAGGACCTGCGGCTGTGGGACGCCGTCTACTCGACGTGGGGCGCCGTCTGGTTCACCGACCCCGACGAACTGTTCCCCCGCATCGCCCGCCGCCTGGCCCCCGGCGGCATCTTCGCCTTCTCCCACCGCGAGCCCGTCGCCTGCCAGTACGGCGCCCAGCAGATGGGCGGCGCCTGGCTCGAAGGCCGCGAGAACGAGCTCACCGTCCTGCGCTGGCAGCACACCCCCGAACAGTGGACCGACCTCCTCAAGCGCCACGGCTTCACCGACATCCACGCCCAGGTCATCCCGGCCCCTGAGGCAGCCCTCGGCACCTTGCTGATCACCACCACGGTCGGCTGACGACGGGCCGAGGAGCTGCTGCTGAACGCGAAGGCTGCCGACGGTACTGAGGGGAACGTGACGACCTCGACTGGCACTGTGCGGCAGTTCGCGACCGAACTGGGTGCTCTGTGTGAGCAGAAGCCCAGTGAGGAGCTGATGGCGGTCGTAGCCGACGAGCTGTTCACACTGAACGAGGACTTCTACACCCTCTGAGTACCAGGGCAGGGCCCCCCGGTGAGCCGCGCCCAAGGGAATTCGCTGCCACCCGGCTCCAGACCCCATCAGCGTCCTATCCAGCAGGCTCGGCCTCGGGCCTGGTGCCCAGAGCTGTCCGTGTCGCGTCGGTGACCGCACGCCGCGCGTTTCCAACTTCGTTCTGTGCCCTGTGACGCACTGCTTGCACCCCGGGGCGACGATGCGCATCGGAAAGGAGCACCTCACGAACCTCTTGGAGGCCAGCCGCGTCCAGAGCGGCGATGGCCGGTACGTACGCGGCGGGCGGGTCGCCGAACAGTGGTTCCCACGAGGGTGGAGTCTCGACACGGCGGATTTGGAGCAGTTCTTGTGCGGCCCGGCGGGCGTTCTGATCACCGGCCCGGACGAGGGCCTCCAGGGCGGCGTGGGCGCGGCCAGTCCGGCATTCCCGCTGTGCGGCCCGGTCCAGTTGGCGCAGCTTTTTACTCAGGACCTGAAGGGTTGGGCGCATGTCCTCTGGGACGGCCAGGTCGGCCTCGGCAGCCACTAGCCTGAATGTCCGACGGGCGTTCCTTGCTGTCTCCCGGTCCTCATTCCGGTAGTCGCCACTCATCAGATCCGCGTATTCGTCTGCGGCTCGCAGGTAGGCGGGCATCACAGTCCAGACTCGTTCCCGTACGGCCTGGACGTGCACGACGTTTGCGGCGGTTTCAGCAGCGTCCCGGGCAGCCTGGGCCTGAGCACGGCCGCCGCGGGCCTGAAGCCACGATCCGAGAACGGTCCCGCCTACGGTGCCGGCCACACCGACAACGCCTATCAGCGCAGTAGTGATCTGCGAATCCATCAGCCGTCTCTCCTTGGCTGGTTCCCGGTCGGGTCCTGCTCAACGGCCAGCAGGGCGCGTGCCATGGCGTACTCGCTGACGGACCGCTGGGCGCACGGTTGCACCGGCGTACGTCCAGCTCGCCCACCGTCGAACGGATGACGGGCCGGGCCTCTCAAGACTTCAAGATCATCCCTTGCCCCTTGACCCATCTCTCTCACACCCTAATGGGGATCAACGGTCGCTAGAGGCGAGCAGACTGGTGACTTCGGCGAGGACGGCCGCGCCGGGCTTGATGTACTTCCGGGCGCCGCTAACGGGCTTGTGCCCCGACTTCGCCATGAACAGCGGCAGGGAGACGCACTGCTCGACGAGGTGAGTCAGGCCGAAGTGGCGGAACTCGTGCGGCCCCATCCGGTGCCGTCCTCGCCGCCGACGCAGGTGTGGCGGTCCAGCAACGCGCGCAGCTGGCCGTACTCCCCGGTACTGCCAGATGCTGCGGCATCGCCGTAGGTGCGGAAAACGATCGGAGATCCTCTGGTCCGCCTGCCACCATCAAGGCCCGATGGAACTTCGACCGCAGGGATGGGCATGGCCAACTTCCGCTTCGAACAGCATGACTACACGCTCAACGTCAGTCCGGCCCGTACCGCTGTCAGCCTGCAGCCCGGTTGGGGCGTCCATCGCCTCAGCCTGCACTTCGAAGTGAAGGCGATCGGGAGCTTTGGGAAGAAGGACCCCCATACGTTCGCGGGAGAACTCCAGATCTTCGACCTTCCGGGCACACCCACGTGGATCGGTGACCTTACCTGCCTGTGGCCTCTTGGCCTCGAAGAGTTCGGGACCAGCCTGCAGCTGAGCACGTCCATCACCGAGCAGCAGCTCCGCGGCCTGGAGAAGGCCCGCGCGGGCGCCGACCTGACCCTGCACGTGAACATGAAGGCCACCCGCGACGCCGAAGCCGATGCATGGCCTGCGGCACAGGGCCAAGAGCGCCTGGTTGTTCCTCATGCAGAGTGGTCAAGGGCGCTCTCCAGCGTGGACACCAGCGCCTACGTGGACGTCCTCGTACCCATAACCGACGTCGAGGGCCGGTCCACTGCTGCTCGTCGTATCCGCGAAGCCCAGGAAGCAATCCGAAACGGCCAGTTCGAACAGGCCGTGACGCTGTCCCGCGGGGCGCTCGATGCTGTTCGTGAAGCCAACAAGACGCTCCAGGTCTACAACAGCGCCAAGGATAAAAACCCCCGCGCCCGGAACCAGGCCGAGCGGTGGGCCATGCTCACCCAGGCCGCCTATGACCTCTGCAGCGGTGCCCCTCATGATGACGCCTGGACCACGGAACTGTTCACGTGGACGCGAGCAGACGCCGTGGCAGCGGTAGCCACCGCGGCGGGACTCCTCGCCCGTTTGGAGGACCTCGCCTAATCCTCATGCTGGACTCGGCCACCACCGAGAGTGTGGCGGCCGAGAGCCCCTGTTGGACCCGCTGGGTCCAACAGGGGTTGTGTTCGCTTCAGCGCGCGTCTCCGTCGATCCGGCGCAGCCCTTGAAGCGAAGGTGAACGAGGCCTACGCCGATGCCTGAGGACCGCGCGCTACCGGCGCCGCAGTAACGGCAACCTGCGGCGTCGGCGCGACGGCCCTCTGCGGAGATCGGGACGCTCCGGGCGTTGGAGGTCTCGTTGAAGGCGTTGGCGAACTCGCGCAGCACCCACACCACGGAGTTGCCCAGCATGGTGGCCGCCTCTTCGAGGGCGTCGGCCGCGAACTTGGAGATCTTGCCGGCCGCCCAGTCCCCGACGTCCTTCGTCAGCGGGTAGTCCTCTTCACCCTTCCTGAGTCAGAACTCGAAGGGCTTCTTCTCCTTCATCACGCAGTCCGTGACGAAGGCGTTCAGCTTCGGGTAGTTGTCGTGGCTCTTGTCCGCCGCCTCCCGCCAGCGCTTGAGCTGCCCCTCCGCGAACCGCTGGGCGTCCTCGTCGTCCCTGGAGCCCTCACCCACACAGACGGTGTGGCCCGCCGGGTAGTCCTCGCAGTCCTCCGGCATACGGCAGTTGGCGCGGATCTTCGGATCCGGGGAGCCGAGGTCGCAGTACTCGCCGGTGACCTTGTGGATGCCGACCATGTCCAGGCCGGCGAACTCAGGCGGATAGGGCTCCGGGGGCTTGGCCCCTGCAAGTGCCGCCGAGGTCCCGGAGGCCACGACGATCAGTAACGCGGCGAGCAGGGTGACGAGCCGGGCGAGCAACCTACCCATGGGACACCTTCCGCCAGCCGAGCTGGAAGGAGTCCTTGCTGTCAGGGGAGTACGGGACCAAGAGCACCGACTTCCGCGTGTACTTCTCCTCCTCGGTGACCTTCCAGTCCCCGTCCTCCCACTTGAGGATCAGGTTCGTGGTCTGGTCCTTGAGGGGGTCGTCGTCGGCGCCCTCGCCCCGGACGACGCCGTACCGGTCGTAGTGCAGCCACACGTCGAGGATCTCCCCGGTCTCGTCGAGGCTGCGGGCATAGACGGCCTCGACGCTCGTGGTGAACGTGATGCCGTCGGGGCTTCCCCCCGCCGGCGGCAGCCCGGCGGTCTCCCGAATCTTGCGGACCTTCGAGACCGCGCGGTCGACCGTCCCGGGCGAGTCCTTGGACGTGATGGCCTTCCACTGCCGACTCGCGAGTGCGCCGTCCAGGAAGCTCAGGTCCTGCCAGTAGCTGACCGCGGCGGAGAGGGCGCCGAGGGAGGAATGCTCGAACCCGCGCCCGATGCCCTCGGTGTGCACTGTCGGCTTCAGTACGGAGACACGGCGGGCCGTCTCCGGGGTGAAGTTCCTGCCCGGCCCGGCCCCCGGCGTGCCGGGGGCACTCGCGGCAGGCGTCGCCTCCCCGTCCGCAGCCGCCGCCGGGCCGTCGTCCTCGGCGAGGCTGACCACACCGACGGCGACGGCAGCGCCGATCGCCAGGCCCGCGACACCGACCCCGATCAGCCGCATGCGGGCCCGCCAGGCCTTGCGCTCGTAGTCCACGGCTCAGGCCTGGGTCATGTTGTAGAAGGCCGTTACGAGCGCGGCGGTGACGCCGATGCCGCCCCCGGAGATCAGGCTCCACACAATGGCCTGCTTCCCGCGGGAGGCGAGCGCTGCGCGCTCCGTGTTGTGCCCGACAGCCACGCAGGCCCAGCCGGACAGGCCGCGCAGGGTCGCCAGGGCAAGGCCGCCGCCTGCCGTCCAGCCCAGAATCTGCTCGGTGGCGTCCTTCAGCGGGCCGGGGACGGTGGGGGTGAACTCCGGCACGGGGTTGGCGTCAGCGGCGAACATGTTGGCGGCTTCGAGCAGAGCGCTCATGCGGGCACCTCTTCTTCGGCTAAGGCGGTACGGGCAGGTAAGACGGCAGGAGGGGGGCCGGGCACCGGCGGCGCCGCGGCGGGAGCGGGCGCTGCGGGCAGCGGGTCCCCCCAGCTCCGGTGGGCGGAGGACAGTACGGCTCGGCCGAGGTCCTCGACGGCGTCGCGGAGTTTGCGCGAGGCGAGCAGGTGCGCCTCGGCGAGGCCGCCGGCGCGGATGCGGGGCTCGTACGGCACGATCACCACCTGAGCGACCTGGGACTGGAGCATGGTGGCGGCCGCACGGACGACAGCCGGTACGCGTCCCTCGCCGGTCTCGGTGAGGGCGACCACCATGCGCTGGAGCGGGAGGCCTTCGGCGCTCGCGGTGCGCACAGCAATCTGGAGGGCGCTGACGCCGGGTCCGGTCGCCGGCACGGCGAGAACGGGCACCGAGCAGGGCAGGGAGCACCAGCCGGCCGTCAGGCACGCGACGCGGTGGCTGCGGGCGCTGACGATGTCGTGCGCCATCGGGTGGGCGGTGTCGCCGATCACCACCTGCCATCCTCCGGCCGCCGCCAGCTGGTACCAGGCGGCCGGCTCGGCGGGCAGGTGCAGGGGCGCACTGCTCCACTCCTGGTGGTCGGTCAGCACCTGCCAGTCCCCGTCCGGTCCCGAACAACGCGACGCGGCCGCGCGTACGTCGGACGGAGTCATCCGGCGGTCCGGCGGCACGGAGGCGACTCCGGCGCCCGGGTCAGCAGCCCAAGCGGGCCAGTGCGAGACCAGCCAGGGGGCGGTGTCCAGCACGACGGTCGTCCCGGTGGTGCACAGGTACGAAGCAATGAGGCCGACGATGGTCGAGCGGCCCGTACCTCCGCCGGCACCGAGCACCGGTACCACCAGCCGAGCCTGAGGCGGCAGCGCGAAGCCTAAATGCGCCCTCTTAGCCAAGACTTCCCCGCATTGCAAAAGTAATCAGACCATCAGGTCGCCGATGCGACACGTGCCCCCGCAGTCTATTCACGGGATGACGTGACACCAGTGGCACCTGAGAGGCCGTTGACGCGTCAATTCACTTCCCAGTCAACCAAGTTGGCGCGATTCACGCCATGCTGCCGCCCTTTCATCCCATCTGCTGCGAATTGACCGGCAGTACCAACCAGCTTCCGCAGCAAGGCCTTTGGGGTTGTAAATGTCGTGTGGCAGGGTGACGATCACAGCACGGAGGCGACGCCGGCATCGGACCAGACCATTCCGATGGTCGTCCGAGAGGACTGCGCACGGCCCAGGATCGGTGGCGGGGGGATTCTGTGAGAGCCAAGCGGGGGATCGTCGTCCTCGGTGCCGCACTCGCGGCGAGCCCGCTCGCCCTGGGCGTCGGCCTGGTACTTCTCCTCACGACATCCAAGGACGGCGGCGACAACGACCTGGGCGACTACATCAACAGCTCCGGATCGCTGAGGGTCGGGAAGGGCTTCGTGCCCGCGAAGTACGCCGGGCTCATCGAGGGCGCCGCCGCAGCATACGACGAGAACCTGCCCGCGGGGATCCTTGCCGCGCAGATCGAAGCGGAGAGCGGCTTCGACCCGGACGCCGTCTCCTACGAGGACCCGGAGACCAAGAAGCGGCCGATCGCGTTCGGCATCGCGCAGTTCATTCCCGACACGTGGGAGCCGGAGGGAATCGACGGCGACGGCGACCGCAACATCTGGGATCCGATGGACGCCATCCCCTCCCAGGGCAGCATGGTGTGCAAGCTGCTCAAGACCGCGAAGAAGCACCCGCACTACGACGGCTCCCCCATCGAGCTCGCACTCGCCGGGTACAACGCCGGCTGGGGTGCCGTGGAGCGCTACAAAGGCGTGCATCCGGAACGCTTCGCCGAAGGCCAGACGTACTGGTACGTCCAAAGATCATCAACCGTCAGGACGACCTGACCGCCCCGGACACCAGCGGCGACCCGGAGATGTCCGGCGACTGGACGAAGCCGGTGAACGCCCGCATCGGCACCGACTGCCACGTGCCGGGCGGCATGTGGGAGAGCGGCTACCACACCGGCATCGACTTCTCCGTCTCCACGGGCACGGCGGTCCACGCCATCGGACCCGCCACCGTGCATGCCGGGTTCAAGCTTCGATGAGACGAAAGGGGCGGTCGTCAAACTTCGGTGAGACCGTTCAAGGTCCGATGAGACAGGGCTGCGCCCTCCCGACATGGCGCCAAGTGGGGCCACGCCGCCGACCTTTTACCGCGGTAAAGGTTCCGAGGGGAGCCGGAGGACGGCGGGGACCTTTTACCGCGGTAAAGGTTCGGCGCGGGAGCGGGCGGGCGGCAGGCATGCCCCTGTCCCGTCCCAGGTAGGTCTGGGCAGCACTGCGCCCTGACATGCGGTGCCCAGGGCTGAGTGAGACAAGTCGTTGATCGGAGTCCCACCCAGCCCTGGGCAGCTTGCCGTTCATCCACGGATCCTGGCCAGAAGTCACAGCCGGGGCGGCCACGCTGTGCTGGTTGGAGCGGTGCGGGAAGTCGTGTTGCGTTTCTGTGCTTGAGAGCGGAGCTGGTGCAGGGTGAGGTGCATGCTGCTCCTTCCTCCTACTGGAGCTCCACGACGTCTGCGACCACGCAGCTGACGTTGTCGGGACCACCGATCCCGTTGGCGAGCGCGATGAGCTTGCGGACCGCCTGCTCGGGATCGCTGGCCTCGGAGAGAACCCGGCGGATCTCTTCGGTCTGCACGACGGTGGACAGACCGTCGGAGCAGAGCAGGTAACGGTCTTCCTGATGGGCGTCGTGAAGACGCATGTCGGGGGTGGCGTCGGCTCCTCGGCCCAGGGCTCGTATCAGCAGGGACCGCTGGGGGTGGGAGGCAGCTTCTTCCGGGCTGAGGCGTCCTTCGTCGACCATCGACTGCACCATGGTGTGGTCGTGTGTGATCTGGAACAGCTCTCCGTCACGCAGGAGGTAGACGCGGGAGTCGCCGATGTGGACCAGAGCCAGCTGCGAGCCGGTCCAGAGCATTGCGGTGAGCGTCGTGCCGGCCTCTTCGGGTGACGAGCTGGTCCCGGTGACGCCGTGCACGGCCTGCTTGGCCTGTTCGACGGCCTCTTCGAGGACGTTGAGGAGATTGCCCGCCGGGATGCTGTCGGATTCGAGGCGCTTGAGCGCGTCGACAGCGGCGGCGCTCGCTGGGGCTCCTCCGCTGCCGTAGCCGTCGGCGATGGCAAGCAGGCGGGACCCGGCGTAGGCGGTGTCCTGGTTGCTCTCACGGACAAGGCCTGTGTCGGAAAGGGCGGCGTAAAGGATGCCCAGGGGCTTGGCAGTCGGGGACAAGGCAGGGTCCTTCCAGGACAGATGGTCAATGAGGAAGGTGGCCAGGTCCCGCCGTGCGGCGGTGTCAGCCTCGACCTGCGCCCAGAACGCGCGGACCTCCTGGGCCGCCGACACTGCATCCAGCGCGCAGACGTGCTGGATGCGGGCCAGGGGCATCCCCAGGCGCCGGAGCCAGGCGACCAGTCGGGCCTGGTCCAGTTGTTCCGGTCCGTAGAGGCGGTAGCCGGTCACCAGGTCGACGCGAGCGGGGGTCAGTAGGCCCAGCTCGTCGTAAAGACGCAGCGCCTTCGGCGACAGCCGGGACGCCTTCGCGAACGCCCCGATGGTCAGCAACCCCATGCTCGTTCCTCCTCATGCCGAGCACATTGCCCGGCCCCACTGATGCTGCGCCTTCCCCCAAGGTGAAGGTCAACTCCTGGCCTTCCTCCCCAGGCCACGAGCCGGATTTCCCGCTCCGAGCTCTGGGCGATCGTGCTGCAGGGCTTCGCCGATGCGCATGGCGGTTCGTCTGAGTTCGGTGAGAAACCAGAGCCCGGGCCGTGGTCCGGAGCGCTCGTTCCTGTGGCAGTCGTCGGTTGAATTCCGCTTTGAACCAAGGACAAGGAGGCCGCGCGATACGGCGTGTTGCCACATCCCCGACCGCCAGAGGTGAGTAAGGCACCCCCATGAGCGCTCCATATGACCCTGAGGACAGGGAAAGGGTAGTAGCCAAGTTGCCGGCCGCCCTCCGTCAGGAACTCAAAGTCCGGGCAGCCCAGCTGGGAATCGACATCAAGGACGCGGTGACCGAAGGCGTCCAGGCATGGCGCGAGGATGCCTCCGCAGCCGTGCCCGTGGACACGTCTGGGGCGAGCTCGTTCTCGACGTACCTGCCCACAGGGCTGTACGCGAGCTTGGAGGAGGACTGCAAGGCCCGGGACGTGGCCTACAACCAGGGCCTCGCACGCTCGATCCGCCTCTGGCTCGACACGCACCCCGTCTCCGGACGCCGCAGCCCGGAAGCCCAGCGCGCCCGCAGGTTCGTCGTCTGCAACCAGAAGGGCGGCGTCGGCAAGAGCGTCATCGCCAGCGGGGTCGCCCAGGCGCTCGCGGAGACGGGAACACGTGTCTGCGTCATCGACTTCGACCCTCAAGGTCACCTGACCCGGTACCTCGGCCAGGACATGGTCTGCATCAAGGACCCCAGCCTCGCCAAGCACATGCTCGGCGAGACCAGCGGCCGGATCCGCGACCTGCTCCTGCCCATCGAGCACGGTGCGCTCGCCGGCCGGCTCTTCCTGCTGCCCTCCTGCAAGGACGCCTTCCTCCTCGACGCACGCCTGGCCACCACGCGCCACGTGCGCACCAAGGAGACGGCGCTGGAGAAGGCCCTGGAGGACCTGGAGAAGGAGTTCGACTACATCGTCGTCGACTGCCCGCCCAGCCTGGGGTACAGCATGGACACGGCTCTCTACATACTCCAGGACCCGTGAGGGCGAGGCTCCCCGCTCCTCCGGCGTCATCGTGCCGGTCCAGTCCGAGGACACGTCGGCCGACGCCTACGACATGCTCATCGAGCAGATCGAGGACCTCGTCGACGACCTCGACATCGAGGTCACCCAGCTCGGGTTCGTCGTCAACCTGTACGACAGCCGCAAGGGCTACGTCGTCACCAGCTCCCTGGAGAGCTGGAAGTCCTTCGAGGACCCGCCGGTGCTCACCGTCATCCCCGACCTCAAGGAGCAGCGCGAAGCGGTCCGGCTGAAGGAGTCGCTGCTGCACTACTCCCCCGACTGCGAGCAGTCCGAGTGCATGCGTGAGATCGCACGGAAGGTTGCGGCATGAGCAAGAGCGACCTCCTGGGCACGGGATCGGCGTTCGCCACCGCCAGGCGCTCCGGCGGCCGCAGCGAGCGCGGCCGCGCCAAGGCCATCGCCCAGGGAGACCTCCCCGCGTACGAACTCGTCCGCATCGCCCTTGACCGTGTGTCCCCGACGCCGCTGAACCCTCGTCGGAACTTCGGCAGCGACGAGGAGATGGCCCGCTTCGGCGAGGAGCTCCGCGAAGCCCAGCTCGCCGCCTGCGTGGCGGTCTCCCGCTCGGCGTACCTCGCACTGTGGCCGGAGCACGAGACCGGCGTGGGCGACGCCGAGTACGTCCTGATCAACGGAGAGCGCCGGTACCGGTGTGCCCTGGCGGTCGGCCTCGAAGCTCTGGACTTCGTCGTACGCGACGACCTCGCCGGCACGCGCGAGGACTTCTTCGACCACCTCCTCTCGGAGAACCTCGACCGCGAGGACTTCAACGTCATCGAGCGGGCCCGGGGCGTCGCGCAGTTGGTCGACTTCTGCGCGGAGGAGCGCCTGCACGGCGCCAAATCGCGGGCAGCGGAGCGCATGGGCAAGAGCCCTGGCTGGGTGACTCAGCAGCTGGCACTCCTGGAGCTGCCCGAAGCGATCCAGCGGCTGCTCATCACGGGCGAGCTTCCGGAGAGGGACGGGCGCTTCCTGACGCGTGCGGCGAAGGACAACCCGGCTCTGGCCCCTGAGGAGCTCATCGGCCTGCTGCAGCAGAGCAAGGCCGAAGAGGCACGGAAGAAGCAGCAGGAGCGCGAGATCCTCGCCGCCCACACGGCGGAAGGATCGGAGCCGCCGGCCGGACCTTTTACCGCGGTAAAGGTTCCGGCGGTCTCCCAGACGTCCGAGTCCGCTGCAGCACCGGCTTCAAGCGAGCCCGCTGACCACCTTGAACAGCCTGGCGCCTCGGGGGAACGCAGCCTGCCGACCCAGGATGCTGCCGTTGCTGTCGACGTGCCGGAACCGAGGATGCCTTCGCTGCCGGCGGGCACGCCCGATCCGGAGACTGCCTACGCCGAGGACGCCGCGCCGTCCGATGACAACCAGCACTCGCCGTACATGGTGGACGTGCGAAAGATGCCGAGGGTGCCCTGGCATGACGGCAAGGCCGTTGCGCAGCTGGTGCTCCAGAAGATGCCGGACCACCAGCGCACGGTGCTCCTGGAAGTCCTGCTCGAAGCACACGGGACGGACTGATGTGGATCTTTGTTGAAAAACGGCCGCTGTCGCTCTTCGCCTCACTTTGTTGCTGATTGAACGGTGTGGGGAGGGTGGGGATCGGAGAGCGTGCGTGGGCCCCGCCGACCTGACGGTCGGCGGGGCCCCTGATTGTGGACCTCAGCTGTTGGTCAATTGATCAGCCCGCACTTCGAACTCGACTCGCCCCTCGAGTGATTCGAGGCCCCAGGGGCTGACGGAGATCTTCACCGTGTCCGAGGTGTCCGTGGTGTCGTCGGAGGTCAGGATGTCGCAGAGGATGACGACCTCGACGGGATAGTGGGCGTCGGGGGACAGGTCGTCCCTCTCGGTGAAGACGGGCCACTTGTCAATGAAGGCCCACTGCTGGTTGTGGGCGTCGGTGAAGCGGACTTCGACCAAACCGGGCTGGGGTTCGTCATCGACCCATCGGACCGCTTCGCAACGCAGGAGGACCATGGGCGGACTCTGCCATCACGGGCCTGCAGTCGGCAGCCGGATTTCTCGGCTGCCGACCGGATGGTGCTTTTGCGGAGCCAGCGAAACGGGACGACAGCGGCAAGGCAGGTGAGAACCGACGGCCGAGCAAATCCTCTCGCGAGCAGGGCAGCGATGGTGACGGGCTGCTGGCAACGGACGTTGTTGCGGGTCGCGATCGGTCGCAGATAGTCCCGCTCCCGAGGCTGTCGAGAAGTAGCTCGTGGGGTCGGCTTGGGGGCCGACGGCAGTTCAGGCAGCGACAGAAGCGGAGACGAAGCCACTCGGGCACCCCACTGTGAGCAAGGCATGGGCCGATATGGGCTGCAAGACCGCCGTCGTCGAGCATGGCGCCACCCTCGGCATCGACGTTGAGATCGTCCAACGCGACCCCACGGGCGCGGGATTCGTGATCCAGCCCCGCCGCTGGGTCGTCGAGCGAACCTTCGGCTGGTTGATGAACCACCGCCGCCTGGCCCGAGACTACGAAGCCCTCCCCGCCCGCTCCAAAGCCGTGATTCACGTCGCGATGATCAACCTCATGACCCGCCGACTGAACGCCGAAACCACCCCGACCTGGCGCGGAACCTGAGCCACAAATCAGGGATGAAACGCCCGGTCAGGATCGGGTGCCCGGGGCAAGCGGTTTCCAGTCGCGTGCGATCAGGTCGATCACCCGTCCGCTGTCGGTCTCGGCCCGGATTCACGCGTGGGCTTCGCCTCGCCCCGGTCTGACGGGGCCTCCTCCCACCTCGCCCAGTCCCGAGCTGCGTCTGGCACTCCGTCAAAACAGCAGGTCAGGGACCAGTTTGGAGAGGAAATGAACGCAGCACACACATTGTGTTCCTGTCTTCGGAGGTAAGCTAAGTCCCGTCTTTCACCGCGTAGTTCCCGGAGGGCCGTGGACTTCAGCCATGGCCCGGCTTTCCAGGTTCGACACGGCGAAAGGGCAAGAAGACATGGGTAGTACCGGTAACGGTGACGGTGACCAGCTCGACCCTGAGAGGGAAGGCCGGCCCGCCGCGCCCGCCCGGGACTCTCATGATGCGTGGTCGCTCGCGATCAACCTCTTCGGAGTGTTGTTCGGGGACGACGTCTCGGACTGGATCCTCAGCGCCGGACACAAGTTGCTGGACAACGTCATCAGCAGCCTGTAACGCACTCTGCCCCCTGGTGCGCCAACACAAGAGGGCAGGGAATCATGGGACGAGTCCCAGATTGATGTGCAACGGCACGGCCCCTTCCTCTTGCGACGGAGTGGGGCCGTTGTCGTGCTTGCGGACAACTATAACTATCACCGACCACGCGCCCAATGTGTACACCACGTCCATATGCTGTTTGCGCGGGTTACAGCCCCGGTGCTGGCCACTGAGGCCTGTTCCGACGGCACCGATCTCGTGGTGTGGGTGCCCGCCGCCGAGGTGCAGCAGATCGTCACCCTGTACGCCCGGACCGCCCGCCTTGTCCGGGCGCCCGGCGCCGACGGCGCCGACCCGGAGGCGGATGCGCACGCGTTCCTGGCCTGGGCGGCGACGACCTCCCGCTCCTGGCTGGTCGTACTGAACGACGTAACGGACCCCGACGGGGTCGGGCCGTGGTGGCCGGCCGGGCCGAACGGCTGGGTCCTCGCCACCAGCCGCTTCCACGACGCCCGCATGACCGGCGGCAACCGCACGCGCATCGACGTCGACCTGTACACCCCCGACGAGGCCGTCGCGTACCTGGAGACCCGGCTCGCCGGCGAAGCCGCCACCCATCTCCTCGAAGGCCGGGCCGCCGAACTCGCCCACGCCCTCGGCCGGCTCCCCCTCGCCCTCGCGCACGCCGCCGCGTGCCTCATCAACGAGGACCTGACCGCCGGCGAGTACCTGCAACGCCTCGAAGACAGCGGGCAGCTGCTCGAACAACTGCTGCCCGGCTGGGCCGACACCGAGCAGTACGGCCGCGGGGCGGCGGCCGCCCTGCTCCTCTCGCTCGACGCCGCCCACCACACCGAACCCGCCGGTCTCGCCGAACCCGTACTCCGGATCGCCGCCCTCCTCGACCCCGCCGGCCACCCCGGCACGCTGTGGCAGACGCCGACGCTGCTGGGGCACCTGTCGGAGGCGGCGGGGAGGGAAGTGGCCTGGTCGGAGTCGCGTTCGGCGTTGCGCGTGCTGCACCGCTACCACCTGCTCGCCTACGACTCCCGTACGCCCTGCCAGCAGATCCGCATCCACGCCCTCACCGCCCGCGCCACCCGCGAAACGACCCCCGTGACAGAGCAGCCCGGCCTTGTCACGACTGCTGCCGACGCGCTGCTGAAATCCTGGCCGGACCCGGAACAGCACCACCGGGAACTCGCAGCGACGCTCCGTGCCAACACGGACGCACTCCATCTCAACGGCGGACGGCACCTGTGGAACGGCGCGGCGCACCCGCTGCTGTTCCGCTCCGCGATCAGCCTGCACCACGCCGGTCTCTACCGGACGGCGCACGACCAGTGGCACGAGATCATCCGGCTCGCCGCGGAGTTCCTCGGTCCTGACCACCCGGACACCCACTACGCCCGGACCAACCTGGCCAACAGCTACAGCCGACTCGGCCGGTACGCAGACGCGCTCGTGCTTCATGAGCAGGCCCTGGACCATGTCACACGGACGCACGGCCCCGACCACCCCGACAACACATGGCGCCCGGAACAACCTCCCACCACATACCGGGATCTCGGCCGCCACCAGGAGGCCGCCGATCTCGCGGAACAAGTCCTGGCCGGCTACGAACGGACGCTGGGCCCCGATCACCCGGACACCTTCCGCGCCCGTGCCAACCTGGCTGTCAGCTACGACAACGTCGGTCGGCACGACGAAGCCCGCGCACTCGGAGAGCAGGCCATGGCCGACGGCGAACGCATCCTCGGCCCACACCACCCGGCCACCTCACGTGCCCGTGACCGTCTCGCCGCCACCTACCTCAGCCTCGGGGCCGGTACGCGCATGCCCAGATCCACTCAGAGCAGGCACTGAGCGCCTTCGAGCGCGTCCTGGGGCACGACCATCCCGAGAGCATCACGGCGCGTGCCCATCTCGCCACCATCCACAGTCGGCAGGGCCGGCACCACGACGCTGCGGTCCTCCTGGAACAGGTCCTGGCCGGCTGCGAAGGCACCCTGGGCCCTGACCATGCCCAAACCGACCGCTCGCGCTCCGAGCTGGCGCTCGTCTACCGACAGCTCGGCCGCCACGACGACGAACTGGCCCTCGTACGGCAACTCCTCGCCCGCTCAGAACGAGTCATGGGCCACGACCACGCCGACACCCTCCACCTCCGCATCGTCATGGCGATGGCCCACAGCCGGGTCGGCCGGAACGACGCGGCCGTTGCGCTGGCGGAACCGGCCCTCGCCGATCACGAACGCGTGCTCGGCGCCGACGCCCAGCAGACCATCACGGCCCGCATGCTCGTCGCGGTCTTGTACGGGAACCTTGACCACCACGCCGAAGCACTCTCGCTCGCCGAACGCACGCTGACTGACAGCGAACGCGTCTGCGGGCCCGACGACCCGGCAACCGAATCCATGCGCACCTTCGTCACGAAGCTCCGCAAACCCGCCGAAGAGACCTGACCGGGCCCGCTGCGGCGGCCGTGCCACGGCTCACGCCTCGGATCCGCACGATCGGACGGCGTACGGGCACGCGCGCCCGCACGCCCTTGAATCCCCGGCCACCTGGCGCGGCCACTGCCGGGTTGATCATCAGCCAAGCAACCTGGAGCCATCACTGCGGCCTCGCCGCCGGCTCGCCTGCCGGGAGCCGTCACCGCAGGCCCGGCCGCCGGCCCACGCTCCCCACCCCTCGCCCTCCCCCGCCCGTCCGCGGGCACGACCGGCACACCCACCCCGACCGCCGCACCGCCGACGGCCGGCGCTGGGACTCGTGACCGGCGGCGCAGCGGATGCGGTGCGGTACGTGGACTCCCCGCCAGCTCCCCTCCAGCAGCTCGGCACCGACCGCGGCGAGCCGTTCCCTGAAGGCGGCCTCGGCCGCGTCGGGGCAACGGCGGGCGCAGACGCGGCAAATCCCCTGCCCCTGCTGAAGGTTGGCCGGGCGCGGGCTGACGAGGTGGCCTGCGGCGCAGCGCACGGCGTGCGGAACTCCGTTGCCACGCCAGTCCGCTTCGAGGAGCTGGGCACCGGCGTCGGCGAGAAGCGCCCGGAAGGCCTTCTCCGCGCGTAACGAGTGGGCGGGCCGGGGTGGTTGCACATGCTCTCCCGGGTCATGGCAGGCCGAAGAGCAACCGTACGCGGGACGCGGTCGGCTACGCACGTACCCACCCGGACGCCCACGACCACTCACGGCCGGCACCCCCGGTCTGACCGGCACCGTCGACCGGGCCGGCACCGTCGACCGCAGACAGACCCCCTCGGTGCAGTTCTTCGGGTCGCAGCGCCCAGGCGATGGCTGCGCCCGGGCCACAGAAGGCAGGATCGAGGTGGAACGTGGTCCGCGTCCCGCAGGCCTCGGCGCCACGAGCTCTTCCCTGGGGCCGACCCTGTCCGTCCCGACGAGCTCCTGGCGATGGCCACGGCCATCCAGCCACACCTCGGCGACCGTACGGGCGCTGAGTGCGGCAGCGGCAGAAGGAGCCCAACGCTGCATGTCGACTACGTCGAACATGTCGAGCAGGGAACCGAGCTGGGATGATACGCGGGCAGGTTCCGGGTTCTGCACGAGTTTGCCGATTCGGGCATCCATCGCAAGTCAGCCATTCGGGCTGAACCGACAAACCTGCGCGAGGCGCGGCCTGTGGTCCTGCCGGCCCGCTCAGGCTCCGGCCGGCATCCCCGGTGGGGGCCGGCGCGCGAGCCGGGTCGATCGCGCCGGCCACTACGGCTCGGTGCGGATCGCCTCGGCCGGGACCTCGAAGACGAACGCCAGGCCGTCCGTCTCGTTGCCCTTCTCGCCGACGCGGGTGAAGCCGAAGCCCTTGATGGTGGCGAGCGAGGCCGCGTTGTCGGAGCCGATGGTGGCGCGTACGGTCCGGACGCCCGGTTCGGCGGCGGCCCTGAGCAGCAGCGATCGCAGCATGGCGCGCGCGTGGCCCTGGCGGCGGAACCGGGGTACGACGCAGTAGCCGACCTCGATCACACCGTCCTCGTCAGGCGGACCGTGGTACCCCGCGTCGCCGATGACCACCCCGTCCGGCTCGGACACGGCGGCCCGGGTGATCCAGGGCGCGGCGGACGGGTCCCGGGTGACCTGGTCGGCCCGGTAGCGGAAGATCGAACGGGCCCGTTCGGAGACGAAGTACTCGTCGAGGGAGACCCCGGCCTCGGCGCTGCCCGCGGCGAGATCACCATCGGCGAGCGCGCGGAGCGCCGTTGCGCTGAGTTCGACGAAGCGGACGTGCTTGGGTACGGAATGAGGTTCGCTGTCCATCGGAGATGATGATCACTCCGGAACGGCCGGCTGTCCACCGCTTTCCGGAGCGTCGGGCGAGACCGGGCGAGACCGGGCAAGGGCGGGCGAGGCCGTGCGAGGGCGTGGCGGACGTACGCGAACCCAGGTGCAGGGAAAGGCCGTTGGCTGCACGGGATCCCGCGGGCGGCGGAGATGACCGTACCCGGCCTCGTTCGGACACTCCGGCAGTCGTGGCACCCGCTCACCCGCCCACCGCCGGTCACTCCGGCCAGTCGAGCGCCGTCATGACCCACGTCTCGGAAGGCGCGTGATCCCGCACCTCGCCGTTGACGCTCCAGGCGCCGTCCCATTCGATCCGCCAGATCTCCCCGTGACGGTTCTCGAATTCCACGAAGCTGCCGGGCGCGCCCTCCAACAGCGGAATTTCCCTCAGCAGGACGTCGTACGTGGTGAATCCGCGGGCATTTCCCTCGCTGCCTCCGAGGGTGCGCGTGTTGTCGTAGCGCATACGGAGGTACGGAACCGGCCGCCGATTCATCACCGGCGTATCCAGCATGCGCCTGCGGGTGACCGCCTCCTCCAGCGTCTCGTCGCCGGCGAACTCGCACCGGTAGGCCGGGAAGACGCCGACCACGGCCTCGTGGAGCTCGTCGTACTCACCGACGTAGTACCCGTGCACGGGCGGGGGAACGGCGACGACGACGTCAAAGCCGTACCCCGGATACGAGAACCCCGGCACGACGTCGAACGGCCGCGGCGCCTCCCCCAGCCCGACCCGACGCTCCCGCGCAAACTCGAGCACCGCCCGCACGAGCCCTGCATCGAAGGAATTCCGCGTATTCAGCTGATAAATCCGATCCCCATCCGCATCCAGAGCCAACGAAAACACAAATATGGGCAGCGGCGACCGCCGCCAAGCCCGCTCCATCCCGGGAAACCGCTCAATCCCCTTGATGGAAGCAACGACCCGCTCCAGCTCGACCACTGCGCCAACCTCTCGATCCATCGCCCAACCCGCCCGCTCAAGCCCACCGCCCAGCATGCAGGAGCGGCCACCTGCATCGGCTGGGCGGGGGTCCGCGACCCCGCCCGTTACAGGACCCCCCAGTACGCCATGCTCTCCAGCGTCCCCGCCAGCGTGCGGACCAGGGACGACCTCGTGCGGGAGGCTTCCGGGGTGTCCACGTGGACCGTGTTCAGGTGGAGGCCCTCGGGGGTGCGGTGGAGCCAGAGGAAGAGGCCGTTGGTGGCGGGGATGGAGGTGTAGACGGCCGACTGACGGTCATCGTTGCGGGCGGTGCCGGGGGCGTCGCGGACGTCCATGTACGAGCAGAAGTTGACCGCGTGCGGCCAGGGACGGGCGTAGTGCTCGGGCGCGAGCAGCCGCAGCACGGTGACGAACGGTGTCCGGCCGCCCCTGATCATCCGCGTCGACGCGTCCCCCGCCGCGGCCAGCGTCTGCGCGAAGCCAGCCCCCGCCGGCACCGGGAACTCCACCGGCACGAGGTTGACCAGCCACCCCGTGGTCCGCGCATGCCGCCCCCGCCCCCGCGTGCCCACCGGCACCAGCGCCCGGTACACGTCCGGCCCGCCCTCCCGCCGCAGGCTCACCCCCACCGCCGCCAGCACCCCCGCCGCCACACCGCCCCCGGCCTCCCGGCAACGGGCCTCCAGCGCGTCCGCCCCGCCCGGGTCCAGCAACGTAACGGTCGCGTTCACTGCCGGCCCCCCGGCCCCCGGCTCGATCCCGAGGTCGAGCGGGAACTTCGGGAACGGGCCACCGTTCCGCTCGATGAACCCCCGCCAGTGCTCCAGCCCCCGGGCATCGGCACCCACCGCCTCCGCCCGGCGCCGTTCCGCCCCCGCGTGGTCGAGGAAACCCCCCACGGCAGGCAGCGCGGGCTGGTGACCACCCGCAAACGCCTCATAAGCAGCCGCAATCTCATCGAGAACGATCACCATCGACATCCCGTCCGTCACCAGGTGATCACAAGCGAAGTGCACGGTCGTGGACCGCTCCCGCACCATCGCCCCCATCACGAACCAGGGCCCGCGCCGCGTGTCCGTAGCCCCCAGGAACCGCTCCACATACGCCCGCGCCTCCACCTCCGAGCCGACCACCCCCCGGTCGTACACCGCCAGCTTGACGTCCTCCGGCGCAGCGACGTCGACAACGAGCCCACCGCCCGCCGCCTCCCGGAACGTACAGCGCAGCGCCTCGTGCCGCCGTACGCAGTGCAGCAACGCCGCCTCCAGCGCCCGCCGGTCCAACGGCCCCCGGATCTCGAACGCCCCCGCGAACGAATCCGTCCGCAACCGCGGCCCCCCACCCCCGCACGCCCCGAAGTGGTACTCCTGATTGAGCGACCCCGGCACCCCGCCCCCGGCCTCCCCCTCCGAGCCTTCCGCCCCGTACGCCGTGACCGCCTGCACACGCCACTCCACGGCGTGCCCCGGCGCAATGACCATCTCCGAGCTGGGAAGCTGAAGCACCGACCGGCGCCCCTTTCAGTGTGGGTACGAACGACGTGCACAGCGCGCATCGAGCGGAACGGCCCGGTCAGAACCGACCGGCGGAAGCCACGCTCTCCAACGTCCGTACGAGCGTCCCGATCAGCGACGCCTTCGTCCGACGGGCCTGCGGGGTGTCCGCGAAGATGGAGTTCAGGTGGAGCCCGGCGTGGCTCCGGTGGAACCAGAAGAAGATCCCGTTGCTGTGCGACGTCGACACGTACGTACGCGCCCGCCGGGCCACGTGCAGCTCCGCCCCCGGCGTCATGCGGAGGTCCAGATACGAGAAGAAACTGACGGCACACGGCCAGACGCTCGGCCCCGTTGCCTCACTCGTCAGCAGATCAAACACCCGCACGAACGGCGCATCGGTGTAAGGCCGCATCGCATCAAGCGCCCCCTGCGCCCCGCCCACCACCCCCGCAAAATCCGCCTCGTCGGCTACGGGGAACTCCACCGGCAGCGTGTTCACGAACCACCCCATGCTGTGCTCACGCGCACCCCGCCCCCGCGTGTTCACCGGCAGCAGCGCCCGGTACACGTCCGGCCCGCCCTCCCGCCGCAGGCTCACCCCCAGTGCGGCCAGCACCCCCGCCGACACCCGCCCGCCCACCGCACGGCAGCGCTCCTCCATCGCGTCCAGCCGCTCCGCCGACAGCAGCGCGTCCGCCTCGTTGACGGCCCGGTACGGCACCCCCGGCTCGATCCCGAGGTCCAGCGGGAACGGCGGAAACACCTGCCCGTCGTTCCGCTCGACAAAGCCCTGCCAGTGTTCCGTCAGCGGATCGCCCAGCTCCAGCGCCGCCCCCCGCCGCCGCTCGGCCGCCGCGTGCCCGAGAAAACTCCCCGGCGCAGCCAGCCCCGGCTCACCACCGGCCGCGTACGCCTCGTACGCCTCCGCGATGTCATGGACGGCCACCGCCGTCGACACCCCGTCCGTCAGCAGGTGATCACAGGCGAAGTAGACGGTCGCCGACTCCTCCCGAACCATCGCCCCCATCACGACCCACGGCCCCCGCAGTGTGCTCGTCCCCCGCAGGAACCCCCGCACATAGGCACCGGCCTCGGCCGCGGACCCGAACGAGCCCCCGTCCGCCCGCTCCAGCTTCACATCTTCCGGAGCAACCAGCTCCACCCCCGGCTCCCCGTCCGCCGCCGCCCCCTCGGCGAACACGCACCTCAGCACCTCATGGCGCCGTACGAGGTACAGCAGCGCCGCCTCCAGCGCCCCGAGGTCGACACTGCCCCGGATCTCGAACGACCCGCCGATGTACGACGCGTACCCGATGTCCGCGGCCCGCAGCGCCTGCGCGACGGAGAAGTGGTCCTTCTGGTTGTACGAGGCCGGCAGGCCCGGACCGGCCGGCCCGGCCGGCCCGGCGGCGGCAGCCGCGGACACCCGCCACTCCACGGCGTGTCCGGGCGCCATCTCCATGTCCTCGACGGGCAGTTGCAGCACGGTGGCCTTCCTGAACGGTCGGCGTCACGTCGCTCGCGGATCGGAGGTCGTGAACGCGGTCCCGGAGCAGCAACGGCAGACCCCAGCCTCCCGCCAGGGCCGCAACCCCGGGTTCATGCCCCAGTAACGAGCCGCCCACCCCCCGGTGACGCCACCACCCCACCGCCGCAGGTCAGAGCCCCCTCCCCACCCACCAGGCCACACCCCCGGCGCACACCCGCACGCCCCCCACCCACCCGGCCGGACCCCGACCCCCCGTGCGCCCTCCGCACCCCGCATGGCCGCCCACCCCGCCGGGCACGGTTGTCCCCGTGACCGCACCCGACAGCACCCTGCACACCTTCACCGCGTTATCGGCTCACCTGACCGGCTTTGACACCGAAACCCTCGAAGGCACCGACCTCACCACCACCTACCGCACAGTCACCCACCGACAACTGGGCCCGGACCGCTTCGCCCGCCTCCTCGACGCCTGGCACGAGGACCCCGAGGCCGCCCGCAGCCTCACCCTCCTCTGGTACACCGGCACCTGGCCCGGCCCCCCGCCCTTCGTCGTCTCCCCCCACGCCTACGCCCAGGCCCTCGTCTGGAAGGCCGCCGGCCTCACCGCCCCCGCCACCACCCCGACCACCCACGGCAGTTGGTCCGTCCGACCCCCCGAGACGAGCCCCCGGTGAACCAGTACGACGTGATCGTCGTCGGCGCAGGCGTGGCCGGCTCGCTCATCGCCCACCGCCTCGGCCACCACGGCCGCCGCGTCCTGGTCCTGGAAGCAGGAGCGGCAAGCACCGAAGACCCCCTCCCCACCTACCTCACCGCCCCCGCCAAGGTCCCCGGCTCCGCCTACCGGCCCGACCCCGGCGCCCCCTGGCCCGAGGTCACCGACCTCACCGGAACCACGAGCATCCCCGGCACCCCCGGCACCACGAGCACCCCCGGCACCCCCAGCGCTCCCGGCACCCCCGGTTACACACACTCGCCCACCGCCCACCTCCACCAGAACGGCCCCCTCCCCTACGCCAGCGGCTACGTCCGGGTCAACGGCGGCACCGGCAACGTCTGGACCGGCCTCGCCCCCCGCATGCACCCGGAGGACTTCGACACCGAGCGTTTCGGCTACGGCCGCCGCTGGCCGCTCTCGTACGACGACCTGGAGCCGTCCTACCGCGAGGCCGAGCAGGAGCTGGGCGTCTCGGCCGACGCCGCCGAGCAGCGGGAGCACGTGGGACTGCCGTTCCCCGACGACTACGCGTTCCCCATGCGCCCGATCCCGCCCAGCTACCTCGACCGGGTGCTGGCCGCCGGTCTCGACGGCCGCCGCGTCAAGGACCCCGTCGCCTTCGACGAGGTCGAGCTCCGCGTGGTCGGCACCCCGCACGCCCGCAACGGCGTCCCCGACCCCCGCCACGACGGCGGCCGCGGGTACGTCCCCCGCGGCGAGCACGGCCGGCCGGCGCCGGACAACCGCTGCGTGGGCCACGCGAGCTGCATCCCGCACTGCCCGTCGTACGCGAAGTACACCCCTCTCAAAACCCAGGGCCAGTGGAGCGGTTCGGTCGCCCTCCAGGACCGCTCGGTCGTCACCCGCGTCCTGGTCGACGGCTCGGGCCGCGCCACCGGCGTTGCCTACCGCTCCTACGACGGCACGGACGCCACCGCCCACGCGCGGGTCGTCGTACTCGCCGCGCACGCCATCGAGAACGCCCGCCTGCTGCTCCTCTCCGGCCTCGCCGACCGCAGCGGCCAAGTCGGCCGCAACCTGATGGACCACCCGGTCCTGCTGACCTGGGGCCTGCTGCCCGACGCCGTCGGCCCGTATCGCGGGCCCGGCTCCACGTCCGGTTTCGAGGGCTTCCGCACCGGCCCGGCACGCCGCCGGCGCGCGCCGTTCCGCATCGAGATCGGCAACTGGGGCTGGGTCTGGGCGAAGGGCCCGGTCGACACGGACGTCGCCGAACTCCTCACCGGACAGGGCCTGTTCGGCCCCCGGCTCCGACAGGCGGTCGGCGACCGGATCCGCCGCCAGTTCACCCTCCAGTTCGAGATGGAGCAGAGCGCCGACCCCGCCAACCGGGTGAGCCTCCACCCCACCGAGCGCGACCCGCTCGGCCTGCCGCGACCGCTGATCACGTACGACCTCGACGACCACGTGAAGGCGGGCATGGCCGCCGCCCGGGCCGTCTCCGACCAGATCTTCACCCTCCTCGGCGCCGAGGACCGCACCGACTACGGGCCGTCTGCAGCCTGGCCGGGCCGCTTCGAACACGGCGGCCGTACGTACGGCTACCGCGGAGCCGGTCACGCCGCCGGCACGCACCTCATGGGCGACTCACCGGCCACCTCGGTCGTCGACACGTGGCAGCGGTGCTGGGACCACCCCGGCCTGTACGCCGTCGGCTGCGGCAGCATGCCGTCGGTCGCCACGTCCAACCCGACGCTGACGATGGCGGCACTCGCCCTGCGCAGCGCGCAGCGGATCGAGGCGGAACTCAGTGGCGGCATCACGGTCAGGGCAGTGCCCACGACACACGCCGTATGAAGACCGGCCCGGTCCCACGGGGGCCCGGTCCAGCCCCGGCCCCCTCCGAAGTCGTCCCACCCCACGCCGGCTCCCTCGGGAGTCGTCCACACCCCACGGAGCCCCGCATGTCAGCCCCTCTCCCCCTCCCTCCCGTCCCGGACCCCTTCCGCCTCCCCTTCCACTACGGCGCCCTGCACCAGCTCGGCATCGACTGGCTGGTCGATCCCGGCCCGGTCCGCGACCTGCTCGCCAAGCACCACCCGGACCTGACGGCCGCGGAGTTCGACGGCCGGGCGCTGGTCTCGCTCAACTACCAGCTGTACTTCGCGCAGTACCCGTTCGGCGGCGGCATCACCCAGGAGATCGAGTACAGCGTCATCGCCTTCCCGACGGCCGACCGCGACCGCCTGCCCGAGCTCACGTACGCCCAGTACGCGCAGGGCTGGGACCAGACGAAACTGCTCGGCATCGCCCGTATCCACGTCGTGTGCGACAACCCGTTCGCGATCCGCGCCGGTCGCGAGCTGTACGCGGAGCCGAAGCGCCCGGGCTGGTTCGAGGTCACCCTGCCCTCACTCAACGGCCCTGCCGGCGACACCTGGACCGTACACGTCAACGACGCCGCGATCGGCGGGTCAGACGGGCCCGGAAGGTCCGACGGGCCCGACACCCTCGACCGGCACGATGCGCCCCTGCTCGACTTCACGGCGGCCCTGGACGGCCTCCGCCCCGCCCCCGCCAACCTGGCCCCCGTCACCGGCTACGGCACCACCCCGGACGGCCGCCTCCTGGCCGGCCCGATGAACGTCTACCACCCTTACCAGTGGTACGACCTCACCCACCACACGGACCGCACGAACCTCACCGTCCACTCCCCCACCACCCCCCTGGGCCAGGACCTCACCACCCTGATCGGCCCCGCCCCCGCCGCCGGCGCCTGGACCTACCAGTCCCCCCCGGTCGCCGCCCACAACCGCCCGTACTACGTACGCCCCACCACCGCCTGAGGGCACTGTCAGACTCAGCCGTTCCCACTCCGCCAAGCCTCCCGCCACCTCCGGATCCCAGTCGCTTCGGTCGCTTCGGTCGCTTCGGTCGCTGAACCGTCGGCACCCGCCGACACCCGCCGCCCGCTCCACCCGTGTCGGTCCGCCGGTCGCTTCGGTCGCTTCGGTCGCTTCAGTCGTTCCGGGCGGCTCTCTTCGCCGCCGTCATTTCCGTACCCCGTCGCACCGGATCCGCAGGTGCCGCGGGCCTCGCAGTACCGCGTTCTGACGGTAGGGGGGCGGGTCGTCCACCAGTTGCGGGTTCTCCAGGCGGCGGGCCAGTTCGGCGAGGGCGGTCTGTGCTTCGAGGCGGGCCAGTGGGGCGCCGAAGCAGCTGTGGATGCCGCTGCCCAGGCCCAGGTGCTGGACGTCCTTGCGGTACGGGTCGAACCGGTCCGGGTCGGCGAAACGTTCCGGGTCGCGGTTGCCCGAGGCCAGGACCAGCCACAGGTTCGCCCCCTTGGGGATCGTGACGCCGCGGACCTCGATGTCGGCGAGGGTGGTCCGACCCGGCAGCAGCTGCACCGGAGGCTCGTACCGCAGCAGCTCCTCCACCAGCGGGACGGCGAGCCCCGGGTCCGCGCGCAGGTCGGCGAGGACGTCCGGGTGCCGGAGCAGGGTGAGCATGCCGTTGGTGATGAGGTTGACGGTTGTCTCGTGGCCGGCGATCAACAGCAGCGCGGCGGTGCTCAGCAGCTCCATGGTGGACAGGGAGCCGTCCTCCCCGGAACCCGAGCCGAAACCGAAGCCGGAACCGGCACCGGGGCCCGACCCCGACCCGCTCCCCGCCGCCAGCTGCGACAGCATGTCGTCCTGCGGGTGCTTGCGCCGCTCCTCGATCAGCCCGGCCAGGTACATGCCGAGCTCCATCCGGGTGCTCTGCGCCCGTTCGGCCCGCTCGACGGGGTCGGAGTCCGGGTCCGGATCGAGGTTCGCGGCCAGGGTCTCGGCCCAGACGTGGAAGCGGGACTCGTCCTCCTGCGGCACCCCCAGCAGCCGGCAGATGACGGTGACGGGGAACGGGTACGACACCTGCTCGACCAGGTCGATGCTGCCGGGATCCCCGATCCCGTCGATCAACTCCTTCACGATCGCATCGAGTTCGGGCCGCATCGAGTCGACCCGGCGCGGTGCGTGCGGCGGCCCGAACGGCCGGTTCGTCATCCGGCGCAACCGGTCGTGCTCCGGCGGGTCCAGCCGCAGGAAGGCGGGCGGCAGGGTGCCGGACCCCTCCTCCTCGCCGCCGGCCAGCAGGTCGCCGACGCTGTCCGTCCGGTTCCGCGGATCGGAACTGATCCGCGGATCGTGCAGCAGCGCGCGGATGTCGTGGTACCGGCTGATCGCGTACGGCCCCTCCCCCGCGTGGTAGACGGGCGTCCGGCGAAGCTCCTCGTACAGCGGGTACGGGTTGGCACGGCCGGCGGGGTCGAGGATGCGGCGCAGGATGTCTTCGGTCATGGCGGTGACGGCTCCTCCGGGGCCTGGCCGGCGGGTCAGTGCCCGGCGGGGGTGAATTCCATGCGCCGATCGGCCGGCGAGTACCCGCTGAGGGTGATCGTGGGCCCGTGAGTGGGGACCGAGGGGTCCGGGAAGTCGGCGGGGACGGGGTGGCGGCCCTCGGGGCGCCGGTCGACGGTGTCGTACGGCGGCGGGAAGGGCGCGGTGATCTCGATCTGCCGCTCGTAGAACTCCAGCCAGCGCGCGTTGTCGAAGGTGACGGCGCCGATGACACGGCCCTGGTACCCGTACACGGCGGCGAACCGTCGTTCGGCCAACGAGCCCTGGGTCACGAGGATTTCGGTTCCCAGGGACGGTACGCCGACGGACTTGACGTTGATGCCGAACTGGGTGGACCAGAAGGCGGGCACCCACATGTGGGGCCGCCGGTCGGTGCTCTCGCTGACCATGTTGTGGGCGGCGGTCTCGGCTTGCGAGACGGCGTTGCCCCAGTGCTCCAGTGACAGGAACTGGTAGCCGAACAGCGGGTGCGGGGACCGGGCCACGTCGCCGGCGACGAAGATGTCGTCGGTGACGATGCCCCGGATGTCGAAGGCCCGGCAGCCGGCGTCGCAGGCGATGCCGCGGGGGCCGGCGCCGAGCCCGGATCCGGCGAGCCAGTCCGTGTTGCGGACGGCCCCGAGGGACACGACCGCGACGTCCGCCTCCACGGTGCTTCCGTCGGACAAGTGCGCGGCGCGGAACCGGCCGGCCGAATCGCCCTCCAGGCCGGTGACCATCACTCCGGTCCGCAGGTCGACGCCGTTCTCCCGCTGGAGGTCGGCGGCGACCCGGCCGATCACCCCGCCGAGGGCGCCGACGAGCGGGGCGTCGCCTCGTTCGGCGACGGTGACGTCCAGGCCGCGCTCGCGGCACGCGGATGCGATCTCGGACCCGGTGAACCCGGCGCCGATGACCAGCACCCGGCGCGGGCCGGCCGCCAGCCGGCGCGCCAGGCCCGCCCCGTCGTCCCGGGTCCTGAGCACGAACACGCCGTCCAGCTCGGCCTCGGCCTGGTTCGGCCACGGCCGGGCCCGCACCCCCGTCGCGATGAGCAGCCGGTCGTACGGCACTTCCTCGCCGTCGGCGAGCCGCACCCGCCGCCCGGCCATGTCCAGCCCGGCCGCGGCCACCCCGAGCTTCCACTCGGCCCCGATGTCCCGGCGGCGCGGCAGCACGGTGTGCGCGGCGTCGGCGTGGCCCAGCAGGACCTGCTTGGACAGCGGCGGCCGGTCGTAGGGCTCGTACGGCTCGTCGCCGATCATGGTCAGCCGCCCCGCGAACCCCTTCTCCCGCAGCGTCTCGGCCGCCCGGAGCCCCGCCAGCGAGGCTCCGACCACGACGATCCGGCCGTCCCGCTTCAGCTGTTCGAGCGCGGAGTCAGCCATCGACGGCCGCCCCGGCCCCGACCGCATCCCCCGCCGCCAGGTCGGGCCCGTCGATCAGGATGGCCTGCACCGGGCAGGCCGCTGCCGCCTGCACCACCCGCTCCCGCTGCGCCGCCTGCGCCTGCGGGTCGTAGAGCAGCCCTTCCTCCCCGTGCATGGCGAACACGTCAGGCGCGAGAAACGCACACTGCGCATACCCCTGACACCGATTGAGATCCACCACGAGCCTCAGCACCCGACGCACCTTCCCCTGACCCACCACCACACCACCCGCCCACCCTCCCCGCCGGCGCCCGAGGGGGCACGCGAGGAGGGTCCGGAGGGGTGACGGGCGGCCTGCGACGGCAGGTCAGTGGATGCCGCCGCCGTACACCTGCCAGCCGGTGGCGATCCTCGTCCCGGCCGTGAAGGTGCCCCTGCCGGTGCCGCTCCAGCGCCAGAGCGCACCGCCGGTGTCCCGGCCGACGAGGTCGGCGTGGCCGTCGCCGGTCAGGTCTCCCAGACCGACGAGGCTGTTGTACGTCGTACCGAAGTCGGTGGCGACGAGGGCGCGGGCGGCGAACCTGCCGGTGCCGGTGCCGTACATGCGCCACAGCTCGTTCCCGCCGTCGTGCAGCAGCAGGTCGTCGTGTCCGTCGCCGTTGAGGTCGCCGGCGCCGACGATCCGCTTGTAGCCCTTGAAGGCCGTGCCGAGGCCGACGCGGGCGCCGAGGATGCCGGTGAACGTGGCCGGGTAGAGGTACAGGGCGCCGGTGGCGGGTTCCCGGGCGATCAGGTCCGGGCGGCCGTCGCCGGTGACGTCACCGGGCGCGGTGAGGAGGTCGTAGACGTTCCAGCCCCCGCCGAGGACCTTGTGGGCGGTCGTCGGGGTGACGGGCTTCCCGCAGCCGGGGGTGTAGCGGCGCATTTCGCCGTTCGCGAGGCGCACGAGTACGTCGTTGCAGCGGTCGCCGTTCATGTCGCCCATCGGCACCGGGCGGAAGCCGGCCGGCCAGCCGCTGCCGGTGACGCTGCCGCTGAAGTTCCCGGCCGCCGGGTTGCCGTACGCGGTCCGCAGCGATCCGCCGGCGACCGAGAAGAGGTCACCGGTGCCGTCGGGGGCGCCGGCCGCGGACCCGAAGTCGCGGCGTGCGGCCCCGCCGCCGCTGATGGTCGCGGAGCCGGTGGCCACGGTGGTGGCGGTGCTCTCGCCCCAGGCCGTCGCCTTCAGCGTCCAGCGGAAGGGACCGTTCGGGATGTGGGCGCCCGACGCGGTCCTGCCGTTCCAGGACACCTTCGGGCGGGCGGGCGTGGCCCCGCCGGAGACGGTGTGCAGGAGGCGGCCGTTGAGCGCCGTGACGGCCAGGGACCAGGAGGCCACCGGCCGGTTCAGCAGCCAGGCCGCGTCCAGGGTGCCGGTGCCGTCGGTCCTGCCGACGCGGATCTCGGTGTCCGTCTGCGACTGGACGGCCGCGAGCGGGCGCGGCGCCACGCCCGAGTGCCGTACGTGGACCTTCTCCGCCGTGTCGGTCCAGGCGACCAGGCCGGTCGTCTCGTCCAGGGTCCAGCGGGCCCGTCGGCCGAGCCCGTCGGCCGTGTCGGCGGGCGGTACGGCACCGGACAGGACCCGGGTGGCACCGGTGGTGTTGACCGTGACGACCAGCTTGTGCGTCTGTTCGTCGCGGTGGACGGTGAAGCCGTCACCGAGCAGCACGTCACCTGCCGGCGCCGGCTTCGAGGTGCCCGTCCGGGTGTCGTGCACACCGGCCGGGCCCTCGCCGTCACAGCGCCAGTACAGCCAGGTCCCGGCCGCCTGGAGCTCGACGGGCACGCACGGCGCGCCGGTCGTCACCTCGGGCAGCTTCTGCTTCCTGACCAGGTCGTACGGTGCGATCCGGCCCTTGTCGGACGTGGCGCTCCACAACAGGGTGCCGCCCAGCGCGGCGGCGCGGCGGGAGCGCTGGACGAGCGTGGAGCCCGTGCTGATGCTGCTGACGTACTGGACCCGCGTCGAGCCGGTCTCGTAGATCACGTATCCGTCGGAGACGTCGACGATGCGGCCGTCGTTCGAGGTCCCGTCGAAGTCCACGGTCTTGCCGTCGAACGTGTACAGCCGGTTGGCGTAGTCGTTGCTGCCCGTGCCCAGCACGGCGTCTCCGCCGGTGCCGCTGTTCGCCCACACCTGCTCGCACTCCTTGGCCGCCAGGCAGTCGGCCAGGTCGTCCCGGCCCGGGGTACGGGCGGACGCGGCGAGCCCGGTCTCGGGGCGCGAGGAGATCTGCCAGGTCTGCGTGCGCAGGGTGGAGTGGTTGCCGCGCTCGTATTCGACGACGCGCAGGGAGCCGCGTCCGAGCGAGAGGCCGGTTTTCACGTGTTCGCGCGTACTCGGGGGAACCGGCAGGACCGTGGCCGCGGCCGGCGGGGTGGTCGCCGCCGGGGCGGTGAACCGCTGTACGCTCCACGCGGTGGCACTCGTACCGCCGACGGCCAGCGGGCGGCCGCCGGGTGCGGGGAACAGTCCGAGGTGGGAGCCGGCCAGCACGGTGCGGGCGGCTCCGCCGGCCAGCGGCAGGGCCAGCACCTCGGGCTGCGGCCACTGCTCCTGGATGAGGACCCAGTTGCCGGCGAGCGCGGCCTTCTGGGCGTACCCGGGGTTGTCCCGGAGGTCGATGAGCTTCTCCTCGGCTCCCAGGGCCTTCCGCGCCTTGGTCACGACGACGCTGCCCGGCTCGAACATGCCGACGTGCGTGGCGCTCAGCAGCAGCTGGTCGTCGCCGTCGAAGGTGTCCGCGACAGGGGTGAGGGTCGCCGTCTTGAGGTCGAGGTGGCCGACGAACGTGGAGTCGCCGTCCACCTCGTACTGCACGACGGCTCCGGTGGAGTCGGCGATGCCGTTGCCGTACACGACCGCGCCGGCGACCCCGGTCACGGGCCGCTCGCGCCGCTTGCCGTCCACCATGTCGATCAGGACGGAGGCGCCGGTCTCGCGGTCGCTCGCCTGGATCGTACGGCCGAGGGTTCCTTGGTAGGAGAAGCCGTCGAGGGGCACGGTGACGGGCGGAGTGCCGTCGGCGTACCAGAGGGTCACGGACTCCGGGGACCACGACGTGTCGCTCGGCAGCGCGACGACGTCGGCCCCGCCACCGTAACGGTTGGTCAGGCAGACCGGGTCGTAGGTGTCGCACCCCCGGCGCGTGATCACGGCGGGAGCGCCCTGCGGAGTGGTCACCGTGGTCGTGGTGCCGTCGGCGTACCTCGTC
This sequence comes from Streptomyces bambusae, assembly GCF_020532645.1. Classification (GTDB taxonomy): domain Bacteria; phylum Actinomycetota; class Actinomycetes; order Streptomycetales; family Streptomycetaceae; genus Streptomyces; species Streptomyces bambusae. The sequence continues at coordinate 100,536 of NZ_JAJAUZ010000021.1, forward strand.
CAGAACGCGCCGGTGCTGCCCGGCGGCCGGTGCAGGAACCCCGTGGGACCGGCGGCGAGGATCTCCACCCGGCCGGGATCCGGATGCGCAACCGGGCTGTCGAGGACGAGCTCGGTGACCGGTCCGGCGGCGGCCGGTCCGGGATCGGACACGGCGTACGCCGGAGACGTGACGGTGGCCAGAGCGGCCAGTGACACCAGCGTGGCCAGGCCACGCCGGAGCAGCGCAGTGGTGCGCACGATTCCCCCAGAACAAGGCATGGGGGGCGGGACGGTACGGATACGGGCCGTCGCCCGGCTTCCCCCGTGCAGAAGTGGAGCGATCTTACCCAGACCCGGGGAGGGTTCTGACGGGGGTCTCGGGTGGTGCCCGGAGTGGGCCGCAGGCCCTATCCGACGATGTGCCGCAGGTACGCGTCCGGTCGTTCCAGGTAGCGGCGCCAGTGGTCGACGATGGCGAGGTCCTGCCAGGTCGTGGGGCGGATGCCGTGGTCGCCGATCTCCAGGACCGCGGCGCCGGGGAGGGCGGCGAGGATCGGGGAGTGGGTGGCGCAGACGACCTGGGCGCCGGTGCGGGCGAGTTCGTCGAGGAGTCCGACCAGGCGCAGGGTCGAGGTGAAGGACAGGGCGGCCTCGGGCTCGTCGAGTACGTACAGGCCGGGCTCGCGGAACATGGACTCGAAGACCGTGAGGAAGCCTTCGCCGTGGCTCATCTCGTCGGTGCGTTCCGACCAGTAGCCGCGCGACCCCTGCTTCTCCTCCATCATCTGCATCGCGCTCTCGGCCCGCAGGAAGAACCCGCGGCGCGCTTCGCGCGGCCCGTTCGCCATCCGGCGGCCGTGTGGCCCGTACTCCAGGCGCAGGTACTCGCCCAGCACGCTGCGTTCCCGGTGCGAGGCATACCGGGAGCCGGCCCGGCCGCCGTACGAGTCCAGCCCGAAGGCCTCCGCCAGCGCCTCGGCCAGTGTCGACTTTCCCGACCCGTTCTCCCCCACCAGGAACGTCACGGGCGCGGAGAACGCGACCCCGCTGCCGAACAGCTCCGCCACGCAGGGCACGGTCCACGGCCACCGCGCGGCCTCCGCCGCCCCGAGCATCTCCCGATGCACCCGCATCCGCTCGACGATCACGAACGCCTCCTCCTGCGACCGGGTCCCCACTCTCGAACGGACCGATGCTACGACTCCGTACGGCAGCCGGCGGCGGTCCCGCGTCGCCACGAGGTGCGGGGCAGCAGCTCGCTCCCGTCGGCTCCGGCCCGCTCAGTCCGCAGCGGGCGGTATGCGGCCGGGCCGGTAGAGCCGGCTGGTCCGGTTCCGCCCCTCGCCGGCCATCCGCAACTCCAGGCTCCCGTCGGGGCGTACCGTCAGCGTGGCGATCGGCGCCGGACGGTCCGGGGGCTGCAGGCCTCCGCAGTCCGAGTCCGGCGTACGCTCCAGCTCCATCGGCGGCCCCGCTCGGCGCAGGGTGAAGTGGTCGCTGCAGTTCGTGTCACCGGCTTCGCTGTACCAGCGGACGACGCGGTCGCCGGTCCGGCCCTGCGAGACCGAGAGCTCGTTGCGCCCGTCGGCGACTCCGTCAAGAGGCGGTGACAGGTACTCGCGCCGCCACTCGCCGAGGAATTCGGTGGGCACGGACTCCGTGGCCGGGCCGGGCGTGCTGCAGCCCGCCAGCACGGCAATGGACAGCACGGTGGCGACGGTGCCGGCGGCGGTCCGTCGGGCTGCTCGTGGTGCGTGTGTCGAGGTCAACGGGGGCGTTTCGTCAGTCCGTCGGCTCGGCGCGGAGGCGTCGTACGTCGCGGATCAGGCCGTAGGCGCACACGAGCAGGATGGCGATGCCCGCGCCGAGCCAGAGGACGGAGGCTCCGGAGCGGAAGTCGTCGACGGCGACCGCGAGCAGCAGCATGCCGGCGAGGACGCCGAACGCGGATATGAGCGCACTGACGAGGTTGTTCACACGGACATCATCGGGCACAACCCCGGGCCGCGGGAGGGGTTCACGGGATGCTCGTCAGCCCAGTGTGCGGGCCCGCTCCCGTACCTCCGCCGGAGCCTTGGCCAGGGATCCGGTGTCGAAGGGGGGCTGCGGGTCGTACTCGGTGTACAGCTGGATCGCCTGGGCGGTGAGGTCGTCCGTGAGCAGGGCGGCCAGGCGGACGGCCATGTCGATGCCGGACGAGACGCCGGCCGAGGTGATCACCCGGCCCTGCCGGACCACCCGCTCGGGTGTGTACGTGGCGCCGTACGACTCCAGTTCGGCGGCGGCGTCCCAGTGCGTGGTGGCGGTCAGTCCGTCGAGGAGGCCGGCTGCGCCGAGGACCAGCGAGCCGGTGCAGACCGAGGTGGTGAAGCGGGTGCCGGTGTGCATCCGGCGTACCCAGTCGAGGAATTCGGGGTCGTTCTGCATCCGCAGGAAGCTGCCCCCGCCGGGCACCAGCAGGACGTCGCACCGCTCCACGTCGCCGTACCACGTCGGCACCTGCACCGGCAGCGACCCCAGCACGTCCCGCACGAGCCCCGGTTCGGCGGTGACGAACCGTACGTTCGCCCCGGGCACGTACGCGAGGATCTCGTACGGGCCGATCGCGTCGAGCGGCTCGAAGTCGTCGAAGAGCGGGATCACCATGTCCATGGGCGGCAGCTTAGCCAGGACCCCGGCAACGGGCGGGAGTGCGGGGCGGGTTGACGCGCGGGCCGGCCGGGTCGGCTGGCCGGCCGGGTCAGCGCGCAGGCTTCAGGCCACGAAGCCCATGAGGGCCACGCGGAGGGCCTGGGCCTGTTCGACGTCCGGCACGGGGGCGGGTTCGTCGCCGCGGCCTTCGTGTGTGGCGGGGACGAAACGCAGGCCCTTGACGCCGTCCGCCGCCCAGGGCGCGTCGAGCGGCGGCAGGGACAGCGTCACGCGGCGGCCGTCCCCCAGCGTGGCTTCCAGCTTCGACTCTTCCCTCGGCTCCATGGCTCCTCTTTCCGAGCGGCACACAGCGGCGGCGATCGTGTTCATGACGTAGGACGAGCCGCCGCGCCGGATCGTTCCCGCCCGCCGGGACGGCCTCCCGTCACCGGCGGGCCGCGGTCAGGCGCTCCGCCGGGGCCGGGTCTGCCGGCGCGGACGGCGGCGGTCCACCGGCGCCTCCGGAGCGGCCTGCGGCGACGAGAAGAGCGACGGGACGGGGGCCAGCGCCGGAGCCGGTGCGGACGCCTGCCCGGGGGCCTGCCCGGGGGCCTTCGCGGGGGCCGGTACGGAGGCCGCGGCGGAGCGGGAGGCCGGAGCCGCCGCCGAGGGCGCCTCCTGGGCCCGGCTCACGACGGACGCGTGCGGGATGACGCGCGCGCAGGCCTGGCACATCTCGGCGAGCGTCCATACCTGCCCGACGGCGGGGTTGTGCACCAGCACGAGCATCGAAGAGCCCACGCACTGGGTCCGGGTGCTCTCGTGGAGCGCACACTGGGCGGCCCGGCAGGTGCAGGCGGCATGGGGGCGTACGACGGCCAGCTTGGCGTGCGCCCTGACGTGCTCGGCGGCGAAGCGCTTGAGGGCCGCGGTGTCCTTGGAGCGGGCCGGCATGCGGCAGGCGTCGTTGCTGCAGGTGACGGAGGCGCTGTGATCGGCATGGCCGACGAGCCGCACCGTCCAGGTCCGGCCGGGAACACGAGATCCGGGCATCAGGGTCATGTTCGGGTCCGATCGTTGTGATTCAGGTGGATACGGCGCACAGGCGACCGGCGTGTGCAGTCAGGTGCGAGAGCGGGTCCTTCGCGGGGCCGCCGGCCCGGCGGGGAAGCGGGGCGTCGGGCGCGCTGCCCGTCGACGCTCTCGGAGTACGACGTGGGACGTAGGACGTATGACGTCTTTGTCGCACGCTCCTCGCTCCGTGTCAATGAGGCACCCACCGCAGCTCCGACAAGCACGAAAGCCCAGCATCTCGACGCGACGGGCGCCCCTCTGGAGACATCGCACCAAAACCGACAATCAGCACGAAAAGCGACCCGCAGAATGGCCCCTCAGAGGCCCGATCTCCTACCAGCCAAAGGGATTGCCTCATCGGGCCCCTGAAAGCCCGTCACGCGGCCACACAGCCGTTTTCACCCCTCCCGGAGAGCCCATTTTCCCCCTCGGAACCGCCTCCGGCCCCCCGGCCCCGCTCCCCGTGCTCCGTCCGGCGCATCGCTCGCTCGTGAGAGCTACCCCCCACCCCGTACGGATCACGCCGGGCAGCCGACGGCGATGGCGCGTGGTCGGCTGTCCTCGGCCGGCTGCGGTCCCTGACGGCCGGACCCTTCACCACACCCAGAGGAGCCTCTCATGTCTCGTCGGCACGTCCCTGCCGTCCTCGGTCTCGTTGCGGGCGCACTCGTGGCGCTGCCCGCCCCCGCCGCCCACGCCGCCACCGTGAACGTCCGCTGCTCGGTCCCCGACCTCATCGCGGCGATCAACGCCGCGAACACCGCACCAGGACCAGCCACGCTCCGACTGACGTCCAAGTGCACCTACAAGCTGACCGCACCGGCCACCGGAAGTCCGGGGAACGGTCTGCCGAGGATCAGCAGCGAGATCACCATCGACGGCCGGGACGCGACGATCCTGCGTGACCCGAAGGCCCCCAAGTTCCGCATCCTCTTCGTGACGGGCACTGGCGACCTGACCCTCAACCGCACCACGATCAAGGGCGGCTTCGCCGTCGACTGCCCGTTCTTCGAAGAGCAGGTGCCGGGCATCGTCTGCGGAGGAGGCATCTCCAACACCGGAACGATGAAGGTGAACCGCAGCAGGTTCGTCGGCAACACGGCCCGCTCCGATGTCTTCGCCCAGGGCGGCGCGATCGACAGCCCCGGCACGGCCACCGTGAGCAAGACCGAGGTGCGTGGAAACCACGTCGTCTACAGCGGGACCGCCGCCGGCGGCGGAGCCGCGGGCGGCGCCATCGCGAACGACGGCCCGCTGACACTGACCGGCTCCCGGCTCACCGACAACACCGCCACCGTCACCAAGGACACCGAAAGCTTCGCCTTCGGAGCCGGCCTCATCAGCTTCGCCGAGACGACCGTCGAGCACACCGTCATCAGCAAGAACCGCGCCTTCGCGCCCGGCGGGTTCGCACGCGCCGCCGTCTCCAACGGCATTCCGGCACCCGGCCGGCTCACCGTGACCGGCGGCGCCATCAAGGACAACACCTCGGACGCCCCGGACGGCTTCGCCCAAGGCGGCGGCATCGCGACCAATGCCCTGATGACCGTGGAAGAGGTGGAGATCAGCGGCAACCGGGCCGTCGCCAAGAACGGCACCGCCCGCGGCGGCGGCATCCGCGTGGGCCCCTTCGGCACGCTGGACCTGACCGGCAGCCGCGTCACCGGCAACACCGTCGACGCACCGAACGGCACCGCCCAGGGCGGCGGACTGGACAACCCCGACGGCGGCACCCTGACGGCAACGGGCAACAAGGTCCTCCGCAACACGGTCACTGCGAGGGGCGGTACCGCGCAGGGCGGCGGGCTCTACCACGCGAGCGGCACCACCACGCTCACGAGGAACGCCCTCACCCACAACCGGGCGGGCGACGGCGGCGGCATCTTCAAGGCCTCCGGCACCCTCACCCTCGACGGAGATGTCATCCGCGACAACCAGCCGAACAACTGCAGCCCGACGGGCACCATCCCGGGCTGCACCGGCTGACGAGCCGCCCGGGATGCACGGAGGCCCGCTTCCCTCCCCCGAAGGGGCGGGAAGCGGGCCGTTTTTCAAAACCGGGTTTTGAAACCGCGCCTACTGGCAACCACGGACTACATCTGCTCCAGCAGCAACTCGGCCACCCGCTGACGGTACGACTCGTCCGTCAGCTCACGGAGCCCCTGGACCAGCTCCTCCGGCGAGTCCACCTGCGCCAGCAGCGAGCCGAGGAGCGGCAGCACTGCGGCCACTCCCCCACCCGCCGACGCCACCGGCTCGGCGACGGGCCGCGGAACCTCAGCCACCGGCACCTGCTCCTCGACGGGATCCGAGGAACGCGGCCGCACCACGGAAGCCGCAGCCGCCGGGCTCTCCACCGGAACGGCCTCCACCGGCGGCTCGTACGCCACCACCGGCTCGCTCGCCACCACCGGCTCCGGCACCACCGGCTCCGGCGCCACGGGGGGTACGGGGGCCGGGGGCGCCACATCGGGAACGACGGCCTCCGGCACCGGCGCGGCAGCGACGGGCGGAGCCGCCAGCGGAACGGCAGCCGGGGCGGGTGCAGGAGCGGGAGCCGGCGCAGGAGCGGGAGCCGGCGCCGGGGCGGCCGCCGGAGCGGGCGCCGCCTTCGGCAACTGCGCCTGCCGCAACTGCTCCGCGAACTGAGCCATCTGCTCGTCGTGGTCGGCCGTACGGGCCGCCATCTCCCGCGCCGCCTTCAGCTTGAACGTACCCGCGTCGACCCGCCGCTGGAGCTCCGGCGCGAGCCGCAGCAGGGCGAGCCGGTGCGAGACGTACATCTGCGACTTGCCGATGCGCTGGGCCACCTTGTCCTGGGACCCGTACTTCTCCACCAGCACCTGCAGGAAGGCCGCTTCCTTGCAGGGCTCGATGTCCTTGCGGTGGATGTTCTCGATGATGACGGCCTCGTCGAGGAGGCCCTTGCCGTCACCGAGATGGTCCTGGACCTTGATGTCGAGCCGGGTCCACCCGAGCTGCCGGGCGGCAGCGTGCCGGCGGTTGCCGTTCACGACCACCCAGTCCGCCGTGCCCAGCGCCTTCGCGTGCTGCGGCTTGAGCCGCAGGAACACGTCACGGGAGACGACGGCCACCGGCTGGAGCTGGCCCACCTCCCGCAGCGTGCTCATCAGCTCTTCGAACTCCGGGTCGTCCGGGCTGTACTCGGCCTTGCCACGCGGGTTCTCCGGGTTGCCGACGAGCGTGTGCATCAGCGCGGAGTGCGGGGGCAGCTTCTTCTCAGGCTCTCCCCCGGCGGTCGCCGCAGCCGCCTTCTCGCCGATCAGGCTGGCAAAGTTGGTGCGCTTGCTCATCGACGCTTGGCCCCCGCTCCGATCTCCAGGGCCAGCTTGTAGAAGTCCTCACGGGCTTCCATCGCCACGCGGTTCTTCTTGTACCGGGTGACGACGGTGCCTTCGACGGCCGCCCGCGCGTGGACCTTGTAGTGGCGGATCACCGTGTTGGCGAGGTTCCAGCCGCTGCCCTCGATGAACGCGCGGGTGTCCTCCAGGTCGGCGAGACCGTCACGCGGGTCCCAGTTGTTGATGACGACCCAGTACGGCAGGCCCAGCGGCTTGACGACCTCCTCGATGGTGGTCTGGGTCGGGATGAAGCCGAGCGGTTCGGGCTCGACCGGGATGATCAGGTCGTCGGCGTTGGCGAGGACGGCGCGCATGGCGTCGGCCGCCGCGCTGTCACCGAAGGGGTCGCCGGCCTGCTGCACCTCGTCATCCGGCAGGTCCATCCAGCCGGGAGTGTCGATGAAGGCGTGCTTGACCTTGCGGGTCTTCTTCAGTTCCGGGAAGTACGTGAGGTCCTTGCGCGACTTGGTCTGGATGAAGGAGAAGGGGAGGTCGTTCCCCACCCGCTCCGACCACCAGGTCGCCGAACCCTGCGGGTCGCTGGAAACGGCGACCACGTAGTCCGGCTCCCCCGAAGGGGCCTCGCCGAGGACCTCGGCCGCGACGGCGGCCACATTGACGGTGAGGGTCGACTTGCCGACCCCACCCTTGCGATTGATGACGGCAGTGATGCGTGCCATGGATGGTGCTCCATTGGATTCCGTGTGCTTCCCGGCCACGGGTGACCGGTACTGCGGACCCGGACAGCATTGCACGTCAAGGGCTCGCGCCGGAATCTCACACCCCCACAATTCGCGATCAGTTCGTGAGAAATCGGGCACATCGCCCCTCAACTCGGAAGCCAGAGCCTCCACTTTCAAAACCGGGTTTTGAAAACAGGGCCCGGGAGCGCGCTCCCAAAGCGGTGAACTCCCCTACCCCGCGCGCCCAGCCAGGCCTGCCGCTGCAGCAGTGGGGCGAGCGTGATCGCCCCGCACAGACCGACCACGAGGGCGCACGCGACGCGGCCCCGCAGGTACGGCGTACGGAGGCCCGGCACCCAGCGCGCCCGTCGCTGGAACGCCGGCAACACCGCGAGCAGCGTCGCCCCGACGAACGTCCTCAGGTGCGCAACACCCCTAGCCGCCGGTGGTCCAGTAGTTGTGTACGGCCTGGGTTGCGGGCGGCTGGGACGGGTCGACCGGGAAGCCGAACTCGACCGCGATGGGGGCCATCCGCTCGCCGAAAGCCCGCATGTGTTCTTCGCTCTCCCAGAGATCGAAGATCTCGATGCCTCCGCCGACCCGGGCGCACACGTGCGACAGGCAGCCGTCGAAGATGCCGGGCATCTCCTGCAGCCGCGCGTTGAGCGCGTCGTACTGCTCGGTCGTGATGCCGGGAAGCGGAACGTGAATGAAGACGGCCATGCCCGGTGGCTCCTCACCTGATGAACCCTGCGCTCAACCCTGAAGGGCACCCGACGCTCCGACTGCCCACCCCAGCACAACACGCCTGCCGTGACCCGGCACCTACACGGAGGCCGATCGGGGGGGCCGAGGTGGTCCTCCTCAGCCGGACTTCAAAACCCGGTTTTGAATCAGGCCCGGACGACCTCCCGGAGCGGCTGCCGGCCTCCGCCCCGGAGCCGAACGGGCGAGTCTGAGGGGTGGCCGGCGGACTCCCTCGCGACCGGTTTCAAAACCGGGTTTTGAAAAACCCTGCCCACCGGCGGCCGGCCCCTGGCGCCATGCCCACTCCTCCACCCCCCACTCCCCCGCTCCCCCACTCCTACGGAAGCTCCGTACTCTCCCGCCGCCGCCAGTCCCAATCCGGGTACCGGTCGATCAGGGCCAGGAACTCCCCCGCCGCCAGGATCTCCCCGTGGTTCGTGTCGAGCAGCCCGTCGAACCCGCTCAGCACCTCCCGCAGGAACACCCGCGCCGCCTCCATCGACTGACTCGCCACCCACACCCCGTACGGCTCCCCAACCCTCGCGGCGACTTCCTCCACCTCATCCGGCTCATAGTCCGCCAAGATCCCCCCGGACAGATCGAGGTGGTACGAGTACCCCCGCCAGTACAGCCGCTCCCCCTCAACCGCCGCATCCGGCACGACCCCCGACCCCCGGATCCGCGCCTCCAACCCCGCCCGCTCCCCCACAGCCCCAAGAATCACCACCGACGGCCAACCCACGACCCCCTCCTCCCACCCGGTTTCAAAACCGGGTTTTGAACTCACCACGGAAAACTCCCTCACAGCCCCCGGATCGCCTCCCCCAGATCCGAGCCGTACGAGGCCCAGCAGATCACCGTTCCGTCCGCCTCGGTCCGTCCCATGAACCACTCTCCTTCCGCCTCCACGAGACACAGCTCGTGGAACGTCAGGATCACTCCGGCCTCCAGCGGCACGTACTCCCCCAGCCGCCAGTCCTCCACCACCACGAACCGCTCCCCACCCGAGACCGCTGCCCGTGTATCCCCCGACTCCTCCCGCACCCTCTCCACGGTCCACCCCTGCGGAAGCCCGCCCCCACCCATCGAACCCACCCTTCCGAGCGCCACTTTCAAAACCGGGTTTTGAACCCGCCCCGCCAGCCGGTGCCTCAGGACGGGTGCAGTACGGACATCGCGATCTCGCGGACGCGGGCCAGTGTGATGCCGGTGCGTTGTTCGACGGCGAGCGGGTGGGTGGTGGGCTCCAGCTCGATCGAGGGGCGCATGCCCACCAGCCGGGTGTGGGCGTTGGTCCGGAGGTTGGTGGTGCTCTCGGGATAGAGCGCGAGTTCGGTGCTCAGCCAGCCGAAGTACGGCTTCTCGGTCTCCCGCCCCTGCGTGTCCCAGACCGCACGGGCGCGGACGAAGTTGTCCTTGCTGAGCGAGACCCACACGCCCCAGGAGAAGACGTCCCCGCTGTCGATCACGGGTATCTCGATCAGCCCCCGGATGAAGAAGTGCTGCCCTCTGATCACGCACTGGTCGGACGACAACATGCAGTCCGGCTCCGCCTCGAAGCTGGGATCCCAGACATCGGGGGCGAGGGTCGAGTAGCTCAGGGGCAGCTCTGTGTGGTGCTCACCGCAGCACGCGCAAGTGAAGCCGAGATCGTTAGCCATGGCCCGAGCGTAGTGACGCCGGTCTGGCCATGGGGGGGAGTACCACGTCCGGCCGGCCGGACGTCGCTCCTGCGGGGGTGACTTCAAAACCCGGTTTTGAAACCCGCGCTCTCCAGGCCTCCCGTACCCGATCAGCGCAGACGCGAAAGTCGCAGCAGAGCCTCGCTGCGCACTTCGGGGTCGGCGTCCGTGGCCAGCTCTCGCAGCCGGCCGAGCAGCTCACCGCCATCGGCTCCGGTCACCCAGCGGTGATCGCAGTCGAGCTCCGCGGCAAGCTGCTCCGCCGTGCTTTCGTCAGACGCGACCGCGCGGGCGGCCAGCACGGCCCGCAAGCCGGCGAGATCCCTCCGAGCCAACAGCGCGGCAGCCGTCTCCGAGGTGACTCCGGTGTCCCGGGCATCCAGCAGCAGACGATGCAGCACGCCCGAGTAGCGCTCGATCCGAGGCTCGGCCGCCAGCCGCCGCCCGGCCTCAGCCCTGACGGCCCAGTCCGGCGAATCCGCCATCTCCACGAACTGCTCCACGACACCAGACTCCCATCAACACGGTCCCGTCGGACAGCGGGGGAGGAGGGCAGAAGGCGGCACGCCCCGCCGCAAGTCCAAAACCCGGTTTTGAACCCGACCCCGCACCCGCCCGCGAAGCCCCCCGAACGCGTCTCCCCGCACCGCTTCAAAACCGCGTTTTGGAACCGCGCCCCACAGCCCTCCCGACCAACCCCGCAGGCCCCCGTACCAACCCCACCCATCCCCCAGTCGGCCCGATCCTCAAAACCCGGTTTTGAAAATCCCCCCTCAGCCCCGGCAAGCGAGAGTCACCCGGCGCCGCGCACGGTCCAGCTCACCGACCACAACAGTCAGCTCGTCCCCCACACGAACGCCGTCCCTCACGGGAAGCTCCCGCACCAACCCCTCGACCCCCTCCGCAACCTCCACGAACACCCCGATCGGAACCACCTTCGTGACCCGCCCTCGCAGCAACTGCCCCGGCGCAACACTCCGCGCGAACTCCTCGAAGGGATCCGGCCGGGTAGCCCGCAGCGAAAGCCTCGCCTCGAGATTCCAGGTGTCGAAGGCCATGAACTCGCACACGATCCGCTCACCGATCCGCACGACATCAGAGACGGACTCCCACCGGATCCACGACAACTCAGGCATGGAGATGAAGCCGACGCCCGGAAACAGCGGGTGGTCCGGGCCCCGGTCCAGCGCGACGAAGACGCCGAAGCTATCGATCGAAGACACGGTTCCGCCCAATGTCTCACCACTACGCAATGACTCCAGGAACGCCCAGAGCTCCGACTTCTCAGATCGCCAGTCCATGCGGGCAAGACTCGCACGGAGCACCACGAGACCAACCCGGGCGGCAGCGGGGGAGAGAAACCCCCGGGCGCCTCAACGCCCGACGTTCCCAAAACCCGGTTTTGAACCGGCCGCGACCGCGGGCTCCGAGGGCTGTCTGACCCCCGGTTTCAAAACCCGGTTTTGAAACCGGGGGTCAGGCGTCACGCAAGTTCGGCGGTCCAAACGCCTGAACGGTGGTCCCGGGGGTGCAGCCACAGCAGGGGCTGGGAGTCGCGGTGGGCGGGGGTGGCGGCCGGATCCCAGGGGAAGCGGCCGTCCGCGTCGGGCCAGGCGACCTGGAGGAACGGCAGGGGTGGGCGCCGGTAGAAGGCGAGGGCGCAGCCGAAGAAGGTCCGGTACCAGCCCGGGTGCACGTTCCGCAGCTCCATCGGGGAGGCCTCGACCGCCGCCCCGGCGGCGACCCGCTCGCCCAGCCGGTTCAGCATCCGGTGCATGACGTGGATGTCCAGCCCGAACACCGCGAGCTCGGCGGAGCCGTAGCTGTGGGCCAGACCGACCGTGTACGCGAAGCCGGGGCCGGCCTCGTCCTCCGGCACCATCACCACGTGCCAGCCGTACCTCTGCACGTGGTCGATCATCATGCGGTCGATGTCGTCCGCCGCCTCCCGGTCGCCGTAGTCATGGCACAGGACGCAACGGCACGAGAAGGCGGCATCGGTCATCCGGGAAGGCTACGAGGTCCCCGGCCCGGTCTGGACGTCAGCCCGCACCACATCCACCACGGCAGTCCACGACCACGGCTCGTCCCGGGTCCACGTCACCGCGACCTCCACCCCGTGAAAGTCCCGCGCAAGCCCCGCAACCCAGAGCTCGGTCGCACGCAACGCCTCCGCCGGATCGGCCGGCTCCGGGGAAGCCCACCCACCGCGCAGGCAGGAACCGTCCGCCAGCCGCAGGCTCCGCGCCCACCCTTCCGGTGAAGCCAGGAGCAGCACCCCGACCGGCAACCCGATCGCCGTCCTCCCACGCCGCCTCACCGCACCGGCCCCCGCTCGTCCACGTACACGCTCGGCTCCCCCAGGAAGGCGTCCGGGGCCACCGGCCCGTACGCGATGTTGAAGGTGTCCAGCCAGTACGACCAGTCCCGCACGCCGGCCGCGCTGCTGAAGCGGTAGTTCAGCTGCCACCGCACCCACTGCCCCGGCTGCAGGTTCACGGCGGGCAGCCGACGGGGTCGGGGCGGGATGCCGTACAGCGGGTCGACGTGGGGGAGTACCCGCAGTCGGCCATCGACCTCACGAAGGCGCACGGGAACCGGCTTGCGCGACTCCACGACGCTTTCCTTCACCACGAAGCCGTCGTCCTCACGCGTGCGCACGAGATGCGCGCCACCGTCGGGCACGCGGGGCAGCAGGTACCCGACCGGTACCGCGTTCCGCCGCGCCGCCGCCTCACCACCACGGGACTTCTTCGTCCATGAAGTCCTGACCCACTGCACCGTGATCTCCATCGTGGCAGCGTACGGAGCCCCCCGAGGCCTGTCGCGGCACTTTCACCGCGCCCAGCCGCACCCCGGGCACACATGGCCGTGCACGTAACCGTGCACCCCACGGCCCCGCCCATGTGAACGACCGCTCCACGAGCCCCGGTTCACTCACGGGCACCCGCTCCTGCGGTCAACAAGCTTCCTCAAAGCGGCAGCAACAGTCCGAAACTATCAACTGACGCCAAATACCGGACAGACGGCGAAGTCGCACGAGGCGCTCGCCCGCCCCCTCAGCTCTCCGGAAGCGTTATCCCCAGCTCGCGCATCGCCGCCGACGGCGGACCGGCCGAGCGCTGCGTCTTGTGCCCCGTGACCTTCGGCGAGATCGTCCGCGGATCGATCGCCTCCGACGGCGAGCTGGACGCGTAACTCCCGTCCGGCTGCTGGTCCCGGTCGTGGGGGAGGAGCCAGAACACCCGGCGCAGGAAGGTCCCGGACGCGCGGGAGGCGCGAGCGCTGGAGGACAGGGTCGCGTAGCCGACCATCCGGCCGTCGCGGTGGTACGGCGGCTTGCCACGGCGGGTCTGGAGCCGGTCCAGGCTCTGCCGTACGTAGTCCAGGCTCTCGATCGACTCCAGCCAGACGATCTCGTGTTCGTGAGCGATCTGCTGGGGTTCGATAAGCGCGCTCACGTACCCTCCTCCTCCTGGTCCGGGTCGGCCATCAGACCGATGCCGGGGTAGTACTTCCGCTGATTCGAGGTGAGCATGCCCTTCGGGCTGCTCATACCAAGGGTTTCCCGGACCCGCGCCGCGAACGCGCGGGACGTCACCGGGTTGGCGCCCTCGTCGGCACACCACTGACGGTATGCCTGGTACATCCGCGTCTGCTCGGCACGCAGACCGGACTGCAGCACGCAGGCCTCGCTGATGAAGCGGCCCATGTGGTCCTCGGTCTCCGCATAGGCAGTGGTCGCGATCCGGACCTTGTCGGGTCCGGTGAGATCCTTCTCGCCGCCAAGGTACCGGCGCGCGCCGTCGATCAGCCAGGACAGAATGCCCGGGCCCTCCTCGTTGACGAGCGCATCGGCCAGATTGTCGACCTTCCGGTGATCGGGCACGACCCGCTCGAACGGAATCAGTCGCATGCGGCGCCAGAACGCGAAGCCACCGGTGCCGACTTCGGGACGGTGGTTGCCGAGCAGCCACAACTTGTGCGTCGGATCGAAACTGAAGAAGTCCTGACGCATCCGCCGCGCCTTGATCCGGTCACCACCGGTCAGCAACTTGACGCGCGCCTCGTCGAAACGGTCGCCCGGCTTCAACTCCGAACACACGATGACGCGTCGACCGTGCAGTTCCGCAAGGTCCGTCGGGTGCCCCTCGAACGGCTTCGCCATCAGGAAGCCCGGCGGGGCCGCGTCGGCGTAGTCGCCGAGCAGCTTCACCATCACGTCCAGGAGCACCGACTTGCCGTTCTTGCCCATGCCGTAGAGGAACGGCATGATCTGCGCGCCCACGTCACCCGTGATCGAGTAACCGAGCAGCAGGTGCAAGAAGCTGATCACTTCCTTGCCCTCGGCGTCGTCCCCGAACGTGTCCTCCAGGAACATCTGCCAGCGCGGCGTAGGAATGCTCTCCGGCGCCACCGACGTGGCCCGCGAGTGGTAGTGCTTGCTCGGGTCCGGCGCGATGACCTCACCGGTCCGCAGGTCCACGACCCCGCCCGGCGTGCACAGCGCGTACGGATCCGCATCGAGCTGGGTCGCGCTGAGCACCATGCCCGGCGCCGACTTGGCCTGCATCAGCATCGCCTTCATGCCCGAAGTCGACAGGGCGCGGCGGCGGTGCTGGCGCAGGTTGGTCGTGGTGTGGAGGCCCTCGGGGTCGTGCTCGGTGAGCTGCTCGGCCATCTCGCCGGCCGCCCACATCACGGTGTCGTCCTCGTCGAGCTCCCACCGGTGCCCGATCCACCGGTACCAGCCGAGGCCCGGGATGTGCCGGTACTCCCGCCCGTAAAGCCGTACGAACAGCTTGGCGTTGCCCCGGTCGGTGAGGCTGTCGGGCATCAGGCCACTGGCCGCGGCCCGGCCGGCGGGCACGTTCGGCGTCGCCGCGGACGCGGCAGCCGGACCGGGCACGGCACCCGCCGGATCGCCGGCGGGCGGCGCCGGGGCGTGCTGCGCGGGCAGTTCGACGGGACCGGGCAGCTCCAGCTGCGTCGGCGCGCCCTGCAGGATCTGCCGGGCGACGGCCACCGGATCGAAGTCGCCACCGGAGTTCGTCACGACCGGCCCCCCGCGTACAGGGGCTTCTGCCGGCCCGCGTTCATGCCGCTGACGATGATCTGCTGAACCCGGGCGGCCTGCCCGGGCCGTGCGTGCTCGGCGGCGACGCGCAGCGCCTCGGCGCCCGCGGCCTCTTCGATGTGCCCGGCCGCCACGAGCCCTCCCACGGTGTACGCGGCCCGGTTCAACTTCTCCGAGAAACCCGCCCCCTGGCTCTGGCTCCCGCACGCGGCCACTTCCGCCAGCACGGTCGACAGCGCCGCCACAGCAGCCTTCTGCGCCCCACGGCCCCCCAGAGCGCCCTGGGCGCCCTTGACAGCCTTCCGGGGCCGTGTACCGCCCCCGGAGCGCCTGTTGGCCCCCTGGACGGGCTGGGGCACCGTCACAGGCTCTCCAGCACCCTTCACGGACTTCGCTGTGCGCCGCACGGGCTTCACAGTCCCATTCACCACGAGATGCCCGGTACGCACGAGTTCGTCGGCGAGCCACTGCGGCAGCTCTCCCGGCGTACGACACGTCCCCAGCAACTCGTACGTCCCGGCCTGGGTCACTGTCCCCGGCGCAACGACGTACCCCCCGGTCGCCCTCACATCCACCTGCCATGCAAGCGCCCGCGACCGACTGGCCCCGGACGAACACTGCCATTCGCGCCCTTCACCGGCGCGGTACCACAAGTGCAGCCCGCCCGATGGCGTGCGCACCCGAAGCGTCTCCTCGTCCCAGGCGGGATCCGGTGCCCCTCGCAACGCGGCGAGCACCGCGAGCGTGTGGAAACCGTTCGCCAGCCCGGTCAGATCCACGTGTTCCCCGATGTGGATCCCCGGAAGGATCCGGTCCCGCTCCGGGACCGCGCCACCGTGCGCGTCGATGTCGATGACGATCAGCCCGGCGGCCCCGGTGGCAACCCCCACACCGAAGGTCGGCTGGGCCCCCCACCAGTTCTCGATCCGGGCGAGGTCGGTGGTCGCGGCATGGAAACCGTGGCACCACCGCCCCGCCGGAATGCACTGGCAGTCCGCCGGCTGGTGGCTGTGCCCCTGACACAGCATGCAGTTCTTCGGCGGAGTCTTCTGCCCCGAGGCCAACGGGTGTACGGGCCAACCCCGCTCCGCGCACCACCGAGCGACCGAGCGGCTCTCGGGTGCGTCGAATCCTGCGGCGCGGCGGGTCACGGGGCTTTCCGTACGTCAGCGACTGAGCCGGTCTTTCGGTCGCTGCCAGAAAACTGCAGCTCAGGGGCCATGTATGACTCCGACAGCGACCGAAGCGACTCAAGCTCAACAATGGGTCAAGCACACCCTAGCGGACGATCACACCCGGAGGAGGGAGCATCCCGGTGTGGCGAACGGGTGACGATGCACCGGCGCGCCCCGACTCTCCGACCCGGGCGCCCCCGTTGAACCCAACCCCTCTCCTGGAGGTCGTCTCCAACCCCTCCAGGGGGCAGCGACTGAACGCGTAGACACCAGCGACTGAAGCTTTTCAGTCGCTGCCTCGGTCGCTACCTCATCTCCGCAGCTCAGAGGCCCTGTGGACCCCAAAATAGCGACTGAAGCGACTGAAGGGTCCCATCTATGACACGCACACGCACACGCGAATGTCTTCATATACAGGAACTTGAGTCGCTTCGGTCGCTATCAAGCCTCCATCACCCCTCTGACCTGCACAAACGCCAAGCGACTGAACCAGCGACTGAACGATTTCGGTCGCTTCCCCTTCAGTCGCTACCCCCGTGAACTGCAGCGACCCAAGCGACTGAAGCCATCGACAGCGACTGAACCGTCAACCCCACTGGACGCCAACCCCCCTCCCTCAGCGACCCAAGCGACCGAAGCGACCCAACCCCCACCACACCGCCACGCCCCACTCGCCAACCAGCAGCCACCCACCCCCCTCCCGCACCCGGCCCACCAACCCACAGTCCCACCAGCCCCGCGCTTGCAGGATTCGTAGTGACGGATATGTGCGATGTCTCGAAGAGTAAAAGACTTCGTGAATAGGCCAGTGCGAGGTCCTTTTTTTTTACAACGTTAAATCGTAGGATCGCGAAATCCGCACTGCTGAATAAAACTGCAGGAAGCGAGCAATAAAATGAGCGGAGAAATCCTCGTGGGACCCGATGCACTGAGCTAAAGAGTTAAAGAGGCTCGACCAGCCCCGCATCTCAGGGCTCATAGGCCCTCCCCATGATTCGGAAAAAACGCATCTGCAAGGGCTCTGCAGGCCTGGCTAGCCACTGTTCCCCACCCTGCTGAGGACCGTCAGCCTGAGCTTCTATTTCTGCTGCAAGGTCGTCCGGGAGCGAAGGAACTCCGGCCCCCACTCGAGCTGTCCGGTCACCAGCAGAGTGGGCGCAGCCCAACAGGCAGATTCCATGAGTTGATCCGACTGGAATCACCCGGGAAGTGCCTTCGATTACCTTCTTGGGTGCCGCGCAAATAGGGCGCCCTTGGCCGGTCCCGTACTCCCAGTGCCAGTCCCAGTCGAGGTCGCTCACTGCCCACCCTCGGCCTGGCGTGTGAATCCGGCTTCTGCGCCCCTCAAGCAGGAAGCCCCGCAGGAAGGGCGGAGCAGGAGAAGACCCCGAACAACTGCCGGCAGGCGGGCGCGGTACCGGGGTGCAGCGGCTGACGGGACCTGC
>NZ_JAJAUZ010000022.1 GCF_020532645.1 Streptomyces bambusae
CCCCCCCCCCCCCCCCCCCCCCCCCCCCCCCCCCCCCCCCCCCCCCCCCCCCCCCCCGGCGAGGCTGAAAGGTGACCCCGCGCCTCAAACGCCGGACAGGCTGGAAGTTGCCGCGCAGCCCGGGCCTCGCGCCTCGGGCGCCGGACGGGCCGGGGGCTGACCCCGGTCCTCAAACGCCGGACGGGCTGGAAGTTGCCGCGGAGCCCGGACTCCGCGGCTTGGGCGGGCGGTACGCGGCTCAGGCCGCGCGGGCGGCCGCCGGGTCCGGGGCGTCGGGCTCGGGCTCCGGCAGCCGGGACACCCGCCACCAGGCCGCCACGGCCTTGAGGGCGGAGCCGGCGGCCAGGCCCCAGGCGGCGCCCGCGGCGCCCCACAGGGCGTAGCCGGCCAGCAGGAAGACCACCGACAGCAGCGAGAAGACCACCTGCACCGACAGGGTGGCCTTGGGAGACAGCACGCGCAGGGTCAGCAGCGCGCAGGTGCCCAGGCCCATCACCGCGTACTGGGCGCCCGTCGCGGGCAGCAGGGCGGCGGCAGCCGTCCAGGTGTCGCCGAGCAGTTCCCGGCCCAGCCGCTCCGGCAGGGCGTACAGCACCGCTCCCCAGCTGGCCCCGACGGCCGCGAGGACCAGGCCCAGCAGGGCGGTGGCCCGCACCACCCTGCGCCGGCCGGCGAATCGGCCGAGCACCGGCGGGCCGAACGCGTTCGCCGAGTTGAAGAGCACGTTCAGCGGCCCGAAGAGAGTGGTGGCGCCGCGCAGCGCGCCGACCGCGAGCGGGGTCGCGAACACGCCGAGGCCGAGCACGGCCAGCTGGCTGGAGCCGTTGCCCACCGCGAACTCGACGACGAAGCGCCGCCCGAGGTGGTCCCGGGCCAGCAGCCGGCGCGGCCGGGCCTGGTGCCCGGCCGTGAACGGCCGCAGCAGGACCAGCCCGAGGGCCAGCGCGGGCAGCGCCGACAGCCCCCACACCAGCACCAGCCGCCCCGGCCCGGCGCCCTGCGGCTGGACGGCGAGCGCAGCGACCACGCACAGCAGCCGCAGCAGGTCCGCGGCGAACGCGCGCTGCGGCTGGCGCACCGCGGAGAAGCAGTACCGCAGCCCGTCCTGGAGCAGCACCAGCGGCAGTACTGCGCCCAGCGCGAGGAACGCCCGTCCGCCGGTGCCCGGCACGACCAGGCCGCAGGCCGCGAGGAGCGCGCCGGCGGCCAGCGAGCCCAGCCCGGTGAAGACGAGCGCGGAACGGCAGGCCGGACCGACGGCGGGCCCGCGCTCCAGCACCACGGTCTGCCCGACGTACGCCATGTTCAGGCCGAGCAGCACGCTGAAGGCCACGTAGACCATCGAGAAGGCGGCGAAGCCGTCGGCGGTGGACAGCCGGGCGGCCAGCACCAGCACCAGGATGTTGGTGAGGCTGGAGGCGGCCTGGTCGCCGACGGAGGCCAGCAGCGCGACGGCCCGCCGCGGCTCGCGCGGCAGGCCGGAGGATGCGTCGCGCGGCCCGGGGATCCGGGCCGCGCCGTCGGGGTCCGTCACCGCTGGCCGGTGCGGACGGTGCGCAGGGCGACGGTGTCGGAGCCGTCGCCGGGGATGTGCTGGTCGGGGTCCGGCATCCGGGGGCCGGGCTGCGGCTGCGGCCGCGGGGCGGGCTCGCCGCCCCCGTTGCCGCCACCGCCACCGCCGCCGCGGCGGTTCTTCGACTTGCTGCGGCCGCCGCCGCCCTTCTTGGCCTCCTTGGTCAGCGAGGCGTGCAGCACCGCGCCGAGCACCGTGCCGCCCGCACCGCTGATCAGCTCGCGGATCCGGACCAGGTCGGTGCGGTGCACCGCGCGCGGGTCGCAGACCACGAGCACGCCGTCCACGCGGTCGACGAGCGCGAGGGCGTCCGCGTAGGAGAGGACGGGCGGGGCGAGGACGACCACCGTGGAGTTGGGGGAGTCGGCCTCGGAGATCAGGCGGGAGGCCCGCTGCGAGGTGAGCGCGCGCGGCACGTTGCGCACCCGCTCGCCGGGGATCAGGTCGAAGGAGCCCGACTCGCCGGCGTCCACCGCGAGCTGGCGGCCGTCGGGCCACTCGGTCTCGGTGACACCGGTCATCTGGCTCCAGCGCGGCCGGGCGCCGGTGTCGGTGCGCAGCTGGCTGGCCAGCACGGGCGTCCGCAGGTCGGCCTCGATGAGCAGGACGTCCTTGCCGGTCTCGGCGAAGGAGGCGGCGAGGTTCACGGCGGCCGCGGCCGCGGTCTCGCTGGAGCCGCGCGGGGCCACCACCAGCAGCCGGCGCCGGTCCGCGAACCGGGAGTCGTACGCCAGCCGGAAGGCCACCGACCGGTACTCCTCCGCGAGCCGCGGGTCGGCCTCGCCGGCCGCGAGCAGCGGACCGCCGCCGGTCTTGTCCCGCGGCAGGGTGCCGAGCACCGGGGCGCGCAGCGCACGCGCCACGTCGCCGTCGGAGCGCGGCGACGGGTCGAAGACCAGCCGCACCCAGGCGGCCAGCAGGCCCATCGCCAGGCCGACGGCGGCACCGAGGGCGAGGGACATGGGCAGGCCCGGGCCGTCGGGGATGGTCGGGGGAGTCGCCGTGCTGGTGACCCGGCCCGGGCTCATGTCGAGGGCCTCGAGCTTGGTGATGCTGCCCTGGAGCTGGCTGATCCGGCTGAGCAGATCGCTCTTCGTGGCGTACGCGGAGTCCCGCGAGGGGCCGTCGGGCAGCCGGGATATCTCCTTGACCAGCTCGTCGTGGTCCTTGGCGATGGGGTCGCGCTGGTCCTTGTACCCCTTCACCATCTTGTCGCGGATGTTCTCGATCGACTGCTGTCGCTTGGTGAGGTACGCCTCCGTCATCGCGTTGGCGCGCCGGGCGGCCTCCTTGGGGGAGTCCGCGGTGTAGGTGAAGCGCAGCACGAGGCTCTGCGGCGGGTTGGTGACCTGGAGGCCGGAGCGCAGCCCGGACAGGCCGGACGCCGGGATGCCGAGCTTCTCCGCGGCCTCCTTGGCCACCGAGTTGCTCAGCGCGGTCTGCCGCTCCGAGCCGACGTTGATCGCCTTGTCCGGCGAGATGCTGGGGTTGAACGGGTCGTCGGTGGGGGTGCGCAGCACCACGTCGGCGGTGGCCACGTAGGTGTCCGCCGTGCTGATCCCCAGCCAGGCGCCGCCCAGCAGGCCGACGCCGACGCCGGCGGCGAGCAGTCTGCGGTACCGCAGGAGCTGGCGGAACTGGTCCCTGAGGAGATCCGGTTCGTCTTCGCCCGCCGTCGCCGCGGGGCGATTCGTCTCCGTCACGGCCGGGGACCCCCAAGTGCTTCGTCTATGAGTGCGTCGATACGGGCCAGGCCCGCGTCGCGGCTCAGGTGTGCCGCCACGTGGCGGGGGCCGGCCGCACCCAGTGCGTCGGCCGCCGCCGGGTCTTCGGCCAGCGTCCGTACGGCCTTCAGCAGTGCCTCCGGGTCTTCCGGTGCCACGAGGACGCCGGCTCCCGACCGCTCGACCTCCTGGGCCGTGCCGCCCTCGGCCGCCACGGAGGCGACGACCGGCCGGCCGGCCGCGAAGTAGGAGGTGAGTTTGGAAGGCACGCTCATGTCGAGCACCGCCGCGTGCTGGGTGACGGCGAGTACGTCCGCCGCCGCGAGGATATCCGGGAACTGTCCGTCGGCGGCAGGGGGGATGATGTCCAGATTCGGCACATCCGCGGACATCGCCTCCAGGGCGGCCCGCTGACTGCCGTCTCCCATCAGGACGAACCGGACATCGGGATCCAGCCGGGCCGCACCGACGAGGACTTCCAGGCCCTGCTTGAGGCCCATGTTCCCGGAGTGCAGGACCACGGTCTGGCCCGGGGCCCAGCCCAGGTGGTGCCGGGTCTCGCCGCGGGGCTGGCTGGGGCCGGGCACGTGCGACCAGTTCGGGACCAGCCGGATCTTCTTCTCGTCGACGCCCATGGCGACGACGCGGTCGACGAACGTCTCGTGGATCACACCGACCAGCGTGGCCCGCTTCAGCGCGTACGCCTCGGCCTTCGCGGCGAGCACGGCGGCCTTGTCGCCGCCGCTGATCCCGCTCTGTGCGGCCGCGGCGCCCATCAGGTCCTGGACCACCGGGACGTACGGGACCTTCCAGCGGGCGGCCATCCGGGCGGCCAGCACGCCGCCGGCCAGGCTCGGCATCTGCGCGAGCACGGCGTCCGGCTTCGGCATGCGGGGCGGGGCCACCGCGCCGTGCAGCAGGATCGACCCCTCGAACAGGGCCCGCTTCACGGCGGTCTGGGTGGCGGGCACGGTGTGCCTGCGCCGGTGCACGGTCACACCCGCGCGCTGTTCCGTACGCCGGAGCGCTCCCCGGTACGCCGGGTCGAGCGACCAGGACGGGTAATGGGGCATACCGGCGAACACGTGCGTGTCGTGGCCGATTTCCGCCCAATGTTCCGCGATCTGGGTCGCGTACGGACCGATCCCGGCGTGCTCAGGAGCGTAATTCGTGGATACGAGCAGCAGCCTCTTGCGGCCGGATCTGGACACGGAGCGTCCCCTTCCCCCCTGGGTGGTGCGCAGGCCACCCTAATCGTTCACCAACACGGCGCGGAACGTGCACGCTATCGTCTGATAATCCGCCGCACTGGGGAGTGCGGCCTGTGGGGGGTACCGATGACGGAGCGAACCATGTCCGAGCACCAAGCACCCGCGCGCAAGCCGTACCGAGTCGGCTACGCGCCGGGTGCGTACGACCTGTTCCATATCGGACATCTCAACATCCTCCGGCATGCCCGCAGCCAGTGCGACTACCTGGTCGCCGGGGTGGTTTCGGACGAAATGGCCGAACTGGCCAAGGGGCGCCGCCCGATGATCCCGCTCGTCGAGCGGCTGGAGATCGTGCGCAGCGTCCAGTACGTGGACGCCGCGTTCGTCGAGACGGTTCCGGACAAGGTCGAGACCTGGAAGCAGGTCCGCTTCGACGTGATCTTCAAGGGCGACGACTGGCGGGGCACCCCCAAGGGCGACAGGCTGGAGTCCGACTTCGCGGCCGTCGGGGTGGACGTCGTCTACTTCCCGTACACCGTGCACACGTCCAGCACCCAGCTGCGCCGGGCCCTGGACGCGCTCGCGGGGCCGCTGCCGGACCAGCTCACCGCCGAACGGCACTGACCTCGCGGAACCACTTCGCCAGGAAGGCGAGGAGGAACAGCCCGGCCGCAGCGCCGAGGCCCGTGTAGGCCCACCGGAACAGGTCCCCGCCGCCCAGCAGCAGGAACACCAGGCAGAACACCCCGTAGTCCACCGGCAGCAGCGCCACCGCGCGCAGGGTGGAGGGGGCGGCGGCGGGGCTCCCCGGTTCCGGCTTCGGCTTCAGCTTCTCGGTGAGCAGGCCGCCGAAGAAGGTGACCACCGAGGCGAACTGGAAGCCGAGCGGGACCAGGAGCCAGCCGTCGCCGGACAGCCCGTACTCCTCCGGAAAGCGGTAGAAGGCGATCAGCACGCAGGCGTGCAGGGCGGTGACCTTCGCGCAGTCCACGACGTGGTCCAGCCACTCGCCGGCCGCGCTGCCGCCGCCGCGGAGCCGGGCCAGCTGGCCGTCGGCCGAGTCGAAGGCGAAGCCGACGGCGAGGGCCGCCCACACCGCGACGCCCAGCGGCCACGAGGGCGCGGCCAGGGCCACCGCGGCGATGGCGGCGAAGCTGAACGCGGCGCTGACCAGGGTGACCTGGTTGGGGGTGAGCCCCAGTACGTGCGAGCCGGCGGCCAGGTAACGCCCGGCCGGCCGGTTCACGTACCGGGAGTAGAGCGACACCCCCTTCGCGGACTTCTGCGCCCCGCGCAGCTCGCGAAGTGCGTCACCGACTCTGCCCATGCGCCACCAGATCCCCTCATGGAACGCGGGTACGACCGTTCGCCCGCAAGGGGGACATCATTGCAGGGCTCCGGCCGGCGCCGGTCCGCGATCGGGGTCAGTTGGCCGGTTCGATGGCGAAGAGCTGGCCGTCGCGGCCGACGCACTGCCCCATGACGGCCTCGGTGCCGGAGGACTCGGCGTCACCCTTGATGCCGACGCAGCCCTGGCCGTCGACGCGCAGGACGTAGCGACCGCTGCCGCGCGGGCCCGAAGGCTCCACGTGGAAGCGGCTGCCGAGGGTGCAGTCGTCCATGGGCTCCAGGAGGCCCTTGCCGGCGCCGTCGGGCAGGGCGCGCAGGCAGCCCTTCCCGTAGTCGGGGTGGTGCCACTGGATCTGGTACAGGTCGCGGCCCATCGGCTCCAGCAGGGTCGTCTGCGGGCCGGCCCGCGCGCAGGGCCGCTGCACGGCGACGAGCGGGGTGTACCGGCCGTCTGCGACGCGGCCGTCGGTGAGGCAGAGACCGTCGCCGGTGAGCGGGACGATGTTGACCCAGCCGGTGGGGAGGGCGGGTGCCTTCCGCGCTCCCGCGGGCTGCTCGGCGTCCTCCTTCGTGGCGACCGCCAGGGTGGCCGCCACCGCCGCCAGCGCTGCCGCCGCGCCCGTAACCACCCACCACCGCCGGCGCCGCCCGCCCACGGGGCTCCGCCCCGGACCCCGGTCCTCAATCGCCGGACGGGCCGGATCTTCCCCCTGCCCGGCCGTCGGCTGCCCCGAGGCAACCCCGGCCCCGCCGGCCTTTGGGGCGTGGGGGTGTGGGGGCGGAGCCCCCGCTTCGGGAAGGGGCGGGGCGGGGGAAGGTCTCGCAGGGTCCTCGGCGGAGGCCACCGCCGTCCAGGCGGCGAGCCAGTCCGCGACCCGCTCACCGTCACCGCAGGCACGGACGAAGACGGCGAGGAGCTCGGGCCGGGGGAGCGTCCGCCCGCCCAGCACCCCCGCCAGCGTGCTCCGCGCCAGCACCCCGCCCCCGGCGGCCGCCCGCTCCTCCAACTGCCGGTACGTGAACCCCGACCGCTCCTTCAGCAGCCGCATCAGCGCGATGAACTCCGCCGCGTCCCGGGCCCGGCCCGGCGCAAGCTCCCCCTGGATGTCCGCCATGCGCGCCATCCTGCCGCGCGAGGACCCGCCGGCGAAGGGTGATTTCGAGACGCCGGTACGCTCCGGCGGCGCCGGATCGCAATTCCGGACAGGCGCTGACCAGCACGGACAGCTGTCCGTTGTCCGGGACACGGCAGGGGCGTGCGCGGATCGGGACGGGCGTGCGAATGTCGGTTGCGCGACGATCGCCGGTTATGGCCGCCCCACGGCCGACCGGCCGGATCCCGCCCGTCACCGCGCGGGCCGGGGGCGTCGCCGTCGTCGCGGTACGGGGGGCCGCGGCGACCCGGGCCGGGCGGCTTCCCCTGCCGCCCGGCCCCAGCCACCCCCTCCGGCGGGGCTCAAAGGTCGGGGCTCCGCCCCGGACCCCGGTCCTCAAACGCCGGACGGGCTGAAAGATCGGAGCTCCGCCCCCGGGGTCAGACCAGGCTGTCGCGCCAGGCCCGGTGCAGCGTCGCGAAGCGGCCCGTGCCCGCGATGAGGTCCGCGGGGGCACCGTCCTCGACGATGCGGCCCGCGTCCATGACCAGCACCCGGTCCGCGATCTCGACCGTCGAGAGCCGGTGCGCGATCACCACCGCCGTCCGCCCCCGCAGCACCGTGCGCATCGCCTGCTGCACCGCCCGTTCCCCCGGCACGTCCAGCGAACTCGTCGCCTCGTCCAGGATCAGCACCGCCGGATCCGCCAGCAGCGCCCGCGCGAACGCGACCAGCTGCCGCTGGCCGGCCGAGATCCGCCCGCCGCGCTTGCGCACGTCCGTGTCGTAGCCGTCCGGCAGCGCCGCGATGAAGTCGTGCGCGCCGATCGCCTTCGCGGCCTGCTCGATCTCCGCCCGGGTCGCGTCCGGCCGCCCCAGCGCGATGTTCTCGGCGACGCTGCCCGAGAACAGGAACGCCTCCTGGGTCACCATCACCACCCCGCGCCGCAGCTCCGGCACCGGCAGGTCGCGCAGGTCCGTCCCGTCCAGCAGCACCCGCCCGTCCGTCGGGTCGTAGAAGCGCGCCAGCAGCTTCGCCAGCGTGGACTTGCCCGCGCCGGTCGACCCCACCACGGCCACCGTCCGCCCGGCCGCCAGCGTCAGCCGGAACCGCGGCAGCACGTCCGCCCCGCCCTCCCGGTAGGCGAACCGCACGTCGTCGAACACCACCTCGCGGCCCGGCAGTTCCCGCTCCTGCACCGGCAGCTCCCGCGGCGCGGCCGGCTCCGGAACCGACGGCACCTGCGCCAGCAGTCCGGCGATCTTCCCGAGCGAAGCCACCGCCGACTGGTACGAGTTGAGGAACATCGCCAGCCGGTCGATCGGGTCGTACAGCCGCCGCAGGTACAGCACCGCGGCCGCCAGCACGCCCAGTTCCAGCGAGCCGGTCGCCACCCGGTACGCGCCCCACAGCACGATCGCGGCCACCGCGGTGTTGGCCACCAGCCGGGAGCCCACCACGTACCGGGCCATCTCGATCAGCGCGTCCCCGTTGGTGCGCTCGTGCGTCCGGTTCAGCCCCAGGAACTCCGCGTCGTTCGCCCGCTCGCGCCGGAACACCCGTACCGGGCGGATGCCGTTCATGGTCTCCGCGAACTTCACGATCACCGACGCCATCGCCGTGGAACGCTCCGAGTAGATCTCCCCGGAGCGCCGCCGGTACCCCCGCACCAGCAGGTACAGCGGTACGAACGACAGCACCGCCACCGCGCCGAGCCCGAGGTCCAGCCACACCAGCAGCGCACAGATGAGCCCGAACGACAGCACCACCGCGAGGAGTTCCTGGAGGCCCTCGCCGAGCAGCTCGCGCAGCGACTCCACGTCCGTCGTCGACCGGGCGATCAGCCGCCCCGAGGTGTACCGCTCGTGGAAGTCCAGGCTCAGCTCCTGCGCGTGCCGGAAGATCCGCCCGCGCAGGTCGAGCAGCACGTCCTGGTTCACCCGCGCCGACGCCCGGATGTAGCCGTACTGGAAGGCGCCCGCGCCCACCGCGCACAGCAGGTAGCCGACCGCGACCGCCACCAGCGGCCCGTGCCGGCCGTCCCGGAACGCCGGCACCCCGCGGTCGATCGCGTACGCCACCAGCAGCGGCCCGCCCTGCGCCGCCGCCTGCTGGAGCACCAGCAGCACCGCCGCCAGCACCACCCCGCCGCGCCGCTCGCGCAGCAGCGAGCCGAGCAGCCCGCGGGTCGCCCCGGCCGGCGCCGCCAGCTCGTCCCGCTCGATCGCGTCCGGAGCCTGCGCCACCGTACTCACCGTCCGTCCTCTTCCCCCGAAGCCGCAGCCGATGCCGAGGCCGACAGCCCCGACATCAGCCACGCGTACTCCGCACTGTCCCGCAGCAGTTCCTGATGCGTGCCGACCGCCGTCACCCGGCCCTCCGACAGCAGCGCCACCCGGTCCGCGAGCAGCACCGTCGACGGCCGGTGCGCCACCACCAGCGCGGTGGTGTCCGCCAGCACCTCCCGCAAGGACGCCTCGACCAGCGCCTCCGTGTGCACGTCCAGCGCCGACAGGGGGTCGTCGAGCACCAGGAACCGCGGGCTGCCCGCCACCGCCCGGGCCAGCGCGAGCCGCTGCCGCTGCCCGCCGGACAGGCTCAGCCCCTGCTCGCCGACCTGCGTGTCGACCCCGTCCGGCAGCCCGGACACGAAGCCCGCCTGCGCCGTCTCCAGGGCCCGGTCCAGCTCCGGCCCGCCCATCCGCACGTTCTCCGCGACCGTCGCCGAGAACAGCGTCGGCTCCTCGAAGGCCACCGACACCATCGACCGCAGCCGCTCCCGGGGCAGTTCGCGGATGTCCCGGCCGTCCAGGGTGATCCGCCCGGCCGTCAGCTCGTGCAGCCGCGGCACCAGCGCCGTCAGCGTGGTCTTGCCGCTGCCGGTGGCGCCGACCAGCGCCATCGTCTCGCCCGGCCGCACGTGCAGGTCGATGCCGTCGAGCACCGGCCGGCTGCCGGGATCCGCGTCCGGGTACCGGAACCGCACCCCTTCGAACCGGAGCCCGCCGTCCTTCTCCGGCCGTCCCTCCTGCGGTTCCGAAGACGCCTGCGGTTCCGAGGAAGCCTGCGCCCCCGTGTCCTCCCGGTGCTCGTCGAGCACCTCGAAGTACCGCTGGGTCGCCGTCGCCGCCTCCTGGCACAGCGCCAGCAGATAGCCCAGCGAGTCCACCGGCCAGCGCAGCGCCAGCGCCGTCGACAGGAAGGCCACCAGGGTGCCCGCCGACAGGTCCCCGTCCGCCACCTGCACGGTGCCCAGCACCAGCGCCGTGCCGATCGCCAGCTCCGGCAGCGTGGTCATCACCGCCGAAATGCCCGCCAGCAGCCGCGCCTTGTGCAGCTCGGTCCCCCGCAGCTCCCCGGCCAGCTCCCGGAAGGCCCGTGCCTGGCTGCGGTGCCGGCCGAAGCACTTGATGATGCGGATCCCGAGGACGCTCTCCTCGATCACCGTGGTCAGATCGCCCGCCTGGTCCTGCGACCGCCGCGAGGCCACCGCGTACTTCCGCTCGAAAGCGCCCGCGAGCAGCAGCAGCGGCACCACCGGCACCAGCAGCACCAGCCCCAGCGTCCACTTCTGCATCAGCAGGATCACCGCGCCGACCAGGATGGTCACCCCGTTGACCACCAGGAACGTCAGCGGGAACACCAGGAACAGCCGCACCAGCATCAGGTCCGCGGTGGCGCGGGACAGCAGCTGCCCCGAGGCCCACTTGTCGTGGAACGCCACCGGCAGCCGCTGCAGGTGCCCGTACAGGTCGCCGCGCATGTCCGCCTCGACCCGCGACAGCGGCCGGGCCACCAGCCACCGCCGGTACCCGAACAGCAGCGCCTCGGCGACCCCGAGCAGCAGCAGGTACAGCGCCCCCAGCCACACCCCCGCGGTGTCCCCGGAGGCCACCGGCCCGTCCACGATCCATTTCAGGACCAGCGGGATCACCAGACTCAGGCAGGACGCGACGACCGCGATGACGGCCGCCCCGAACCACCGGGCGCGCACCGGGCGGACGTACGGCCACAGCCGCAGCAGCGTCCGCACCGCGGACGGATGAGTGGAGGGTGCATCTATGGAGGACATCAGGCGTGAGCTTACGATTCGCTCCTGACGCTGCCCAGCGAATATTCGGTGGACTTCCGGGGGGAAACCATGAAGCGGATCCGGCATGCCGTGCCCGTCCTGATGCTGTTGCTGTCACCCGCGCTGACCGGCTGCTGGGGCGACGACGACCGGGGTGCCGCCGTGTACGGCAAGCCCCTCGCCGAGCAGCTGAAGGCGGCCGTGGCCGAGACCCGCGCGGCCGGTTCCGCCCGCTTCACGGCGACCGTCGAGTACAACGCGCCCACCAGCACCGCCCGCCACGTCACCACCGGCACCCTCGACTTCGCCCACGGCACCTCCCGGGCCGAACTCACCCGCGAGATCCCCTCGGACTTCCCCGTGGACGCCGCCCCGCGGCTGGACCGCAACGGCGCCGCCTACCCGCTCACCCTCGCCACCGCCGGCACCGACGTGTACGCCCGCGGCGACGACGGCGTCTGGCTGCACTGGCCGCAGGCCGCCCGCAAGGCCCTCGACCCCAAGGGCGAGGCCCCCGTCTCCGCCCACGCCCCCGGCCGGGTCCTGCCGTTCGGCGGCACCCTCGCCGAACTCGTCGCCGCCGCCGTGCCCCGCCAGGAACCCCTCCGCCGCGAGGGCGGCGCCCGCGAGTACGCCGCCACCGTGCCGCTCGGCCGCGCCCAGGACCTGCTGCCGTCCCGCATCGGACCGAAGACCGACAGCAAGGCGTACGTGGACGAACAGCTGCCGCTCACCGTGGTCCTCGACGCCCACGGCCGGCTGCTCTCCGCCGACGTGGACCTGGTGACCCTGCTGGAGCAGGTCAACGGCAGCCGCCACCAGAGCATGCAGGGCATGCCCGGCGTCACCGGCCTGCACGCCACCCTCACCCTGTCCGAGCACGGCGAGCCCGCCGGGATCCGCACCCCCGACCGGGCCCGCACCGCCGACGCCCGCCGGTCCGCCGCCGACGTCAAGACCCGGCCCAGGGGCACCTGCGCCGTGCCCACCGCCGGCCTCGCCGACGCCGCCCGGGTCCGCGTCGTCGGCTGCGACCGCCCGCACACCATGCGGGTGTTCAAGACCACCGGCACCTCCGACGCCGGCCGCATCACCCCCGCCCGGTACCTCGCGGACACCTGCGACGCCCCCTACCGCAGGCTGCCCGCCGCCTGGAAGCGCGGCGCACAGGAGCCGTACGGCCACCTGGTCGCCATCCGCAGCAGCTCGTTCCGGATGCGCTTCGACTCCTCCGGCAAGGTCACCGGCCCCGAGCCCAAACTCGCCATGGACGTCGTCTGCTACGTGCGCACCCCCGCCACCGGCACCCGCTGAGCCGCCCGGCCCTGCTCCGCACCCGGCCCGGTTCCGCACCCGCCTCAGTTCCGCACCCGCAGCAGCAGCACCGACCGGGCCGGGACCGTCACCGTGGACCCGCCCCGGTGCACGGTGCCCGGCGCCGCCGCCTGCTCCTCCTGCGAGGTGTCCAGCACCAGCTCGTACTCCTGCGCCCACGGCGGCCCCGGCAGCACCCACGCGGCCGGCCGGTCCGCCGCGTGCAGCACCGCCAGGAAGCTGTCGTCCACCACCGGCTCGCCCCGCGCGTCCCGCCCCGGGATGTCCCGGCCCGACAGGTACAGGCCCAGCGACGCCGCCGGCGCGTACCAGTCCCGCTCCGTCATCTCGGCGCCCGCCGGCGTGAACCACGCCAGGTCCCGCAGCCCGTCCGCGCCCTGCGCCCGCCCCGAGAAGAACGCCCGCCGCCGCAGCACCGGATGCGCGTGCCGCAGCGCGATCAGCCGCGTCGTCAGCTCCAGCAGCGGCCGCCACTGCGGATCCCCGGCCAGCGACCAGTCCACCCAGCCGGTCTCGTTGTCCTGGCAGTACGCGTTGTTGTTGCCGCCCTGGGTGCGGCCCAGCTCGTCCCCGGCGACCAGCATCGGCACCCCCGTCGACAGCAGCAGCGTCGTCAGCAGGTTCCGCAGCTGGCGGCGGCGCAGCGCCCGGATCCGCGGATCGTCGCTCTCGCCCTCCGCCCCGCAGTTCCACGACCGGTTGTCGTTGCTGCCGTCCCGGTTGCCCTCCCCGTTGGCCTCGTTGTGCTTGCGCTCGTACGACACCAGGTCGCGCAGCGTGAAACCGTCGTGCGCGGTCACGAAGTTCACCGACGCGTACGGCCGCCGCCCGCCCCACGCGTACAGGTCACTGGACCCCGACAGCCGGTACCCGAGGTCCCGCACGTCCGGCAGCGCGCCCCGCCAGAAGTCCCGTACGGCATCCCGGTAGCGGTCGTTCCACTCCGTCCACAGCGGCGGGAACGCGCCCACCTGGTAGCCGCCCGAGCCCACGTCCCACGGCTCCGCGATCAGCTTCACCCGCCGCAGCACCGGGTCCTGCGCGATCACCGCCAGGAACGGCGACAGCATGTCCACGTCGTGCATGGACCGGGCCAGCGCCGCCGCCAGGTCGAAACGGAAGCCGTCCACCCCCATCTCCGTCACCCAGTACCGCAGCGAGTCGGTGATCAGCCGCAGCACGTGCGGGCGGCCCGCGTGCAGGGTGTTCCCGCAGCCCGTGTAGTCCGCGTACCGGCGCTGGTCCGACTGGAGCCGGTAGTAGCCCCGGTTGTCGATGCCCCGCAGCGACAGCGTCGGCCCCAGCTCGCCCGCCTCCGCGGTGTGGTTGTAGACCACGTCGAGGATCACCTCGATGCCCGCCGCGTGCAGCGCCCGCACCATCCGCTTGAACTCGCCCACCTGCTGCCCGGCCGTACCCGACGACGAGTAGCCGGCGTGCGGCGCGAAGTAGCCGATCGAGTTGTAGCCCCAGTGGTTGCGCAGCCCCCGCCGCAGCAGGTGGTCCTCGTGCGCGAACTGGTGCACCGGCAGCAGCTCCACCGCCGTCACCCCCAGCCGGGTCAGGTGCCCGACCGCCGCCGGGTGCGCCAGCCCGGCGTACGTGCCCCGCAGCTCCGGCGGCACCTCCGGGTGGCGCATGGTGAACCCGCGCACGTGCAGCTCGTAGATGACCGAGTCGGCCCACGGCGTCTTCGGCCGCACGTCGTCCGCCCAGTCGTCGTCATCGTGGACGACCACCCCCTTGGGCACGTACGGCGCCGAATCCCGGTCGTCGCGCACGGTGTCCGCGATGTACTGCTGCGGCCAGTCCCGGACGTGCCCGTACACCTCGGCGGGCAGGGCGAAGTCGCCGTCCACGGCCCGTGCGTACGGGTCCAGCAGCAGCTTCGCCGGATTGAACCGGGCGCCCGTCCACGGGTCCCAGCGCCCGTGCACCCGGAACCCGTACCGCTGCCCGGGCCGCACCCCCGGCACGAAGCCGTGCCAGATCTCGTGCGTCAGCTCCGGCAGCGGCAGCCGGGTCTCCACCACCGCCCCGCTGCCCGGGCTCTGCTCGTCGAACAGGCACAGCTCGACCCGCTCCGCACCGCCGCCCGCCCACAGCGCGAAGTTCGTACCCGCCACCCCGTCCGGGCCCACCCGGAACCGGGCTCCCAGCGGGGTCGGGGCCCCCGGCCACACCGGCGGCCCCGCCGGCACCGGCCCGCCCGCCCCCCGCGCTCCGTCCGCCGTACGCGGGGCGGGCGCGGCCGGCCCCGCCCGCACCGCACCCGCGGCCTGCTGCTCTGCTGCGCTCGACACCGTCCGGCCTCCCGCGGCTCTCGGTACCTGCGGGGCCCGGGGGCCGCGGCGTCCCGGCCACGGCCCGCCCCCGTCTGGTCCTTCCCCCTGTTCTGCCCCCAACCGGGCCCGCCCTCACGTTTCCCCCGGAGGGGCGCACTCGTTGCAGGGGCGTGAGCTATGTGAAGAGGCGGCTGCTGGCCGCCGCGGTGGTGTGGGCGGGGCTGGCCGCGGGGGCGGCCGGATGCACCGGGCAGAGCGCTCCCGGCATCGAGGTGGCGCTGCCCGGCAAACCCAGGGCGCCGCGCGACGCGATCAGGATCACCCCCGAGGACGGCGCCCGGGGGGTGCCGGCCGGCGGACCGCTGACCGTCACCGTGCCCGAGGGCCGGCTGGAGCGGGTCCTCGTCACCAAGGTGGAGGACGCCCAGACGGAGGAGGTGCCCGGCAGCATCGCCCCCGACGGGCTCAGCTGGAGCCCC
Organism: Streptomyces bambusae; assembly: GCF_020532645.1. GTDB lineage: Bacteria > Actinomycetota > Actinomycetes > Streptomycetales > Streptomycetaceae > Streptomyces > Streptomyces bambusae. The sequence goes on from NZ_JAJAUZ010000022.1 coordinate 15,124, forward strand.
GACCCGGCCGCCGGGAAGCTCGCGCTGGCCGCCAAGTACACCGTGGACGCCGTCGCCCTCGACGGCCACGAGCGCCGCCAGGCCCGCCACACCACCTTCACCACGTACGTCCCCGAGGAGCGGTTCATCGGCTACTTCAAGCCGGAGAACCGCTCGACCGTCGGCACCGGCATGATCGTCTCGTTCAAGTTCAACCGGTCCATCGAGAACCGCGCCGACGTCGAGCGGGCCATCACCGTCACCGCCGACCCCGAGACCGAGGTGGCCGGCCACTGGTTCGGCAAGGACCGTCTCGACTTCCGGCCCCGCCGCTACTGGAAGCCCGGCACCGAGGTCACCATCGCCATGAACCTCCGGGACGTCGAGGGCGCACCCGGTTCGTACGGCATCCAGAGCAAGACGGTCCGCTTCACCGTGGGCCGGCACCAGGTCTCGACCGTGGACGCCGAGGCGCACACCATGGAGGTCCGCCGCGACGGGAAGCTGCTGTCCACCGTCCCCATCAGCGCCGGCGCGCCGAAGACCACCACGTACAACGGGAAGATGGTGGTCTCCGAGCTGTTCGACGTGACCCGGATGAACGGGCAGACCGTCGGCTTCGGCGGCGAGTACGACATCCCCGACGTGCCGCACGCCATGCGCCTGACCGCCTCCGGCACCTTCCTGCACGGGAACTACTGGGCCTCCCCGGACACCTTCGGCTCGCAGAACACCAGCCACGGCTGCATCGGCCTGCGCGACGACAAGGGCGGCGGCTCCGACACCCCGGCCGGCTGGTTCTTCGACCGCACCCTCATCGGCGACGTGGTCGAGGTCGTCAACTCGAAGGACAAGACCGTCGCCCCGGACAACGGGCTGGGCGGCTGGAACCTCAGCTGGGCCGACTGGACCGCCGGCTCCTCCCTCACCTGACGCCCGGGGCCGGGGGCCGGGGGCTGTCGCCCGGACGGGTGCAGCACCGGGGTGATTGTGTGACCTCAATGCCGTAGCGGCGAGTGTCGCCCGGCGGTCTCCCGCACCCCGCCGTCCAGCCTGTCAGGGCAACAGCCTCAGGCGACGGACGGAGTGTCATGACAGGAAGGACGGCGAGGGCGGTGGCCCTCGGCCTGGCGGTCGGCGGAGTGCTGGCGGGCGTGCTGCCCGCCGCTCCGGCGCACGCGGGCCCGGCCCCCGCATCGGCGGCCGTACGGGCGGCGGCCCCGCTGCCCGGCGGCCTCGGTCCCTGCATCCCGGGGGACTGCCCGGACAGCTGGCTGGAGCCGCACAACGGTGCGATCCAGGGCCGGGACAACGCCGTGAACATTTTCGTCGGCGGCGACTTCCGGGTCCGCGAACGGGCCGCCGAGGCCGAGGGCCGGGTCATCGTCATGGGCGGCTTCGACATGGCGAAGACCTCCGGCGTCTACAACATCGGCATCGTCGGCGTCGGCTCCCGCGTCCCGCCGCCCGCCGGCTCCGACTTCCTCGCCACCGGCGGCAACGTCAGCGTCGCCGCCGGCCAGACCCTCCTCGCCGACGGCGGCACCGTCCGCTACGCGGGCACCCTCACCGGCAACGTCACCGGCACCCTGGAGAACGACCCGAACGCGGTGGACAGCTACCGGCCGCTGGCGGCCCGGCTGACCGCCGCGAGCAAGTGCTACGCCCGCGTCGACGGGCAGCCCCGCCCGGCCACCGGCACCGTGCAGAACCTCGGCTACGAGACGGTGCTCACCGGCGACAACACCTCGCCGCTCCAGGTCTTCAACGTCACCGGCAACCTCGCCGGCGCCCGCGACGTCCAGCAGTCCCTCCGGTTCGAACGCATCCCGGCGGGCGCCACCGTCCTGGTCAACGTGCTCGGCACCGACCCGATCGTGCACACCTCCAGCGGCGTCCTCGCCAACGTGACCCGCGACAAGCTGCTGTGGAACTTCCCCGACGCCGAGACCGTACGGCTCATTGGCAGCGGCCAGTTCCAGGGCGCCACCCTGATCGCCGAGCCGGACTCCGAGACTGTCGTCCAGCTCCCCGGCATGAACGGCCGCTTCTTCACCTCCGGCAGCCTCACCCACACCAGCGCCCCCATGGGCGGCGGCGGCCAGGAGTTCCACTCCTACCCGTTCACCGGCGACCTCCCCGAATGCGGCAGCGTCGCGCCGACCGGCACGGTCTCCGTACGGAAGGTCGACGCGGAGACCGGAACCGCGCTGACCGGCGCGCGCTTCGAGCTGTGGCGCGAGACCAACGGCACCGCCGGCCTCCAGCCGACCGGCATCAACGCCGACACCAGGGTCGGTGACGAGTGCACCACCGCCGCCGACGGCACCTGTGCCGGCACCCAGGAGGCCGGAAGCTACTACTGGCGCGAGACCCGCGCCCCGGAGGGCTACGACCTGCCCGCCGACCCGGTGTTCGGCCCGCTGCTCCTCGACCCCGCCAACGGCCGGGACACAGCGACGGTCACCGCCCGCAACCGGGCCGTGACCGGTGCCGTGAGCGTGGTCAAGCACGACGCCGCCACGGAAGCCGCCCTGCAGGGCGCGCGCTTCGAGCTGTGGCGCGAGACCAACGGCACCCGCGGCCTCCAGCGCACCGGCATCAACGCGGACACCCGGGTGGTCGCCGACTGCACCACCGGCACCGACGGCATCTGCAGCGACACCGTGCGCCTCGGCACCTACTACTGGTACGAGACCGCGGCCCCGCAGGGCTACGACCTGCCCGCCGACCCGGTCTTCGGCCCGCTCGTCCTCACCCGGCAGAACGCGACCGCCGGCGTGACGGTCCGGGCCGCCAACACGGTCACCCCGCCGCAGCCGGTCACCGGCGAGGTCACCGTCGTCAAGACCGACACCGACACCGGAGCCCCGCTGCGCGGCGCCCTGTTCACGCTCTGGCAGGAGACCAACGGCAGCACCGGGCTGCAGACCGACGGCGCGAACCCCGACACCGAGGTCAGTGCCGGCTGCGCCACCGACGCCGACGGCCGCTGCTCCGCGAGCGTCCCGCCGGGCACCTACTACTGGCAGGAGACCCAGGCCCCCGACGGCTACGACCTGCCCGCCGCCGCGGTGTCGGCCCCGCTGGTGCTCACCCGGGAGAACGCCGAGGCCGGCGTCACCGTGCAGGCGCGGAACAAGAAGACCGCCGAGCCGTCCTACAAGGGCTCGGTCAAGGTCGTGAAGAAGGACGCCAAGACCGGCCGGGCGCTGCGCGGGGCCGTGTTCGAGCTGTGGCGCGAGACCAACGGCGTGCGGGGCCTCCAGACCGCCGGTGACGGCCGCGACACCCGAGTCGACAACGGCTGCGCCACCGACCGCCAGGGCGTCTGCACCTACGAGGACCTGCCCGAGGGCTACTACTACCTCCGCGAGACCGCCGTACCGGAGGGCTACGACCTGCCGGCCAACCCCGTCACGGGCCCGCTGCACGTCTTCCCGGGCAGCCCGGACCGCCAGGTGACCGCGTACGTGAAGAACCAGCGCGACCACGACGGCAAGGGCGGCAAGGACGGCAAGGACAAGGAAGGGAAGGAAGGCAAGGGCAAGGACGGCAAGGGCAAGCCCAAGCCGGCCGCGGCCTCGGCGACGGCGCCGCGCCGCTGACCCGGCGCCGCGCGTCCGCCGGGTGAGTGGCGGTGTCACCGGATCGGCGCACGCGGGCGCGCCGCGCGGGGCCGGGCGATGTTGGCTGGACGCAACGGAGCCCGGCCCCGCGGGCCGTGAGGAGGCCAGCATGGCGGTACCGCCGAGATCCCCGGACCCCGCGTCCGCCCCCGTACGCCGCCGGTCCCGCGGGACCGGCCCGTACCTGCTCGCCGGGGCGCTCGCGCTGCTGGCGCTCGGCCCCGCCGGCGGCCCGGCGGCCGCCGCCGAACCTCCGTGCACCGCCCGCACCGGCCCGTACCAGCGGGAGCTGGAGGAGCACCTGAAGCGGCCCGTGGACGGACGGAACTCGGAAGCGGACTGCACCGCCATCCGCACCTTCCAGCGCACCCACCGCATCGAACCCGCCGACGGCTACCCCGACCTGCTCACCTACCGCACGCTCGTCGCCCTCCGGGCCCGGGCCAACCCCAACGCGGCCGGCCGCTGCCCGGTCCGCCCGCACCGGGTGACCTGCGTGGACATGGACCGTCAGCTGCTGTGGGTGCAGCGGGACTCCAAGGTGGTCTTCCCGCCGGTCCCGGTCCGCACCGGCCGCGACGAGGAGGAGACCCGGCCCGGCTGGCACGAGATCTACTGGCGCAACCGCGACCACGTCTCCTCCCTCTTCCCGGACTCCCCGATGCCGTACGCCCAGTTCTTCGACGGGGGCCAGGCCATCCACGGCCGGCCGGGCGACATGTTCGACAACGGGGGTTCGGCCGGCTGCGTCAACCTCACGGTGCCGGACGCGGCCCGGCTGTGGAACCTGCTGACCGAAGGCGACGCGGTGTACGTCTGGGGCACCCGGACCGGCACCGAGGACTGACGCCCCCCTCCCCACCGGCCCAGTTGGGACGGAACGGTGACAACTCCGTTGCCGACAGTGGTCCTCCCGTGTGATTACCTGTCGACATGCGCGCGACTGTCCGCGCGCGGGGGACATGGGGAGACAAGACAACGTGAACGTGCAGCCGATACCGGCCGCGCCGCGCGCGCGGCGCGGCCGTGCCCGTACCGGAGCGGCCGCCCTTCTGCTGGGCGCGGCCCTGCTGCTCACCTCCGCCTGCAGCGGCGGTGGCGGCGGTACCGGCGGTGACGACGGCAAGGCCAGGGGCGGCAAGGCCGGCGGTACGGAGGCCTCGACGGCCGTCGTGACCATCGCGCCCGCCGACGGCGCCAAGGAGGTCGCCACCAGCGGCGTCCTGAAGATCAGCGCCGCCAACGGCAAGCTGACCACCGTCACGGTGGCCGACACCAAGGGCAATGCCGTCGAGGGCAAGCTCGCCGCCGACGGCAGCAGCTGGGAGCCCGCCCGCCACCTCGGCGCCGCCACCGAGTACAAGGTGCACGCGGTCGCCAAGGACTCGGCCGGCCGGGAGTCCGCGAAGGACATCACCTTCACCACGCTCACCCCGAAGAACACCTTCATCGGCCACTACACGCCCGAGGACGGCTCGACCGTCGGCGTCGGCATGCCGGTGTCCATCAACTTCACCCGTGGCATCACCGCCCCGGAGGCGGTCGAGAAGGCCATCACCGTCACGGCCGAGCCGTCCGTGCCGATCGAGAGCCACTGGTTCGGCAACGACCGCCTCGACTTCCGCCCCGAGAAGTACTGGGCCGCGGGCACCGAGGTCACCGTCAAGCTCAACCTCGACGGCGTCGAGGGCCGGCCGGGCGTCTACGGCAAGCAGACCCGCACGGTGAAGTTCAAGATCGGCCGCGCGCAGGTCTCCACGGTCGACGCGAGCACCCACCGGATGCAGGTCGTCCGCGACGGCGCCGTCATCAAGAACCTCCCGATCACCGCCGGCGCCCCGGCCACGACCACGTACAACGGTCAGATGGTGATCAGCGAGAAGTACAAGGTCACCCGAATGAACGGGGCCACCGTCGGGTTCGGCGGCGAGTACGACATCGAGGACGTCCCGCACGCGATGCGGCTGTCGAACTCGGGCACCTTCGTGCACGGCAACTACTGGGCCGACCCGTCCACGTTCGGCTCGGACAACGTCAGCCACGGCTGCGTCGGTCTGCGCGACCAGCGCGGCGGCGGCGACCCGAACGCCCCGGCGGCCTGGTTCTTCGACAACTCCCTCATCGGCGACGTGGTCGTCGTGAAGAACTCCAAGGACAAGCAGATCGCCCCGGAGAACGGCCTCAACGGCTGGAACATGCCCTGGTCGGAGTGGAAGGCGTAGGCCTCCGACGGAACGGTGGTACGAGCGGGCCCGGTGCTGTGACCCACAGCACCGGGCCCGTCCGCGTTAACCGGTACTAACCTTCCGGCATGACCATCTCTCTCGAAGTCTCCGAAGGCGTCGGCACCATCCGCCTGGACCGGCCGCCCATGAACGCGCTGGACATCGCCACCCAGGACCGGCTGCGCGAACTCGCCGTAGAGGCGACCGAGCGCGCCGACGTGCGCGCCGTGATCCTCTACGGCGGCGAGAAGGTGTTCGCGGCGGGCGCGGACATCAAGGAGATGCAGGTCATGGACCACGCGGCGATGATCGCCCGGTCCCGCGCCCTGCAGGACTCCTTCACCGCGGTGGCCCGCATCCCCAAGCCGGTCGTCGCCGCCGTCACCGGCTACGCCCTGGGCGGCGGCTGCGAGCTGGCCCTGTGCGCCGACTACCGGATCGCCGCCGACAACGCCAAGCTCGGCCAGCCGGAGATCCTGCTCGGCCTGATCCCCGGCGCCGGCGGCACTCAGCGGCTGTCCCGCCTGATCGGCCCCTCGAAGGCCAAGGACCTCATCTTCACGGGCCGCATGGTCAAGGCGGACGAGGCGCTGGCGCTCGGCCTGGTGGACCGGGTCGTCCCCGCCGCCGAGGTGTACGAGCAGGCGCACGCCTGGGCGGCCGGACTGGCGCAGGGTCCGGCGATCGCCCTGCGGGCGGCCAAGGAGTGCGTGGACGCCGGTCTGGAGGCCGACATCGACACCGGTCTGGCCATCGAACGCAACTGGTTCGCGGGCCTGTTCGCGACCGAGGACCGCGAGCGCGGCATGCGGAGCTTCGTCGAAGAGGGTCCGGGCAAGGCCAAGTTCGTCTGACGGCCGCGGCCCTCTGATTCCCCCCTGTGGGTGGCTTATCTCAGACTTAAAGGAACCTTAAGGAACGGTGGAGATCCACTCGCGGTAATGATCTGTGAACGGTGGGTCACCGCAGCTCAACCCTCGTTTCGGTCTGTGAAGATTGCCGACGGCATATGACAAATCGCCCCCTCGGAGCCGGTGGTTCCGGGGGGCGATTTCGTGCGGAACGGCCCGCGCGGGCCCGTCCGCCCTCCATGATGGGTGCATGGCGGGCCTGGAGGGTGTGGAGCAACCGCGGCAGCGCAGCAGCGCTTCCGCCGTACGGCTGACGGCGGCCCTTGAGGACGAACAGGGCCTGAAGGCAATCGAGTTGCACGGCAATCCGGCCGAGGCGGAGGTGACGCTGCCGTCCCGCCCGGAGTCCGCGCGGACCGCCCGCCGGCTCACCCAGTTCGTGGTGGTCCGGCAGTGGGGGCTGGGCGTCCAGATCGCCGAGCACGCGGTCTTACTCGTGTCCGAACTCGTCGGCAACGCCGTCCGGCACACCGGCGCGCGCTCCTTCGGTCTCCAGATGAGGCGCCGGCGCGGCTGGATCCGCGTCGAGGTGCGCGACCCTTCCCGCGGGCTGCCCTGCCTGCTGCCCGTGCACGAGCTGGACATCAGCGGGCGGGGCCTGTTCCTCGTGGACAAGCTGTCCGACCGGTGGGGCGCCGATCTGCTGCCCCGCGGCAAGCTCACCTGGTTCGAGATGCGGGTGGCCGACCGCCCCTGAGGCCCGCTGCCGCGCTGCCGGATACGCAGAAGCCCCCTGTCGCCGTGGTGGGGCGCTGCGGGGGCTTCGTGAGTGCGCCGAGGACCTGGGGGGGGTGTGGTCCTCGGCGGCTGAGGCGACCTCGCTCGGGTCAACGGGAAGTCGTGCCTCCGACTATGGCAGAAGACCGGCATGACGCCAAAAGTCCCTACTCGGACATAAGTGTGCATATAGTAAGAGTTTCTAGCTAAAATCTAGGTGAGATGGACCACTGGCCTCGCTTTCGATGAATAACTATGGGGTCGGGTGCGTGAATCGTTGATCGAATGAGGGGTGACGGTCCGGTCGAAAGACTCGGATGATGGTCCCGAATTGGGTCAATCATTACCTTTTGGGTGACCCGCCCCTTAAATGGGACGGTGCTCTGTTACCCGGACCGCCGGGCCGCCCTGCGTGCCGGTGCGGCGGTCGCCGCCGGGGCCCTCGCCGCAGCCTGCGGCCCGGGCCGCCGCACCGCGGCCCCGCCCGCCGCCACCGGCCCGGCCCGTCCGGCCGCCTCCGGTCCGCCGCCCGCCGCGCCCGCTCCCCGGGCCTTCCCCGGGCAGCCCGCGGAGATCGCCCACGGCCCCCGCGACCGCCCCCGGGTGGCCCTCACCTGCCACGGCAACGGCGACCCGGCCACCGCCCGCGCCGTGCTCGCCGAGGCCGAACGGGCCGGGGCCCGCCTGACGGTCCTCGCCGTCGGCAGCTGGCTGGACGCCCACCCGGAGCTGGCCCGCCGGATCCTCGACGGAGGCCACGAACTCGGCAACCACACCCAGCGCCACCTCGACATCTCCGCGATGCCCGAGGCCGACGCGTACGCCGAGATCACCGCCTGCGCCCGGCGGTTGCGCACCCTCACCGGTTCCATCGGCACCTGGTTCCGGCCGTCCCGCGCGCAGCACGCCACCCCGCTCGTGCGGACCCTGGCCCGGCGGGCCGGCTACCCGCACGTGCTGTCGTACGACGTCGACTCCCTCGACTTCACCTCGCCCGGCGCCGCGGCCGTCGTCCGCAACGCCACGGCCGCGGTGCGCCCGGGGTCGGTGGTGAGCCTGCACTTCGGCTACACCGACACGGTCGACGCCATGCCCGCCCTGCTCGACGAACTCGCGCGCCGCGGACTGCGCGCGGTGACCACCACGGAGCTGCTGACCTCATGACGACCACCCGCCTTCCCCGGAAGGCCACCGTGCTCCTCGCCGGACTGGTCCTCGCCGCCCTGGCCGGCTGCGGGGCCGCCGAGAAGGGTGCCCCCGAGGCCGCGGGCACCCGCGGCGCGGCCCGCCCGGCCCGCGCCGAGGCCGTGCCCGCCGCCCCGCCCGGGCTGCCCGGGATGCCCCCGGTGCTCGACCCGAAGGACGTGTACGCGGCCGACCGGCCGAACCGGCTGTCGCCCGTGGTCAAGGACTTCCCGTCCCGGGTCTACGTCCCCAACACCAACTCGAACACCGTCTCCGTCATCGACCCGGTGACGTACAAGGTCGTCGAGACCATCCCGGTCGGCGTCCAGCCGCAGCACGTGGTGCCGTCGTGGGACCTGAAGACCCTGTGGGTCAACAACAACCGGGGCCACACCCTCACCCCCATCGACCCGGCCACCGGCAAGGCCGGCAAGCCGGTCGAGGTGCACGACCCGTACAACCTGTACTTCACGCCGAACGGCAAGTACGCGGTGGTCATGGCCTCGATGGACAAGGAGCTGGTGTTCCGCGACCCGCACACCATGGACCGGGTCAAGACCGTGCCGGTGTCCTGCTTCGGCGTCAACCACGCCGACTTCTCCGCGGACGGCCGGTACTTCGTCGTCTCGTGCGAGTTCTCCGGCGAACTGCTCAAGGTCGACACGGAGAAGATGGAGGTCGTCGGCCAGCAGAAGCTGCCGTTCAAGGGCGCCATGCCGCAGGACGTGAAGATCTCCCCGGACGGGAAGACGTTCTACATCGCCGACATGATGGCCCACGGCATGTGGGTCCTCGACGGCGCCCGGTTCACCACCCCGACGCTGCTGCCGACCGGCAAGGGCTGCCACGGCCTCTACGTGAGCCGTGACTCGAAGGAGATGTACGTCTCCAACCGCGGCGAGGGCACCGTCTCCGTCTTCGACTTCGGGGCGAACCGGCTGACGAAGAAGTGGCACCTGCCGGACGGCGGCAGCCCCGACATGGGCGGCGTCTCCGCCGACGGCAAGGTGCTGTGGCTCTCCGGACGCTACGACTCCGAGGTGTACGCGATCGACACCCGGACCGGGAAGCAGCTGGCGCGGATCCCCGTCGGCGGCGGCCCGCACGGCCTGGCCGTGTACCCGCAGCCCGGCCGCTACTCGCTCGGCCACACCGGCATCTTCCGCTGACCCGGCCACGGCACCGCCGGCCGGGCGGTGCACGGCGGCGCCCCGGGGATTCCCGTCCCCGGGGCGCCGCCCGTTCCTCACCAGGCGACCGGGAGCCGCTCCGGAAGCCGCTTGATGAAGCCCGTACGCCAGACCAGGTTCTCCGCCGGCACCGCGAGCCGCAGCCCGGGCAGCCGCTCGACCAGCACCTCCAGCGCGATCTCGGCGTGCACCCGGCCCAGCGCGGACGCCGGGCAGAAGTGCCGGCCGGCCCCGAACGACAGGTGCGGACCGGCCTCCCGCTCCAGGTCGAGCCGGTCGGGGTCCTCGAACACCGCGGGGTCGAAGTTGGCGCCCTCCACGAGCACGAGGACCAGCTCACCCGCCTTCACCCGCACCTCGCCCACCTGCACGTCGGCCATCGCCAGCCGCGGCAGCGCGTCGCCGATGGACAGGTTCCAGCGCAGCAGCTCGTCGACGGCCCGGCCCATCCGCTCGGGGTGCGCCCGCAGGTAGCCGATCAGCTCCGGCCGCTGCAGCAGCGCGAGCACCGCGAGCACCAGGAACGACGAGGTGGAGATCGCGCCCGCGCCGAACAGCGACACGGCGACGGTGGCGAACATGTCGTCCGTCAGGTGCGCCGACTCCGGGTCCGCCTCCTTCAGCCCGGCGAACCGGCCGAGCAGCCCGGTCCGCTCCGCCTCCGGGCGGGCCAGCTGCGCGTTCAGCTGCGCGGCGAAGTAGCCGACGTCCTTGTACCAGTTGAGCGTGGAGTCGGCGAACGGCTCGGCCGCCGTCATGAACGCGACGTCCAGCCCCGCCATCAGCCGCCGCCAGTCCTCGAACGGCGAGCCCAGCACCTCGCAGTGCAGGGCCGCCGAGAACGGGTCGGCGAAGCCGGCGCGCAGGTCGGCGGGACCGCCCTCGGCCTCCAGGGCGTCGAGCAGGCCGTGCGCGGCGGTCCGCAGGAAGTCCTGCAGGCCCGGCTGCCGCGGGTTCAGGGACTTCATGACCGCGCTGCGCAGCCCCGCGCTGTTGATGTTGCCCATGTTGTTGACGACCTCGGGCGGGATCGTCAGTGCGTACTGCCGGGGGACGCCCGCGTTCGCGGTGTCCTTGAGGCTGAACCGCTCGTCCTCCAGCACCTGCTTGGCCAGCGCATGGCTGCTCACCAGCCAGGCGGAGTCCCCGGTCAGGGTGCGGACCCGGGCCACCGGGGCCTTCTCGCGCAGCCAGGAGCACTCCGCGGGGAGCACGTCGCCGCGGCGGGAGAGGGGGAAGTCGACGAGGGGCGCGTCGGCCCCCGCGGTCTCAAGCTGCTCGACGCTCATCGGCGGTCCTTTCCCGTGCGGGTGCTGCGGGTGCTGCGGTTGCGGTGGCCGCCGCGGAGCCTGCGGAGGCATCCGGGGCTTCGGGGCGTACGACGGCGTACGCCTGGTTGCGGGTGGCGCGCAGGCCGCCGCCGCGGGCGTAGAGCACCTCGGTCAGCGGCATGGTGACGTGGTACGCCGACACCGAGGAGGGCACGTCCAGAATGCTCGGGGTGTCCAGGAAGAAAGGCAGCTCGGCGGCAATGTAATCGAAACAGACCTGTAGCTGTTCGTCCGTGATGGATTCACCGTCCGGCACCTTGGACCCGACGAAGTGCAAGGCCATCCTCTCGCAGCCCTTGCGGAATTCGTCATCGGATTCCAGGAAATGCAGCACGCGGCGGTGCAGTAGTTTGTACACCTCGTTGTCCTGGAATTCCGAGAGTGCTCTCACCCGGATCTCGGCGTGCGGGCTGCCCGATTCCTCCACGCCTTTGAGGATCCTGCGCCGTACCGCCTTGATCTCCTTGGCGGCACGCTTGCCGGCGTGCTCGCGGGTGTAGCCGAATGCCGCGAACATCCGGTCTACGTGGAGGTCTGCGTAGACGAAGTCGACCTGTGCGAAGCGTTCGGTGGCCCACTGGGCGAGCCCGGCTATCCGGTCGGCACTGAAGTAGCTGTTGCCGGGGCTCACGCCGATCAGCACATGGTCGCCGTCTTCCCAGATATGACGGCAGGTACGGGTGAAGGGCAGGACCTCGAATGATGGCTCAAACGAAGTGTCGTTATTGATCGTCACGTAGGTGATCGCCCTTGTTGCCGCTTGTCCCTGGGAGCCCTGCGCTCCTGGTGTGGCGGCAATGCCGATAAGTTATCGCGCGGCGCCGGAGGGTGACAAGTGGGGTTCCGATTTCTTGGCCGGAATTACCTGTTCCGCATTACGCGCGGGTAATGGGAATACCGGTCGGACGCTCGGCCGCACCCCCGGGCACCCGGCGCGCCGCGGCGCCGCTACCCTGAGCCGGTCAGCAAGCACCAAGAAGGGGTGGATCCCAGTGGCGGACATCGAGAGCGCGCGTGAGACCTTCGGCCGGTTCGACCAGAACGGCGACGGGTTCGTGACGGCCGACGAGTTCAAGAAGGCCATGGCTCAGATGGGCGACCCGTTCGTCACCGGCCCCGTGGCCGAGGCGGTCATCGCGTCCAAGGACGCGAACCACGACGGCCTGCTGAGCTTCGACGAGTTCTGGGCCGCGCTGAACAAGTGACGCGCCCGCGGAGCCCCCGGCGGCGGAGGCCGCCGGGGGCTCCGGCACGCCCGGCCCCTCAGGCCGTCTCCCGCGTCCCGGCGGCCTCCGCCGCCTCCAGCGCCTCGACCTCGGTGAGCGCCTCCTCCAGCCAGTGCAGCCAGAACGACTCCAGCGCCGTCCCGCCGTGCAGCACCAGCCGCCGCAGCCGGTCCTCGGGCGCGTTGCGGGCCGGCGGGAAGTCCCGCTCCTCGATGGCCTCGTACTCGGCCAGCTGCCGCCGGTGCAGCTCCAGATGGCGCCGCAGCTCCGCGCCGAGTCCCTGCGGGCCCACCACGCCCGCCGCCCGCAGCCGCAGGAGCAGCGGGTCCCGGATCTGCTTGGGGTCCTGGCTCTCGCCCACCCACCGGCGCAGCTCCGCCCGTCCCGCCGCCAGCACCTCGAACTCCTTCTTCTGCCCGCGCGCCGGCTGCGCGCTGGGCAGCACCCGGATCAGCCCGGCCTCCTCCAGCTTCCCCAGCTCGCGGTAGATCTGCTGGTGCGTGGCCGACCAGAAGTAACCGATCGACCTGTCGAACCGCCGGGTCAGCTCCAGCCCCGACGAGGGCTTCTCCAGCAGGGCGGTGAGGATGGCGTGCGGCAGCGACATGCCGCCATCGTAGGGGCGCACCCCCGCCGCCCCGCCGGGCCCTCAGGTCCCCGCCGTCACCCATGCCGCCAGCGCCTCCGGAGTGGCCGGGCCCGGGGCGTCCGCCGCCAGCAGGCCGCGGGCCCGGAGGAACGCGGCCACCGCCGGCGCCCAGGCCGGCCGCAGCCGGGCCGCCGCCAGCAGCTCCGCATCGGCCAGCAGCTCCCGCGCCGGCCCGACCCGCAGCCCGTCCGGGCCCAGCACCGCCGCGTCGTCGGCCCAGCGCACCGCCAGCTCCACGTCGTGCGTGGACATCACCACCGTGGTCCCCAGCGCCCGCAGCCCTTCCAGGGCCGCCAGCAGCCGCTCCTGGCCGTCCGGGTCCAGCCCGGCGGTCGGCTCGTCGAGGATCAGCACCCGCGGCCGCATCGCCACCGCGCCCGCGATCGCCGCCCGCTTGCGCTGCCCGTACGACAGCAGGTGCGTGGGCCGGTCCCGCAGCTCCGTGATGTCCAGGGCCGCCAGTGCGCCGTCGACCCGCTCCCGCACCTCCCCGTCCGGCAGCCCGAGGTTCAGCGGCCCGAACGACACGTCCTGCTCGACGGAGGCCGCGAACAGCTGGTCGTCCGGGTCCTGCACGACCAGCTGGACCGAAGTCCGCAGCCGCGTCAGCCCCTTCCGGTCGTGCCGCACCGGCTCCCCGTCGAGCAGCAGCCGCCCCGAGCCCGGCCGCAGCCCGCCGCTCAGCAGCCGCAGCAGCGTCGTCTTGCCGCCGCCGTTGCGCCCCAGCAGCGCCAGCGACCGCCCCGCCGGGATCCCGAACGACACCCCGGAGAGCACCTCGGGCCCGTCCTCGTAGGCGAACCCCGCCCCGACCAGTTCCACGAGCGGTTTCACGACCAGAGGCCTTTCAGTACGAGGGTGAGGGTGACCACGGCGGCCAGCAGGGCCCCGGACGCCGCCAGGAAGCGGCCCGAGACCGCGGCGGGCGGCAGGAGCACGCGCAGGGTGCCGTCGTAACCGCGGCCCGCCAGACCCGCCTGCATCCGTCCGGCGCGGTCGAAGGCCCGGACGAACACGGTGGCGCCCTGACCGGCCAGCGAGCGCCAGACCGCGGCCCGGCCGGTGGTGCCCAGCCGGGCCGCCTGCGCCTGCCGGACCTGCGCCAGCGAGTCCAGCAGCAGGAAGCCGATCCGGTACATCACCAGCGCCACGTCCACCACGGGCGCCGGCACCCCGGCCCGCACCAGCCGCGGCAGCACGTCCGACACCGGGGTGGTGAACGCGAACAGCAGCACGCCCAGCGAACCGGCCGAGGTCCGCAGCAGCAGCTCGGCCGCCTGCCGGGGCCCGCCGGGCGCCAGGGCGAACAGCCCGCCCGGGCCGCCGACCTGCACCAGCAGCGGCAGCGCGCCCGTGAAGCAGAAGCCCAGCGGGATCCGGAACGCCCGCCACAGCTGCCGCGGCGCCACCCCGGCCGGGCCCAGCAGGACCACCAGGGTGGCGGCCGCGGTGACCGGGCCGCCGGGCCACGGCGGCAGGCACAGCGCGGCCACCGTCAGGCCCAGCCCCAGCAGGGCCTTCTCCAGCGGGTGCCGGCCGCGCCAGCGGCTGCCGTGGGCGGCCGCGTCGATGGGCAGCACCGGCTACTGCTCCGGATCGGCGGGCTCCGGCGCCGCCACGGCTGCCACCGCCCGCGCCTCGCCCTGGCGGCGGCCGCGCCGCAGCCCGAAGTAGTACGCGAGGACGCCCGCGCCCAGCGCCGCCTGGAGTGCGAACAGCGCCGACTCGATCTCGCCGGACGGCGGTTCGTACAGGGGCGAGAACCACGGCTCGTAATCCGGGTCCAGCTCGGTGATGGCCGCCTCCGCCTGCGCGTCGGCGCCGGCGAACGGCTCCTCCTTGCCCTCCCCCAGGCCGAGCGCGAGCGGGAGCACCGCGAGCGCCGCAACCAGCAGCAGGAGCAGGGTGTTGATCTTCGCGTTACGGCTCATCGGGCCACCGCCTCCGTGCCGTTGGTGCCGGCGGCCTTCGGGGCGAGCACCCCGAGCCGGGTCAGGTCCGCCTTGCTGGACTGGGTCAGCAGCCGCATCACCAGGACCGTCAGCAGGCCCTCGCTGACCGCGAGCGGGATCTGGGTCACCGCGAAGATGCCGCCGAACTTGGCGAGCGCGCCCGCGAACCCGCTGCCCGGGTCCGGGAACGCCATCGCCAGCTGGACGCTGGTGACGCAGTACGTCACCAGGTCGGCGAAGAACGCGCCGAAGAACACCGACACCATCAGCGGGGCGCCGGCGCGGCGCAGCAGCCGGTAGACCCCGTATCCCGCCCAGGGCCCGGCGATCGCCATCGAGAAGACGTTCGCGCCGAGGGTGGTCAGGCCGCCGTGTGCGAGCAGCAGGGCCTGGAACAGCAGGGTGATGGTGCCCAGCACCGCCATGATGGGCGGCCGGAACAGCACGGCGCCCAGGCCCGTTCCGGTGGGGTGCGAGCAACTGCCCGTCACCGACGGGATCTTCAGGGCGGACAGGACGAACGTGAACGCGCCCGACGCGCCGAGCAGCAGGGTGCTCTCCGGGTTCTCCCTGACCTCGCGGGTCAGGGCGCGTACCCCGTGGACGACGAAGGGGGCGGACGCGGCGCCCCAGGCGGCCGCGTGCAGCGGGGGCAGGAAGCCCTCGGCTATATGCATGAGTGGGGGAGACCTCTCCAGCACCTCGTGGATGGACGACGCGCCCCGGCCGGTCTCCTGGCTCACGGGTGCTGCCGCCCTGGCTCCGCCTTCCCGGGCCGCGCGGTCTCCCGCATCGGCCCAGTGGCTTCCCGCAGGAGTGGAGCCGGACTTCCCGATCACAGTGGCGAGGGCCGCACCGGTTTCCCACCGGTTTCCCGTACACCAAGGCCAGATGACCCTAGTCGCCCCCGTCCGCCGGATACAACCCGGCCTGTGCCGGGGCAGGAACGCCGAAGGGGCGGCGGACCGGACCGGTCCGCCGCCCCTTCCGCCCGTGCGTACGGGTCCGGGCGCGGGTGTCAGCAGACGTTGGCGTGCTTGACGTCCATGACCCAGCGCTCCGGGTTGTGCAGCTTGAAGGTCTTGAACTCGGGCCTGGTGTTGAAGGCGGCCCCGAAAGTCACGTACCCCTCGAAGTCGCCGGTGAGCGCCAGCCCCTTGAGCTTGGGCAGGTTGATCTTCTTGAGCCTGGGACCCTTGTAGACCGACTGGCCTTCGTCGTTGTGGGCTTGAGCCGGGTTCAGCCGGATCTCCAGGAAGTAGCGGCCGGGCAGCGGCACCGGCTTGCCGGAGCCGTCGTAGACCAGCTTGGCCACCCGCTTGACGGTGACGGTCGGGATGTAGCCCTTGATGTCGACGACGACCCGGTCGAAGGTGCAGTGGCCGCCGTACCGGGCGTTCACCACGAGCGGGGTCTGGGTCTGCGCGACGGGTCCGCTCGCGCGCGGTGCCGCGGCCGGAGCGGCGGCGGAGGCCGGGGCCGCGAGTGCGACGCCGGCGGTGAGCAGCACGCCCGTGGCGACGGCCACGAGGCGCTGGCGGCGGATGGAACGGTGAGTCATGTCGACCCCCGGATCTCCTGAGGCGGGGACAGTGCTGTCACCAAGGGAGACACCCGCCGAACCCGGACGGTTGCACCGAACGGGTGAGGAAACGGCGCGGGGCCCGGGCGGCGGCCCGGGCCCCGCGCGGGCTCAGCACTCGATGACGTTGACCGCGAGACCGCCGCGGGCGGTCTCCTTGTACTTGACCTTCATGTCGTCGCCGGTTTCCTTCATGGTCTTGATGACCTTGTCGAGGGAGACCTTGTGGCTGCCGTCGCCGCGCATCGCCATGCGGGCCGCGGTCACGGCCTTCACAGCGGCCATGCCGTTGCGCTCGATGCACGGGATCTGCACCAGGCCGCCGACCGGGTCGCAGGTCAGGCCCAGGTTGTGCTCCATGCCGATCTCGGCCGCGTTCTCCACCTGCTGCGGGGTGCCGCCCAGCACCTCGGCGAGGGCGCCCGCCGCCATCGAGCAGGCCGAGCCGACCTCGCCCTGGCAGCCGACCTCGGCGCCGGAGATGGACGCGTTCTCCTTGAACAGCATGCCGATCGCGCCCGCGGCCAGCAGGAAGCGCACCACGCCGTCCTCGTCGGCGCCCGGCACGAAGTTCACGTAGTAGTGCAGCACGGCCGGCAGGACGCCCGCGGCGCCGTTGGTGGGGGCCGTCACGACCCGGCCGCCGGCCGCGTTCTCCTCGTTCACGGCCATCGCGTAGATCGTCGTCCACTCGCTGCGGTGCAGCAGCGGGTCGCCCTCGGTGCGCAGCTGGCGCGCGGTGGCCGCGGCGCGGCGCTTGACGCGCAGGCCGCCGGGGAGGATGCCCTCGCGGGACATGCCGCGCTGCACGCAGGCCTGCATGACCCGCCAGATCTCCAGCAGGCCCTCGCGGATCTCCTCCTCGGTCCGCCAGGCCTTCTCGTTCTCCAGCATCAGAGAGGAGATCGACAGGCCGGTCTCCTGGGTCAGGCGCAGCATCTCGTCACCGGTGCGGAAGGGGTACTTCAGCACGGTGTCGTCGAGCTTGATCCGGTCCTCGCCGACCGCGTCCTCGTCCACGACGAAGCCGCCGCCGACCGAGTAGTACGTCTTCTCCAGCAGCGGCGCGCCGGTCTCGTCGTACGCGAAGAGGGTCATGCCGTTGGCGTGGTACGGCAGCGAGCGGCGGCGGTGCAGGATCAGCTGGCTCGACTCGTCGAACGCGATCTCGTGAGCGTCCCCTATCTCGGCGCCGAGCAGCCGCAGCCGGCCGCTCTGCCGGATCCGCTCGACCTCCTCGTCGGCCTTCTCCACGTCCACGGTCCGGGGGGAGTGGCCTTCCAGGCCCAGCAGGACGGCCTTCGGCGTGCCGTGGCCGTGCCCGGTGGCGCCGAGCGAGCCGAACAGCTCGGCCCGCACCGAGGCGGTCTGCGCGAGCGCCCCGTCCTTCTTGAGGCGGTTCACGAACATGCGCGCCGCCCGCATCGGGCCCACGGTGTGGGAGGAGGACGGGCCGATGCCGATGGAGAAGAGATCGAATACGGAGATGGCCACGTCGGACTCCCTTGTCGTTGCGTGGGGTGGAGAGGGGAGGGCAGGAGAGGGGATGTGTACGGATTTTGTCCGACAGACGAGCCTAACCTGCCGAAGTGAACAGGCGGTCGGACGGAGGTCGAGAGGCGGCGGATTACCGGTGACAACGTGTGCGGAGTCACGTTCCGGAGGCGGGGGCGGACCCGCGTCCCGGCATGTGGACGCCGCTGCCGTCCGCGCGTGAAAAAGGGTCCGGCCGGGTGTGGAACACGGCCGGACCCTCCTTCGGGCCGTTGCCTACAGCGACGGGTACAGCGGGTGCTTCGCGGCCAGCGCGGACACGCGGGCCTTCAGCGCCTCGCCGTCGTACGACGGCTTCAGCGCCTCGGCGATGACGTCGGCGACCTCGGTGAAGTCCTCGGTGCCGAAGCCGCGGGTGGCCAGGGCCGGGGTGCCGATCCGCAGGCCCGAGGTGACCATCGGGGGCCGCGGGTCGTTCGGGATGGCGTTCCGGTTGACCGTGATGCCGATCTCGTGGAGGCGGTCCTCGGCCTGCTGGCCGTCCAGCTCCGAGTTGCGCAGGTCCACCAGGACCAGGTGCACGTCGGTGCCGCCGGAGAGGACGTCCACGCCCACGGCCTTGACGTCGTCCTGGACCAGGCGCTCGGCGATGATCTTCGCGCCGGCCAGGGTGCGCTCCTGGCGCTCCTTGAACTCCGGCGAGCCGGCGACCTTGAAGGACACCGCCTTGGCCGCGATCACGTGCTCCAGCGGGCCGCCCTGCTGGCCCGGGAAGACCGCAGAGTTGATCTTCTTGGCCAGCTCCTGCGTGGACAGGATGACACCGCCGCGCGGACCGCCGAGGGTCTTGTGCGTGGTGGTGGTGACGACGTGGGCGTGCGGCACCGGGTTCGGGTGCAGGCCCGCGGCCACCAGGCCGGCGAAGTGCGCCATGTCGACCATCAGGTACGCGCCGACCTCGTCCGCGATGCGGCGGAAGGCGGCGAAGTCCAGCTGGCGCGGGTACGCGGACCAGCCGGCGACGATCAGCTGCGGCTTGGACTCCTTGGCGAGGCGCTCGACCTCGGCCATGTCGACCTGGCCGTCCTCGCCGACGTGGTACGGGACCACGTTGTAGAGCTTGCCGGAGAAGTTGATCTTCATGCCGTGGGTCAGGTGACCGCCGTGGGCCAGGTTCAGGCCCATGATCGTGTCGCCCGGCTTCAGCAGCGCGAACATCGCGGCGGCGTTGGCCTGCGCGCCCGAGTGGGGCTGCACGTTGGCGGCCTCGGCGCCGAAGAGGGCCTTGATGCGGTCGATCGCGATCTGCTCGACCACGTCGACGTGCTCGCAGCCGCCGTAGTAGCGGCGGCCCGGGTAGCCCTCGGCGTACTTGTTGGTCAGGACCGAGCCCTGGGCCTCCATGACGGCGACCGGAGCGAAGTTCTCCGACGCGATCATTTCCAGGGTCGACTGCTGGCGGAGCAGCTCGGCGTCGACGGCGGCGGCGACGTCCGGGTCCAGCTCGTGCAGCGGAGTGTTCAGAACGGACATGGGTTCTCCCTGGTCTCGGTCAGCCCGCGAGCTGGGTGTACTCGTCGGCGGAGAGCAGGTCGGCCGGCTCGTCCGTGACGCGCACCTTGAACAGCCAGCCGCCCTCGAAGGGGGCCGAGTTCACGAGGGACGGGTCGGAGACGACGTCCTCGTTGATCTCGGTGACCTCACCGGAGACGGGGGAGTACAGGTCGCTGACGGACTTGGTCGACTCCAGCTCGCCGCACTCCTCGCCGGCGGTCACGGTCGAGCCGACCTCGGGGAGCTGGGCGTAGACGACGTCACCGAGCGCGTTGGCCGCGAACTCGGTGATGCCGATCGTGGCGACGCCGTCCTCGGCGGCCGACAGCCACTCGTGCTCCTTGCTGTAACGCAGCTGCTGGGGGTTGCTCATGGCCTGATTCTCCTGGATGCGGTGGCGTGCTGATGAACAGTGGTCTTGCAGGGTGAGACGGCGGCCGGCGGCGCCGGCGTCACTTCTGCCGCTTGTAGAACGGCAGGGCGACGACCTCGTACGCCTCATGCGTACCGCGGATGTCGACGCCGACGCCGGAGGTGCCCGCTTCGGCGTGGGCCGCGTCGACGTAGGCGATGGCGATCGGCTTGCCCAGCGTCGGGGACGGGGCGCCGGAGGTGACCTCGCCGACGACCTCGCCGCCGGCCACGACGGAGAAGCCGGCGCGCGGGACGCGGCGGCCCTCGGCGATCAGACCGACCAGCTTGCGCGGCGGGTTGGTCGCGGCGCGCTCGGCGGCCGCCTCCAGGGCCGCACGGCCCACGAAGTCGCCCTCCTTCTCGAACTTCACGACCCGGCCCAGACCCGCGTCGAACGGGGTCAGGGAGGTGGTCAGCTCGTGCCCGTACAGCGGCATGCCCGCCTCCAGGCGCAGCGTGTCGCGGCAGGACAGGCCGGCCGGGACCAGACCGGCGGCCTCGCCGGCCTTGGTCAGGGCCTCCCACAGCTCCACGGCGTGCTCGGGCTTGATGAACAGCTCGAAGCCGTCCTCGCCGGTGTAGCCGGTGCGCGCGATCAGCGCCGGCACGCCCGCGACGGTGCCCGGCAGGCCCGCGTAGTACTTCAGGTTGTCCAGGTCGGCGTCGGTCAGCGACTTCACGATGCCGGGGGACTCCGGACCCTGCACGGCGATCAGCGCGTACGCGTCCCGGTCGTCGCGGACCTCGGCGTCGAAGCCCGCCGCGCGCTCGGTGACGGCGTCGAGCACGACCTGCGCGTTGGAGGCGTTCGCCACGACCATGTACTCGGTCTCGCCGAGGCGGTAGACGATCAGGTCGTCGAGGATGCCGCCGTCCTCCTGGCAGATCATCGTGTAGCGGGCGCGGCCCACGCCGATGGTGCCGATGTTGCCGACGAGCGCGTAGTCCAGGACCTTCACGGCCTCCGGGCCGGTGACGGTGATCTCGCCCATGTGCGACAGGTCGAAGAGGCCGGCCTTCGTGCGGACGGCGTTGTGCTCGTCGCGCTCGCTGCCGTACCGCAGCGGCATGTCCCAGCCGGCGAAGTCGGTCATCGTCGCGCCGAGGGCGCGGTGCACGGCGTCAAGGGCGGTCAGACGCGGGGTGTTCGTCATAAGGCTGGCTCTCCAAGGCAGGTCCCGGGCGGGGCGAAGGACTTTCCTCCCCATCTGTCATCGGAACCTGAGAGGTTCATCACGACCGAACATGCGTACGGAAGTGACTTGCACCTTGGGTGGAGCCGGCGGCCTTGGCGGCCGGGCGGCCCGCTTTTCAGATGTGCCTCGCCCGCGCGGTACGGGGCCTGAGAGATTCAAGGGAGGGACTTGCTCCTTCGGCGTCCGCGGCCGACCGTGTGACACACGGCGTCCGGGGAACTCTCCCGCGCAGATTCAAGCGGCCTTTATGCAGTTGGTCCCACAGCGTGGCGCG
Source organism: Streptomyces bambusae (assembly GCF_020532645.1). Taxonomy (GTDB): domain Bacteria; phylum Actinomycetota; class Actinomycetes; order Streptomycetales; family Streptomycetaceae; genus Streptomyces; species Streptomyces bambusae. The sequence goes on from NZ_JAJAUZ010000022.1 coordinate 36,632, forward strand.
GACATCATTGCACGGGCCCCATCCGGGCCGGAACCACGGGCGGCGCATTACCGTCTCTTTACACTCAACGGGCATGGGTCGGACGACCCGATCCGGGGGAGGCGAAGACCATGCGGAGATTCGGAGTTCTCACGGGTACGAGCAGTACGGGCGCCGCGGGCGGAGTACCGGCCCAGCCGGGCGCCCGCGAGCGCGAGGCCCTGGCAGCGCCCAGGGCCGCCCCCGCCGTGCCCGGACGCGTCCGGGACCTGCGCGGGCTCGGCGGCCGCGGTCCGGCCCGGCTGCACTTCGGCGCCGGCGACGTCGTCGTCGTGTCCGGCCTGCCCGGCAGCGGCAAGAGCACCCTCATCAAGCGGACCGTGCAGGTCCGCGGCATCGACTCCCAGGACGTCCGCGAGCGGTGGGAGCGCCGGATGCCCGCCGGCCTGCCGTACGGCGCCTACCGGCCCCTGGTGCGGTTCGCCCACTACGCGGGCCTGTGGCGGGCCCTGCGCTCCGGCGAGAGCCTCGTCGTGCACGACTGCGGCACCCAGGCCTGGGTCCGCGGCCTGCTGGCCCGCGCCGCCCGCCGCCGCGGCCGCGACCTGCACCTCCTGCTCCTCGACGCCACCCCCGAAGAGGCGCTGTCCGGCCAGGCGGCCCGCGGCCGCGGCGTCTCCGGCTACGCCTTCCACCGCCACCGCACCACCGTGGCCCGGCTCCTCGGCGCCGCCGAGCAGGGCCGGCTGCCCGCGGGCTGCGCCTCCGCGGTCCTCGTCGACCGCCCGGCCGCCGGCCGGCTGACCGCCCTGGAGTTCACCGGACGCCCCGCCGTCTGACGCCGAGGGGCCGCCCTCCGGGCGACGACAGGCGCGTGACGACAGGCCCTAGGATCATCGGACCGGAAGCGGGGAAAGGGCGCGGTGATCATGCAGGACGGGACGTACGGCACGGGGGCGGAGGTCCTCGGTGACGGCTGGCCCTCGAACGAGCTGGAGGAGGCCCTCGCCGCCTCCCTCGGGAACCCGGCCGCGGGCGGCCGGCTGCTGGAGGTCCTCGGCCGCAGCCAGGTCTGGATCCCGCTGCCCGGCGGCGGCAGCCCCGACAGCACCGACCTGGACCTGCCCACCATGGACATCGGCGGCGCCGCGTACGTGCCCGTCTTCAGCTCCCGGCAGCAGCTCGCCGGCTGCGCGGGCCCGCACATGGCGTTCGCCGTCGCCCCGGCCGTCGAGTTCGCCCGCGGGCTGCCCCCGCAGCTGGGCATCGCCGTCAACCCGGAGGGCACCATCGGCCTGCCGCTGCCGCCGGAGGCCGTGGCCGAGCTGTGCCGGGCCGGCCGCACCGCGCTCGACGGCCCCGCCACCGGAGGCCGGGTCCGGCTCTTCGAGCCGGACTGGCAGGAGGACCCGGTGGACTTCCTGACCGCCGCCGCGGAGGAGTTCCGGGCCACCGGCGTGGTCGCCGCCGCCCACCGCTGCCTCGCCAGCGTCGAGGGCGGCGACCCGGTCCTGTTCGTCGGCGTCCGCTTCACCGGCTGGGAGTCCGCCGACACCAACGCCCCGATGGAGGCCCTCTCCCGGGCCCTGGGCCGGACACAGCCGCCCTGGCCGGTCAACCTGCTGCTGCTCGACGCCGCCCAGGACCCGGTGGCCGACTGGATGACGCAACACGTCCGCCCCTTCTACCTGCCGTAGCCGCCTTTAAGCTGGTTACATTTCCTGGCCGCACCTCGATGCTGCGGACGGTCGGGCATGCGGGACGACGGGCGGACGAGGACGAAGAGGGGTACCGGGTGAGTGCGTCAGGCACGGCCGCGGCAGGGCAGGTCGAGCACATGCTGCGCCAGGTGACGCCCGGGCGCTACGACAGCTACGAGGCGCTGCTGCACGCCCTCGCCGAGGGCCGGCTGTGGATGCTGCTGTGGCACGGGCAGCCCGGCTCGCCCGAGGCCCAGTACGGCGGCATGGAGGTGGACGGGCTCGGCTACGTGCCGTGCGTGACCTCCCCGCAGGAACTGTCCGCGAGCGGCTGGGGACGCGCCGTCGAGGTGGCCGGCGGCCGGGACGTCGCCCGCGCCCTCTACCCCGACCGCTGGGGCATCTGGCTGAACCCGCACGCCCAGGGCGGCGGCGTCGGCATCCCGTGGGCCGACCTGCGGCGCATCGCCACCGGCCTGGACCGGATGCCCGCCGGGCCGCTGCGGCTGTCCGAGCCGGCCATCGAGCTCCCGCAGTTCTACGCCCTGCTCTCGCAGCACGCGCACCGCACCCCGGCCGTACGCGCCCTGCGCCGCGCCTGGGTGCAGCCCTCGGTGGGCACCCCGTACCTGGCGATCGGGCTGGACCTCTACGACGGCTCCGGCGCGGCCGTGGAGTCCGCCCGCGAGATGATGCGGCAGGCCGTCGGGGCCGTGCCCGAAGGGCTGCCGGTGTCCACCGTGGCCCTCGCCGACGAGCACGACCCGGTCGCGATGTGGCTGCGCTCCCAGGCCCGTCCGTTCTACGACCGCGAGGCACACGCCCCGGCGTACTGACCCGGCGCGCCCTGATCCGGCGCGCATGGCCGGACAGGACTCAGTCGTCGGCCGCCGACAGCAGCCGGCTCGCCAGGGCCGTGCGCCGGTGCAGCATCCAGCGGCCCGAGCGCTGCGAGGTGACCAGCCGGGTCCGGCGCAGCACCCCCAGGTGCTGGCTGACCGCCGCCGCGCTCATGTTCAGGTAGGCGGCGAGCTGGGTTGTGGACGCCGGCAGGTCCAGATGGGCCAGTAGGGCCGCACGGCTGCGCCCGAGCAGGTCCCCGAGCGGCTCGGTGTCCGCCTGCGCGGTGCCCTCCCACAGCGTGCCGATGCCGCGCGGCGCGTAGCCGAGGGCCGGCTGGTACGGCTCGTTGTGCAGCACCGACAGGTGCGGCCAGGCGAACACGCAGGGCACCAGCACCAGTCCGCTGCCGCTGGCGTCCCGGAACGCCCGGTGGCCCGGCTTGTCGATCAGCAGCCGGTCGCCGGTGAACGAGGCCTGCGGGTGCAGGTCGGCGAAGACCCGGTCCAGCCCGCCCGCGGTCAGCAGCGCGGAGCGGTGGGCGAGGTCGGCGTCGTGCAGGGCCCGGATCCGCGGCCACACCGGCGCCAGGGCGGCCTCCCAGTACGCGGCGAGGGACTCCGCGAGGGCGGCCAGGCCGGCCGCGGGGTCCTCGTACAGCGGGCGCAGCGGCTCCGGGAGTTCGGGGCGGCCGTCGCGGAGTTCGTCGAGGGAGCGGCGGACCTGCTCGGGCCCGGTGGCGGCGACCGCGGCCAGCTCGTCGGCGAAGACGCCGGTCAGCCGCTCGGGCGGGGGCGCGAGGAAGTCCGGCAGGAAGCGCGGGCCGCCGGCGAGGGCGGTCAGCACCCGCAGGTCGAGGCCTTCGACCCGGGGCCGGGCCAGCGCCACCCACGGCCGGTGCACCGCCGGCCGCCGGGTGCCGGCGAGCACGGGAATGCTGTGCACCAGCTCCTCCATCGGGGAGCGGGCGAACCGGATGCGGGAGAGATCGCTGGCGGCGAGCCGTATCTCGATCACCGGCGGAGCATAGGCCGCGCCGCCCGGCCGGGCAACGGCTGCGCGGGGTGCGGGCGGCGGCCGTGGATTAAGCGGTGGCGAAATCGTGGTGCCGCGGCGGGCCGCCGCCGCATGGTTTCGGTCGGGACGGGCTCGCACAGCCGTACGGAGCCGCACCACTCGGTGCGGGCCGTGCGGGCGGCCGTACCGCCTCTGGAGCACCACCGCAGCCGACCGGGAGGAACACCGATGCACCCCGTACGCGCCGCCCCGCGGACCCGCCGGGCAGGGTCCGGATCGTGGGCAGAGTGTCTCAAAACGAATGGGCGGCGAAATGTCCGCACCCCCCAATTCACCTCGGCAAAAGACGGGTTGGGGTCAATGTCCGATCCGCGCCGAACGGCCGCTCTTGCACCGCTGAGCCGATCGTCGCGTTCGGATAACGGAAGACATCAGGCCACATCACGGTTGCGCATCCATTCCCCGGCAGGTCTGGCGGGTGATCCGGAGCCCGTTGAAGACTCCCCCCACCGAAGGCCGGTCAATCCCGTAACCACCAGCTCTTCCGGTGCACTTCAGAAGCAATTCGCACCATAGCGACACCGATGTGAACCAAGCCGCTACAGCGGCGGGCATGGGCCGGCCATCGTCGGCCGAGAGGGGTCCCCACCACGATGACGGCATCACTGGACGACACGAACACGGACGAGCCCGCAGCCGTCGTTGCCGCCGACAAGCCGCAGAAGGCGATCGAGGGACGTTCCCCGTGGAAGATCGCGTGGACCCGGCTGAAGCGTGACAAGGTCGCGCTGGCGGGCGGTGTCGTCGTGCTCCTGCTGATCCTCGTCGCGATCTTCGCGCCGTTGATCGTCAAGGCCTTCGGCCACCCGCCGGAGGAACTGCACGAGGACCTGCTGGACCCGCTGCTGGGTCTCCCGCTGGGCGACTACGGCGGCATCAGCAAGGACTTCCTGCTGGGCATCGAGCCGGTCAACGGCCGCGACGTCTTCAGCCGGATCGTCTACGGCGCCCGGATCTCGCTCCTGGTGGCCTTCCTGTCCGCCTTCGTCGCGGTCAGCCTCGGCACCGTCTTCGGCGTCATGGCCGGCTACTTCGGCGGCTGGGTCGACGCGGCCATCAGCCGGGTCATGGACCTGCTCCTGGCCTTCCCGCAGCTCCTCTTCATCATCGCGCTGATCTCGGTCATCCCGAGCCGGCTGTGGGGCTTCGAGGGTTCGGGCCTGCGGATCGGCGTCCTGGTGCTGGTCATCGGCTTCTTCGGCTGGCCGTACATCGGACGCATCGTCCGCGGCCAGACGCTGTCGCTGCGCGAGCGCGAGTACGTCGAGGCCGCACGGAGCCTCGGTGCGGGCCGGGCGTACATCCTCTTCCGTGAGCTGCTTCCCAACCTGGTGGCGCCGATCACCGTCTACACGACGCTGATGATCCCCACCAACGTGCTGACCGAGGCCGCGCTCAGCTTCCTCGGTGTCGGCGTCAAGCCGCCGACTCCGTCCTGGGGGGAGACCCTCGCGACGGCCGTGCGCACGTACCAGGACGATCCGCTCTTCATGATCTTCCCTGGCGTGGCGATCTTCATCACCGTGCTGGCGTTCAACCTCTTCGGCGACGGCGTCCGGGACGCCCTCGACCCCAAGGGCTCGCGCTAGCACACCGCAGGAAAACCGGAACATCGGCTCCAGAGGCCGGAACTACAACGGAGGTTGCGAGCATCGTGACTACCCACCGCACGTCCAAGCGCAGGCTTGCCGCTGGCACGGCAGTCGTGCTCGCGGCCATGCTGACGGCGACCGCCTGTGGCGGCGACGAGGGCAAGGAAGGCAACAAGCCGCAGGGCAAGGGCACCTTCAACGCCGGCATCAACAAGGTGTCGAACCCGTCGGACAAGAAGGGTGGCGAGCTGAAGTTCGTCGGCACCCAGGACGCCGACTCGTGGGACCCGCAGCGCGGTTACTACGGCTTCATGTGGGACTTCTCCCGCTACTACACCCGTCAGCTCGTGTCCTTCGCGCCGGCCCCCGGCCAGGGCAGCACCGAGCTGGTTCCGGACCTCGCGGCCGCCCTGCCGGAGATCTCCCCGGACGGCAAGTCCTACAAGTTCACCCTCAAGGACAACGTGACCTGGGAGGACGGCTCGCCCGTCACCGCCCAGGACATCAAGTACGGCATCGAGCGCACCTGGGCCCAGGACGTCATCTCCGGCGGCCCGGTCTACCTGATGCAGGTCCTGGACCCGAAGTCCGAGTACAAGGGCCCCTACAAGGACAAGTCTGCCGACAAGCTCGGCCTGAAGGCCATCGAGACCCCGGACGCGAAGACCATCGTCTTCAAGCTTCCGAAGGCCAACGGTGACTTCCTGCAGATGCTGGCCATGCCGGCGGCCTCCCCGGTCAAGAAGGAGAAGGACACCGCGGCCAAGTACGGCCTGAAGCCCTTCTCCAACGGCCCGTACAAGATCGACTCGTACGAGCCCAACAAGAGCATGAAGCTCTCCCGCAACACCAACTACAAGCCCGAGTCGGACAAGATCCGCAAGGCCCTGCCGGACACCATCTCGGTCACGTTCATGGCGAACGCTGACGACATGGACAAGCGCCTGATGAACGGGGAGTTCGACCTCGACATCAACGCGACCGGCATCGGCCAGGCCGCCCGTGCCACCGCCATCCGCGAGCACAAGGGCAACCTGGACAACGGCCAGACCGGCTTCATCCGCTACGCGGTGTTCCCGCAGACGGTCAAGCCGTTCGACAACATCGACTGCCGCAAGGCCGTCATCTACGCGGCCGACAAGAAGTCCCTGCAGACCGCCCGCGGCGGCCCGCAGGCCGGTGGCGACATCGCCCCGAACATGCTCCCGCTGGGCATCAAGGGCTCCGACGGCTCCTACGACCCGTACGGCGTGCTGCAGAACGACGGCAAGCCGAACGTGGAGAAGGCCAAGGAGCACCTGAAGGCCTGCGGCCAGGAGAAGGGCTTCAAGACCACCATCGCGGTCCGCAACAACAAGCCCGCCGAGATCGCCACCGCCGTCTCGCTCCAGAACGCCCTGAAGCAGGTCGGCATCGAGGCCGACGTCGACCAGTTCGACGGCGCCCAGACGTCCGGCATCATCGGTTCGCCGAAGGTCGTCAAGGACAAGGGCTACGGCATCATCATCATGGGCTGGGGCGCCGACTTCCCGACCGGTCAGGGCTTCTCGCAGCCGCTGGTCGACGGTCGCTTCATCCTGCAGAGCGGCAACAACAACTTCTCCGAGCTCAACGACCCCGCCATCAACAAGCTGTTCGATGACGCGATCGCCGAGACGGACGCCGACAAGGCCGGCGCCATCTACAAGCAGATGAACCAGAAGGTCTCCGAGGCCGCGGTCTACCTGCCCTTCGTCTTCGACAAGACGATCTCGTGGCGCTCCGACCGCCTGACGAACGCCTACACCACCGACGCCTACAACGGCCGGTACGACTACGCCTCGCTCGGCGTCGTCAAGTAACCACCAGTCAGTTCCAGTTCCAGTGCCACACCCGCTAGGCACGAAGGGCAGGTGATGGCCGCGGCGACGGCTTGGGGGTGCGCTCCAGAAGGGCGCACCCCCGGGCCGCAGCCAGGCCGAGCGCAGTGCTTGCATATCTCATCCGGCGTATCTTCGCCGTCGTCGTCATGCTGTTGGTCATCGTCCTGATGACCTTCGGAATCTTCTTCCTCTTCCCCAAGATGATCGGTGCGGACCCGGCGCTCTACTTCGTCGGCAAGCAGTCCGACCCCGCCGCCATCGAGGGCATCCGGCAGAAGATGGGTCTCGATGACCCGATCCTGGTCCAGTTCGGAAAGTTCGTCGTCGGGCTGGTGGCGGGCCGTACGTACGCCAACGGCACCGATGTCACAAACTGCGCCGCTCCCTGCTTCGGGTACTCCTTCAAGACCGAGCAGGAGGTGTTCCCGCTGCTGATGGACTGGCTGCCGGTGACCCTCTCGCTCGCCGGCGGAGCCGTGGTCCTGTGGGTCCTCGGCGGTGTCGCCACCGGCGTCGTCTCCGCCCTCAAGCGGGGCACCGCGATCGACCGCTCGGCCATGGGCGTCGCCCTCGCCGGCGTCTCGCTCCCCATCTACTTCACGGGCATGCTCTTCATCGCCCTGTTCTCGGACACGATGGGCTGGTTCAGCCGCCCGGACACCGAGTTCGCCGTGGATCCCGGGAAGTGGTTCAACGGCATGGTCCTGCCGTGGGTCTCCCTCGCGTTCCTGTACGCGGCGATGTACGCCCGCCTCACCCGCGCCACGATGCTGGAGGTCCTCAACGAGGACTACATCCGCACCGCCCGCGCCAAGGGCCTGACCGAGCCGGTCGTCATCGGCAAGCACGCCATGCGCTCCACGATGACCCCGATCCTCACGGTCCTCGGCCTGGACCTCGGCGCCCTGCTCGGCGGCGCCGTCCTCACCGAGTACACGTTCTCCCTGCACGGCCTCGGGTACAGCGCCGTCCGGGCGATCAGCGACCACGACCTGCCGGTCATCCTCGGCATCACGCTGATCTCCGCCTTCTTCGTCGTAGCCGCGAACCTCATCGTTGACCTCCTGTACGCGGTGATCGACCCCCGAGTGAGGCTGTCATGACCGACATGACCAAGACCGGGGCCGTGAACGAGCCCGTGGCCGCCGCCGATCCCGGCACCGCGTTCCTCGACGTCCGCGACCTCAAGGTGCACTTCCCGACCGAGGACGGCCTGGTCAAGTCCGTCGACGGGCTCTCCTTCACGCTGGAGAAGGGCAAGACCCTCGGCATCGTCGGCGAGTCCGGCTCCGGCAAGTCCGTCACCTCGCTCGGCATCATGGGCCTGCACCGGGTCGGCCAGTACGGCCGCCAGCGGGCGCAGATCTCCGGCGAGATCTGGCTGAACGGCAAGGAACTGCTGTCGGCCGACGAGGACGAGGTCCGCCGGCTCCGCGGCCGCGACGTCGCGATGATCTTCCAGGACCCGCTCAGCGCGATGCACCCGTACTTCACCATCGGCAAGCAGATCGCCGAGGCGTACCGGGTGCACCACAAGGTCGACAAGAAGGCCGCCCGCGCGCGGGCCGTCGAACTCCTCGACCGGGTGGGCATCCCCGAGCCGCACAAGCGGGTCGACAACTACCCGCACGAGTTCTCCGGCGGCATGCGCCAGCGCGCGATGATCGCGATGGCGCTGGTCAACAACCCCGAGCTGCTCATCGCGGACGAGCCGACCACCGCCCTCGACGTCACCGTCCAGGCGCAGATCCTCGACCTGATCCGGGACCTGCAGAAGGAGTTCGGCTCCGCGGTCATCATGATCACGCACGACCTCGGCGTGGTCGCGGAGATGGCGGACGACCTGCTCGTCATGTACGGCGGCCGGTGCGTCGAGCGCGGCAGCGCCGAGAAGGTCTTCTACGAGCCCCGGCACCCGTACACCTGGGGCCTGCTCGGCTCGATGCCCCGCATCGACCGCGAGCAGACCGAACGGCTCATCCCGGTCAAGGGCTCCCCGCCGAGCCTCATCAACATCCCCAGCGGCTGCGCCTTCAACCCGCGCTGCCCGTACGCCGACGTCCCCAAGGACAACGTCACCCGTACGGTGCGCCCGGAGCTCGTCGCCGAAGAGGGCACCCGGCACTGGTCCGCCTGCCACATGTCGCAGGAGGAGCGGACCCGGATCTGGACCGAAGAGATTGCGCCGAAGCTGTGACCGACACCCACAAGGCGGCCGCCGCCGCCATCCCCGAGCAGGCCTCCTCCTCTCCGGAGCCGCTGCTGAAGGTCACCGGCCTGACCAAGCACTTCCCCATCACCAAGGGGGTGCTGCGCCGTCAGGTCGGCGCGGTCAAGGCCGTCGACGGCCTCGACTTCGAGGTCTACCCCGGTGAGACCCTCGGCGTCGTCGGCGAGTCCGGCTGCGGCAAGTCGACCATGGGCCGGCTGCTCATGCGCCTGCTGGAGCCGACCGGCGGCAAGATCGAGTTCCAGGGCACGGACGTCACGCACCTCGGGGTCGCGGGCATGCGCCCGCTCCGCCGCGACGTGCAGATGATCTTCCAGGACCCGTACGGCTCGCTGAACCCGCGGCACACCGTCGGCACCATCGTCAGCGCCCCCTTCAAGCTCCAGGGCGTCACGCCCGAGGGCGGCCTGAAGGCGGAGGTGCAGCGGCTGCTGTCGCTCGTGGGCCTCAACCCCGAGCACTACAACCGCTACCCGCACGAGTTCTCCGGCGGCCAGCGCCAGCGCATCGGCATCGCCCGTGCCCTGGCCCTCAAGCCGAAGCTCGTGATCGCGGACGAGCCGGTCTCCGCCCTCGACGTGTCGATCCAGGCCCAGGTGGTCAACCTGCTGGACGACCTCCAGGACGAGCTGGGCCTGACCTACGTGATCATCGCCCACGACCTGTCGGTCATCCGGCACGTCTCGGACCGGATCGCGGTCATGTACCTCGGCAAGATCGTCGAGCTGACCGACCGGAACTCGCTGTACACGAGTCCGATGCACCCGTACACCAACGCGCTGATGTCGGCCGTGCCGGTGCCGGACCCGCGCCGCCGCGGGGTCAAGACCGGGCGCATCCTGCTCAAGGGCGACGTGCCCTCGCCGATCAAGCCGCCCAGCGGCTGCCGGTTCCACACCCGGTGCTGGAAGGCGACGCAGATCTGCACCACGCAGGAGCCGCCGCTGCTGGCCCTGAAGACCGGTCACCAGGTGGCCTGCCACCACCCGGAGAACGCGCCGGACCAGGCGCCGGGCGACCCGGCCCTGCCGGAGGGCGTGCAGGAGGCGGCCGCGGCCGCCGCCGCGGTCCCGGACGAGGACGCGTAGCGCAGGGCTGCGCACCCGGCACCCGGCGGCGGGGCGGATCGATTCCGCCCCGCCGCCGCCGTCGTCCGGGGGCCCGGTCCGCAGCCCGCACAATTGGGGGGTGGTACAGGAACTCTTCCCTCCGGACGTCCAGCACGTGCTGGACCTCGCGGGCATCTTCGTCTTCGCCACCGCCGGCGCCCTGCTGGCGGTCCGCAAGAACTTCGACATCTTCGGCATCGCCGTGCTGGCCCTCGTCACCGCCCTCGGCGGCGGCCTCTTCCGCGACGTGGTGATCGGCGCCGTGCCCGCGGCCGCCTTCAGCGAGCTGAGCTTCTTCGTGACCCCGCTCATCGCGGCCGCGATCGTCTTCTTCCTGCACCCCGAGGTCCAGCGGATCAACCGCGCCATCAACGTCTTCGACGCGGCCGGCCTCGGCCTGTTCTGCGTCACCGGCACCACCAAGGCCTACGAGTACGGGCTCGGCCTGACCGCGTCGGCCGCCCTCGGCCTGGCCACCGCGGTCGGCGGCGGCGTGCTGCGCGACGTGCTCGCCAACGACGTCCCCTCGCTGCTGCGCGACCGCGAGATGTACGCCGTACCCGCGATCGTGGGCGCGACCATGGTGGCCCTCTTCATCGGCTTCGACATGATGAACGCCGTCACGGGCGGGCTGGCCGCCGTGACCACGTTCGTGCTGCGGCTGCTGGCGATGCGCTACCACTGGCGGGCGCCGCTGGCGTGGAACCGCCGCTCCTCGGTGGCCGAAGAGGTCTGAGCGGTCCGGGCCGGCCCCGGTCGCTGCCGGTGGCGGTCGGTCTCAAAGAAAAGCTACCGCTTAGTAGCAAGCGGGTGTAGCGTCGTTCCCATGACCCAGGCAATCCAGGCAACGATCGGCGACAGCGAGTTCGACCGGGACACCAGCGTGAGGCCGCGCGGCGCGGCCGAGCCCGGCGTCTTCGACGCGGACCTGTCCGCCGGGTGGACGATCATCACCGCCGTCAACGGCGGCTACCTGCTCGCGCTGGTCGGCCGGGCGCTCTCCGAGTACCTGCCGCACCGCGACCCGATCACGGTCTCGGCCCACTACCTCAGCGCCTCCGTGCCGGGTCCCGCCGTCATCCGCACCGAGCTGGTCCGCGCCGGCAAGACCCTCTCCACCGGCCAGGCCTCCCTCTTCCAGTACGACGAGAACGGCGCCGAGGTCGAGCGCATCCGCGTCCTCGCCTCGTACGGCGACCTCACCGCCCTGCCCGCCGACGTGCACACCACCGCCGCGCAGCCCGACATCCCGGCCTACGAGCACTGCCTGGGCGCGGACGCCGGCCCGGCCCCGATCCCCGGCAGCTCCGCCATCGTCGACCGGCTGCGGCTGCGGCTGGACCCCACCACGGCCGGCTGGGCCGTCGGCGCCCCGTCCGGGCGCGGCGAGATGCGCGCCTGGTTCGCGCTGGCCGACGGCCGCGACGCCGACCCGCTGAGCCTGCTGCTCGCGGTCGACGCGCTGCCGCCCACCGCCTTCGAGATGGGCCTGATCGGCTGGGCCCCCACCGTGGAGCTGACCACCCACATCCGCGCCCTGCCGGCGCCCGGCCCGCTGCGGGTCTCGATCACCACCCGCAACCTGGCCGGCGGGTTCCTGGAGGAGGACGCCGAGGTCTGGGACTCCGCCGACCGCCTGGTCGCCCAGTCCCGCCAGCTGGCCCGCGCCCCGCGCACCTGACGGGCCGTCGGCCGGGTCCGCCGGGACCCGGCCGCCCGGACCGGCCCGCGCGGGCGGCCCCGGATTGGCCGGGCCGCCCGTACACCCGGCGCGGCGGCGACCGTAGAATCCGGTAATCATGGCCTACCTCGACCACGCCGCGACCACTCCGATGCTGCCGGAGGCCGCCGAGGCGATGACCGCCCAGTTCGCGGTCACCGGCAACGCCTCCTCCCTCCACGCCGCCGGCCGCCGGGCCCGCCGAACCGTCGAGGAGGCCAGAGAGGCGCTGGCCGAGGCCGTCGGCGCCCGGCCCAGCGAGGTCGTCTTCACCTCCGGCGGCACCGAAGCCGACAACCTCGGCGTCAAGGGCCTGTACTGGGCCCGCCGGGACGCCGACCCGGCCCGCACCCGGATCCTCGCCAGCCCCGTCGAGCACCACGCGGTCCTCGACGCCGTGGACTGGCTGGCCACCCACGAGGGCGCCACCGTCGAGTTCCTGCCCGTCGACCGGTACGGCCGGGTGCACCCCGAGGCCTTCCGCGAGGCCGTCGAGCGCAACCCCGCCGACGTGGCCCTGGCCACCGTCATGTGGGCCAACAACGAGATCGGCACCGTGCTGCCGGTCGCCGACATCGCGGCCGCCGGCCGGGAGTACGGCATCCCCGTGCACTCCGACGCCGTCCAGGCCTTCGGGCAGCTCGACGTCGGTTTCCAGGCCAGCGGGCTCGCCGCCATGACCGTCAGCGGCCACAAGATCGGCGGCCCGTACGGCATCGGCGCCCTGCTGCTCGGCCGCGACCAGACCCCGGTGCCCGTGCTGCACGGCGGCGGCCAGGAGCGGCACGTCCGCTCCGGCACCCTCGACGTGCCCGCCGTCGCCGCCTTCGCGGTGGCCGCGACCCTGGCCGCGGAGCGGCGCGAGGCGTTCGCCCGCGAGATCGGCGCGCTCCGCGACGAGCTGGTCGCCGCGGTGCTCGCCGCGGTGCCGGACGCCGTCCTCGGCGGCGACCCGCACGACCGGCTCCCGGCCAACGCCCACTTCAGCTTCCCCGGCTGCGAGGGCGACTCGCTCCTGCTGCTGCTCGACGCCCAGGGCATCGAGTGCTCCACCGGCTCGGCCTGCACCGCCGGCGTCGCCCAGCCCAGCCACGTCCTGCTGGCCACCGGCACCGACCCCGACCTGGCCCGCGGCACCCTCCGCTTCTCCCTCGGCCACACCTCCACCCGCGCGGACGTGGCCGCCCTGGCCGCCGCCATCGGCCCGGCCGTGGACCGGGCCCGGGCGGCGGGCCTCAGCTGAGTCCCGCAGGCCGTGTGGACCGGGCGGGGTCCGTCGGCCGTCAGCCGAGCCGGCGCCGGATCAGCTCCAGGTAGCGGTCCCAGTCCCAGTGCGGGCCGGGGTCCGTGTGGTCGGCTCCCGGGACCTCGCTGTGGCCCACGATGTGCCGCCGGTCGGCCGGGATGCCGTACCGGCGGCAGACGTCCGCGGCCAGCCGGGCCGACGCCTCGTACAGGGCGGCCGTGAAGTCCTGCGGCCGGTCCACGAAGCCGACGTGCTCGATGCCGACGCTCCGCTCGTTCATGCTCCGGTTGTTCGCGTGGAACGCCACGTCCAGCTCGCGCACCATCTGCCGGACGTGCCCGTCCCCGCGCACGATGTAGTGCGCCGAGGCCTTGTGCCAGGGATTCCGGAACGCGTCCACGGAGCCGGCGAAGCCGCCCTGCGTGACATGCACCACGATCCGGTCGATCCGGTAGTCCCTCGGCCGGTCGGCCAGCCGCCAGTTCGCCGGCGAGGCGGCGGTCCAGCGGGCGCCCTTGTGGTCGAGCTCGCCCTCGGTGCGCGGTACGGACACCCCGGGCAGCATCCAGTAGCCCCGGGAGATGTCGTCCCGCCCGGCCACCGCCACTCCGGCCAGCACACCCATGCCCGTGATCAGCACCACGCGCCGTCCCCGCCTGCTGCGGCCCACCCCCACCACCTCCGCCGAATAAGAACGCCCGTGCCCGCCGCACGGTTCCCCCCGTACTCTGGTGGGTGCTATGACTCAGAACCCGCAGCCGCGCCGCCCCCTCCGCGTCCTCGCCGCCATGTCCGGCGGTGTGGACTCCGCCGTCGCCGCCGCCCGCGCCGTCGAGGCCGGGCACGACGTGACCGGCGTCCACCTCGCGCTCTCCGCCAACCCGCAGTCCTTCCGGACCGGTGCCCGCGGCTGCTGCACGATCGAGGACTCCCGGGACGCCCGCCGGGCCGCCGACGTCATCGGCATCCCGTTCTACTGCTGGGACCTCGCCGAGCGGTTCCGCGAGGACGTGGTCGAGGACTTCATCGCGGAGTACGAGGCCGGCCGCACCCCCAACCCGTGCCTGCGCTGCAACGAGAAGATCAAGTTCGCCGCGCTGCTCGACAAGGCCCTCGCCCTCGGCTTCGACGCCGTCTGCACCGGCCACTACGCCACCGTCGTCGAGAACCCGGACGGCTCGCGCGAGCTGCACCGGGCCTCCGACATGGCCAAGGACCAGTCGTACGTGCTGGGCGTCCTCGACGAGAAGCAGCTGGCCCACGCCCTCTTCCCGCTCGGCGACACGATCACCACCAAGGACGAGATCCGGGCCGAGGCCGAGCGCCGGGGCCTGGCCGTCGCCAAGAAGCCCGACAGCCACGACATCTGCTTCATCGCGGACGGCGACACCCAGGGCTTCCTCGCCAAGCGGCTCGGCAAGGCCGAGGGCGACATCGTCGACGAGGACGGCAACCGGCTCGGCAGCCACGAGGGCGCGTACGGGTTCACCATCGGCCAGCGCAAGGGCCTGCGGATCGGCCACCCGGCCCCCGACGGCAAGCCGCGCTACGTCCTGGACATCTCGCCGGTCGACAACACCGTCACGGTCGGCCCCGCCGAGGCCCTCGACGTCTCCGCGCTGACCGCGATCAAGCCCCGTTGGTGCGGCGCCGTCCCGGCGGCCCCCGGCACGTACACGGCGCAGCTGCGCGCCCACGGCGGCGAGACCGAGGTGCACGCCGAGGTCGTCGACGGCGAGCTGCAGGTCACCTTCACCGAGCCGGTCCGCGGCGTCGCCCCCGGCCAGGCGATCGTCCTGTACGACGGCACCCGCGTGGTCGGCTCCGCCACCATCGCCACCACCACCCGGGCCGCGGCCGCGGTCTGAGACGCACGGAACGCCGCTGCCGTCCGGGCTCCGGACGGCAGCGGCGTTCGTGTTCCCGCAGGGCGGGCAGCGGGTCAGGCCACCGAGAGGACGATCTTGCCGGTGGTGCGGCCCTGCTCGCCCAGCTCGTGCGCCTTCGCGGCCTCCGCGAGCGGGAGCACCGCCTCGACCACCGGCTTCAGCGCGCCGCGCCCGACCAGCGCCGCGATCTCCCGCAGGCCCAGGTGGTCGGGGTCCACCAGCATCCACTCGGCGCGCACCGCGCCGGTCTCGGCCGGGACGTCGTCCGGGCCGGGCAGGACGATCAGGCGGCCGCCGGGGCGGAGCACCTTCAGGGAGCGCTCCGCGGTCTCGCCGCCGAGCCCGTCCAGGACCACGTCCACGTCGGACACCACGTCCTCGAAACGGACCGTGCGGTAGTCGACGACCTCGTCGGCACCGAGCGAGCGCACCAGGTCGTGCTTGCCGGCACTGGCCGTGCCGATCACGTACGCGCCGAGGGCCTTGGCGATCTGCACCGCGAAGTGGCCGACGCCGCCGGCCGCCGCGTGCACCAGCACCCGCTGCCCGGGCTGCACGCCGGCGGTGTCCACCAGGGCCTGCCAGGCGGTCAGCGCGGCCAGCGGCAGGGCCGCGGCCTCCACATGGGTCAGGGACTCCGGCTTGGGGGCGAGGTGCCGGGCCGGGGCCACCACGTACTCGGCGTAGCCGCCCGCCTGGCGGGGGAACAGCGGCATGCCGAAGACCTCGTCGCCGGGACGGAAGACGGTCACGCCGGGGCCGACGGCCTCGACGGTGCCGGACACGTCCCAGCCGACGGCCGGGACCGCGCCCCACTCGATCAGGCCGCCGGTGGCCCGGGTCTTCCAGTCCACCGGGTTGACGCCGGCCGCGTGGACACGGACCAGGACCTCGCCGAGGCCGGGGGCGGGCCGGTCGAGCTCGGCCACGGTCAGGGTCTCGGGTCCGCCCCACTGGTTGACGACGACGGCACGCATGGCAGGTCTCCCAAAAAGAAGTCGAAGGTCCGCAGGGGTTTTCCTGCGAGCGTTCCGCGGTTTTTCGGGGCTTTCACCCTGCTTTCCGCGGCGGTGAGACCAGCATGGCTGCGCCTGCCCCGGCGCGGTACTGGCCGGATGGCCACTATGTGACAGAATCTGGCCATGACCCCGGAGCCCGCCGAAACCACCGCACCTGCCGTCCATCGCGTCGCCGTCCTCGCCCTTCCCGGCGTCCCGCCCTTCGAGCTGGGCATGCCCTCGCGGGTCTTCGGCAGTGCCATGGACGCGACCGGCCGGGTGCTCTACGAGGTCACCGTCTGCACCGCCGACGGCGGGCCGGTGCTCAGCGACGCCGGGTTCACCGTGCTGCCCGCGGCCGGCCCCGAGGCCCTCGCCGCCGCCGACACCGTGATCGTCCCGCCCACCCACGCCATGCCCGAGCTGGGGGAGGGCGGACCGCTGCCCCCCGAGGTCACCGCCGCCATCGCGGCGATCCGGCCCGGCACCCGGCTGGTGTCCATCTGCTCCGGGTCCTACGTGCTGGCCGCCGCCGGGCTGCTCGACGGCCGGCCCGCCACCACCCACTGGAACCTCGCCCCCGAGTTCCGGCGCGCCTACCCCAAGGTCAACGTCGACGAGGAGGTCCTGTTCGTCGACGACGGGGATGTGCTCACCTCCGCTGGCGTGGCGGCCGGCGTCGACCTCTGCCTGCACCTCATCCGCCGCGACCACGGCGCTGCCGTCGCCAACCGGGCCGCCCGGATCTGTGTCGTACCGCCCTGGCGGGACGGCGGCCAGGCCCAGTACATCGACCGGCCGGTGCCGGAGCCCGTCCTGGCCACCACCGCCGCCACCCGGGCCTGGGCCCTGGAGCACCTCGGCGAGCCGCTGTCGCTGGCGCAGCTCGCCGAGCACGCCCGGATGAGCCTGCGCACCTTCACCCGCCGGTTCCGCGAGGAGGCCGGGCTCACCCCGGTCCAGTGGCTGACCGCCCAGCGCATCGAACTCGCCCGGCAGCTGCTGGAGTCGAGCGACCTGCCGGTGGACCTGGTGGCCCACCGGGCAGGGTTCGGTTCGGCCAACTCGCTGCGCCAGCACATGCGTACGGCGCTCGGCGTGTCGCCGGTCGCCTACCGCAGGACCTTCCAGGCCCGGGCCGCGGCCTGACCGGAACGGCCGTACGAGCCGGGCACCGGAGTCCCTTCTTCCTCAACTGTCTTATTCGGACACGTTGTTGAGCAATTCCCCCGTGAGGGTGATACTGCCGCTTCCGGGGGGCGATCCCCGCCCTCCGCGCGATGACCTCTCATCCGGGGGATGAATTGCGTAAAGAACTGAAGAGGGCGTCCGCGGCGGGTGTCGCCGCGGCCGCCGCTGTGGCCCTGCTGGCGGGACTGACCACCCCGTCCGCGGCCCAGACCGTCCACACCGCCGATCCGCTCCCCGCCGCCGCAGACACCGGCACCGCCCGCAAGGGGCTCACCCGCATCACCCTCGTCACCGGCGACCGCGTGGTCGTCGACGGCCAGGGCCGGCCCGTCGGGCTGGAGCGGGCCCCCGGCCGGGCCCGGATACCCGTGTCCGTCGAACGCGACGGCACCCACACCCGCGTCGTGCCCTACGACGCCCGGCGCCTGATCGCCGACGGCACCCTCGACGCCCGGCTCTTCGACGTCACCGAACTCAGCCGCCCCGAGTACCGCGCCTCCCACGGCGACCGGCTCCGGCTGATCATCGGCTACCAGGGCGCCGCCCCGGCCGCCCGCGCCGCGCTGCGCAACGCCGGCGACACCGACGTCCGGCACACCTTCCGCACCCTGGGCGCCGAGGCCGTCAGCGCCGGTCCGCAGGGCGCGGCCGCCGTCTGGGAAGCCCTCACCGACAGGCAGCGCGCCACCGGCAGCCGCACCGCGGCCGCCGGCATCGCCCGGATCTGGCTGGACGGCATCCGCAAGGCCGGCCTCGACAAGAGCACCCGGCAGATCGGCGCCGACAAGGCCTGGGCCGCCGGCTACGACGGCAAGGGCGTCAAGATCGCCGTCCTCGACACCGGCGTCGACGCCACCCACCCCGACCTCGCCGGCCAGGTGCTCGCCGCCAAGAACTTCACCCGGTCCGCCGACACCAAGGACCGCGTCGGCCACGGCACCCACGTCGCCTCCATCGCCGCCGGCACCGGCGCCGCCTCCGGAGGCCGGCTGAAGGGTGTCGCACCCGGCGCCAAGGTGCTCGCCGGCAAGGTCCTCGACGACGGCGGGTCCGGCGACGACTCCGGCATCCTCGCCGGCTTCGAATGGGCCGTCGCCGAGGGCGCCGACATCATCAACCTGAGCCTCGGCGGCGGCGACACCCCGCAGCTCGACCCCCTCGAAGCCGCCGTGAACAAGCTGAGCGCCGACAAGGGCGTCCTGTTCGCCGTCGCCGCCGGCAACAGCGGCCCCGGCGCCGGCACCGTCGACTCCCCGGGCAGCGCCGAAGCCGCCCTGACCGTCGGCGCCGTCGACGACAAGGACGTGCTCGCCCCGTTCTCCAGCACCGGCCCGCGCACCGGCGACGGCGGCCTCAAGCCCGACGTCACCGCACCCGGCGTGGACATCACCGCGGCCGCCGCCCCCGGCAGCCTCATCGAGCGCGAGGTGGGCCAGAACCCGCCCGGCTACCTGTCCATCTCCGGCACCTCCATGGCCACCCCGCACGCCGCCGGCGCCGCCGCCCTGCTCAAGCAGCAGCACCCGCAGTGGAAGGCCGACCGGCTCAAGGGCGTGCTGACGGCCTCCACCAAGGGCGGCGCGTACACCGCCTTCCAGCAGGGCAGCGGCCGGATCGCCGTCGACCGCGCCCTCGGGCAGCAGGTGATCGCCGAACCCGTCTCCCTCGGCTTCGGCGTCCGGCAGTGGCCGCACCAGGACGACAAGCCGGTCACCAAGAACCTCACCTACCGCAACCTCGGCAGCGCCCCGGTCACCCTCACGCTGGCCGTCCGGGCCACCGGCCCCGACAACAAGCCGGCCCCCAAGGGCTTCTTCACCCTCGGCGCCCGCCAGGTCACCGTCCCCGCCGGCGGCACCGCCAGTGTCCCGGTGACCGCCGACACCCGGCCCGGCGGCACCAAGGACGGCGCGTACAGCGCGTACGTC
Organism: Streptomyces bambusae; assembly: GCF_020532645.1. Taxonomy (GTDB): domain Bacteria; phylum Actinomycetota; class Actinomycetes; order Streptomycetales; family Streptomycetaceae; genus Streptomyces; species Streptomyces bambusae. The sequence continues at coordinate 55,993 of NZ_JAJAUZ010000022.1, forward strand.
ACCGCCACCGGCGGCGGCCAGAGCGTGCGCACCGCGGCCGCCGTGGACCGCGAGGTCGAGTCGTACGACGTGACGGTCAAGCACATCGGCCGCGACGGCAAGCCCGCGAAGTACGCCGACACCACCCTGATCGGCGTGTCCGGCCCCGCCGCCGACCGCCGCTACGGCATCTACGACCCGTCCGGCACCGGCACCCTCCGCGTCCCCCGCGGCGGCTACCTGATGAACTCCGCCGCGATCGACGACCCGGAAGCCGCCCAGCCCGGCATCGACTGGATCGCCCGGCCCCGGCTCGACATCAGCCGCAACACGACCCTGACCGTGGACGCCCGGACCGCCAAGCCCGTGGACATCACCGTCCCCGCGGCCGACGCCGTGTCCGCCTTCGCGGCGCCCGGCTACACCGTGACCACGAGCGGCGGCTGGATGTCGTTCGGCTGGTGGCTGGACTCGTACCGGAACTTCCGCATGACCCAGCAGGGCCCCGACGTACCGGCCGGGAGCCTCTCGCAGCAGTTCGACGGGCACTGGATGCGGGGCGCGGCCGACGAGTACCACGTGGTGCTCGGCGGCCCGGTCAGGCGGCTCGCGGACGGCTACACCAAGCACCTGAAGGCCGCCGAACTGGCCACCGTCAAGGTAGCCCAGGGCGTCGCGGCCACCGGAAAGCAGGGCGTGCTCACCTCCCTCGGCTGGCTGCCGCAGGCCGCCGGAGCCACCTCGGCCTCGGTCCCGCGCCCGCTGCCCGGGACCACCACCCTGCACCTGTCCGCGCAGGACGGCGTGAAGTGGGACACCTACTTCGACCAGAGCGGGGGCAAGGACGCCGAGGGCTTCCCGCTGGTGGAGGCCTCGTACCAGACCATCGCGCCGCGGGTCTACCAGAGCGGGAAGACGTACCGGGAGACGTTCAACACCGCGGTGTTCGGCCCCCTCGTCGGGGGCGGGTTCGGCATCAACCGGGTCCGCGACGAGATCGTCGCCTCCCTGCCGCTCTTCGCGGACGGCGCCGGCCACCTCGGCGGCAGCGAGGTCACCAAGGCCGACACGGTCCTGTACCGCAACGGCGTGCCCGTCGGGCGCAACAACGACCCTCTGACCGGCGGCTCGTTCAAGGTCCCGGCCGGTGACGCCGCGTACAAGCTGACCACCACCGTGGACCGCAGCCCCGCGCTGTCCATGGTCTCCACCCGGATCAAGGCCGCCTGGTGGTTCCGCTCGGCGAAGACCACCAAGGAGACGCCGCTGCCGGTCTCCGTGGTCCGCTTCGCCCCGGAGGTCGCCCTGGACGGCACCTCCCCGGCCGGCCGCACCGTCGCCATCCCGCTGACCGTGCAGGGCCCGGCCGGCGGGAAGGGCCTGAAGTCCCTCGCGGTGTACGCCTCCACGGACGGCGGCTACACCTGGAAGAAGCTGACCGTGAAGGACGGCAGGGTGTCCGTGAAGAACCCGGCCAAGGGCAAGGCGGTCTCGCTGCGCGCCGTGGTCGAGGACAGGAACGGCAACAAGGGCGACGTGACCATCGTCAACGCCTACTGCGCGGGCTGACCCCTCCCGCACCCCGCGGGCCCGCCGGAGCAGGGCTCCGGCGGGCTCCGCCACGTCCGCCGCCGGCCGGGGCCGGCCACCGGCCATGACCTCCGGAGTAATCGACCGCCCCGGCCCGCCCCGGCAGGATCGGCGTACGCCCCGCGGACCGCGCGGGACGGTGCCACCGCAACCGAGGAGAGACGCATGCCCGCCTACGCGATCGCCCACCTGCGCCCCCGGCAGCCGCACGCCGAGATCATCGAGTACATCGAGCGGATCCAGGCCACCCTCGACCCGTTCGGCGGCCGCTTCCTGGTGCACGGCGCCGAGGTCGAGGTGGTCGAAGGCCCCTGGGAGGGCACCGTGGTCGTCATCGCCTTCCCTGACATCGAAGCCGCCCGCGCCTGGTACGCCTCCCCGGCCTACCAGGAGATCCTGCCGCTGCGCACCCGGCACATGGCCGCCGAGGCCGTCCTCGTCGAGGGCGTCCCCGCCGGCTACGACCCGGCCCGGCGGGCCGCCGCACTGCGGGCGACGGCGCAGCAGGGCTGACCCGGGCCGGCCGGTGCTCGCACCCCGGCCGGCCGGGCCCGCCCGGGGTGCGAGCATGGGGGCATGGCTACTCATCTGATCACCGGTGCCGGCTCGGGCATCGGCGCCGCCGTCGCGCGCCGGCTGCACGAGCGCGGCGACGACCTGGTGCTGCTCGCCCGCGACGCCGCCCGCGGCAAGGAGCTCACCGCCCGCTTCCCCGGCTCCCGGGCGCTCGTCGCCGACCTCGCCGACCCGGACCGGATCTCCTGGGCGTTCTCCCACCAGGCGCTGCCCGACCGGCTCGACTCCCTGCTGCACGTCGCCGGCATCGTCGACCTCGGCCCGGTCGGCGAACTCCGCCCCAAGACCTGGCACCAGCAGCTCAACGTGAACCTGATCGCCCCCGCCGAACTCACCCGGCTGCTGCTGCCCTCGCTGCGCGCCGCCCAGGGCCACGTCGTCTACGTCAACTCCGGCGCCGGCCTCAACGCGCACGCCGAGTGGAGCGCGTACGCCGCCTCCAAGCACGGCCTCAAGGCCCTCGCCGACTCGCTGCGCCACGAGGAGAAGCCCAACGGCGTCCGCGTCACCTCCGTCTACCCGGGCCGCACCGCCACCCCGATGCAGGCCAAGGTGCACTCCCAGGAGGGCAGGGAGTACGACCCGGCGGCCTGGATCGACCCCGAGTCCGTGGCCACCACCGTCGTGATGGCCATCGACCTGCCGCGCGACGCCGAGGTCAACGACCTGACCGTACGGCCGGGGCGCTGAGCCGATGACCGCCACCGGAGTCGGCTCGCTGCCCGGCGGGGACGCGCGCGAGGCCGCCAAGACCGTGACGGGGACCTTCGAGGAGTTCCCGTACCTTGCCGAACTGCCCGCCCGCGGCCCCGGCGCCGACATGATCGGCCGCTCCCTCGGGCTGCTCGTCGACATGTACGCGCACGTCGAGCCGAGCGGCTGGCGGATCAGCGACCGGCCCGGCCGGGACACCCGGCGGGCCCGGTCCTGGCTCGGCGAGGACCTCGACGCGCTGGAGGAGTTCACCCAGGGCTACAGCGGCCCGCTCAAGGTGCAGGCCGTCGGCCCGTGGACGCTGGCCGCCGCCCTCGAACTGCGCGGCGGCGAGGCCGTGCTCCAGGACGCCGGGGCCTGCCGCGACCTGGCCGGCTCGCTCGCCGAGGGCCTGCACGGCCACCTCGCCGACGTCCGCAAGCGGATCCCCGGCGCCGAGATCGTGCTCCAGTTCGACGAGCCCTCGCTGACCGCGGTGCTGCGCGGCCAGGTGAAGACCGCCAGCGGCTACCGGACCCACCGGGCGGTGGACCGGCAGGTCGTGGAGGGCACCCTGCGGGACCTGTTCGCCGTCCACGACGGCCCGGTGACCGTGCACTCGTGCGCGCCCGCCGTGCCGTTCGCCCTGCTGCGCCGGGCCGGCGCCACGGGCATCTCGTTCGATTTCGCACTGCTCACGGAGCGCGAGGACGAGGCGATCGGCGAAGCCGTCGAAGGCGGCACGCGGCTCTTCGCCGGTGTGGTCCCCGGCACCGACGGCCCGTTGTCGGACCCGGCCGGTAGCGTCATGGGTGTCAGGAAGCTCTGGCGCAGGCTGGGACTGTCCCCGGGGACCCTCGCGGAGTCCGTGGTGGTCACCCCGTCGTGCGGTCTGGCGGGTGCTTCGCCCGCCTACGCGCGTGCGGTACAGGCCCATTGCGTCCGGGCGGCGAGGTCGCTCGCCGACAACCCTGAGTGACGGTTCAACGGGAGGACGGGCATGGCAGCCGAACAGCAGCAGGGCGACGCGGTACCGGTGGAGGCGCGTGAGCGGCACGCCCTGCTCGCCGAACAGGTCGAGGAGCACCGCTTCCGGTACTACGTGAGCGACCAGCCGGTGGTCAGCGACGCCGAGTTCGACCGGCTGCTGCGCTCCCTGGAGGCGCTGGAAGAGGAGTTCCCCGAGCTGCGCACCCCCGACTCGCCCACCCAGAAGGTGGCGGGGGCGTACGCGACGGACTTCGCGGCCGTCGAGCACCGCGAGCGGATGCTCTCCCTCGACAACGCCTTCGACGACGAGGAGCTGTCCGCCTGGGCCGAGCGGGTGGCACGGGACGCGGGCGGCGCCTTCCACTACCTGTGCGAGCTGAAGGTGGACGGCCTCGCGGTCAACCTGACGTACGAGAACGGCCGGCTGGTCCGGGCCGCCACCCGCGGCGACGGCCGCACCGGCGAGGACATCACGCCGAACGTGCGGACGATCGCCGAGATCCCCGACCGGCTCACGGGCGACCGCGTCCCGGCCCTCGTCGAGATCCGCGGCGAGGTCTTCTTCCCGATGGAGAAGTTCGAGGAGCTGAACGCCCGTCTGGTGGAGGCCGGCGACAAGCCGTTCGCCAACCCGCGCAACGCGGCCGCCGGATCGCTGCGCCAGAAGGACCCGAAGGTCACCGCCACCCGCCCGCTGCACATGGTGGTGCACGGCATCGGCGCCCGCGACGGCCTGGTCATCGACCGGCTGTCGCAGGCGTACGAGCTGCTGCACGAGTGGGGACTGCCCACCGCCCGGCACAACCGGGTGGTCGGCTCCCTCGGCGAGGTCCGGGAGTTCATCGCGTACTTCGGCGAGAACCGGCACTCGGTCGAGCACGAGATCGACGGCGTGGTCGTCAAGCTCGACGAGATCCCGCTCCAGGGCCGGCTCGGCTCCACGGCGCGCGCCCCGCGCTGGGCGATCGCCTGGAAGTACGCGCCGGAGGAGGTCAACACCCGGCTGGTCGACATCAAGGTCGGCGTCGGCCGCACCGGCCGGGTCACCCCGTACGCGCAGGTGGAGCCGGTGCAGGTGGCCGGCTCCGAGGTCGAGTTCGCCACCCTGCACAACCAGGAGGTGGTCAAGGCCAAGGGCGTGCTGATCGGCGACACCGTCGTGCTGCGCAAGGCCGGTGACGTCATCCCCGAGATCCTCGGCCCGGTGGTCGACCTGCGCGACGGCACCGAGCGGGAGTTCGTGATGCCCGCCGAGTGCCCGGAGTGCGGGACCCCGCTGCGGGCCATGAAGGAGGGGGACATCGACCTGCGGTGCCCCAACGGGCAGACCTGCCCCGCCCAGCTGCGCGAGCGGCTGTTCTACCTCGGCGGCCGGCAGTCCCTGGACATCGAGAACTTCGGCGCGGTGGCCGCGGCCGCGCTCACCCGCCCGCTGGAGCCGGCGGTGCCGCCGGTGCGCGACGAGGGCGACCTGTTCGATCTGACGGTCGAACAGCTGCTGCCCATCAAGGCGTACGTGCTCGATCCGGACAGCGGGCTGCCCAAGAGGGACCCGAAGACCGGCGAGGAGAAGATCGTCACGGTCTTCGCCACCCAGGACGGCGAGCCGAAGAAGAACACCCTGGCGATGCTCGCGAACATCGAGGCGGCCAAGGACCGCCCGCTGGCCCGCATCATCAACGGCCTGTCCATCCGGCACGTCGGCCCGGTCGCCGCCGAGGCGCTGGCCCGCGAGTTCCGCTCCATCGAGCGGATCGAGCAGGCCACCGAGGAGGAACTCACCGCCACCGAGGGCGTGGGCGCCATCATCGCGGCCTCTCTCAAGGAGTGGTTCGCCGTGGACTGGCACCAGGAGATCCTGCGCAAGTGGCGCGCGGCCGGCGTCCGGATGGAGGAGGAAGGTTCCGCCGAGGAGGAGGGCCCGCGGCCGCTGGAGGGGCTGACCGTCGTGGTCACCGGAACCCTGCAGGACCACACCCGCGACGGCGCCAAGGAGGCCCTGCAGAGCCGGGGCGCCAAGGTCACCGGTTCGGTCTCCAAGAAGACGTCCTTCGTGGTCGTCGGCGACAACCCCGGCTCCAAGTACGACAAGGCGATGCAGCTGAAGCTGCCCGTGCTCGACGACGCCGGCTTCGCCGTGCTGCTGGAGCAGGGACCGGACGCCGCCCGCGAAGCCGCCCTTCCGGTTGAGGGGGAATAGTGCCCGCACGGGACTGGCCAGGCACCCCTTAGCTGTCGGATCATCAGATGGGTGACAGGGGGGTCCTGGTCCGCCCTCACCCGTTCGGCGGATACCGTACTGATGAGGATGGCTGGGTCGCATTCGGGCAACCACTGCCGACCGCTGCCCCTGGGAGCCTGCTGCGGCCTACTGTTGAGGGGTGCGCCTGTCGTGCACGGCTGCGAGGTGCAAATCCGGCCGTGATGGCATGACATCGGGCCATCGCGTGGGCATCGGCATTGCCGGCTGTGAGAGGGACGGGCATGAAACCGACCGAAAACGCCGACCCGTCACCTGATTTCGGCGGGGGGCTCCCGTTCCTGCGGGGCGGACGGCTCGGCGTGCTGGGGCCGAAGGCACCCGACGCCCACCCGCTCGACACGGGGACCGGGCGCAGCGCCGTGCTGCCGGTCGCCGTCATCGCCGCCGCCGTGGTCGTCCTGGTCGCCGGAGTCGTCCGCGCGATCGGCGACGGCCGGGCCCTGTTCCCCGGCGCCACCGTCGGCTGGTCCCTGGCCCTGCTCACCGGCATCATCGTCGGCCACCTCGTGGCCCTCGGCCGCGACCGCTGGTGGGGCGGCACCGGATCCGGCGCCGCCCTCACCCTCGGCGTCCTGCTCCTCTACGGCTGGGTACCCGCCGGGCTGGTCAGCCTCTCCGTGGTCTCCCTGGTCGGCGCGGCCCGCCGGCACCGCTGGCGGCAGGGCCTTCTGCACGGCGCCGTCGACGTCCTCGGCATCGGCGCGGGCGCCCTCGTCCTCGCCGCCTTCGGCGACACCCCGACCGTCGAGGAACCCTGGCTGCCCACCGGCTGGGAACCGGCCGCCGCACCCGAGGTGGTGCTCGTCGCCCTCGCCTACCTCCTCGTCACCCGCGCCCTGCTCTGGTGCACCCTCGCCCCGCGCCGCGGCGGGCTGCCCACCGTCGCCCGCACCGCGATGCTCCGCCAGGCCCTCGTCGCCGTCGCCCTGCTCGGCATCGCCCCGCTGATCTGCGTCGTCGCCGTCACCCTGCCGGTGCTGCTGCCGCTGTTCGCCGTCCCCCTCATCGCCCTCGACTCCACCCTGTGGATCGCCCGGGCCCGCGCCGAGGAGCAGCTGCGCGACCCGCTCACCGGCCTGCCCAACCGGTCCTGGCTGCTGGAGCGCGCCTGGACCGCCCTGGACGAGGCTGAACGTATCGGCACCCGGTCCGCCCTCGTCCTCATCGACCTGGACCGCTTCCGCGCCGTCAACGACACCCTCGGCCACCTGGCCGGCGACCGGCTGCTGCTCCAGATCGCCGAACGGCTCCGCCTCGCCCTGCCCCGGCACGCCGAGGCGGCCCGGCTCGGCGGCGACGAGTTCGCCGTCCTGCTGCCCGTCGCCGACTCCACGACCAGCGCCCAGCGGGTCGCCCGCCACCTCGTCGCCGAACTCAGCTCCCCGCTCGACCTCGACGGCCTCACCCTCGTCCTGGAGGCCAGCGCCGGCCTCGCCGTCTTCCCCGACCACGCCCTCGACGCCGAAGGCCTGCTGCGCCGCGCGGACGTGGCCATGTACCAGGCCAAGCGGGACCGCACCGGAGTCGAGGTGTACGAGTCCAAGCGGGACAGCAACACGCCCGACCGGCTCGGCCTCCTCGGCGACCTGCGCCGCGCCCTCGACGCCTCCGAGGTGGAACTCCACTACCAGCCCAAGGTCCGCTTCGACGGGCAGGTCGCCGGGCTGGAGGCGCTGGTCCGCTGGGTGCACCCGGAGCGCGGCCGGGTCCCCCCGGACGAGTTCATCGCCATCGCCGAGACCTCCGGCCTGATGCCGCACCTGACCGAGTACGTCCTGGAGACCGCCCTCGCCCAGGTCGCCCGCTGGCGCGCCCAGGGCCTGAAGGTGCCGGTCGCCGTCAACGTGTCCCCGCGGGACGTCCACACCCCGGGCTTCGCCGGCGCGGTCGCCGCCCGGCTGGCCCGCCACGGGGTGCCCGCGGGCGCCCTCCAGCTGGAGATAACCGAGCACGTCCTGCTGGAGGACCCGCAGCGGGCCGCCGACACCATGGCCGGGCTCACCGGCCACGGCGTGAAGATGTCCCTCGACGACTTCGGCACCGGCTACTCCTCCCTGGTGCACCTGCGCCGGCTGCCGGTCAGCGAGCTGAAGATCGACCGCTCGTTCGTGGCCCGGCTCGCCGTGGACGCCCAGGACGCGGAGATCGTCCGCTGCACCGTCGACCTGGCCCACTCGCTGGGCCTGCTCGTCGTCGCCGAGGGCGTCGAGGACGACGAGACCTGGGAGCGGCTGCGCGACCTCGGCTGCGACGCCGTACAGGGCTGGCTGGTGGCCGCCGCCATGCCGCCGGCCGAGGCCACCGCCTGGCTGCTGGCCCGCGGCGAACGCGGCTGGCGCCGCCCCGCCGACGTCACCGCCGAACTGGCCGCCTCCTCCGCCGCCGAAACCGCCGACCGGGTCCGGCGGGCCCTGCCGTAGGTCCGGCCGCAGTCCTGCGGTGCCTCCCGGGGCGGGCCCGGCCCGTGCCGGGAGGCCCGTATCGAGAAATACATACGAAAAAAGTGTTGTCTGCACGCCTGGGGCGGGTCTCCCTCTGTAGCCGGACACCCCGGTGGAACCAGAGAACGGAGTCCCATGCCCCAGCACGACGACCGCCACCCCGCCCCCGCCCGCCACCGCCGCTCCCGGGGCCGTACGACCCTCCTCTCCGTGGCCGCCGTCGCCTCGGCCGCCACCGCGGCCGCGTTCCTGTGGCCCGCCGCCGGCCACGCGGGCACCGCCGCCGACCGGCCCGCCGGCCGCCCGGCCGCGATACCCGCGGCCCCGGCCGCCCCCGCCACCAAGGCCGAGCGGTACGCCAAGAAGGTCGTCGAGCTCGCCAACGCCGAGCGGCGCCGGGCCGGCTGCGCCCCGCTGCGCGCCGACAAGCGCCTGATGAAGGCCGCCCAGGCGCACGCCGACGACATGGCCAGGCGCAACTACTACTCCCACACCAGCCCCGAGGGCCGCAGCGCGGGCGACCGCATGACCAAGGCCGGCTACCGCTGGTCGTCCTGGGGCGAGAACATCTACAAGAGCCCCCGCACCCCGGCCAGGGCGATGGCCGGCTGGATGGACAGCCCCGGCCACCGCGCCAACATCCTGAACTGCCGCTACAAGGACATCGGCGTGGGCGTCAACCTCAAGGGCAACGGTCCCTGGTGGGTCCAGAACTTCGGCACCCGCCGCTGACCGACGGCCCCTCCCGGACCGGTGATCCACCTGCCGGCCGGGCGATCCGGAAGTGGTCCGGAAGCGGTCCGGCGGGGGCCGTGCCCACGGCTCCCGCCAAACCGTTTCGTGGAGTGCGGGCCCCGCCCCATAGGATTGGGCCCGAAACCTACACACACACCACCCTCAGAGGATCGCTGCATGCCTGGCATCACGCGCGAGGAGGTCGCCCACCTCGCTCGGCTGGCGCGTCTGGAGCTGAAGCCCGCGGAGCTGGATCACTTCGCCGGACAGCTGGACGACATCATCGGCGCGGTCGCCCGCGTCTCCGAGGTCGCCGACCAAGACGTCCCGCCGACCTCCCACCCGCTGCCGCTGACGAACGTCATGCGCGCGGACGAGGTCCGCCCGTCGCTCACCCCCGAGCAGGCGCTCTCCGGAGCCCCCGCCCAGGAGCAGCAGCGTTTCAAGGTGCCGCAGATCCTGGGGGAGGACTAACCCGTCATGACCGAGATCATCAAGCTCACGGCCGCCGAGATCGCGGAGAAGATCGCCTCCGGTGAACTGACCGCCGTCGAGGTCACCGAAGCCCACCTGGCCCGCATCGCCGCCGTCGACGAGAAGGTGCACGCCTTCCTGCACGTCGACACCGAGGGCGCGCTGGCCCAGGCCCGCGCCGTCGACGCGAAGCGCGCCGCCGGCGAGAAGCTCGGCCCGCTGGCCGGCGTCCCGCTCGCGCTCAAGGACATCTTCACCACCAAGGGCATCCCGACCACGGTGGGATCGAAGATCCTCGAAGGCTGGATCCCGCCGTACGACGCCACCCTGACGCGCAGGCTGAAGGAAGCCGACGTCGTCATCCTCGGCAAGACCAACATGGACGAGTTCGCCATGGGGTCCTCCACCGAGAACAGCGCCTACGGCCCCACCGGCAACCCGTGGGACCTCACCCGGATCCCCGGCGGCTCCGGCGGCGGCTCCTCCGCGGCCCTCGCCGCCTACGAGGCCCCGCTGGCCATCGGCACCGACACCGGCGGCTCGATCCGCCAGCCCGCGGCCGTCACCGCCACCGTCGGCGTCAAGCCGACCTACGGCGGCGTCTCCCGCTACGGCATGGTCGCCTTCTCCTCCTCCCTCGACCAGGGCGGCCCGTGCGCCCGCACGGTCCTGGACGCGGCCCTGCTGCACGAGGTCATCGCCGGCCACGACCCGATGGACTCCACCTCCATCGACGCCCCGGTCCCGCCGGTCGTCGAGGCCGCCCGCAACGGCTCGGTCGCCGGCATGCGCGTCGGCGTCGTCAAGCAGTTCCGCGGCGAGGGCTACCAGGCCGGCGTCGTGCAGCGCTTCGACGAGTCGGTCGAGCTGCTCAAGGAGCTCGGCGCCGAGATCGTCGAGCTGGACTGCCCGTCCTTCGACCTGGCGCTCGCCGCGTACTACCTGATCGCGCCGTCCGAGTGCTCCTCGAACCTGGCCCGGTTCGACGCCATGCGCTACGGCCTGCGGGTCGGCGACGACGGCACCAAGTCCGCCGAGGACGTCACCGCGCTGACCCGCGAGGCCGGCTTCGGCGACGAGGTCAAGCGCCGCATCATCCTCGGCACGTACGCGCTCAGCTCCGGCTACTACGACGCGTACTACGGCTCGGCCCAGAAGGTCCGCACGCTCATCACGCAGGACTTCGAGAAGTCCTTCGAGCAGGTCGACGTGATCGTCTCCCCGACCACTCCGACCACCGCCTTCGCGATCGGCGAGCGCGCCGACGACCCGATGGCGATGTACCTCGCGGACCTGTGCACCATCCCGACCAACCTGGCCGGCAACTCGGCCATGTCGCTCCCGTGCGGCCTGGCACCCGAGGACGGTCTCCCGGTCGGTCTGCAGATCATCGCCCCGGCGATGAAGGACGACCGTCTCTACAAGGTCGGTGCCGCCGTCGAGGCCGCCTTCGTCGCGCGCTGGGGTCACCCGCTGCTGGAGGAGGCTCCGTCCCTGTGAGTGCACTGACCAAGGCCAAGGGCTTCAAGAAGTCCAAGTCCGGTACGTACCTGTCGATCGGCACCACCGCCTTCGGTGCCATCAGCGTGATCAAGCAGGCCCGCAAGGCCCGCACCGAGAACGACACGCTGCAGCTGGTCGACGCCGTTGTGTCCGCCGCCGCCATCGTCACCGGCCTCGCGATCCTGTACCGCGAGCTCAAGCGCCTCGGCGACGACGACGTCCTGCTGGGCTGAGAGGGAAAGTCTCAAAGTGACCGTCACCGAACTCCTGTCGTACGACGCGGCCCTCGCGGCGTACGACCCCGTCATGGGCCTCGAAGTCCATGTCGAGCTCGGCACCCGTACCAAGATGTTCTGCGGCTGCTCCACCGAGCTGGGCGCCGAGCCCAACTCGCAGACCTGCCCGGTCTGCCTGGGCCTGCCCGGCGCGCTCCCGGTCGTCAACGCGATCGGCGTCGAGTCCGCCGTCAAGATCGGCCTCGCGCTGAACTGCGAGATCGCCGAGTGGTGCCGCTTCGCCCGGAAGAACTACTTCTATCCGGACATGCCGAAGAACTTCCAGACCTCCCAGTACGACGAACCGATCGCCTTCAACGGCTACCTGGACGTCCAGCTGGAGGACGGCGAGATCTTCCGCGTGGAGATCGAGCGCGCCCACATGGAGGAGGACACCGGCAAGTCGACGCACGTCGGCGGCGCCACCGGCCGCATCCACGGTGCGTCCCACTCCCTGCTCGACTACAACCGCGCCGGCATCCCGCTCATCGAGATCGTCACCAAGCCGATCGAGGGTGCGGGCACCCGGGCCCCCGAGGTCGCCAAGGCGTACGTGGCCGAGCTGCGCGAGGTCATCAAGGCCCTCGGCGTGTCCGAGGCCCGCATGGACAAGGGCCAGATGCGCTGCGACGTGAACCTGTCGCTGCGCCCGCACGGCACCGAGAAGTTCGGCACCCGCAGCGAGACGAAGAACGTCAACTCGCTCCGGTCCGTCGAGCGCGCGGCCCGCTTCGAGATCCAGCGGCACGCGGCCGTCCTGCAGTCCGGCGGCTCGATCGTGCAGGAGACCCGTCACTTCCACGAGGACGACGGCTCCACCACCTCCGGCCGCATCAAGGACAACGCCGAGGACTACCGGTACTTCCCGGAGCCCGACCTGGTCCCCGTCGCCCCGGCCCGCGCCTGGGTCGAGGAGCTGCGCGCCGGTCTGCCCGAGATGCCGCGGGTGCGCCGCAACCGGCTCCGCGAGGAGTGGGGCGTCAGCGAGTTCGACATGCAGTCGATGCTCAACGCGGGCGCCGTGGACTCCATCGTCGCCACCATCGAGGCGGGCGCCGACTCGGTCGCCGCGCGCAAGTGGTGGATGGGCGAGCTGGCCCGCAACGCCAACGAGCAGGGCGTCGGCGTCGACGAGCTCGCGATCACTCCGGCCCAGGTGGCCCGGGTGGCGGAGCTGGTGGCGTCCGGTGACCTGAACGACAAGCTGGCCCGCCAGGTCCTCGAAGGCGTCCTCGCCGGCGAGGGCTCGCCGGACGAGGTCGTCGAGAAGCGCGGCCTGAAGGTCGTCTCGGACGAGGGCGCGCTCGGCGCGGCCGTCGACGAGGCCATCGCCGGCAACGCGGCCATCGCGGACAAGATCCGCGGCGGCAAGGTCGCGGCCGTCGGCGCCCTGGTCGGCGCGGTCATGAAGACCACCCGCGGCCAGGCCGACGCGGCCCGCGTCAAGGAGCTCATCCTGGAGAAGCTGGGCGTCTCCGAGGGCTGAGTCCCGCACCGTGTGCACAGGAGCCCCCGCCGGCCGGCGGGGGCTCCTGTGCGCGTTCGGGCGTACGGGCTGCCCGGGCCGGTGCGGTCAGCCGCGGTGTTCCGGCGCCGGCAGGAAGAGCAGCCGGGCGCGCTTGGGCGCGAGGTACACCTCGGGGAGGTCGATCTCCGGCAGCCCGACCTCCGGGCCCAGCCCGTAGCCGGCCCGCTCCAGCAGGCCGATCGCCTTCTCGTTCGCCGCGTCCGGCTCGGCCACCAGCCGGGCCGCCCCGGCGCCGAACAGGAAGCGGTGGAACACGCCCAGCAGGGTGCGGGTGAAACCGCGCTCGCCGGGTCCGGCCGCCGGGCCGATCAGCAGGTGCACCCCGGTGTCACCGGGCTGCACGGCGTAGCACTCGCCGACCCGGTCCTCGGCCGGCTCGTACGACTGGAACAGGGCCACCGGCACCCCGTCGCGGCGGGCCAGGAACGCGTGGTGGGTGGTGCGCCGGTCCACGTCCTCGTAGATCTCCCGGACCAGCTCCTCGCCGGCCCCGCCCATGCCCCAGAAGCGGGCCCGCTCCTCGGACACCCAGCGGTGGATCAGCCCGGCGTCGGCCGCCGGGTCCACCGGGGTGAGGGTGACGGTGCCGAAGCCGGGCACCTCCTCGGTGTGCACGGGCGGACGGGGTGCGTGCGCGCTCATACGCTGTCCTCCTTGTCGAGCCGGGCCCAGTCGGTGACGACCGGGACGAGTTCGCCGCGGGCCCACAGGGCGAGCTGGTCGCGGTGGTGGGCCGAGCCGGTGACCCCGTCGGCGCCCAGCGGCACCACCCACAGGCTGTCCTCGCGGGAAGCCAGGTCCCAGACGTAGCGGGCGGACGGGCCGCGGGCGGTGAGGTCGGTGAAGCCGGGCACGCTGGACGTGGCGAGCACGCAGTCGTGGTCGCCGCCCAGGCCGGGCCACTCGGCGTCCGGGTCGGGCACGGCCTGCCAGGGCGCGAGGCGGTGCACGTCCGCCCAGCGGGCCGGCTCGCCGGCCCCGGCCGCGACCTCCTCCAGGGCGGTGCGGACCAGGCCGGCCCGGTCCAGGCCCGGCAGCAGCGAGGTGGTGAGGATGCCCTCCAGGGCGTAGCCCACCTTCGGCAGCAGGTACAGCCAGGGGTGGAACACCGCGGGCGCGCCGGGGGTGCCGGTGAGGGCGGCGAACGCCGGGTCGGCGGCGATGCCCCGGACCACGGCGTGCCGCAGCCCCGCGAACAGGGTCGCGTCGGTGCTGTCGGCGGCCATGTGCCGGTCCCAGGCCAGCAGCCGGGTGCGCAGCGCGGCGGCGGCGGGGGAGAGGCCGTCGAGCGGTGCGAGGACGTCGAGCAGCGGGCCCGCGGAGGCGAGGAAGGTGTCGGTGTGGACCGAGGCCATGCCCTTGGCGGTCCAGTCGGCGGAGCCGCTGAGCAGTTCGCGGATCCGGTCGGCCCGGTGCGGGGGCGCGAACTCGATGCCGAACGGGGAGGCGATGCCACGGGCGTTGGCCATCACCGCGAAGCCCTGGACCGGCTCGGCGGTGGTCTGCGCCCAGCCCCGCCACTCGTGACCGGGCTCCCAGGCGGGCACCAGGCGCAGCTTGTTGGCGCGGGCGCGCTCCGGGACGACACCGGCCACCCGGTGCAGCAGGCCGCCCTGCGTGTCGGCGGCGTGCACGACGTTCACGGGCTCGGCCCAGCCGTCGAGGGCCCGGTCGATGTCGCCGACCGTACGGGCCCGCAGCAGCGCGGGGAGCACGGCGAAGCCGAGGTCCGCGCGGACCCGCGGCGGGTAGCGGAGGCTGACGCACTCCTCGGGCCGGTCGCCATCCGGGGCGGCGATGCCCGCGAGGTGGCCGGCGATCACCGGGCCGCGGGCCGTCTCCACGATCTCGACCTGCACCGGGTCGCCGCCCGCCACCTCGACGGTCTCGGTGTGCCGGGCCACCGGCTCCCAGGTACCGTCCGGGCCGAGCGCCTCGGTGCCGCCGCCGGGAGCGGTGCGCAGCCGCTCGCGGTAGAGGTCGTGGTAGTCGGCCATGGCGTTGGTGATGGCCCAGGCGGCGCTGCCGGTGTGGCCGAAGTGGGCGAGGCCGGGGATGCCGGGGACGGCCATGCCCAGGACGTCGAACTCCGGGCAGGAGAGCCGTATCTGCTGGTAGATGCCCGGGTCCTCGATGAACCGGTGCGGGTCGCCGGCGATCAGGGCGGCGCCGGTCGTGGTGCGGTCGCCGGGGACCATCCAGCCGTTGCTGCCGGAGGTGCCGGGGCCGTCGGTGGCGAACAGGGTGATCGCCTCGTCGCCGAGGGCCCGGGCCACCTGCTCGCGCCAGATCTTGGTGGGGAAGCCGGCGAACAGGATGTGCGTGGAGATCCAGATGCCGAGCGGCACCCACGGCTCCCACGGCGTCACCGCGAGCCCGGTGTCCGCGAACCGCGGGTCGCGGGCGGCGCCCGCGGGCATGCCCGCGTTGACCCCGTCCACGTACGCGCGCACCCAGTCGGCGGTCTCCGGGTCCAGGGCCTCGAAGCAGCGCCTGGCCGTGTCGTCGAGCCGGGACTGCCGGGCGAAGGTGTCCCAGGTCACGGACTCCGGCCCGAGGAAGGCGGCGGTGGAACCCTGGGAGCGCCGCCGCTCCACCTCCAGCTGCCAGGCACGGTCGCCGGCGGTGACCCGCCCCTGGGCGAAGGCCAGCTCCCGGGCGTCGCCGGC
Source organism: Streptomyces bambusae (assembly GCF_020532645.1). Taxonomy (GTDB): domain Bacteria; phylum Actinomycetota; class Actinomycetes; order Streptomycetales; family Streptomycetaceae; genus Streptomyces; species Streptomyces bambusae. Next base: position 71,709 of record NZ_JAJAUZ010000022.1, read on the forward strand.
ACGCAGATGCGGAACGCCCCAGGCGTCCCGGTAGACCTCGGTACTCACACTGCTCCCCGAACATTTAGGTTAGGCTGCCCTAAGTCTACGCATGGCGGGTGGTGCAGGTCACCCCGCACCCCACCCGCCCCGCGCGAGCGTCCGGCTTCCGTTCACCACCCGGCCGGGCGCCGCCCCGGCAGCGGCCGGACCTCCGGCCACCGGGCCCGCATCCGGGCGCGCAGGGAAGCCGCCAGCTCGCCGACGGCGTGCAGGCCCTCGTGGTCCGTGCACAGCGCCGCGACCACGCCCAGCCGGTGGGCGAGGCGCCCGCGGGCGGTGGCGGTGCCCCAGGTCCAGTCCCGCCGGCGCATCCGGGCCAGGTGGTCGGTGCCGTCGCGCCGGTCCCGCGGGACCAGCGCGTCACCGCGGATCAGCCAGCCCGCGCAGGCGTCGGCGAGGCTGCCCGTGGCCTCCGTACCGGTCTCCGCACGCCACGTGTCGGCGTACGCGGCCTCCGCGCGGGTGAGCAGCTCCGCGGCGGGCCCGGTCGAGCACCAGCAGGTCGGGAAGCCGATCCGGAGGTAGGCGAGCTCGGTCACCCCGCTGCCGAGACAGGCCTGCTCGAAGTCCACGAACCGGATCCCGCCGGCCGTGTGCAGATCGTTCCCCGGGCACGGGTCGCCGTGCAGCAGGGCGTTCCCCGGCTGCCCCGCCAGTCGACCGACCAGCGCGGACAGCTCCCCGGCCGCCCCGGCCGGCACATCCGCCCCGAGCGCGTCGGCGAGTGCGAGAAACGCCTCCACATCCCGCTCCCCGGGCCCCTCCTGCCGCGGCAGCGCCCCGGCGTCCCCGGGGACCGCCGTGGCATGCAGCCGTGCCAGGGCCGTCGCATACCCGACCTGCCACCCGTCCTCCGCCGGCCGGTGCTCCACCCACTCCAGCACGAGCACCCGCTCGTCGGCGTCATCCCAGATCAGACGCGGGGCCACGGGGACACCCGGGGCGATTCCTGCCCCGTCGGCGTTCGAGGCGCGGGGTCCGGGGCGGAGCCCCGAAGCCCCGCCGGGACCGTGTTCCGCCCGCGCCGCGACCCGCAGCGCGGAAACCTCCCGTACGAACCGCTCCGCCGCATCCGCCCCGCCCACGCTCCGCTTGACGACCACCGCCCCGCCGTCCGTCTCCACCCGCCACACCCGGGACCGCGGGCTGCTCTCCAGCACCCGGACCGGCCCCGCCCGCCCCAGCCCCGCCGCGGCGACGGCCCGCACCGGCAGGCGCGAAGAGGGAATCCCGCTCAACGCCCCGCCTCCGGTCGCAGCCCCGGCCACACGTACGGCACGGTCACGCCGACCCGCTCGAACCCGAGCCGCTCCAGGATGGGCCGGCTCTGATCCGAGGCGTCGACCTGCAGGTACGGAATCCCGGCCGCGGCCGCCTGCCCGGCCCGGTACGCCACCAGCGCCCGGTAGATGCCCCGTCCCCGCCATTCCGGCACGGTGCCCCCGCCCCACAGCCCCGCGAACGGCGCCCCCGGCCGCACCTCCAGCCGCGCCGAGCTGACCGGCACGTCCCCGGCCATCGCGACCACCGCGGCGACCCGCTCCGGCTCGCCGGTGACCAGGTCCAGCAACTGCTGCCGCAGCTCCGGCCGAGGCCGGCCGCCGAACGCCCGGTCGTGGACCGCCATCATCAGGTCCACCCCGGCCGCGTCCACCACCGGCACCAGCGCGATGCCGGGCGGCGGCGCCACCTCCGTGGACAGCCGGTCCACCGGGGCGACCATCAGCGTCTCCGGGTCCTCCGGCTCCAGACCGGCCGCCAGCAGACGCGCCCCCAGGTCCGCCGGGGCGTCGTGCAGGTAGAGCTTCCACTCCCAGGTCCGGCCGCCCTCCAGCCCGGCGAAGTGCGCGAGCTGTGCGGCGATCGCGGCATCGGCGGTGGACTCGTCCAGGTCCGACCACAGGACCCCGTTGAATCCCAGCGGCGGCGCGCTCTGGCGCACCACGCCCCCCACCCGTTCCACCCGGGCCCCCGGGCCGTCGGGCTGGGCGTTCCACCGCATCTCGCGGTCGTACAGGGCGCGCACCAAAGCATGATCCATAGCCCCACCCCAGCAGCCCGCCGCCCCCGAGGCAAGCGGATTGCCCCCGTCTACGCTCACCTGCATGACACCCCACCCCGGCACCCCCGCCGGCCCCTCCGTGTACGCCGGCAACGCCGGCCGGGACGCCCCCCTCGACCACGGCTGGTTGCTCGGCCACTTCAAGGAGCCGGGTGATCCCCGCCACAGCACGGACGTCGAGATCAAGTGGGGCGCCCACCCGCGCGGCGACCGGCGGGCCCAATGGGTCCGGGGCGAGTCGCGCACCACGCTCCAGGTGCTGGTCTCCGGCCGGTTCCGGGTCGAACTCCCGGACCGCAGCGTGGTCCTGGCCGAGCAGGGCGACTACGTGGTGTGGGGCCGCGGGACCGACCACTCCTGGTACGCCGAGGAGGACTCGGTGGTGCTCACCGTCCGCTGGCCCTCGGTCCCGGGTTACCAGGTGCCGCCCGACGGGGCCGCGGACGGCGGCTGACGGTCCGCAGCCGGTCTCCTCCGCACCCGCAACGGACGGACGTCCCGCGGGTTGGTACACACCGGGGGCGTCCGTCCCGGGGCGGAGGTCCCGGCCCGCCGGACCTTCCTGTGACGATGCGCACGAAACGGACCAACGATCATCAATCGCTGCAATGGTGTCGGTGGTCCGGTGTGACCGTCAGGTGATCAGGTACAGCGTTCTTTGCGTCGGGTGTGCCCCGGTAAAGACCCGAACCGCCAGGGAGCACGTCCGTTGGCAGCTATCGCACGGTGGTGCATCAGGCACCGCCTCGCCGCCGTCCTCATCTGGCTGCTCGCCCTCGGCGGCACCGCCGGAGCCGCCGTGGCCGCCGGCACCGCGTACTCCAACAACTACGAGGTCCCCGGGACCGAGTCCGGCCGCGCCACCGAGCTGCTCCGGGCCGGCTTCCCCGGCCAGGGCGGCGACACCGACACCGTCGTGTGGCAGGCCCCCGCCGGCCAGAGCGCCCGTACGCCCGAGGTCGAGCAGCGCATGAGCCGCGTGCTCGACCGGATCGCCGGCCTCCCCGGCGTCGGCTCGGTGGCCGGACCGTACGCCCCCGAAGGCGCCGGCCAGATCAGCCCCGACGGCCGTACCGCCTACGCCGTGGTCACGTTCGACCACCAGGCCGACGAGGTGCCCACGGGCCATGCCCGGGCCGTCGTCGACACCGCCAAGGCCGCCGAAGGGGACGGGCTGCGGGTCGAACTCGGCGGCCGGGCCATCGGGCTGACCGAGGCCCCCACCGCCCACCTCGCCGAGGTGATCGGCGTGGCCGTCGCCGCCGTGGTGCTCTTCCTCGCCTTCGGCTCGCTGGCCGCCAGCCTGCTGCCCATCGCCACCGCCCTGGTCAGCGTCGGCACCGCGTACGCGGGCATCGTGCTGCTCGGCCACGCCATGCCCGTCGCCGACTTCGCCCCCATGCTGGGCATGCTCATCGGCCTCGGCGTCGGCATCGACTACGCGCTGTTCATCGTCACCCGCCACCGCAAGGGCCTCAAACGCGGCCTGAGCGTCGAGGAGGCCGCGCGGAACGCCGTCGCGACCACCGGCCGGGCCGTGGTCTTCGCCGGCGCCACCGTCTGCATCGCCCTCCTCGGCATGCTGATCCTGCGGCTGAACTTCCTGAACGGCGTCGCGCTCGCCGCCTCCCTCACCGTCGTGCTCACCGTCGCCGCCTCGGTGACCCTGCTGCCGGCGCTGCTCTCCTTCATCGGCATGCGCGCCCTGTCCCGGCGCGAGCGCCGCCGGCTCGCCGAGCACGGCCCGGAGCGGGAGGGCATGACCGGGTTCGCCGCCCGCTGGTCCGCCTTCGTCGAGCGCCACCCCAAGCTGCTGGGCGCCGTCGCCGCCGTGGTCATGGCCGTCCTCGCGCTGCCCACCCTCTCCCTCCATCTCGGCACCTCCGACCAGGGCAACAACCCGGCCGCCTCGACCACCCGGCAGGCGTACGACCTGCTCGCCGACGGCTTCGGACCCGGTGTCAACGGCCCCCTCGCGCTGGTCGCCACCCTCGACGGCGCCGGCGACCGGGTCGCCCTCGACCGGCTCGCCGAAACCCTCCGCTCCACCCCGGGGGTGGCCGCGACCGGACCCGCCGCCGCCAACCGCAGCGGCGACACGGCCGTCCTCACCGTCATCCCGGAGTCCGCCCCGCAGTCCCGCGACACCAGCGCCCTCGTGGACCGGCTGCGCCACAGCGTGATCCCCGAGGCCGAGCACGGCACCACGATGCAGGTGCACGTCGGCGGCGTCACGGCCGGATACGACGACTTCGCCGAGGTCATCATCGGCAAACTGCCGCTGTTCGTCGGCGTGGTCATCACCCTCGGCAGCGCGCTGCTGCTGCTCGCCTTCCGGTCGATCGGCATCCCGCTCAAGGCCGCCGCCATGAACGTGGCCGCCGTCGCCTCCTCGTTCGGCATCGTCGTCGCGATCTTCCAGTGGGGCTGGGGCAGCGAGCTGCTCGGCCTCGGCAGCGCCGGGCCCATCGAGCCCTTCCTCCCCGTGATCATGGTCTCGGTGCTCTTCGGGCTGTCCATGGACTACCAGGTCTTCCTGGTCAGCCGGATGTACGAGGAGTGGCTGGAGACCGGGGACAACACCCGGGCGGTACGGGTCGGCCTCGCCGAGACCAGCCGGGTGATCAACTCGGCCGCGGTGATCATGATCTCGGTCTTCCTCGCGTTCGTGCTCAGCGGTGACCGGATCATCGCCATGTTCGGCATCGCGCTCGCCGCGGCCGTCGCCCTGGACGCCTTCGTCCTGCGGACCCTGCTCGTGCCGGCCCTCATGCACATGCTCGGCGGCGCCAACTGGTGGCTGCCGGCCTGGCTGGACCGCCGCCTGCCCCGCCTCAGCATCGAACCGCCGGACCTGCCCGTCGCCCTCCCGGCCCAACGTCCCAGCCCCGACACCGCGTCCCACCGCGCCCCGGCGACTCACTGACCCGAGCGGGTCCGCGGGCGGTCCCGCAGCCCCACCCCCGGGCCTCTGCCCCGGCCTCCCGGGCCTCTGCCCCGGCCTCCCGGGCCTCTGCCCCGGCCTCCCGGGCCTCTGCCCCGGCCTCCCCGGGCCTCTGCCCCGGCCTCCCGGGCCTCTGCCCCGGCCTCCCGGGCCTCTGCCCCGGCCTCCCGGGCCTCCGCCCCGGCCTCCCCAGGCCGCAATCGCGGCGCGGCCGCGTTCTTCGCGCACCCGTTCCTGCCCGGACCCCGCGCCTCAATCGCCGGCGGGGCTGGGTGGTGCCCGCGCCGCCCCCGTGCACCGGTTCCTGCCGGGGCTCCGCCCCGGACCCCGCGCCTCAATCGCCGGCGGGGCTGAAATCTGCCCCGCAGCATCCGGCCCCTGAGCCGCATCCCCACCCAGCCATGACCACGCCGCGCTCCGCCCCACAGCCCAAGTCCGGGCAGAGGGGGCCCATCCCACCCCGCGACCGAAGCCTGGGCAGGGGGCGCATTCCACCCCGCGACCGAAGCCTGGGCAGGGGGCGCATTCCACCCCGCGACCGAAGCCTGGGCAGGGGCGCATCCCACCCCGCAGCCGAAGTCCGGGCACGAGAGGCACATTCCATCCCGTAGCCGGAGTCCGGCCGAGGGCGCATTCCCACCCCGCGGCCGGAGTCCGGCCGAGGGCACATTCCCACCCCTCGGCCGACGTCCGGGCACGACGGGCACACCCCGCCCGCAGCCGGAGTCCGGGCAAGGGGCACATTCCATCCGCAGCCGGAGTCCGGGCGAGGGGCGCATTCCCGCCCACGGCCGGAGTCCGGGCGAGGGGGGGCACATTCCAGCCCGTCCGGCGTTTGAGGACCGGGGTCCGGGGCGGAGCCCCGAAAGCAAGCCCGTCCGGCGATTGAGGACCGGGGCGCGGGGGCGGAGCCCCGGAATCGAGCCCCGCCGGCGATTGAGGCGCGGGGGTGCGGGGGCGGAGCCCCTGCAAGGAGGGCCCGCCGGCAAGCCGACCCGGCGAGGGAGACCGAGCCCGTCCGGCGACCGAGGACCGGGACGGGGGCGGAGCCCCGGACGGGGACCGTCTAGGGACACCCTCAGACCGGCCTAAGGACCCCCCGGCACCGGACATGCGGCACCCGCCCGATGCGCCAAAGCCCCCTGGCAAACGAATCTTGGATCACACCGACCGGTGCCGAGAACGCCGAGAACAACCCAGGAGCCCGAGATGTTCGAGTACGAGATCGCCACGATGCGCAGCGCCGACCTGATCCGCGAGGCCGACGCCTACCGCCAGATCCAGCAGCTCGCCCACGCCGCCACCGCCACCTCCGGAAGCCATGAAACCGAAGGGCGGGTGAAGGACGGCCGGCACTGGTTCGCCAAGGCCGCGTAACCGTCCTGCCAGGGACGATTCCCGGTCGACCAGGAGCCCAGCAGTGATAACGACTGCCGTCCGAGCGGATCTCTGTGCGATGCTCGGCGGCGTGGAAACCAAGTCCGTCAGCCCGGTGTTCGTCGGCCGAGCCGACGAACTGGCCCGGCTCACCGATGCCCTCGCCCGCGCCGCCCGGCAGGAGCCCCAGGCCCTGCTGATCGGCGGCGAGGCCGGCGTCGGCAAGACCCGGCTCACCGAGGAATTCCTCGCCGAGGCCGCCCGGCGCGACGCCGTCGTGGCCGTCGGCGGCTGCGTCGAGATCGGGGCGGAGGGCCTTCCCTTCGCCCCCTTCTCCACGGCCCTGCGCGCCCTGCGCCGGATGCTGCCCGGGGAACTCGCCGCCGCGGCCGCCGGCCAGGAGGACGAACTCGCCCGCATCCTCCCCGAACTCGGCGACACCCCCAAGGGCCCGCACGACGAGGAGAGCACCGCACGCCTCTTCGAACTGACCGCCCGCCTGCTGGAGAAGCTCGCCGCCGACCGCACCGTCGTCATCGTGCTGGAAGACCTACACTGGGCGGACACCTCCACCCGCCACCTCCTCTCGTACCTCTTCCGCACCCTCGCCAGCGGACGCCTCGTCCTCGTCGCCACCTACCGCGCCGACGACGTCCACCGCCGCCACCCGCTGCGCCCCCTGCTCGCCGAACTCGACCGGCTGCGCACCGTCCAGCGCGTCGAACTCTCCCGCTTCACCCGCGCCGAGGTCCGCCGCCAGCTCGCCGGCATCCTCTCCAGCGCCCCCGACGAAGCCCTCGTCGAGACCGTCTTCACCCGCTCCGACGGCAACGCCTTCTTCGTCGAGGAACTCGTCGCCTCCATGGAGAGCGGCTGCCGCACCGGACTCACCGAATCCCTCCGCGACCTCCTGCTGGTCCGCGTCGAGGTGCTGCCCGAAGCCGCCCAGCGCGTGGTCCGGCTCGTCGCCGAAGGCGGCTCCACCGTCGAGTACCCGCTGCTGCTCGCCGTCGCCCAGCTCACCGAAGACGAACTGATCGAGGCCCTCCGCGCCGCGGTCGGCGCCAACATCCTCCTCGCCACCCCCGACGGCGACGGCTACCGCTTCCGGCACTCCCTGGTCCGCGAGGCCGTCAGCGACGACCTCCTCCCCGGCGAACGCTCCCGCGTCAACCGCCGCTACGCCGAAGCCCTCGAAGCCGACGACTCGCTCGTCCGCGCCGAGGAGCGGATCATCCGGCTCGCCAGCTACTGGTACTACGCCCACGAACCGGCCAAGGCCCTGCCCGCCGTCCTGGAGGCCGCCGTCGCCGCCCGCCGCCGGCACGCCTACTCCGAGCAGCTGTCCCTGCTGGAACGCGCCCTGGACCTGTGGGACGACGCACCGGACGAGGTCCGCGAAGCCCTGCGCCCCGCCGACGACGCGGCCGTCTACCCGCCGTGCGGCTGCGACCCCGAAACCACCCCGCTGCGCCGCCTCGACCTGCTCGCCGAAGCCAGCGTCGCCGCCCGCTTCGGCGGCGAACGCGAACGCGCCCTGAAGCTCACCAAGACGGCGCTGCGCATGCTGGACGACGGCCACGACCCGCTGCGTGCGGCCTGGTTCTGGACCGAACGCTCCCGCCTGGTGTCCGCCCTCTCCCGGGGCGACGGCTGGGAGGAACTCGCCATCGCCCAGGACCTGGTGCGCGGGCTGCCGCCGTCCCAGGTGCACGCCGAGGTGCTGGTCCTCGTCGCCGGCTGGGGCATGCTCAACCGGCCCGGCCCCGACAACCTCGCCACCGCCGAACGCGCCGTCGAGTATGCGCGGATGATCGGCGCCGAGGACGTCGAACTCAACGCCCGCCTGACCGTGGGCAGTCTGCTCGCCGACACGGACGTCGACCGCGGTCTCGCCGAGATGCGGGCGGTCAAGGAACGCGCCCGGCAGCTCGGCCTCGCCATGCTCGAAGGCCGCGCCCACATCAACATCTCCTCCCAGCTGGAGAACGCCGGCCGTTCCCAGGAAGCCGTGGAACTCGCCGCACAGGGCGTGGAACGGGTCCGCTCCTACCGCCTGTACGACTCCGAGGCATGGGTCTGCGGCAACATGGCCGAGTCCCTGTACAGCCTGGGCCGCTGGGAAGAGGCCGCGGCCGGGGCCCAGCGGGCGCTGCGGGCCGCGCAGAGCGCCAAGCCCCGCGGCTCCGGGGCCGCCCGCCTCGCCCATCTCGCCCTCGCCCGCGGTGAACTGGCCGAGGCGGCCACCCAACTCGACGCGGCAGTTGGCCACTTCGGACCGCAGGAGACCTCCCCGCAGCACCGCATCCCGCTGTTCCGCCTGGCCCTGGGCATCGCGGCGGGGGAGGGCCGGCTCCTCGACGCGCGCGCGGAGCTGGTGCGGGCCGCGGAGTTCGGCTTCCCGCTGGGGCAGCACCGCTACGTCTGGCCGCTGCTGCTCGCGGCCGCGACCGCGGAGGCGGACGCACGGGGGCTTCCGGTGGCCGAGGCGGGGCGGGCCGAGGCGGTCGGCCTGATCCGGGCCGAGGCACGGCGGCTCCCGACTCCGGTGCCGGTGTGGGAGGCGCACTCCGCCTTCGTACGGGCCGAGCTGCGGCGGGCCGAGGGCATCGACACGGTCGCCGACTGGGAGGAGACCGAGGCGGCGGTACGGCCGCTGCACCGGCCGTACCTGCTGGCCCGGGTCCGGCACCGGCTCGGCGAGGCGCTGCTGGCGGGCGGCGGTGAGCGGGAGCGGGTCGTTTCGCTGCTGCGGGACGCGGTGGGGACGGCCGAACGGCTGGGCTGCCGGCGGCTGCGCGAGGACCTGTCGCTGCTGGCGCAGCGCGCGCGGCTGTCGCTGTCCTCGCCCGACGATGCGTCCGATCCGGCGGGCGGGCCGGTGGACACGGTCGAGGCGCTGGGGCTGACGAGCCGCGAACGGGATGTCCTGCAGCTGGTCGCGGCGGGCCTGAGCAACCGGCAGATAGCCGGGGAGCTGTTCATCTCGCCGAAGACGGCGAGCGTCCACGTCTCCAACATCCTGGCCAAACTCGGCGTGTCCGGCCGGGGCGAAGCCGCTGCCCTCTCCCACCGCCTCCGCCTCTTCCCCTGACCCGGCGAAGCCGCAAGACCGGGGCGCCGCCCCGAACCCCGCGCCCGAACGCCGGCGGGGCTGCAAGACCGGTGGCCCCGCCACCGGACTCCCGCGCCCCCAACGCCTGCGGGGCTGGACTTGCCCGGCAGCATCCGGCCCGCGGGCAAACCCCGGTCAGCGGACCGTGACGGCCAGGAGGCGGTCGTCGGCGGGGGTCGGGGTGCCGCGGCCGTCCGTTTCGCTGGTGAGCAGGAGCAGCCGGCCGGGGGCGACGGCGACGACCGTGCGCAGCCGGCCGTACTTCTCCGTGAGGAACGCCTCCGGATCGGCAGCCGGCCGGGTCCCGTCCAGCGGTATGCGCCACAGCCGCTCCCCCCGCAGCCCGGCCATCCACACCGAGCCCGCCGCGAAGGCGATCCCGCTGGGAGACGCCTCTTCCGTGCGCCACTGCGCGACCGGGTCCCTGAAGCCCGCCTTGCCGGCCTTCCCCTCGGCCACCGGCCAGCCGTAGTTCCCGCCCGGCTCGATCCGGTTCAGCTCATCCCACGTGTTCTGCCCGAACTCGGCCGCCCACAGCCGCTTCTCCGCGTCCCAGGCCAGCCCCTGCACATTGCGGTGCCCGTACGAGTACACGACCGAATCCGCCTCCGGATTGCCGTGCACCGGCTCCCCGTCCGGCGTCATCCGCAGGATCTTGCCGCCCAGCGACTTCCTGTCCTGCGACAGCGAGCGGTCACCCGTCTCACCCGTCCCCGCGTACAGCATCCGGTCCGGGCCGAACGCGATCCGCCCGCCGTTGTGGACGAGGCCCTTCGGAATGCCCCGGAGCACCGTGTCCGGTGCCCCCAGCTGCTGACCGGCCGGCCGCTTCTCGTCGTACCGCATGCGGGCGATCCGGTTGTCCGACTCCGTCGTGAAGTACGCGTACACCAGCCGGTCCGAGGCGAAGTCCGGGGACAGCGCCAGCCCCAGCAGACCGCCCTCGCCGCCCGGTGACACCCCCGACACCTCGCCGACCACCGCCACCGTGCCGCGGTCCGCGTCGATCCGGCTGATCGTGCCCTCGTCCCGGGACGCGACCAGCAGGTCGCCGTCCGGCAGCGGGGCCAGCCCCCACGGGCTCTTCAGCCCCTCGGCCACCACCCCGGTGACCGTCGCCGACCCCTTGGCCGGCGCCCGCGAACCACCCGGCTCCGCGGCGGAGGCACGCGGCGACGCCCCCGCCGACGACTTCGGCGGCGAGCCGCTCGCCGACAGCTCCGGCAGCCCCGCACCACCCCCCGAGCACGCCGTCAGCAGCACCCCGGCCAGCACCGCAGCCGCCCCCGCACCCCGCATCCGCACACCCATGGCCCTGCTCCTTCCCCCGTACGGCTCCGCCATCCGCCTACACCCCTACCAACCCCACCCCCGCCCCCCGAAGTTCCACCCTTCGTACACCCGATCGAGTGGTTCGCGGCCCCGGCTCCGCCCCCTCAGTCCCAGGACCCCACCGCCGCCGGCAGCGCCGCGATCTCGGCCAGGTCGTCGGCCGTCAGCAGCACCCCGGCCGCCCGTGCGTTCTCCGCCGCCCACCGCTCCCGCTTCGTCCCCGGCACCGGCACCACGTGCGGCCCCTGCGCCAGCACCCACGCCAGCGCCACCTGGGCCGCCGTGACCTGCGGCCCGTGCCGCCGCGCGATCTGCCGCAGCCCCACCACCAGCGCCTGGTTCGACGCCATCGCGTACGCCGTGAACCGCGGATGCCGGGCCCGCGCGTCCTCCGGCTCGAAACCCTCCCCGGGCGTCAGCGTCCCCGACAGGAACCCGCTGCCCAGCGGCATCGCCGCCAGGAACCCCACCCCGCGGGCCGCGCACCACGGCAGCAGCCCCCACAGCGCCCCCGGCGACCACACCGACAGCTCCGCCTGCACCGCGCTCACCGGGAACACCTGCTGCACCCGCTCCAGCTGCCCGAGCACCGCGTCGTACCGCCCCGCGTCGTAGGGGCCCGCCCCGCGCCGGGCCGCGGCTCCCACCGCACAGAAGCCCAGCGCCCGGACCTTCCCCGCGGTCACCAGCTCCGCCATCGCCCCCCAGGTCTCCTCGACCGGGACGTCCGGGTCCGGCCGGTGCAGCTGGTACAGGTCGATCACCCCGGTCCGGAGCCGCCGCAGCGAGGCGTCGCAGGCCCGCCGCACGTATCCGGGCCGGCCGTTGGTCACCACGTGCTGGTCGCCCACCTGCAGCCCGACCTTCGTGGACACGAACGCCTCGGCCCGCCGCGCCTTCAGCACCCGGCCGAGCAGCAGCTCGTTCGTGAACGGCCCGTACATGTCCGCCGTGTCCAGCAGGCTCGCCCCGAGGTCCAGCGCCGTGTGCACCGCGCGGAGCGACTCCTCCCCGCGCCGCTGCGAAGCGGTGTACGCCCAGCTCATCGGCATGCAGCCGAGTCCGACCGCACCGACCTCCAGAGCCGCCGCGCCGATAGTCCTGCGCTCCACCTGCTCGTACCCCTCCCTCTCCCGCTCCTCAAACTAACGTCTCCGCCGCCGACTTGATCATCGGCGGTTGGCATAGCCTCCTGGCATGACGAAAGACGTGTGGCTGCCGATAGCGGCCGACGAGATCGAAGGCCTCCCCGAGGGCCTGCACTACCGCTTCTGGAACGGCGGCCCGGAATTCCCCGCCGACCCCGCGGACTGCGCGTACTACGTGGTCCCGTACATGAAGGGCCCCGAGGTCGCGACCCGGCCGCTGGCCGGCATGGCCGGCGTCGAGGTCGTCCAGACCCTCTCCGCGGGGATCGACCACGTGCAGCCGGGCCTGGGCCTGCTGCGCCCGGGCGTCCGGCTGTGCAACGCCCGCGGCGTCCACGAGGCCAGCACCGCCGAGCTGACCCTGGCCCTGGTGCTGTCCTCGCTGCGCGGCGTCCCCGGCTTCGTCCGCGGCCAGGACCGCGAGGAGTGGCGGGACGGCTTCTACCCGGCCCTCGCCGACAAGTCCGTCCTGATCGTCGGCTACGGCTCCATCGGCGCCGCCATCGAGGACCGCCTCGCCCCCTTCGAATGCGCCCGGATCACCCGCGTCGCCCGCACGGCCCGCACCGCCGCCCACGGCCCGGTGCACCCGCTGGCCGACCTGCCGGCCCTGCTGCCCGCCGCCGACGTCGTGATCCTCTCCACCCCGCTCACCGAGCAGACCCGGGGCCTGGCGGACGCCGCCTTCCTGGCCCGCATGAAGGACGGGGCGCTGCTCGTGAACGTGGCCCGCGGCCCGGTCGTCGACACCAAGGCGCTCCTCGCCGAACTGGAGACGGGCCGGCTGCGCGCCGCGCTCGACGTCACGGACCCGGAACCGCTGCCCGCGGGCCATCCGCTCTGGCACGCCCCGGGTGTCCTGATCACGCCGCATGTCGGCGGCAGCACCTCCGCGTTCATGCCGCGCGCCAAGCGCCTGCTCGCCCGCCAGCTGACCCGCTTCGCCGCCGGCGAGCCTGTGGACAACACCGTTTTGATCACGGAATGAGTCCGCTTGTGCACGCTCCGGAGCGGAACGTGCGCACTCCGTGTCCGTATATCCGCCCTGGTCACGCAGCGTAGAGGCACTATGTCCCTGAGTGACGAAACTGGTGTATCGTCCGGAACAAGGGGCTGCGCCGCGAACGTACGGCGCTGGGGAGTGATCGGACACTTTGGGGGGCGACGGGCGATGCACGGCCAATGGACGAAGAATCCGAGGCGGCGAGGGCGCCGCAGGCGGCGCCTGGAGGCGCCGGTTTCAGCCAGGGAGCCCCGGTGAGTGCCCCCGGGGCGCTCCTGACCCGGCAGCAGGTCTCCGGCGGCGGCCGGGGCCTTGCCGCTCAGCTCCTCCTCGCCGTGGTGTGCGGCGGATACGCCGTCGGCGCCGCCCTCGGCTGGGGATCGGAGGAAGTCGCCCTCTTCATGGGCGACTTCGGACTGAGCGCCGCGGGCCTCCTCGCCGCCGTCGCCTGCTATTCGTACGCACGCAGCCATGCGAGCCGCGAGCGGCCCGCATGGCTGCTCTTCGCCTTCTCCTCCCTCATGGGCGCCTGCGGCAACGCCGTCTGGGGCTGGTACGAGGTCGTGCTCGGCCGCCCGGTGCCCGAGCCCTCGCTCGCCGACTTCTTCTTCCTCTGCTTCGCCCCGCCCGCCATCGTCGGCCTCCTCGTCCTCGCCAAACGCCCGGTGCACCGGGCCGGCTGGGTCTGCCTGGCCCTCGACTCCTGGCTGATCGGCGGTTCGCTGCTCACGCTCTCCTGGAGCCTCGCACTCGCCCACACCACCGAGACGGTCTCCTCCGACGGCACCGGCAGCGTCCCCCGGGCGGCCCTCTCGCTCGCCTACCCGCTGCTGGACATCGCCCTCGTCTCGATCGTCCTGGTGCTCCACTTCCGGCGCACCGCCGGCAACCGCTCCGCGGTCAACACCGCCGTCGCCGCCCTCGCCCTGACCGTCCTCAGCGACGCCCTGTTCACCTCGCCGCTGCTGCGCGCCAGCTACCAGTCCGGGCAGCTCCTCGACGCCGGCTGGTTCGCCGGCTCGCTGCTCCTCGCGTACGCGCCCTGGGGGGCCCGCCGGATGTACGGGCCGCCCGAGCCCGCGCGGCCCGCCCGGCCACCGGCCCCGCGCCCGCACAGCCGCCCCCTCGCCGGCTCGCTGGCCGCGCTCACCCCGTACCTCGCGGCAGCGGTCTGCACCCTCGGGATCCTGTACAACGTGGTCGAAGGCCGCCGGGTCGACCGGGTCGTCGTGTTCACCGGCTGCACCGTGGTCCTGGCGCTGGTGGTCCGCCAGGGCATCATGCTGCTCGACAACCTGGCCCTCACCGCCGAGCTGGCCCAGAAGGAGAACCACTTCCGGTCCCTGGTCCAGGGCTCCAGCGACGTCATCATGATCGCCGCGCCGAGCGGCGTGCTGAACTACGTCAGCCCCGCCGCCGCCGGGGTCTACGGCCGCCGGGCCGAGGAGCTGGAGGGCACCGAGCTGGCCGCCCTGATCCACCCGGACGACCTGGGCCGGGTGGTGCACGAGGTGCGCCGCTTCCTGGCCGCCCCGCCCGCCGAGGAGCCCACCACCCGGATCGAGTGCCGCTTCGCCTCCGGCGCCGGGGACTGGCTCAACGTCGAGTCCACCGTCAACCGGCACCAGGGCGGGCTGATCCTCAACAGCCGGGACGTCACCGAGCGGGTCCGCCTCCAGGCTCAGCTCCAGCACAGCGCCGAGCACGACCCGCTCACCGACCTGCCCAACCGGGCCCTGTTCACCCGCCGGGTCCGCAACGCCCTCGGCGGCCGCCGGGCCGGGGACCACAGCAGCGCCGTGCTCTTCATCGACCTCGACGGCTTCAAAGCGGTCAACGACACCATCGGCCACCAGGGCGGCGACGAACTCCTCGTCGAGGCCGCCCGCCGGCTCCAGGAGGCGGTGCGGGCCGGGGACACCGCGGCCCGCCTCGGCGGCGACGAGTTCGCCGCCCTGATCCTCGGCGACGGCAGCCGCGACCGCTCGGCCCGTGAACACCTCGTCCGCGAGATCGCCGAACGGCTGCGCGCCACCCTCTCCCGGCCGTACCGCATCGCCGGCAGCGAGGTCCGGGTCGCGGCCAGCATCGGCGTCGCCTTCGCGGACCCCGGCATCACCCCCTCGGACCTGATGCGCAACGCGGACCTCGCGATGTACCGGGCCAAGGCCGGAGGCAAGGACCGGGTGGAGATGTACGCCCCCCAGATGCAGTCCGAGGTGGTCCGCCGGGCCGAGGCCACCGGGCGGCTGCGCACGGCCGTCCGCGAGGGCGACTTCACCCTGCTGCACCAGCCCGTGGTCGCCCTCGCCGGCGGTGCCGTCACCGCCGTGGCCGCGCAGGCCCGCTGGCGCTCCGCCCAGGGGATCCTGTTCACCCCCGCCGAGCTGCTCCGGGCCGTCGACGGCCCGGACCACGGCGGCGGCCGCGGGGCGCCGGCCGCCGGCGCCACCCGTGCGGAGGAGCTGGCCCGCCGGCTGCTCGACGAGGCCGTGGCCCAGGCCGCGGAGCGGCACCGGGCCGGCCGGGGCGTGCCCGTGGCCGTACGGATCTCCGCGCACCGGCTGCTCGACCAGGGTCCGCAGGACTCCGTGGAGGCGCTGCTGGCCCGGCACGGTCTGCCCGCCGGGTCCCTGGTGCTGGAGCTCGCCGTCAGCGACCCCAGGGTGCCCTTCGACGAGCTGGAGCGCCGTCTGGCGGCCCTGCGGCGGCTCGGCGTACGGATCGCCCTGGACGGCTTCGGGAGCGGCTACGCGGCCATCAGCGCCCTGCGAAGGCTCCCCGTGGACACCTTGAAGATCGACCGGGGTCTGGTCGAAGGGGTCGTGGAATCGGCCAGACTGCACAAGATCACGGCCGGTCTGTTGCGCATTGCAAATGACCTGGGCATGCAGTCCGTGGCCGACGGAGTGGACCTCCCCGAACAGGTGACGGCCCTGCGCGCGATGGGCTGCACGCACGGCCAGGGCATGGCGTTTTCCGGCCCGCTCGACGAGTACCGGCTGCGGCGCGCGCTCGCGCGCGGTACGTTCCCAGTACCTGGAGGAAACGCCATGGCGGTTCTGGCAGGCGGTTCATTGGGGGGCCGTAGGGGCTCAAATAATGAGACGTCCATCCCACCCACTTGACACCGACCTCCCGCCGGAGGGAGGGTCAGTGCCATGCGCACCCGAATTCTCGTACTTGGAAAGCGCGTCGGCTGAAGCCGGGTCAGTCACGACCCCGCAGATCGAACCCGACGCGCTCCCCTCGCTTGCCTGCCGGCACGAGGGGTTTTTTGTTGCTCTGGCAAAACCGAAACCTCGCTAAAACCCTCAGCTTCGAGAAGAGAATGCCGATGACCGAGCAGGCCACCGGGGCCCACCATCCGCAGCCGCGGGCCCGTACCGGAGGACAGCAGACCGCTGCGATCGAGCACGTCACGGGTGCGCAGTCCCTCATCCGTTCTCTCGAAGAGGTGGGGTGCGACACCGTCTTCGGCATTCCCGGCGGCGCGATCCTCCCCGCGTACGACCCGATGATGGACTCGAGCAAGGTCCGCCACATCCTGGTCCGCCACGAGCAGGGGGCCGGCCACGCCGCCACCGGCTATGCGCAGGCCACCGGCAAGGTCGGCGTCTGCATGGCCACCTCCGGCCCGGGCGCCACCAACCTGGTCACCCCGATCGCCGACGCGCACATGGACTCCGTCCCGCTCGTCGCCATCACCGGCCAGGTCTCGTCGAAGGCCATCGGCACCGACGCCTTCCAGGAGGCGGACATCGTCGGCATCACGATGCCGATCACCAAGCACAACTTCCTGGTCACCAAGGCCGAGGACATCCCGCGGACGATCGCGGAGGCCTTCCACATCGCCTCCACCGGCCGCCCCGGCCCGGTCCTCGTCGACATCGCCAAGGACGCCCTCCAGGCCCGGACCACCTTCAGCTGGCCGCCGGTCCAGGACCTGCCCGGCTACCGGCCGGTCACCAAGCCGCACGCCAAGCAGATCCGCGAGGCCGCGAAGCTGATCGTCCAGTCCAAGCGCCCCGTCCTGTACGTCGGCGGCGGCGTCATGAAGTCCGGCGCGACCGCCGAGCTGAGGGTCCTGGCGGAGCTGACCGGCGTCCCGGTCTCCACCACCCTGATGGCCCTGGGCTCGTTCCCCGACAGCCACCCGCAGCACGTCGGCATGCCGGGCATGCACGGCGCGGTCACGGCCGTCACCGCCCTCCAGAAGGCCGACCTGCTGATCGCGCTCGGCACCCGCTTCGACGACCGCGTCACCGGCAAGCTCGACAGCTTCGCCCCGCACGCCAAGGTCATCCACGCGGACATCGACCCCGCCGAGATCGGCAAGAACCGCGCCGTGGACGTCCCGATCGTCGGCGACGCCCGCGAGGTCATCGCCGACCTGGTCCAGGCCGTCCAGGCCGAGCACAACGAGGGCCACACCGGCGACTACACCGCCTGGTGGAACGACCTCAACCGCTGGCGCGAGACCTACCCGCTCGGCTACGACCTGCCCGAGGACGGCATGCTCTCGCCTCAGCAGGTCATCGAGCGGATCGGACAGCTGGCCCCGGAGCACACCATCTACGCGGCCGGCGTCGGCCAGCACCAGATGTGGGCCTCCCACTTCGTCGACTACGAAGAGCCCCGCACCTGGCTGAACTCCGGCGGCGCGGGCACCATGGGCTACGCGGTCCCGGCCGCGATGGGCGCCAAGGTCGGCATGCCGGAGCGCACCGTCTGGGCGATCGACGGCGACGGCTGCTTCCAGATGACGAACCAGGAACTCGTCACCTGCGCACTGAACAACATCCCGATCAAGGTCGCGATCATCAACAACGGTGCGCTGGGCATGGTCCGCCAGTGGCAGACCCTGTTCTACAACCAGCGGTACTCCAACACCGTTCTGCACGCGGACGAGACCGGCCACGGCACCGTCGGCTCCCAGCTCGGCGAGTCCACCGCCCCCCGCAAGGGCACCCGCGTCCCGGACTTCGTCAAGCTGTCCGAGGCCATGGGCTGCGTCGCCCTGCGCTGCGAGGACCCGGCCGATCTGGACAAGGTCATCGCCGAGGCCAACGCCATCAACGACCGCCCGGTCGTCATCGACTTCATCGTCCACGAGGACGCCATGGTGTGGCCGATGGTCGCCGCCGGCACCTCCAACGACGAGGTCATGGCCGCCCGCGGGGTCCGCCCCGACTTCGGCGACAACGAAGACGACTGAGCGCAGAGCGCAGAGAGAGACCGACTCACATGTCCAAGCACACGCTCTCCGTCCTGGTCGAGAACACGCCCGGCATCCTGGCCCGGATCGCCGCCCTGTTCTCCCGCCGCGGGTTCAACATCGACTCCCTCGCGGTCGGCGTCACCGAACACCCCGACATCTCGCGCATCACGATCGTCGTGAACGTCGAGGACCTGCCGCTGGAGCAGGTGACCAAGCAGCTCAACAAGCTGGTCAACGTGCTCAAGATCGTCGAGCTGGAGCCGGCCTCCGCCATCCAGCGCGAACTCGTCCTGGTGAAGGTCCGCGCCGACAACGAGACCCGCTCGCAGATCGTCGAGATCGTCAAGCTGTTCCGCGCCAAGACCGTCGACGTCTCCCCGGAGGCCGTCACCATCGAGGCCACCGGCGGCGCAGACAAGCTGGAGGCCATGCTCAAGATGCTGGAGCCGTTCGGCATCAAGGAGCTCGTCCAGTCCGGCACCATCGCCATAGGGCGTGGCGGACGGTCCATCACCGACCGCAGCCTGCGGGCGCTCGACCGCAGCGCCTGACCGGTCGCCGGCCTCCGGCGCGCCCCGCGCGCTTGACCGGCCACCGCTCGTATACCGAGACCGCAAGTCGTCACTTCCGTCCCCCGCCGTACGGTGGGAGCAACACCAGCGCACCAAGGAGATATCCCAGTGGCCGAGCTGTTCTACGAGAACGACGCCGACCTGTCCATCATCCAGGGCCGCAAGGTCGCGGTCATCGGCTACGGCAGCCAGGGCCACGCCCACGCGCTGTCGCTCCGTGACTCCGGCGTCGACGTCGTCGTCGGCCTGAAGGAGGGCTCGAAGTCCAAGGCCAAGGCCGAGGAGCAGGGCCTGAAGGTCGTGCCGGTGGCCGAGGCCGCCGCGTGGGCGAACGTCATCATGATCCTCACCCCGGACCCGCTCCAGGCCGAGATCTACGAGGAGTCCGTCAAGGAGCACCTCGAGGAGGGCGACGCGCTCTTCTTCGGCCACGGCTTCAACGTCCGCTACGGCTTCATCAAGCCCCCGGCCAACGTGGACGTCGCCCTCGTCGCCCCGAAGGGCCCGGGCCACCTGGTCCGCCGCCAGTACGAGGAGGGCCGCGGCGTTCCGTGCATCGCCGCCGTGGAGCAGGACTTCACCGGCAGCGCCTTCCAGCTCGCCCTCTCGTACGCGGCCGGCATCGGCGGCACCCGCGCCGGCGTCATCAAGACCACCTTCACCGAGGAGACCGAGACCGACCTGTTCGGTGAGCAGGCCGTCCTCTGCGGCGGAGCGTCGGCTCTTGTCAAGGCCGGCTTCGAGACCCTGACCGAGGCCGGCTACCAGCCGGAGATCGCGTACTTCGAGTGCCTGCACGAGCTGAAGCTCATCGTCGACCTCATGTACGAGGGCGGCCTGGAGAAGATGCGCTGGTCGGTCTCCGAGACCGCCGAGTGGGGCGACTACATCACCGGCCCGCGCGTCATCACCGACGCCACCAAGGCCGAGATGAAGAAGGTCCTCGCGGAGATCCAGAGCGGCGAGTTCGCCAACACCTGGATGGCCGAGTACAAGGCCGGTCTGCCGAAGTACAACGAGTACAAGAAGGCCGACTCGGAGCACCTGCTGGAGACCACCGGCAAGAAGCTGCGCAAGCTGATGAGCTGGGTCGACTCCGAGGAGAGCTGATCTCCGGCGCGGGGGCCGGGACTGCGGTCCCGGCCCCCGCGCGCATCCGGCCGGCCCCCGCTTGTCCACCCCGGCCAACCCCGGACGGGTGATCCTTCCGGGGAGGCGGAAAACCGCCGCCCCCGCGCCACTACACTGCTCAACACATACGCGTCAGGCCCACAGTGTCGTGCGTCTTCCACGCGGCTACCCCCTCCACCGCCTGCGGCCGTCGGGACGGCCGTCCGCACTGGAATCGTGAGGACCCACGTGAGCTCGAAACCTGTCGTACTCATCGCCGAAGAGCTGTCGCCCGCCACCGTCGAGGCGCTCGGCCCGGACTTCGAGATCCGGCACTGCAACGGAGCCGACCGCGCGGAGCTGCTGCCCGCGATCACCGACGTCGACGCGATCCTGGTCCGCTCGGCCACCAAGGTCGACGCCGAGGCCATCGCCGCGGCGAAGAAGCTGAAGGTCGTCGCCCGCGCCGGCGTCGGTCTGGACAACGTCGACGTCTCCGCCGCCACCAAGGCCGGCGTGATGGTCGTCAACGCGCCGACCTCCAACATCGTCACCGCCGCCGAACTCGCCTGCGGCCTCCTCGTCGCCACCGCGCGCAACATCCCGCAGGCCAACACCGCGCTGAAGAACGGCGAGTGGAAGCGGAACAAGTACACGGGCGTCGAGCTGAGCGAGAAGACCCTCGGCGTCGTCGGCCTCGGCCGCATCGGCGTCCTGGTCGCCCAGCGGATGTCCGCCTTCGGCATGAAGATCGTCGCGTACGACCCGTACGTGCAGCCCGCGCGCGCCGCCCAGATGGGCGTCAAGATGCTCTCGCTGGACGAGCTGCTGGAGGTCGCCGACTTCATCACGGTGCACCTGCCCAAGACCCCCGAGACCCTCGGGCTCATCGGCGACGAGGCCCTGCACAAGGTCAAGCCGAGCGTCCGCATCGTCAACGCCGCGCGCGGCGGGATCGTGGACGAGGCCGCGCTCTACTCGGCGCTCAAGGAGGGCCGGGTCGCCGGCGCGGGCCTCGACGTGTACGCGAAGGAGCCGTGCACGGACTCCCCGCTGTTCGAGCTCGACCAGGTCGTCTGCACGCCGCACCTCGGCGCGTCCACGGACGAGGCCCAGGAGAAGGCGGGCATCGCCGTCGCCAAGTCGGTGCGGCTCGCGCTGGCCGGCGAGCTGGTGCCGGACGCGGTCAACGTGCAGGGCGGGGTCATCGCCGAGGACGTACGGCCGGGGCTGCCGCTCGCCGAGAAGCTGGGCCGGATCTTCACCGCCCTCGCGGGCGAGGTCGCGGTCCGGCTCGACGTCGAGGTCTGCGGCGAGATCACCCAGCACGATGTGAAGGTGCTCGAACTCTCCGCGCTCAAGGGCGTGTTCCAGGACGTCGTCGACGAGACGGTGTCGTACGTGAACGCCCCGCTGTTCGCGCAGGAGCGCGGCGTCGAGGTCCGGCTGACCACCAGCTCGGAGTCGCCGGACCACCGCAACGTGGTGACGGTGCGGGGCACGCTGTCGGACGGTCAGGAAGTGGCGGTATCCGGCACGCTCGTCGGGCCGAAGCACCTTCAGAAGATCGTCGGCGTCGGTGAGTACGACGTGGACCTGGCGCTCGCCGACCACATGGTCGTGCTGCGGTACGCGGACCGGCCGGGTGTCGTCGGCACGGTCGGGCGGATCCTCGGCGAGGCCGGTCTGAACATCGCGGGCATGCAGGTGGCGCGGGCCGAGGAGCACGGGGAGGCGCTCGCCGTTCTGACGGTGGACGACACCGTGCCGGCGGCCGTGCTGACGGAGATCTCGGTCGAGATCGGCGCGGCCTCGGCCCGCTCGGTCAACCTGACCGGCTGATCCCGGGACTCCGCCCCGCCCCCGGTCCTCAATCGCCGGACGGGCTGGATCGTGCCCCCTGCCCGGCCTCGCCGGCGCCTTTCAGCCTCGCCAGGGGGTACCCCCCAGCCCCCTGGGGCTGGGGGAGTTTGAGGCGCGGGGTCTGGGGCGAAGCCCCGGTTCGGGAAGGGGCGGGGTGGGGGAATGGCCCCGCAGGGTCCGGGGTGTCGGGGGCTCCGCCCCCGGGCCCCCGCGCCTCAAACGCCGGCGGGGCTGGAGTTGGCCCCCGCGCCTCAAGCGCCGGCGGGGCTGGAGTTGGCCCCGGTTCGCATCGAGTGCCGATGGGGCGTGAAGCGGTCTGGCCGGGCCGGAGGGTCCGGCGGGGCCGGAAAGGCCCGGTCCGGTCCGTCGGCGGCGTTCGTCAGGGGGACAGGCGGGACGTTTTCAGGGACATGTGGAGGAGGAGGCGGTCCTCGCCTTCGGCCAGGTCCAGGCCGGTGAGCTGCTCCACGCGGGACAGGCGGTAGTAGAGCGTCTGGCGGTGGATGCCCAGGGCCGCCGCCGCCCGGCCCGCCTGCCCGGCACAGTCGAGGAACACCTCCGCCGTACGGGCGAGTTCGGCATGCGCGGGCGAGAGCAGCACCCGCGTCGCCGGATCCCCGGCCCGCTCCGCCGGCAGGGCCGCCAGCATCCGGTACGGCCCGATGTCCGACCAGTGCGCCACCGGCCCCAGCCGCGGCTGGGCCGCCGCCGCGCGGGCCGCCGCCGCGGCCTCGGCCCAGGCGGACCCCAGGTCGGCCAGGCCCCGGCGGGGCGTGGCGATCCCGCAGGTGCGGGCCGGCTCCGTGCCGCCGCCGTCACCCAGCAGCCGGGCCGCCGCCGTGGCGGCCGGCGCGGGGGCGTCCGCCGAGCGCAGCCGGACCAGCACCGCCAGCGCCTGCGCGCCCTCCGGCTGCCACGGCGCCAGGCACACCGCCGCCGTCCCCGGCACCGACTGCGGGGGCTCCGTGCGCCACGGACCCGCGCACACGACCGTGTGCAGCCCGTCGGCGCCCTCGCCGAGCGCGGCCCGCAGCGCGGTCACCGCCATGTCCCGCTGCCAGCCGCGGTCCGCGGTCAGCACCGCCCGGAACTCGCGCGACAGGTCGGCCCCCGCCTGGGCCTCGCCGGCCATCAGGACCCCGATCCGCGCGGCCACCTCCATCGCCGCGTCCAGCTGTCCCGGCGCCGGGCCCGGCTCGCTGTCCAGCAGCCACACGTACCCCTGCACGATGCCCCGGTGCCGTACCGGCAGGCAGATCCGACCGCGGTAGACCCCGGCGTCCGGGGCCGCCGGGATGCGCACCGGTCCCGTGGCCCGCGCGATGCCGAAGCCCTCGAACCAGCTGCGGACGGCCGCGGTGGACTGCCGGGTCATGATCGAGCGGGTCCGGACCGGGTCCAGGGCCAGCTCGCCGGTCTCGCCGTCGCTGTCGTGGGCCCCGAAGGCGATCAGCCGGAAGTCGCGGTTCTCCAGGGTCGCGGGCGCGCCCAGCAGCGCCGAGATCTCGTCGACCAGGTCCTGGTAATCGCCTTTCACTCCGGCATTCTCCCACCCCCTCAGACATCTGTCTGAGATCGCGGCCACGGATGCGTGACAGCTGTCGATGGCAGAGGATCGGATCGATCCTTAGGTTTCACGGTGGTTCTCCGTGTCGCGACGGGATAAAGATGATTCGTTCATCTTGATGACGTTCGTGGCGCTTTCTTCACTGCTTTTCTGCCACTCGTTGGAGGTGCCCCCGTGCTGGGTCCCGTGATCCTCGCCGCTTCGCGCAGCGACAAGATGCGCAAGATCGTCTCTGCTGCCCCGGTGACCAAGCCCGTGGTGAACCGGTTCATCCCCGGCGAGACCGTCGGTCAGGTCATTCCGATCGTCACGGAGCTGACCGGCAAGGGCCTCGAGGTCACCCTCGACGTGGTCGGCGAGGACATCACGACCGTCGAGCAGTCGTACGCCGCCCGGGACGCCTACCTGGAGCTCATCGACCGCCTCAAGGACCTGGGCCTGGGCACCAGGGCCGAGATGTCCGTCAAGCTGTCCATGTTCGGCCAGGCGCTGGAGGGCGGCCACGAGCTGGCCCTCGCGAACGTCCGCCCGGTCGTCGAGGCTGCCGCCGCCATCGGCACCACGGTCACCCTGGACGCCGAGGACCACACCACCCTCGACTCGATGTTCGCCATCCACGAGGAGCTGCGGAAGGACTTCCCGCAGACCGGCTGCGTGATCCAGGCCTACCTGTTCCGCACCGAGGAGGACGCCCGCCGCCTCGCCGCCAACGGCAGCCGCGTCCGCATCGTGAAGGGCGCGTACAAGGAGCCCGCCGAGGTCGCGTTCCAGGACAAGGCCGAGATCGACAAGGCGTACGTACGGATCCTGAAGATCCTCATGGAGGGCCAGGGCTACCCGATGATCGGGTCCCACGACCCGCGCCTGATCGCGATCACCCAGGAGCTGGCCCGCAAGGCCGGCCGCAAGCTGGACGAGTACGAGTTCCAGATGCTGTACGGCATCCGCAGCGAGGAGCACGTCCGGCTCGCCGCCGAGGGCCACCGGATGCGCGTCTACACGGCGTACGGCACCGACTGGTACGGCTACTTCATGCGCCGTCTGGCCGAGAAGCCGGCGAATCTGCTCTTCTTCGTCCGATCTTTGATCACCAAGAACTAGCTTCAGGGCCGAGCACCACCCCCGGTCGGCAGAACACCCCTCATCAAGGAGTTGCACCCCTCATGGACGCTGTGACCCAGGTCCCCGCGCCGGTCAACGAGCCGGTCCACTCGTACGCCCCGGGCAGCCCGGAGCGCGCGCGGCTCGAAGCGCAGCTCAAGCAGCTGGCGGAGAACCCGATCGAGCTGCCGATGACCATCGGCGGCGTGAAGCGCATGGGCGCCGGCGACCGCTTCGACGTGGTCCAGCCGCACGCGCACAAGTCGGTCCTCGGCACCTACGCGAACGCCACGCAGCAGGACGCCCAGGACGCCATCGACGCCGCCCTGGCCGCCGCCCCGGCCTGGCGCTCGATGTCCTTCGACGACCGCGCCGCGATCATCCTGCGCGCCGCCGAGCTGCTGTCCGGCCCGTGGCGCGAGAAGCTCGCCGCTTCCACCATGCTCGGCCAGTCGAAGACCGCCCAGCAGGCCGAGATCGACACCCCGTGCGAGCTTGTCGACTTCTGGCGCTTCAACGTGCACTTCGCCCGCCAGATCCTGGCCGAGCAGCCGATGGCGAACTCCGCCGGCGTGTGGAACCGCAGCGACCACCGCCCGCTGGAGGGCTTCGTCTACGCGATCACGCCGTTCAACTTCACGGCCATCGCCGGCAACCTGCCGACCGCCCCGGCCCTGATGGGCAACGTCGTCGTGTGGAAGCCGTCCCCGACGCAGACCCACGCCGCCGTGCTGCTCATGGAGCTGCTGGAGGAGGCCGGCCTGCCCAAGGGCGTCATCAACCTGGTCACCGGCGACGGCATCGCGGTCTCCGAGGTCGCCCTGGAGCACCCGGAGCTGGCCGGCATCCACTTCACCGGCTCGACCAAGACCTTCCAGTACCTGTGGAAGACGGTCGGCAACAACATCGAGAAGTACAAGTCCTACCCGCGCCTGGTCGGCGAGACCGGCGGCAAGGACTTCGTCGTGGCGCACCCGTCCGCGGACCGCGCCGTCCTGAAGACCGCCCTGACCCGCGGCTCCTTCGAGTTCCAGGGCCAGAAGTGCTCGGCGTCCTCGCGCGCCTACGTCCCGGCGTCCATCTGGAACGACGGGTTCAAGGAGCAGTTCGCGGCCGAGGTCGACGGCATCACCATGGGCCCGGTCACCGACCTGTCGAACTTCATCGGCGCCGTCATCGACGAGCGGTCGTTCGCGAAGAACAAGGCCGCGATCGACCGCGCCAAGGCCGACCCGACCTGCACGATCGTCGCCGGCGGCACGTACGACGACTCCGAGGGCTACTTCGTGCGCCCGACCGTCATCGCGTGCACCGACCCGGAGAACGAGGTCTTCACGACCGAGTACTTCGGCCCGATCCTCGCCGTGTACGTCTACGAGGACGAGAAGTACGACGAGATGCTGGAGCAGATGGAGTCCGTCTCGGCGTACGCCCTGACCGGCTCGGTCATCGCCGCCGACCGCTACGCGGCCGCGCACACGATGGAGAAGCTCCGCTTCGCCGCGGGCAACTTCTACATCAACGACAAGTCGACCGGCGCCGTCGTCGGCCAGCAGCCCTTCGGCGGCGGCCGCGCCTCCGGCACCAACGACAAGGCCGGTGCCGCGTCCAACCTGCTGCGCTGGACCTCGACCCGCTCCATCAAGGAGACGCTGGTCCCGCCGACCGAGTACGGCTACCCGCACATGGGCTGACGCCCACGGGCCCGCCGCGGGCCCCTGTGAACCCCGCCCCCGTTCCGGTACCCCCAAGTCCGGAGCGGGGGCGGTCTCCATTGCGGGCCCGTGTCCGGGGCCGCCGGCTCAGACCTCGACGATCACCTGGTCGAGGGACTTGCGGACCAGGTCCGGGACCTCGCAGTCGGCGGCCGGATAGCCGACCGGGATCACGGCGAAGGCCTTCTCGTTCTCCGGCCGGTTCAGCACGTGGCCCAGGAAGCGCATCGGGCTCGGCGTGTGCACCAGGGCCGCCAGCCCGCTCAGGTGCAGGGCGCTGAGCAGCATGCCGACCGCGATGCCGACGGACTCGTCGACGTAGTAGTGCTTGCGCTTGGTGCCGTCCGGGCCGAGCCAGTAGCGCTGCTGGAAGACCACCAGCAGGGCGGGCGCGTCCGTCAGGTGCGTCTTCACGGAGTCCGTGCCCAGCGGGCGCAGTGCGGCGAGCCACTCGTCGCCGAGCCGGCCGTCGTAGGAGATCTGCTCCTCCTGCTCGGCGGCGGCCCGGATCTGCTGCCGGATCTCCGGGTCCTTCACCAGGACGAACGTCCACGGCTGCTGGTGGGCGCCGGAGGGGGCGGTGGCGGCGCAGGCCACCGCGTCGAGGATCACCTGCTCGGGCACCGGGTCGGTGGCGAAGCGGCGCACCGTGCGCCGCTCGTCCATGCGGGCGCGCAGCTCGGCGGAGCGGTCGAGCGACTCCTGCGCCGGCATCCGCACGGGCCGGTAGGGGACGGGGCGGTAGGGCTGGCCGTGAACCGGGGCCCACGGCTGAGTGGGAGACGACATATGCCGAAGTCTTCCGTCCTGCAACCCCGTTGACCACCCGCGGGTCCTCGGGGGGTGTCCGGTGTGTACCGACAGGGGGACTATGACCGACGCGCATGCCAGCCGATTCCTTGCGCGGCGGACGGGTTTCGGTTTCCGGGGTGCGGGGAAGCCGGGGCCGGGCCGGGAAGGCGGCCCGCGCCGGGGTGCGGGCCGCCACCTGCGAGTGGACCGGGGCCGCCCCGGGTACGGGGGGCGGCCGGGGCGGGCGGCGGGCGCTCCGGCTGCCGGAACACCCGCCCGGTTCCGGCCTTTCCGCTGCCGGGCCGGTGGCGGGAGCCTGTTCAGCCGGTGACGCTCGGGGCGCCCGTTTCGATGTGGCCCGTGTAGCGGCGGGACCAGGTCGGGTCGGCCGCGGTGAGGACGGTGAAGTCGTACCAGCCCTTGGTGTAGGCGACGGCGTTGAAGAAGTCCTCGCGGGAGGAGTTCGCGGGAACGGCGTACGTCCAGGGGCCGTCGGTGCGGTAGGCGTTGGAGCGGATGGTGAACGTGGCCGGGGCGGCGGAGGAGTTGGTCATCCTGAACCAGACCGCCACCTTGCCCGTGCCCGGTTCGACGGCGTAACGGGCCGACACCTCGAGGGACTTGCCGGGCTTGGTCGCATCCCCGGTGAAGCGCCGCAGGAACCGGTTGGGGCCGTGCATGGAGATGTCGTACCTGCCGGCGCCGGCGCCCAGGCCGATGCTGAACCAGTCGGAGGCCGTGGTGCCCGGGTCGACCGTGTACTGCCAGGCCTCGGTGTTGCGGTGCTGGTGCGGGTGGATCGAGAAGTGGGCCGCCTGCCGGGCCTCCGTCCCCAGGTTGCTCATGTCGAACCAGGCGAGGATCTTGCCTGCGGGGCCGAACTCCAGCCGGGTCAGGTTGCCGTTCGGCTGGTACGGCAGCGCACGGGCCGGCCGGGTGCCGGGCTCCTGCGCCGGCAGGGCGTTGTCCTGCGGGGCCGGGTTGGGCAGCGGTGCGCAGGTGGCCTGACCGATCACCTTCGCGGTCGACGGGAGGCCCGCCGGCACCCCGTACACCGGGTTGGCGAAGTCGAAGACGCCGGTCAGGTCGCCGGTCACCTTCCGCCGCCAGGCGCTGATGTGCGGGCAGGCGGCCGGCGTGCCGATGGCCTCCGTCCACTTCTCCAGGAAGCGCAGCACGCTCGTGTGGTCGAAGACCTCGGAGCTGACCCAGCCGCCGCGCGTCCAGGGGGACATGACCAGCATCGGCACCCGGAAGCCGAGCCCGATCGGCACCCCGTCGAGGTACTCGCCGGGTGTTCCGGGCGGCGCCACGGGCGGCGGCACGTGGTCGAAGAACCCGTCGTTCTCGTCGTAGTTGAGGAAGAGGACGGTGGAGTCGAAGACCTCCGGATTCGCGGCGAGTGCCCGGTGGACGAGGTCGACGAAGTGCGCGCCGTCGCCGGGCGGGGCGTACGGGTGCTCGGAGAAGGCCTCGTTCGCCACCACCCAGGACACCTGGGGGAGGGTGCCGGCGACGGCGTCGGCCCGGATGGCGGCCGCGATGTCGTCGGGGGTGGAGCCGGTGACCCGGGGCACCGAGGCCATGCCCCGGTCGTACAGGGGGTCGCCGGGGCGGGCTTCGGTGAACTTCCTGAAGTAGGCGAGCCCGTTGTCCCCGTAGTTGTCCTGCGCGTTCTGGTAGACCTTCCAGGTCACGCCGGCCCGCTGGAGGGCCTCCGCGTACGTCTCCCAGGTGAGCCCGGACTCCTCCCCGCCGTCCTTGCTGGCCGCGTCGATCTTCCCGCTCCACAGGAAGGTGCGGTTGGGGCCGGTGGCGCTGAGCGCGGAGCAGAAGTAGGCGTCGCAGACCGTGTAGTGGTCGGCGAGCGCGTAGTGGAACGGGATGTCCTCGCGGTCGAGGTGGCCGAGGGTGCGGACGCTGCCGACGCCGGTGACCCAGTTGTCCATGCGGCCCTTGTTCCAGGCGGCGTGCTGGGAGGTCCAGCTGTGCGGCAGGTCGCCGGTGCACTGGGCCAGCGTCCTGCCGTCGGCGCCGCCCGCGGGCGGGGTGTCGCTGAGCTTCCACGGGTACTGCCGGGCGGCGAGGTGGGGCTGGTGGAACATGCCCCAGCCGCCGGGGAGGTTGCCCGCGGCCCGGTCGCCGAAGCCGCGGACCCCCTTGAGGCGGCCGAAGTAGTGGTCGAAGCTGCGGTTCTCCTGCATGAGGACCACGACGTGCCGTACGTCGGCGAGGGTGCCGGTCGCGGCGGCCGCCGCCGCGGAGGCCGGGGCGGCCGGGAGGGCCGCCCCCGCCACCAGCCCGGCCCCGATGCCGACGAATCCCCTGCGGCTGATGGGAGTCATGCCCCGCCTCTCCAGTCCCGTCCGTGCCCCGGCGGCACGACGTGGACAGGGTGGGGGAGCGGAGCTCAAAGGTCTAGATCCGTGCAGTAAGGCACCGGTCAACTTCTGTTGGTGCAACGGGACTTCGGTCAGTCCTGTACCCGGACGAGCATTTTGCCGGTGTTGCCGCCGCGCATCATGGTGAGGAAGGCCTCGACAGTCCTGCCGAAACCCGTGATCACGGTGTCGTCCGAGACGATCGCCCCGCTGCGCAGATGCGGCACCAGGAACTCCTCCAGCTCCGCCTGGAGATTGGTGTGGTGGCGGACCAATACCCCTTCCAGGCGCAGGGACTTCTCCACGATCTCCAGCAGGTTCCGCGGGCCCGGCGCGCTGCCGCCCCGGTGGTACGAGGCGACCGCCCCGACGGCGGCGACCCGCCCGCGCTCCCGCAGGTTCGCCAGCGCGCCCTCCAGGTGGTCGCCGCCGACGTTGTCCACGTACACGTCGATCCCGTCGGGCGCCGCCGCGGCCAGCTGCTCGGCCACCGGCCCGTCGTGGTAGTCGAAGGCCGCGTCGAAGCCGACGTGCGCGGTCAGGTGGGCCGCCTTGGCCGCCGAGCCGGTGCTGCCGACGATCCGGCGGGCCCCGAGCAGCCGGGCGATCCGCGCGGTGGCGGTCCCCACCCCGCCCGCGGCCGCCGACACGAACACGTCCTCGCCCGTCCGCAGCCCGGCCGTACGGGTCAGCGCCGCGTACGCCGTCAGCCCGGTCCCGCCGAGGATCCCCAGGTGGGCGGCGAGCGGCACCCCGTCGTACGCGCGCACCCGGCGGGCCCCGTCCGTGCCGGCCGTGACCAGCGCATGGGTCCGCCAGCCCTGCCGGTGGAAGACCAGGTCCCCCTCGGCCAGTCCCGGGTCCGCGGACCGCACCACGCGCCCCAGCGCCCGGCCCTCCAGCGGCGCGTGCAGCGCGAAGCCGTCCGGGCCGCCGTCCATCAGCTGCCGGTGGTACGGGTCGACGGACAGGTAGAGGTTCTCCACCAGGGCGGTGCCGGGGGCCGGGGCGGGGACCGGCACCTCGACGCAGCGGAACAGGTCCTCGGTGGGGAAGCCGGTGGGGCGGGCGGTCTGGTGGACGGCGTAGCCGGTCTGCGTGCTCATGGCCAGGACGCTAGGAGGGAATCCGGCGGCCCGGCAGAGGGTTGGGTTCATGGCGGCGGCCGTTCCATGAATGCTGCTCATACGACGAGGTGGGAGGGTCCGATGGCGGATCTGGGACCGCAGGAACTGAGGATCCTGGTGGCCGTGGCGGATGCCGGCGGCTTCTCCGCCGCGGCCGGGAGGCTGGGCCTGACCCAGTCGGCCGTCTCGCACTCGGTCCGCGCCAGCGAGGCCCGGATCGGCGCGGTCCTCTTCGACCGCGGCCGTCGCGGCGCCCGGCCCACCCCCGCCGGCGAGCGGGCCGTCGGGCACGCCCGCCGGATCCTGCGCCTGCTCGCCGTCATGGCCGAGGAGGCCCGCGCGGCGGGCCGCGCCGAAGGGGGCGACGGGTGTCCCGTCGACGGGACGGTCCGCATCGCCGCCTTCCGCAGCGCGGCCCTGCACCTGCTGCCCCCGGTCCTGGAACGGCTGCGGACCCGCCACCCCGCCCTGCGGCCGGAGGTCCGGGTGGTGCGCGAACTCGGCGCGGGCACCGCGGGGGAGGTGCTGGCCGGCCGCGCCGACCTCGGCATCGCCACCCTCGACGGGCCCGACGGCATCCCGCCCGGCCTGGTCGGCGGCGCCCTCCTGGAGGAGGAGTACGCCCTGGTGCACCCGGCCGGGCACCTCGACCCGCGCAGCCTGCCGCTGCTGGACTGGGACGAGAACTGCGGCTCGTACACCCGCGACTGGTGGCGGGCCCAGGACTGGATCCCGCGGGCCACCGTGCAGGCCGAGGACGACGCGATGGTGGTCACGATGGTCGGGCGCGGCCTCGGCATGGCGGTGCTGCCGGCCCTCTCGCTGACCGGCGCGCCCGACACCGTGGGCGTCACCCGGCTGGGCCCCGGCGGACCCGTCCGCTCCGTGGGATACGTCACCACCCCGGAGCAGGCCGCCACCCGGTCCGTGCAGGCCCTCGTAAGGGAACTGCGGCAAGCCCGGCGACCCCGGGCGGGTGAAGGGCGTCTCAGATACTAGGAAGTCCGAGTAATTGCGGAGACATACAGCGGGAACTGGCCTAGCTTTGTAGGAGCCGAACGTCTCGCCGATCCGGCGAATGGCGGCCGTGAGCATGCGCCCCCGTGCAGGCAACCCCTGCGGGCCCTCGCTCCCCGCCCCTTCCGGCGCCTTGAAGAACCCCTCTCATCAGCAGCCGCGCCCTCCCGTGCGCGGCCGCCCGTGATCTCAAGGAGTCGATCACCATGACCAAGAACGCCCCCGCCCGCCGTGTCCGCCGCTCCGCCCACTCCGCGGGAGCCGAGCGCAAGAACGCCGCCGCCGCCCTGCAGCGCGCCCTGGACCGCCGCGACAACGGCGGCGCCACCGGCCACTGAGCGCGCGGCCGCTGAGCCACGCTGACGTCCCGCTGACACGTCCTGTCCGGATATTGGACGGGACGTGTCAACGGATGGGACAGGGAGTACGGTGCCGTCATGTCGACCAGCATCAATCTCGCAGTGATCCCCGGTGACGGCATCGGTCGGGAAGTCGTGGCACAGGGCCTCAAGGTCCTGACCGCGGTCCTGCCCCAGGACGTGAAGCTGGAGACCAAGGAATACGACCTCGGCGCCCGCCGCTGGCACCGGACCGGGGAGACCCTCCCGGACGCGGACCTGGACGCGCTCAAGCAGCACGACGCGATCCTGCTCGGCGCCATCGGCGACCCGTCGGTGCCCTCCGGCGTCCTGGAGCGCGGCCTGCTGCTGAAGCTCCGCTTCGCCTTCGACCACTTCATCAACCTGCGCCCGTCGAAGCTGTTCCCGAACACGGCCACCCCGCTCGCCGGCCGTCCGGACATCGACTTCGTCGTCGTACGCGAAGGCACCGAAGGCCCCTACACCGGCAACGGCGGCTCGCTGCGCACCGGCACCCCGGCCGAGGTGGCCACCGAGGTCAGCGTCAACACCGCCTACGGCGTCGAGCGCGTGGTCCGCGACGCGTTCGAGCGGGCCAACGCCCGCCGCCGCAAGAAGCTGACGCTCGTCCACAAGAACAACGTGCTCGTGTACGCGGGCCACCTGTGGAAGAACATCTTCGACCGGGTCGGCCAGGAGTACCCCGAGGTCACCACCGACTACCTGCACGTCGACGCGGCGACGATCTTCTTCGTCACCCAGCCCGAGCGCTTCGACGTCATCGTCACCGACAACCTGTTCGGCGACATCCTCACCGACCTCGCCGCGGCTGTGACCGGCGGCATCGGCCTGGCCGCCTCGGGCAACATCAACCCGACCGGCGCCTTCCCGTCCATGTTCGAGCCGGTCCACGGCTCGGCCCCGGACATCGCGGGCACCGGCAAGGCCGACCCGACCGCGACGGTCCTCTCGGTCGCCCTGCTGCTGCGCCACCTCGGCTACGAGGAGCAGGCCGCCCGGATCGAGGACGCGGTCTCCGCCGACCTCGCCGAGCGCGACGGTACGTTCCGCAGCACCGACCAGATCGGCGACGCGCTCGCCGCGCGGGTGGCCGGCTGACCCCGGCAGCTCCTCCCGGTTCATCCCGGAAAGCCGCCGGCTCTGCCCCTTCGGGTACCCGGCGGCTTCTCTTGTGCGGCTCCCGGGTGCCACCATCTCCGTGGGCCGCACCCCGCCCCCGTTTCTCCGGAGCCCGCTCCCGCGCGATAATCGAACGCGGGGCCGCGGAATGCGGGGAAGCTCGGACGTCCCGGTACGCACGCCGTCGAGCGCGGTCCACTCCACACAACCGGTGAAGGACATGCACTCATGACGACGCCCACGATCGAGCTCAAGCCGTCCGCGAACCCGCTCGCCGCCGCGGAGCGCGAGGCGATCCTGACCAGCCCGGGATTCGGCCGCCACTTCACCGACCACATGGTCACGATCAAGTGGACCGAGGGCCGCGGCTGGCACGACGCCGAGCTGGTCCCCTACGCGCCGCTGTCGATCGACCCGGCGAACATGACCCTGCACTACTCGCAGACGATCTTCGAGGGCCTCAAGGCGTACCGCCAGCCCGACGGCACGGTCGCGACCTTCCGCCCCGAGGCCAACGCCGAGCGCTTCCAGGCCTCCGCCCGCCGGATGGCGATGCCCGAGCTGCCCACCGAGCTGTTCATCGCCGCCTGCGACGCCCTGGTCGAGCAGGACCGCGCCTGGGTGCCCTCCTCCGGCGAGGCCTCCCTCTACCTGCGGCCCTTCATGTTCGCCAGCGAGGTCGGCCTGGGCGTCCGCCCGGCCAACGAGTTCCTCTTCATGGTGATCGCCTCCCCGGCCGGAGCGTACTTCCCGGGTGGCGTCAAGCCGGTCTCCGTCTGGCTGTCCGAGGACTACGTCCGCGCGGTCAAGGGCGGCACCGGCGCGGCCAAGACCGGCGGCAACTACGCGGCCTCCCTGGTCGCCCAGGCCGAGGCCGCCTCGCACGGCTGCGACCAGGTCGTCTGGCTGGACGCCGTCGAGCACCGCTGGATCGAGGAGATGGGCGGCATGAACCTGTACTTCGTGTACGGCGACCGCATCGTCACCCCGTCCCTCACCGGCTCGCTGCTCCCCGGCATCACCCGCGACTCGCTGCTGACGATCGCCCGCGACCTCGGCTACACCGCCGAGGAGGGCCGCATCTCCACCGAGGACTGGAAGCGCGACAACGAGAACGGCACCCTGACCGAGGTCTTCGCCTGCGGCACCGCCGCCGTCATCACCCCGGTCGGCTCGGTCAAGTCCAAGGGCGCCGACTGGACCCAGGGCAACGGCGAGCCCGGCGAGGTCACCATGAAGCTCCGCAAGGCGCTCCTCGACCTCCAGACCGGCCGCTCCGAGGACGCCCACGGCTGGATGCACCCGCTGGGCTGAGCCCCTGCGGCACCGACGACGACGGGAAGGGCCCCGCGCACCGTGCGCGGGGCCCTTCCCGTTCGTGGCCCGAGGCCTGCCGGCGCCGTGCGCCGGACCGCTCAGCGCCTGCGGTCGCGGCGCTTGCGGGCGCCGCCCCGGCCGCTGCCGTCCGTCAGCACCGACATCACGGCGTCGCTGCACAGGTACATCACGCCTGCGATCCCCCGCACGACCTTGCCCAGGACCAACGCTGCCTCTTCCATGCCACTCCACTCCCCGTGCCGGCCGCGTCAGTCGACGGCGGCCGCGATCTTCCCGGTGGGCCCCGCAGCCGTGGCCGCCCCCCGCCGGATGGTCAGTGCCGCGTAGACCAGACCGCCCGACAGCCCCGACAGGATGAAGCTGCAGTCCACTCCGCCGGTCAGGGCCAGCAGCGGCCCCTCGTACAGCGGTGTCGACACGGCGGCCAGGCCCACCGCGGCGCCCAGCGTCCAGGACGCGGTCGCGCGGAGGTTCCACCCGGCTCTGTACCAGTAGACGCCGCCGCGGGCCCTCCGGTTGAACACCTGGAGCGCTTCCGCGTCGTAATTCCCGCCGCAGCGCACGTACCCGATCAGGGTGATGACCGCCCACGGGGTGCCGACGGCCGTCAGCAGCAGCACGAACGAGGTCATCGCCGACTGGGCGTCCCAGGCGAACGAGCCGAGGAAGACGAACGCCGTGGCCACGGCGGCGGCGATGACGGTGGCACGGGTCCGGGTGGTGCGCGGGAGGATCGCGTCCAGGTCCAGGCCCATGGAGTAGAGCATCAGCCCGGCGTTGCCGACCGACCCGGCCGCGGCCGCGAGGAACAGCGGCAGCAGGTACCAGCCGGGGGAGGCCGCCACCAGCGGACCCGCGTAGTCCGCCCCGGCGCCGGCGGCCAGTGCGGTGTACGTGCCGAACAGCTGCGGGACCAGCAGGCCGACCAGCAGGCCCAGGCAGGTGGCCCGGTAGACCTTCCGGGGGCTGTGCACCTTCGGGGAGACGTACCGCGTGTAGTCGCCGAGCAGGGTGATGAACGCCACCGGCCCGCTGAGCCCGGCGGCCACGGCCGCGAGGAACCAGGTCGGCCAGAACGAGCCGAGCAGGTAGCCGCCGGTGTCCGGCGGGGCGGCCGTGGTGAAGTCCCCGGCGTACGCGAAGACGCCTACGGCGAGCAGCACCAGCATGGCCACCGACAGCAGCCGGCTCATCCGCAGCAGCAGCCCGTACCCGAAGACCGCCCCGACCACGGTGCACGCCGCCAGCAGCCCGTACGTCACGCCGCGGGTGGTGGCGTCGTCCGGCAGGCCGGTGAGCCGGGACAGCACGCCGGCCATCACGTCGCCGCCGATCCACAAGGTGAGCGCGGTGTAGCCGAGGGAGAGCAGCAGGCCGACGACCGAGCCGACGAGCCGGCCGCGGACGCCGAACTGGGCTCCGCTGGACGTGGAGAGGTTGGTGGCCGTGCGCAGGGAGACGAGGGCGAGCGGCGCGGTGAACGCGATTCCCGCCACCGTTCCGGCGACGATCGCGGTGACCGAGGGCCACAGGCCGAGCCCGAAGGAGGGCGGCAGCCAGCCGAAGACGATCACTCCGAGACAGAGGTTGGAGCCGAGGAGGATCGATATCAGGTCACGCGGACCGCTGGTCCGCTCCGCCTCGGGGATCGCGTCGACTCCGCGCTGTTCTCTGGGCACAGGGGGCTCCTACCGGGCAACGGGGATTTGAGTGACACTCAATGTGACCTGTTCTGGTGGTCCCGGTCAATCGTTCCGTGCAAGGAAATGAAGAGTTAGAGTGATGCTCTAACCAGATGACGGGAAGAGTGGTGGATCGTCGTGCGGCCGACCCCACGGAGCGCGACCGGCTCCTGCTCTTCAGTGCTGCCCAGCCGGCCCGGGCACGCCGGGCACATGGCCTGAACCGCCTGTACTTCCTGTGAATCCCGTAAGGACCGCGACCATGACCCACCCCGCCGGCACCCCCGCCGCCGAAGGCTTCCGCATGCCCCCCGAGTGGGCTCCCCACGAGCGCACCTGGATGGCCTGGCCCAGCCCCAACCCCACCTTCACCGACGACGCCGAACTCGCCGCCGCCCGCGAGGCCTGGGCCGCCGTCGCCCGCGCCGTCCGCACCTTCGAGCCGGTCACCCTGGTCGTCTCGCCCGGCGACGCCGACGGCGCCCGCGCCCTCGCCGGCGCCGGCGACGGCCACCCGCTCACCGTCGTCGAACGCGAACTCGACGACGCCTGGATGCGCGACATCGGCCCCACCTTCGTCACCGACGGACAGGGCGGCCTGGCCGCCGTCGACTGGACCTTCAACGGCTGGGGCGCCCAGGAATGGGCCCGCTGGGAGAACGACTCCAAGATCGCCCGGCACGTCTCCGACCTCGTCGGCACCCGCACCTTCAGCACCCGCCTGGTCAACGAGGGCGGCGCCATCCACGTCGACGGCGAGGGCACCGTCCTCCTCACCGACACCGTCCAGCTCGGCGAAGGCCGCAACCCCGGCTGGACCCGCCGGCAGGTCGAGGCCGAGATCCACGCCCACCTCGGCACCACCAAGGCCATCTGGCTCCCGTACGGCCTCGCCGGCGACTACGGCACCTACGGCACCCAGGGCCACGTCGACATCGTCGCCGCCTTCGCCCGCCCCGGCGTGGTCATGGTCCACACCCAGCCCGACCCCGCCCACCCCGACCACGAGCGCTGCAAGTCCATCGCCGCCCTGCTGCGCGCCGCCACCGACGCGCAGGGCCGCCGGCTGGAGGTCGTCGAGATCCCCGCACCGACCGTGCTCGAAGAGGACGGCGAGTGGGTCGACTACTCGTACATCAACCACCTGCTGTGCAACGACGGCGTCGTGCTGTGCGCCTTCGACGACCCGCGCGACGAGGAAGCCGCCGAGATCTTCCGCGGCCTGTTCCCCGACCGGACGGTGACCCTCGTGGACGCACGTACGATCTTTGCCGGGGGTGGCGGTATCCACTGCATCACCCAGCAGCAGCCGAAGGTCTGACAGACGGAGGAGAAGGCCATGGCGGGTGGCGTGCGGGCGCGGAAGAACGCGCCGCCGCGCGAGGACGTGCTCGCGGCCGCCATGGCCACCATCGCCGAGCGCGGCCTCGACGGGCTCACCATGGCCGGTCTGGGCCGCGAGGTCGGCATGAGCAGCGGCCACCTCCTCTACTACTTCCGCAGCAAGGACGAACTCCTCCTCCAGACCCTGGAATGGAGCGAGGGCCGGCTCGGCGCCGAGCGGGGCGCCCTGCTCTCCCGCCGCGCCCCCGTCCGGGAGCGCCTCGCCGCCTACGTCGACCTCTACGTGCCCGACGGCCCCCGCGACCCGCACTGGACCCTCTGGCTGGAGGTCTGGAACCGCTCGCAGAACGCCGGCCCCGAGGAACGCGACCGGCAGTCCGCCATCGAAGGCGCCTGGCACCGCGACCTGGTCGCCCTCCTCGCCGAGGGCATCTCACAGGGTGAACTGCGTCCCGTGGACGCGGACCGCTGCGCCACCCGGATCCGGGCCCTGCTCGACGGCTTCAGCATCCAGCTCGCCGTCGGCCTGCCGGGCCTGCGCCGGGACCAGATCCTGGGCCACGTACGGGAGTTCCTCGCCGAGGCGCTCGGCCCGGACACCGCGCCGCCGGCCCCCTGAGTCCGGATGGCGAGACCGGATGCTGAGACGGCCCCTGTTCGCCGTGGACGGTGTGGCAGACTGCGGACCGTGCATGCGTTCACCATGATTATGGGAAGCAGCGCGCCGGTCCGCAGTGACCGCTGATCCGCGGAAGATCCCCGCGGCAGCGGCCACCGTGCCTCCAGACCCGCGCGCAGACCTCTCGCACCCGCGAGGGGTTTTTTCGTTTCCCGGCCCATCCTGCCGGGGGCGGGGAGCGCGGAGATGATGGGGGCAGGTGGATCCCGGGCATCCGGAGCCACTCATCCGACAGGAGTCAGATCAGCATGACGACAGAGGTCATCGACGACAGCTTCCATGTCTTCGACACCACGCTGCGCGACGGCGCCCAGCGCGAAGGCATCAACCTCACGGTCGCGGACAAGCTGACGATCGCCCGTCACCTGGACGACTTCGGGGTCGGGTTCATCGAGGGCGGCTGGCCGGGTGCCAACCCCCGCGACACCGAGTTCTTCGCCCGTGCGCGCGCCGAGATCGACTTCAAGAACGCCCAGCTCGTGGCCTTCGGTGCGACCCGCCGGGCCGGTGCCACCGCCGCTGAGGACCCGCAGGTCAAGGCCCTCCTGGCATCCGGCGCCCCGGTCATCACCCTGGTTGCCAAATCCCACGACCGGCACGTCGAGCTGGCCCTGCGGACCACCCTCGAAGAGAACCTGGACATGGTCCGGGACACCGTGAGCCACCTGCGCGAGCAGGGCCGCCGGGTGTTCGTCGACTGCGAGCACTTCTTCGACGGCTACCGGGCCAACCCCGAGTACGCGAAGTCCGTCGTACGCACCGCCCACGAGGCCGGCGCCGACGTGGTCATCCTCTGCGACACCAACGGCGGCATGCTCCCCGCCCAGATCCAGGCCGTCGTCTCCACCGTCATCGCCGACACCGGCGCCCGCCTCGGCATCCACGCCCAGGACGACACCGGCTGCGCCGTCGCCAACACCCTGGCCGCCGTCGACGCCGGCGCCACCCACGTCCAGTGCACCGCCAACGGCTACGGCGAGCGGGTCGGCAACGCCAACCTCTTCCCGGTGGTCGCGGCCCTGGAGCTCAAGTACGGCCGCAAGGTGCTGCCCGCCGGCTCGCTGGCCGAGATGACCCGCATCTCGCACGCGATCGCCGAGGTCGTGAACCTGACCCCCTCCACCCACCAGCCGTACGTCGGCGTCTCCGCCTTCGCCCACAAGGCCGGCCTGCACGCCTCCGCGATCAAGGTCGACCCGGACCTCTACCAGCACATCGACCCGGAGAAGGTCGGCAACACCATGCGGATGCTGGTGTCCGACATGGCCGGCCGCGCCTCGATCGAGCTCAAGGGCCGGGAACTGGGCGTCGACCTCGGCGGCGACCGCGCACTGATCTCGCGCGTCGTCGAGCGGGTCAAGGAGCGCGAGCTCAAGGGCTACACCTACGAAGCCGCCGACGCCTCCTTCGAGCTGCTGCTGCGCGCCGAGGCGGAGGGCCGGGCGCGCCGGTACTTCCGTTCGGAGTCCTGGCGGACCATCGCCGAGACCCGGCCCGACGGCACGCACGCCAACGAGGCCACCGTGAAGCTGTGGGCCAAGGGCGAGCGGATCGTCGCCACGGCCGAGGGCAACGGCCCGGTGAACGCCCTCGACCGGGCCCTGCGCACGGCGCTGGACCGGTTCTACCCGCAGCTCGCCAAGTTCGAGCTGGTGGACTACCGGGTCCGCATCCTCGAAGGCAAGCAGGGCACGGACTCCACCACCCGGGTCCTGATCTCCACGACGGACGGCCACCGCGAGTGGTCGACGGTGGGGGTGGCGGGCAACGTCATCGCGGCCTCCTGGGAGGCCATCGTGGACGCCTTTACGTACGGGCTGCTGCACGCGGGCGTGGACGCGCTGGAGTAGCCGCCCGGATCCCCCTGTCGACCCTTATGCCCCTTTCACTCCCGGAAAGTTCTGGTTCGGGTAGCGTCGAAGGTATGAGCGAGGGCAGGAGCGGGGTCATGAGGACGGGGACCAGGCTGATGTCCGTACTGGCCGGTCTGCTGCTGGCCCTGTCGGCGGCCGCCTTCACGGCGGCGCCGCAGGCGCAGGCGGCCACCGGGCCCGCCGCCGTGGCCGAGGCCCTCAAGGAGGGCCCGGTCTACGTCGATCCGCGCGCGGAGGCGCAGCTGCCCCCGGCGCAGGCGGACGCACTGGCCCGGAAGATCAAGGACGCCGGCAAGCCGGTGTTCGTCGCGGTGCTGCCGGCCGTGCCCGAGTACCCGGCCGCGAGCATCCTGCGGACGCTGCGGACCGAGACCGGGATCAGCGGCGTGTACGCGATCCGGCTCGGGGACCGCTTCAATGCCGGCGCCGACCCGGCCGTGATGCCGGTGAACGCGGTGCGGAACCTGACCGACGCCGTGAAGGCCGGCCCGCCGCAGGACGCCCCGGCCCAGCTGAACACCTTCGTCGACCAGGCCCTCGCCCAGGCCGAGGGCGGCGCCCCGGCCTCCTGGGGCACCACCGGCGGCGACGGTCCGGGCAGCGGGGTGCCGGTCGGCGGCCTGGTGGCGCTCGGCGCGGTGGCCGCGGTGGGCGGCGGCGGGGCGTACCTGCTGGTGCGCCGCAGCCGGCGGCAGAAGGAGGAGGCGGCCCGGGAGGCCGTGGACCGGCTGCGGGTGGTCGTCGACGAGGACATCACGGCCTTCGGCGAGGAGCTGGAGCGGCTGGACTTCCACCCCGGTGAGCCGGGTGCGGACGACGCCATGCGCGCCGACTACGAGCGGGCCCTGGACTCGTACGACCGGGCCAAGCAGATGATGGGGCGGGTGACCCGGCCCGACGAGGTGACGGGGGTGACCCAGGCGCTCGAGGACGGCCGCTTCGCGCTCGCGGTGCTGGCCGCCCGCCGGGAGGGCCGGCCGTTGCCCGAGCGGCGCGTGCCCTGCTTCTTCGACCCACGGCACGG
Organism: Streptomyces bambusae; assembly: GCF_020532645.1. Lineage (GTDB taxonomy): Bacteria > Actinomycetota > Actinomycetes > Streptomycetales > Streptomycetaceae > Streptomyces > Streptomyces bambusae. The sequence goes on from NZ_JAJAUZ010000022.1 coordinate 112,638, forward strand.
TCCCGGCACCGAGGACGCGACGTGGTCCCCGGCCGGCGGGTCCGCCCGTACGGTGCCGGTGTGCGCGGCGGACGCGGTGCGGCTGCGCGAGGGCGGCGAGCCGCTGGTGCGCACGGTGGCCACCGAGAACGGGCCGCGCCCGTACTACGACGCGGGCCCGGCGTACGGCCCGTGGGCCGGCGGCTACTTCGGCGGCGGCATCCTGCCCGGGCTGCTGGTGGGCACGATGCTCGGTTCGATGATGAGCACCCCGGCCTACGCGTCGGACTTCGGCGCGGCCGGGACGGAGTTCGAGGGCGGCGACTTCTCCGGCGCCGACTACGACACGTCCGGCTTCGACGGCGGTTTCGGCGGGGACGGCGGCTTCGGCGGCGGCGGTGACCTCGGCGGTGGCGGCTTCGACGGCGGGGGCGGCTTCTAGCCGCCCCCGGGCCGGTGCCGTGCGGGTCAGGCCTGCTTGACGGCCGAGATGTCGAAGGTCAGCTTGACCTTGTCGCTGACCATCACGCCGCCGGTCTCCAGCGCGGCGTTCCAGGTCAGGCCCCAGTCGGAGCGCAGGATCTCGGTGCTGCCCTCGAAGCCGACGCGCTCGTTGCCGTAGACGTCCTTGGCGGAACCGTTGAACTCCAGGTCGATGGAGAGCGGGCGGGTGACGTCCTTGATGGTCAGCTCGCCGGTGACCCGGTACGCGGTGCCGCCGAGCTGCGCGGCCTCGGTGGAGCGGAAGCGCATCACCGGGAACTGCTCGGCGTCGAAGAAGTCGCCGCTGCGCAGGTGGTTGTCGCGGTCCGCGATGCCGGTGTCGATCGAGGCGATCTTCAGGTCGATGGCGGCGGTGGAGCGGGACGGGTCGGAGCCGTCGAGGTGCAGCAGGCCCTCGTGCTCGCCGAAGGAGCCGCGGACGTTGGTGACCATCGCGTGCCGCACGGTGAAGCCGATGCTGCTGTGGGCGGCGTCGATGGTGTAGTCGCCGGTCAGGGCGGCGAGCGCCGGGTCCGCCTCCAGGGTGGCGACGGCGCCGGCGGCCGGGGCCGTGGTGGCGGTGGTGGTGGCGTTGCTGCGGCGGGTGAAGAGGCCCATGACGTTCTCCTGGTGGGGTGGGCGGTCCGGAGGGGGGTGGACCGCTGTTGTTGAATGTTCAACGAGAACGACAGTAGAACCATTCCGTTCAAATTTCAACCTTCTGGTTCGGCGTGTCGCGAGATTTGTCGGAGGCGCACAAAGGACCTCCGTCCCAACTGGCGGGTCACATGTCCCGACCGCGGGTTCTGTCCGGCCCGGACAGCGGACGGGGCCGGAGACTGTTCAGAGTCGACGGAGGGATTCTCTAGGTCGTTTTCGTAAGGTCAGTACATGACCGTTGTGGATGAGACCCCCGGCGAGCCGACGGACGCTCGCGGCCGTGTGGCCGAGCTGCTGGCCCTGCGTGAGCAGGCGCGGCGCGGACCCAGTGAGCGCGCCACCGAGGCCCAGCACGCCAAGGGCAAGCTCACCGCCCGTGAGCGCATCGAGCTGCTGCTGGACGCCGGCTCCTTCCGGGAGGTCGAGCAGCTGCGCCGGCACCGGGCGACCGGCTTCGGCCTGGAGGCCCGCAAGCCGTACACCGACGGTGTGATCACCGGCTGGGGCACGGTCGACGGCCGCACGGTCTTCGTCTACGCGCACGACTTCCGGATCTTCGGCGGCGCCCTGGGCGAGGCCCACGCCACCAAGATCCACAAGATCATGGACATGGCCATCGCGGCCGGTGCCCCGCTGGTCTCCCTCAACGACGGCGCCGGCGCCCGTATCCAGGAGGGCGTCTCCGCGCTCGCCGGCTACGGCGGCATCTTCCAGCGCAACACGAAGGCCTCCGGGGTCATCCCGCAGATCTCCGTGATGCTCGGCCCCTGCGCCGGCGGCGCCGCGTACTCCCCGGCCCTCACGGACTTCGTGTTCATGGTCCGCGAGACCTCGCAGATGTTCATCACCGGCCCCGACGTCGTCCGCGCCGTCACCGGTGAGGAGATCTCCCAGAACGGCCTCGGTGGCGCGGACGTGCACGCCGAGACCTCCGGCGTCGCGCACTTCGCGTACGACGACGAGGAGACCTGCATCGCCGAGGTCCGCTACCTGATCTCGATGCTGCCGTCGAACAACCGGGAGAACCCGCCGGTCCACGAGTCCGACGACCCGGCCGACCGCCGCTCCGACGTGCTGCTCGACCTGGTCCCGGCCGACGGCAACCGTCCGTACGACATGCACAAGGTGATCGAGGAGCTCGTCGACGACGGCGACGTCCTGGAGATCCACGAGCGCTGGGCGCGGAACATCATCTGCGCGCTGGCCCGGATGGACGGCCAGGTCGTGGGCATCGTGGCGAACCAGCCGCAGTCCCTGGCCGGCGTGCTGGACATCGAGGCCTCCGAGAAGGCCGCCCGCTTCGTGCAGATGTGCGACGCGTTCAACATCCCGATCATCACGCTGCTGGACGTCCCCGGCTTCCTGCCGGGCGTGGACCAGGAGCACGGCGGGATCATCCGGCACGGCGCGAAGCTCCTGTACGCGTACTGCAACGCCACCGTCCCGCGGATCTCGCTCATCCTGCGCAAGGCGTACGGCGGTGCGTACATCGTCATGGACTCCCAGTCCATCGGCGCCGACCTGACGTTCGCCTGGCCGACCAACGAGATCGCGGTCATGGGTGCGGAGGGCGCCGCCAACGTCATCTTCCGCAAGCAGATCGCGGAGGCCGAGAACCCCGAGGCGATGCGCGCGCGCATGGTCAAGGAGTACAAGGCCGAGCTGATGCACCCCTACTACGCGGCCGAGCGCGGTCTCGTCGACGACGTGATCGACCCCGCCGAAACCCGCGAGGTGCTCATCAGCTCGCTCGCGATGCTCCGCAACAAGCACGCCGACCTTCCGTCCCGCAAGCACGGCAACCCGCCGCAGTAAGGAGACCTGCCACCTCATGAGCACTCCCGCTGACGCTCTGCTCCGCGTCGAGAAGGGCCACGCCGAGCCCGAAGAGCTCGCCGCGATCACCGCGATCCTGCTGGCCCGCGCCGCCGGCGGCCCCGCCGTCCCGGCACCCCGCCGCCGCTCCACCGCCGGCTGGCGCCGCCTGGAGCGCACCCCGGGGTTCCGCGCCCCGCACAGCTGGCAGGGCTGAGCCCCGCCGCCACCGGCACCCCGGAGGCCCCGCACCCGCGAAGGGTGCGGGGCCTCCGCCGTTGCCGGGCCGGTACGACGCGCCGGCGACGCGCCCTGGGACCCGTACGCCCGCACATGGCGAAGGCCCCCGTACTCCGAGGAGCCGGGGGCCTTCGTACCGTGCCGGGTGCCTACCGCAGTCGTGCCATGAGGGCGTGTTCGACGAGGGTGATGAGGGCGGATTTGGCGTCGGCGCGGTGGCGTGCGTCGGTGGTGATGATCGGGGCGTCGGGG
>NZ_JAJAUZ010000023.1 GCF_020532645.1 Streptomyces bambusae
CCCCCCCCCCCCCCCCCCCCCCCCCCCCCCCCGGCAGGCCGGCCGGCGCCGGCTCCCGGGCTCTGCCCGGACCCGCGCCTCAACCGCCGGCGAGGCTGGATTCGGCGCCGGCTCCCGGGCTCTGCCCGGACCCGCGCCGGCGAGGCTGGATTCGGCGCCGGCGAGGCGGGTGGTGCCCCGCGGCACACGCAGCATGGTGCGCCACCGCTACCGCTACCGCCACCGCCCCCGCGCGCCGCAGACGGTGAAATGGCCCGGCAGGGGCGGGGTCGAGCCTCGAAGGGGTGGTCGGGGCGGGGGCGGAATCAGTGCGGCGCGGACCGGCCGCGGTCACGCGCCGCCAGCCACGCGTACGCCCGGTCCGCCGCGAACCCCGCCTGCCCGGCAGGGAACAGCAGATCCGCCGTCGCGAAGCCGGGATCACCCGCAGCCCGGGCCCCGTACGGGACCGCCACGCAGCCCATCCCCGCCGCGTGCGCCGCCCGCACACCCGGCGCCGCATCCTCCAGCACCACGCAGTCCGCAGGCTCGGCCCCCAACCGCCGCGCCGCCTCCAGGAACACGTCCGGGGCCGGCTTCCCCCGCGCCACCTCCTCGGCCGACACCGCCGTCGTGAGGAACGCGTCGAGCCCGGTCCCGGCCAGCACCGCGTCGATCGCCGCCCGTGACGAACCGGACGCCACCGCCATCGGCACCCCGTCCGCGTGCAGCCGCTCCACGAACGCCCGCATCTGCGGGAACACCTCGGTCGCGGCCCGCGCCAGTTCCAGATAGGCCGCGTTCTGCTCGGCCAGCAGCTGCCCGACCGGCGCCTCGATCCCGTACCGCTCCCGCAGGACCGCCAGCGTCTCCAGGGTGCCGATGCCGATGAAGCGGGCGTGCTGCTCCCACGTGAAGTCCGGGACGCCGTGCCGCGCCAGCGTCCGGCGGCCGGACTCGTAGTAGTTCGGCTCGCTGTCCACGAGAGTGCCGTCGAGATCGAATATGACGGAGATCATCCGCACTGCCCGTTCTGCCGGTTACAGGGTGTCCATGCTTCCCCGTCCAGGATGTCAGGCTTTGCGTGCCGCCCGGCCCACCGATTCCACCAGCGGCAGCAGCCGGTGCGGCACCCGTTCCCGCAGCGCCACCTCGGTGCGGGTGCGGACCACGCCCGGCAGCCGGATCAGGTGCTGGATGACGTCTTCCAGGTGTGCGTTGTCCCGGGCGGCCACCCGGGTCAGCAGGTCCCCGCCGCCGGTGATCGAGTACGCCTCGATGATCTCGGGCACGTCCGCGAGCGCCTCGCCGACGTCGTCCAGGTGCCCCTGGGTGACCTCGATGTGGACGAAGGCCAGCACGGGATGGCCCAGCGCTGCCGGCGACAGCACCGGACCGGTCCCGGTGATCACCCCGGTCCGCTCCAGCCGGTCCAGCCGTGCCTGCAGGGTGCCGCGCGCGATGCCCAGCAGGCGCGCGTACTCGCGCACGCTGGTCCGCGGCTGCTCGATCAGCAGGCGCAGGATGCGGGTGTCGAGTTCGTCCACCGCCATGGTCCGTTGGCCTCCTCGGGCACGCAGAGCCGCCCGACGAATGTACCAACGGGGTGCCGATACGGGCCGGGAGCGGGCCAGCGGCCCATTGCGGGCATGTCCGGCGACCGTGGTCCGTTGGCCCCGTCCGGCCGAAACCCGGTGCGGATTTCTGTGCCAATGGCACACCCATCCGGGCCCGAGTTGAGCCACCAGCCCTCCGGATGCTTATCTGTGCATCATCCATGCACTTTCGGCGCCGCAGCGCCGTGCGGCGACGAGGCCGCGCGGACCGCGGTGCCTTCGTCGTGCCCGGACCGCCCACACCCCGGGCGGCACGGCAGGGCGACCAGCACCACGAGGGGGCGGCCGAGCGCCGTGAAGAGGATGTTCGTGGCTCCGGATCCGGGGCGTCTGAGACTCAGGAACTCACTGCGGGCCGTCGTCGGCGTGACGCTCGCCGTCACCGCCGCCGAACTCTGCGGGCTCTCGCTCACCGCCTCCATCACCGGGGGACTGGCCGCACTGCTGGCCCTCTTCACGGTCCTCGACGCGACCGTGCCCGCCCAGCGCGTCACCACCGCCCTGCTGCCCGCCGCCGGATTCCCGGTGCTGGCCCTGGCCACCACGCTGCACGGGGTGCCGCTCGCCCGCGACGCCGCCTTCCTCGCCGTCGTCTGCTGCGGGGTCTACGCCCGCCGCTGGGGCCCGCGCGGCCACGCCCTCGGCATCTTCGCGTTCATGATGTTCTTCGTCACGCAGTTCCTGCACGCCCTCCCCGGGGAGCTGCCCGAGCTGTACGCGGCCGTCGGCATCGCCCTCGCCGCGTCCGGCGCCGTGCGCTTCCTGCTGTGGCCGATCGAGCGCCGCAACCCGCCCGCCGCGGCCCCGCCGCCGCTGCCCGGCCGCGGGCTCGCCCGCCCCACCACCCGCCAGGCCTTCCAGGCCACCGCCGCCTGCGCCTTCGCCCTCGCCGTCGGCCAGATGCTGTCCGAGGACCGCTGGTACTGGGCCGTCGGCACCGCCTGGTGGATCTTCGTGAACACCGCCTCCCGCGGCGAGACCCTGGTCCGCGGGTTCCGCCGGGTGCTCGGCACCCTCGTGGGCATCGCCGCCGGCCTGCTCATCGCCGTTCCGCTGCACGGCGCGCCCGCCCCTACCGCATTCCTCGTCGCCGTGTGCGTTTTCGGCATTTTTTACACCGCCGCCCCCTCGTACAGCTGGATGATGTTCTTCGTGACCGTCATGGCCGGACTCCTGTACGGGCTGCTCGGCGTGCTCCACCCCGGGCTGCTCCTCCTCCGCTTCGAGGAGACCGCGGTGGGCGCGCTCGGCGCCGCCCTCGCGGTCGCCCTCGTGCTCCCCGTCACCACCCACGCGGCCAACGACGCCTGGATCCAGCGCGCCCTGCACTGCGTACGCCACTGCACCGCGGCCAGCGCCCGCCGGCTGGCAGGCGATCCCGACGCCGACCCCGCGCCGCACGCGGCCGAGCTCGAACTGCTCCTCGCCCGCGTCCGGATGGCCCTCGCGCCGCTCGTGCACCCGCTGAGCCCGCTGCGCGCCCGCAAGGCGCGCGCCCGGCAGGTGCTCCAGCTGCTCGACGCCTGTGCCCACCAGGTGCGCGGGCTGGTCGCGGTCGCCGCCGACCCGGACGCCTCGCACGACGCCCGCCTCGCGCAGGCGTGCGCCCGGGTGGAGGACGCCGTGGAGGCCCTGGTGGCCCGGCGCGCGGTGCCGCTGGAGCGCGAGGTCGTCGTACGGATCCCCGCGCCGGCGCCCGCAGCGGAGCAGCCGGCGCAGGCCGACACGGCCCTGGTCCACCTCGCCGATCTGGAGCGGGCGCTCGCGGAACTCGCCGAGCCCCTGCACACCAGCCCGAACGCACCACTCGTACCAGCCTGACCCGGGAGCAGTGCGCCGGGCCTGGTTCCAGCACATTCATCCGGCGCGTCCGGAGTGGATCGACCGGACAGGGGGTGACCGACCGGAATGGAAACACTGCACCAGCGGTCGACGGCCGCACGCGTGTGGGCGGCGGCGGAGGAGTTCATCAGACTCCACCACCGGGAGAATCCGGAAGCCGGTGACGTGGAAGCACGGCTGGCCGACGTGCGGGACGAGATACGGGTGCTGGGCACCTACCGGCACACCGCGGAGGAGCTCGTCCACGGCGCCCGGGTCGCCTGGCGCAACAGCAACCGCTGCATCGGCCGGCTCTACTGGAACTCGCTGCGGGTCCGCGACCTGCGCGGGCTGACCGGTGCTGACGAGATCGCCGCGGCCTGCTTCGACCACCTGCGCGAGGCCACCAACGGCGGCCGGATCCGCCCCACGATCACGGTGTTCGCCCCCGACATACCGGGGCGGCCCGGCCCTCTGATCTGGAACGAGCAGCTGATCCGGTACGCCGGCTACGGCTCCGACGGGCGGACCGTGGGCGATCCGCGGAACGAGGGCTTCACGGCCGGGGTGCAGCGGCTCGGCTGGCCCGGCGGCCCGGGCACCCCGTTCGACCTGCTGCCCCTGGTGGTCCAGGGCTGCGACGACAAGCCCCGCTGGTTCGAACTGCCCGCGGACGCGGTCCTGGAAGTGCCCGTCGAGCACCCGGAGGGCGACCGCTGGACCGACTGGGGCCTGCGCTGGCACGCGGTACCCGCCATCTCGAACATGACCCTGGAGATCGGCGGCGTCCGCTACCCGGCAGCCCCCTTCAACGGCTGGTACATGGGCACCGAGATCGGCGCCCGCAACCTCGCCGACGGCGACCGCTACGACCTGCTGCCGGAGGTGGCCCGCCGACTGGGCCTCGACACCTCCAGCGACCGCTCGCTGTGGAAGGACCGGGCCCTCGTCGAGCTGAACCGGGCCGTCCTCGACTCCTTCGACCGCGCCGGCGTGACCATCGCCGACCACCACACCGAGTCCCGGCGGTTCCTGACCCACATGGAGCGCGAGGAGCGCAAGGGCCGCGAGGTCGGCGCCGACTGGTCCTGGATCGTGCCCCCGATGTCCGGCGCCGCGACCCCCGTCTTCCACCGCACCTACGACACCACCGAGCGCACCCCCGCGTACGTCCACCACCCCGGTGCCCTCGCCCGGGCCCGTGGCGCCGGGCTGGGGGAGGAGCCGGCGGAGGTGCCGGGCGGGCCCACCGGGGTGCTCGGGGGCGTGCCCGCCCCGCGTTCCGGTACGGGCCTCGCGGAGCCCGTCGAGGAGCACGAGAAGGCGCCGGCGCCGGAGCTGCGGCCGGACGCCTGCCCCGGACCGGTCGTGCAGGTCCGGCCGGGGGCCTGCCCGGTCCGGCGCAAGGAACCCGTGGCGGAAGCCGGGTGACCGCCCCCATCTTGGTCTAGACCTGCTACGGTCGGCCCCGGGCCGGCACCGCGGCCGGCGGGAGAGGGGAGCACCCGTGCAGGAGCAGGACCATGGCCACCACCGGGCCTACATCGGCTCGTTCACGTCGGCGGGCGGCCGCGGCATCACCACCGCGGCCGTCGACCCGGGCACCGGCGCGCTGACGCCCACCGGTGCCACCGACGCCCTCGGCGACCCCTCGTACCTGGCGGTCGACCCGCAGGCCGGCGTGCTGTACGCGGTCGGTGAGGGCACCCCCGGGACGGCCGCCGCCTTCGGCCTCACCGCGCAGGGGCCGGTGCCGCTCGGCGCTGCCGTCCCCGTGGCCGGCGACGGTCCCACCCACCTGTGCCTGGCGGGCCGGTGGCTGCTCACCGCCAACTACGGCTCGGGCAGCGTCAGCGTGCTCGCCCGCGGGGCCGGCGGAGCCCTCGCCGGGCCCGCCAGGGTGCTGGTCCACGAGGGCGCGGGCCCCGACCCCGAGCGGCAGGCCGCACCCCACGCCCACCAGGTCGTCGCGGCCCCCGGCGGCCGCTGGGTCCTCGGCGTGGACCTCGGAACCGACGCGCTCCGGGTCTGCACCCTCGACCCGGAGACCGGCGTCCTGCGCCTGCACGCCGAAGCCGCCCTGCGGCCCGGCTCCGGCCCCCGGCACCTCGCCTTCCATCCCGGCGGCCGGGTCCTCTACGTCCTGAACGAGCTCGCACCCACGGTGACCGTCTGCCGGTGGGACGGCGAGACGGGGGCGGTGGAAGTGGTCGAAGAGGTTCCGGTCGCCGCAGAGGGCGCTCCAGCGTCCGTACGGGCCTATCCCTCGGCCCTCGTGGCCTCGCCGGACGGGCGCCACCTGTGGGCGGCGGTGCGCGGCACCGACGTCATCGCGGTACTCGCCCTCGACGCCGGCGGCGAGCGGGTGCGCCCCGCCGGGACCGCGGACTGCGGCGGGCACTGGCCCCGCGACCTGGCCCTCGACCCGTCCGGCCGCCGGCTCTACGCGGCGAACGAGCGGTCCGGCGACGTCACCTGGTTCGACGTGGACCCCGCCACCGGCATGCCGTCCCGCGCAGGCAGCACGGCGGTCCCGGCCGCCTCCTGCGTGGTCTTCGCCCGGACCTGACGAGCCGGGGCCTGGCCGGCCCGGACCCGACCGGCCCGGCCCGGCCCGGACGAGCCCGACCCGACGACGAAGGCCCGCCCCCGGACAGGGGAGGCGGGCCCTCGTGATGCCGTGCGTCGGGTCAGCGCAGCTGCGCACCCTGTGCGGGCTGGGCGATGCCCAGGGCCGCGGCGTACTTCTCGACGGCGAGCTTGCCGATCGCCGGGTAGGCGCCGAGCGCCTCGGCGGCGGCGCAGTCGGCCTCCTTGCAGGCCGTGTCCAGCAGGCCCTCGGCGGCCTCCGGGCCGATCACGTACGGCGCCAGCGCCAGCTGCACCGAGCCCGAGCCGCGCAGCTGCTCGGCCACCGCGGCCACCGAGCCCTCCTGGTCCAGGGCGGCGGCCATGACCGGCACCGCGAGGCGGGCGGCCAGCAGCATGCCGGTGATCCCGGCGGTCTGCACGGCCTCCTCGCCGCCGACGGTGCCGAGGATGATGCCGTCCGCGGCGGTGGCCACGGTGAACAGCCGGGCGCGGTCCGCGCGGGCCAGCCCCGCCTCGGACAGGCGCACGTGCAGCGCCTCCGCGAGCAGCGGGTGCGGGCCGAGCACGTCGGTCAGCTCGGCTGCGGCCGGGCTGTCCATCAGCGCCTGGCGGATCCGGCGCAGCAGACCGCTGTCCGGGCCGGCGAGCAGCGGGACCACGACCGCGTCCGGACCCTGCGGCTCGACGACCTCCTGGCCGGCGGCGCGGGCGAACTCGATGCGGGCCGCGCGCTCCGCGACGACGGCACCGAGCACCGCCTGGAGCGTCGGGAACTCCGCCGTGATCTCGGCGGTGTCGGAGTCGCCGTCCAGGAAACCGATCCGGGCGTCGAGGCCGGGCAGCTCCGAGCGGGCGATGCTCAGGGTCTCCTCCGCCAGCGACCGGGCGGCGGAGGAGAGGGCACCGGGCACCGCCAGGACCAGCGCGGGCGCGCCCTCGGGCGCCACCGCGGGCTCCGGACGGCGGTGCCGTCCGGTCTGGCGGGGTCGCGGCATTCGTACAGGCAGGCCAGCGGGCCCAGTGGGGGAGCTCATGGCGCCGCATGCTACTGGCTTTCCCGTCCGGCCTGTTCGGGCAGGGGGGAGTCGGGCGGCATCTGTCCGTATTTATCCGATGAATGTCAGATAAGCTTCAACCACTTCGGGCCGTCAGCCCGCGGACGGCAGCCGCCAGTCCACGGGCTGCGCCCCCTGCCGGACCAGCAGGTCGTTGGCCCGGCTGAACGGCCGCGAGCCGAAGAAGCCGCGGTCCGCGGACATGGGGGAGGGGTGCGCCGACTCCACCGCGGGCAGGTCGCCGAGCAGCGGCCGCAGGTTGCGGGCGTCGCGGCCCCACAGCACCGACACCAGCGGCGTGCCGCGGGCGGCCAGGGCCCGGATGGCCTGCTCCGTCACGGCCTCCCAGCCCTTGCCGCGGTGCGCGGCGGGCTTGCGGGGCGCGGTGGTCAGGGCGCGGTTGAGCAGCAGCACGCCCTGCCGGGTCCACGGGGTGAGGTCGCCGTTGGCGGGCCGGGGCAGGCCGAGGTCGTGGTGCATCTCCCGGAAGATGTTCTCCAGGCTGCCGGGGACCGGCTGCACTTCGGGCGCGACCGAGAAGGACAGACCCACCGCGTGCCCGGGCGTCGGGTACGGGTCCTGCCCGACGATCAGCACCCGCACCTCGTCGAAGGGCTGCTGGAAGGCGCGCAGGACATGGGCCCCCGCGGGCAGGTACGTGCGGCCGGCCGCGATCTCGGCGCGGAGGAAGTCGCCCATTGCGGCGATCTGCCCCGCGACCGGCTCAAGTGCCCGTGCCCAGCCCGCTTCGACGATCTCGTTCAGTGGTCGTGCCATGGCGCGTCACTCTACTGGCCGATCATGGCCGCGCGCACGCAGAGGACGTCGGGCAGGTGCGAGGCCAGCAGGTGCCAGCTGTCCCCGTCGTCGGCGCTCGCGTACAGCTCGCCGTTGCGGTTGCCGAAGTAGACGCCCGCGGGGTCGGCGTCGTCCGTGCACAGGGCGTCGCGCAGCACGGTGCCGTAGTGGTCGCCCGCCGGCAGCCCGGCGGTCAGCGCCTCCCAGCTGCCGCCGGCGTCCGAGGTGCGGAAGACCCGGCAGCGGCGGCCGGCGGGGACCCGGTCGGAGTCGGCGTTGAGCGGGAAGACGTACGCGGTGCCCGGCCGGTGCGGGTGGGCGGCCACCGTGAAGCCGAAGTCCGAGGGGAGGCCGCCGCCGATGTCCGTCCACGTCCCGCCGGCGTCGTCGCTGCGGTAGACGCCCCAGTGGTTCTGGAGGTAGAGGCGGGCCGGGTCGCCCGCGTCCTGGGCGATCTTGTGCACGCACTGCCCGAACTCCGGCTGCGGGTCGGGCAGGAAGACGGCCGAGACCCCCTTGTTCGACGGGGACCAGCCGGCGCCGCCGTCCCGGGACCGGAACACGCCGGCCGCCGACACGGCCACCGTGACCAGTTCCGGGTCGGCCGGGTCGGTGACCACGGTGTGCACGGCCTCGCCGCCGCCGCCCGGTTCCCAGCGCTCCCGCGTCGGGTGCTCCCACAGCGGCCGGACCAGCTCGAAGGACTCGCCGCCGTCCTCGGAGCGGAAGAGCGCGGCCGGCTCGGTGCCCGCCCAGACCACCCCGGGGGCGGCCGGACCGGCCGGGTGCAGCTGCCACACCCGTTCCAGGGAGGCGCCGGTGTCCTCGGGGAACTTCACCGCCGGACGGGCCGGCTCGGTCCACGTCTTCCCCAGGTCGTCGGAGTGGAAGACGGACGGACCCCAGTGCGTGCTGTCGCCCGCCACCAGCAGCCGGGGGACCGGCCCGCGCCCGTCGATGGCGACGGCGTACACGGCCTGGGCGTTGAAGTGCGGGCCGTCGAACTCCCAGCGGCCGGCCCGCCGGCGGCCGAGGAAGAGCCCCTTGCGGGTGCCCACGGTGAGCAGGACGTCGGTCATGGCCGACACCTCCGGACGTCGTTGTCCCGATGCGGTGCGGGACCCGTCGGTGCGCGGCCCCGTCGTTCCACTCTGCACCCGGCCACCGGCAGCGGCCCGGCACGGCGCGCGGCCGCCCGCCCCCGCGGGCCCGCCCCCCAGTGGCCTCAGGCCCGGGCGTACTGGCCCGGCGTACGGATCTCCGCGCCCAGCTCGCGGGCGGCGCGGCGGGCCCAGTGCGGGTCGCGCAGCAGCTCGCGGCCCAGCAGGACGGCGTCGGCCTCTCCGTTCGCCAGGATCTTCTCCGCCTGTGCGGAGCCGGTGATCAGGCCGACGGCTCCCACCGGCAGGTCGGTCTCCTGCTTGACCCGGGCCGCGAACGGCACCTGGTAGCCGGGCCCCACCGGGATCGGCACCCGCGCCGCGTTGCCGCCGCTGGAGACGTCGAGCAGGTCCACGCCGTGCCCGTGCAGCAGCCCGGCCAGCCGGACGGTGTCGTCGGCGGTCCAGCCGGCGCCGTCGAGCCAGTCGGTGGCCGAAACGCGGAAGAAGAGCGGCAGGTCCGAGGGCCACGCGCTGCGCACCGCGTCGACGACCTCCAGGGCGAAGCGGGTGCGGTTCTCGAAGGAGCCGCCGTACGCGTCGGTGCGGCGGTTGCTGTGCGGGGAGAGGAACTCGCCGATCAGGTAGCCGTGCGCGCCGTGCACCTCGGCCACCCGGAAGCCGGCCGCCAGGGCCCGGCGGGCGGCCGCCGCGAACTGCTCGACGATCACGGTCATCTCACCGGTCGTCAGCTCCTGCGGCACCGGGTGGCCCTCGTCGAACGCCAGCGGGCTGGGTCCGACCGGCTGCCAGCCGTGCTCCTGCGGGCCCACCGGACGCCCGCCCCGCCAGGGCCGGTCGGTCGACCCCTTCCGGCCGCTGTGGCCCAGCTGGATGCCCGGCACGGTGCCCTGCTCGCGCAGGAACCCGGTGATCCGGCGCAGCGCCGCGGCCTGGTCGTCGTTCCACAGGCCGAGGTCGTACGGGGAGATGCGGCCCTCGGGGGCGACGGCGGTGGCCTCCTGGAGGATCAGGCCCGTGCCGCCGGCGGCGCGGGCCGCGTAGTGTGCGAAGTGCCAGTCGGTCGCCACTCCGGCGGCCGTGCCGGCCGGTTCCGCGGAGTACTGGCACATGGGCGCCATCCATGCGCGGTTCGGCGCGGTGACCGACCGCAGGGCGTAGGGCTCGAAGAGGGCGCTCATGGCGGCAGGCTCCGTTCTCGCCCGGCGGCTGACGCGCCGGTGCGGCGATTGAGTACGAGAAGGATCGTACTACGAAGGTTCTCGAAGTACGAGGGATCTCGTACGATGGGATCCGGGAGCCGGTACGGGCACACCGACGCGGGCGCGCGGCGGCTCACAAGCGAGCGGAGAGAGCGGATGACGGAACAGGCGGCCCACCGGGCGCTCGCCCACCCCGAACCGGGCGGCATCCGCCTCGAAGACGTGCTGCACGCACTCTCCGACCCGGTCCGGCTGGGGATCGTGCGCCGGCTCGCGGACGCGCCGGACGCCCTCGCCTGCTCCGCGTTCGACGTCCCGGTCACCAAGTCGACGAGCACGCACCACTTCCGGGTGCTGCGCGAGAGCGGCGTGGTCCGCCAGACCTACCGGGGCACCGCCAAGCTCAACGCCCTGCGCCGTGCCGAACTCGACGCCCTGTTCCCGGGCTTGCTGGACCACGTCCTCGCCGCCGCGGACGCCGAGGACACCCGCCGGGCGTGAGGCACGGGCGCGCCCGTCAGCCCGCCGCCGGCGGCAGCCCGGCCGCCGTCAGCAGCCCCGGCCAGTCCGGGATCTTGACGGATCGGCGGCCCAGCGAGAGCCCCAGGGCCGCCTCCGCGGCCTCGATGCCCAGCCAGCCCTGCCACGGCACCGGGTGCGCGCCCGCGGCCCGCAGCCCGGCCACCGGGTCGGCGGCCACCGGCCGGGCGGCCAGCCGCGCGGCGTCCGCCAGCAGGGAGCCGGCCGTCTCCTTCGCGCACGGCCGGTTGGTCCCGATGACCCCCGTGGGACCCCGCTTGATCCAGCCGGCCACGTACTCGCCCTCCGACGGCACCCCGTCGCGCAGCACCCGGCCCGCCGCGTGCGGCACCGTGCAGGTGCGCTCGTCGAACGGCAGCCCGGGCAGCGGCACCCCCTGGTAGCCCACCGACCGCAGCACCAGCTGGGCGGGCACGTCCTCGAACCGGCCGGTGCCCGTCACCCCGCCGCGCCCGTCCGGCACGGTCCGCTCGAACCGCACCCCCGCAACCCGTCCGGCCCCGTCGTCCAGGACCTCCACCGGGCGCAGGAAGAACCGCAGTCCGATCCGGCGCTCCCCGGGCGGCAGCGGTCCGGCCGGAGCGGCGCCGGCCCAGCCGCGCAGCACCTCCACGTTCCGCCGGTTCACCGCCGGCAGCGGCGCCGAGGGGTCCGCGTACGCCGGGTCGAGGGCCAGCTCGGCCGGGTCGACCGTGACCGCCACGCCGGGCAGGCCGCCGAGTTCGCGCAGCTCCTTCGTGGTGAACTTGCCCGCCGACGGGCCGCGCCGGGCCACCATCGAGACCTCCCGCACCCCGCTCCCGGCGAGCGCGCCGAGCGCCGGCTGCGGCATGTCGGTGGGGCTGAGGTCGGCCGCGCCGCGGGCCAGGATCCGGGTCACGTCCACCGCCACGTTCCCCGCCCCGACGACCACGGCCGAGGTCGCCTTGCCGAGCCCGAAGGCGTCGCCCGCCGCGTCCGGATGGGCGCTGTACCAGGACACGAACGCGGTCGCAGAGCGCACCCCGGCCAGGTCCTCGCCGGGGATGCCCAGCCGCCGGTCCCGGGCCGCGCCCACGCAGTACACCACCGCGTGGTACAGCTCCAGCAGCCGCTCGGGACCGAGGTGCGGGCCGCCCACCTCGACGTTGCCGAGGAAGCGGATCCGCTCGTCCTCCAGCACCGTGCGCAGGTTCCCCTGCAGGGACTTGATCTTCTCGTGGTCCGGGGCCACGCCGTAGCGCACCAGCCCGTACGGGCACGGCAGCCGGTCCAGCACGTCGACCCGCACGTCCGGCACGGTGCGCTGCTGGACGAGGGTCTGGGCGGTGTAGACCCCGCTCGGGCCCGAACCGACGACGGCGACACGAAGCACGGCCGTGCTCCTTCCGCAGGGTGCCTTCAGCATGCCACCGGGGCGGTGGCGCGTCAGCCCATGGCGCGCATCCGGCTGATCTCGGCGGTCTGCTGGGCGACCACATCCGTCGCCATCTCCTCCACGGCCACGTTGTTCCCACCGGACAGCGCCTCGCCGGCCATCGTCACCGCGCCCTCGTGGTGGGCGATCATGAGGGCGAGGAACTGCCGGTCGAACTCCGCGCCGCGGGCCGCCTTGAGCCGGCCGAGCTGCTCCGCGGTGGCCATGCCCGGCATCGCATGGTCGTGGCCGGCCGCGCCGGGGTCGGCCGGGTGCGCCGACTGCCAGCCCTCCATCGCCCCGATCTCCGGCTTCTGAGCCGCGGCGATCCGCTCGGCCAGTCGCTTGACCTGCGTCGAGGCGGCCCGTCCGGGGGCCAGCGCGGTCATCGTCAGGGCCTGCCGGTGGTGCTCGATCATGCGCCGGACGTACTGGTGGTCCGCGGCGTTGGGGGAGTCGTCGGGCAGCTCCTTCGCGGCCTCCCCGGGGGTGAGGGTGCGGGACTTCTCGCCGGGCTTGCCGGGGGCGATCACCCTGGCCCCGCCGGTCGGCTCCGGGTCCGCGGCCCGGTCGCCGCTCTCCTCGCAGCCGGCGAGGGCGAGGGCCAGCAGAGCGGCCGCCAGGGTCTGGGCGAGACGACGGTGGATCGGCAACGCGTCCTCCTCCGGTGCGTGACGTTCCGTCATGTGAACGCCGCGCAAGGTCTTTTCACACCACTATTGCCATGCACATGACCGGGACCATACTGCCGTGGGTGACGCTCAGTCTTCCGTTCCCACCAGGAACGGATCAAGGGAGGGCACAGTGACTTCGTTGCACAACACCCCGGTGCGGCGCCGGCGCGCCGCGGCGGCGGCCGCCGCGGCCGGTCTGCTCGCGACACTCCTCGCGGCCGGACCGGCGGCGGCCACCCCCGACCCCGGTGACGGGCCGGCCGTCCGCAAGACCGGCCCCGGGGCGGCCGCCGCGGCCCGGGCCGCCGTCGAGGCCGGCGACATCCCCGGCCAGGACCAGGTCGTCCACAGCGCCAACATCGAGCACGTGGCGGAGATGCCCAAGGGCGCCCTCAAGGGCATCAACACCGACCTCGCCTTCCAGGGCCGGTACGCCTACGCCGGCAACTACGACGGCTTCGTCATCTGGGACATCAGCCGCCCCAAGAGCCCGAAGATCGTCAGCGAGGTGCTCTGCCCCGGCGGCCAGAACGACATCTCCGTCTCCGGCGACCTCCTCTTCCTGTCCACCGACTCGTCGCGCAGCGACAACTCCTGCAACAGCGTCTCCCAGCCCGCCACCGAGAAATCCTCCTGGGAGGGCATCAAGGTCTTCGACATCAGCGACAAGACGAACCCGAAGTACGTCGCCGCCGTCGAGACCAACTGCGGCTCCCACACCCACACCCTGGTGCCCGGCGGCCGTGACGTCTACCTGTACGTCTCCTCCTACAGCCCCAACGACGCCTTCCCCGACTGCAAGCCCCCGCACGACGGCATCTCCGTCGTCAAGGTCCCCCGGCACGCCCCCGAGCGGGCGGCCGTGGTCGGCTTCCCGGTCCTCTTCCCGGACGGCGGCAACCCCGGCACCCCGACCGTCTCCAAGACCACCGGCTGCCACGACATCACCGTGTTCCCCTCGAAGAAGCTCGCCGCCGGCGCCTGCATGGGCGACGGCATCATCTTCGACATCAGCCGGCCCGAGCAGCCGCGGGTGATCGACCGCGTCCGGGACGACGTGAACTTCGCGTTCTGGCACTCCGCCACCTTCAGCGAGAACGGCTCCAAGGTGGTCTTCACCGACGAGCTCGGCGGCGGCGTAGGCGCCACCTGCAACGAGGCCACCGGCCCGAACCGCGGCGCGGACGGCATCTACGCCATCACCGGCCGCGGCGACCAGCGACGGCTCGCCTTCCGCGGCTACTACAAGATCGACCGGTACCAGGCGGACACCGAGAACTGCGTCGCCCACAACGGCTCGCTGATCCCCGTCCGCGGCCGCGACATCATGGTCCAGGCCTGGTACCAGGGCGGCATCTCGGTCTTCGACTTCACCGACCCGGCCCGCGCCCACGAGATCGGCTGGTTCGAGCGCGGCCCGATCAGCACCGACACCCTCAGCCTCGGCGGCTCGTGGTCCGCGTACTACTACAACGGCCACATCTACTCCAACGACATCGCCAAGGGCTTCGACGTCCTGAAGATCAACGACCGGCGCACCGACAGCGCCCGCCACGTGCGCCTGGACCGCCTCAACGCCCAGACGCAGCCCGACTACCGCTGACCCGGGACCCCCGGCAGCCCCGCAGTATCCCCAACCACCGGCCCGCCTCCAGCCCGTACCGCTGGAACAGCTCGGCCCGCAGCGTCTGCGCCGGCATCGGCGCCCCCGGCAGCAGCACCGCGAACACCGCACCCATCAACAGGGCCCGCAGCAGCGCGTAGTCGGCATCCGGATCCGCCGAGCCGTACCGCTCCACCGTGTCCCGCAGCAGCTCTGCCAGCCGCTGCTGCTCCGGGCACTGCACGAAACCCTCCGCGGACAGGATCCCCGCCATGTGCGTGCGCAGGAGCAGCGGATGCTCCGCCGCGAGCCCCAGGACCGCGTCGATCGCCCGGGCCAGCCGCTCCCGCCCGTCCTCGGTCCGCGGCTCCCGCTCCAGCGCCTCGTGCAGGGTCCGGTGCATCAGCCGGTGCACCGCCGACTGCAGCAGCTGGCGCTTCCCGGGAAAGTAGTACGAGACCAGACCGCGGGCGGCACCCGCCCGGTCCGCGATGTCCGCGAGGGTCGTCGCCTCGTAACCGCGCTCCGCCACGAGTTCCACCGTGGCCTGGAGGAGCCGCTCACGGGAACGCCTCCGCAAATCCTCATTGACCGATGCGCTGCGCGGGGACATGCTTACTCCTGCGTTGACTGGCTCCCAGCCAATATACTCAGCGCACCCGGTGGCGGTGCACCCGATACCGCTCCGGACGGCAGCCGGTCGCCGTGCTGGGCGACGCGGGGGATCGCCCAGCACCGGCACCGGCCTGCCGCTCACCGCACCGGAGCCGCGCCGGCCGGGGCCCTGCCGGCAGCGGCCCACGCAGCGGCGGCGGCCGCGAGCGCGACCCCCAGCAGCCAGCCGCCCAGCACGTCCGACGGCCAGTGCACCCCCAGGTAGACCCGGGTCCAGCCCACCCCCAGCACCGAGACCACGACCACCGCCACGGCGATCCGGCCCGGCGGCCGCACCCCGCCCTGCGGCACGCCCCACAGCACCAGCGCGCACACCACCGCGGCGGTCATCGCATGGCCCGACGGATAGGCCGCGTAGTCCGCCGAGTCCACCGGGTCCGGCCACTGCGGGCGCTCCCGGCCCAGCAGCGCCTTCAGCCCCTGGCTCACGGCCGTCGACACCGCCGTGGCCACCGCCACCGCCAGCGCGGCCCGCCGGGCACCGCGCACCAGCAGCCATCCGCACAGCACCAGCGCCAACGCCCGCATCGTCCACGGGTCCCAGACCCAGTCGCTCAGCACCCGGTTGACCCGCACCGTCGCCGGATGCGCCACCGCGTCCCGGTGCAGGGCCTCCGAGAGCCGCCGGTCGGCGCGCAGCAGCGGCGGCCAGGCGAGCGCGACGAGCACGGTCAGCACGGCCGCGGGCACGGCGCACGCGATGACGGTCCACCAGTGCGGGGCGGCGGGAGAACGCATGCCCGGGATCCTGGCACAGGCCGCCACGCCGCGTGCGCACGGCGCGGGAACGCGCGCCCGGCCGCGCCCCGGAAACGGGGTTCAGGACAGCGCGCTCAGGACCGCGCGCTCAGGACAGCGCGCTCAGCCCCGGCACGAACGCCACCAGCAGCGGCACCGCCGGCACCAGCGCCGCGGCCGCCGTCAGCCGCAGCCGGCGCACCGCGGGCAGCCGTGCGGGCGCCGACAGCAGTCGCCGCACCCGCTGCGGCACGTGGTGGTGCGGATGCCCGCACGGGCCGAACACCCCGCGGTCCTCGTTGAGCTCCACCAGGGCCAGCGCGATCGTCAGCCGCCCGTACCGCCGCGACGCCGCGTCGTCGGCGGCCATCTCCACCAGCCGGTGCACCTCGCTGCGGAACGCCTCGAACACCGGCACCTGCGGGAACCCGTCCGCCAGCGCCCCCGAACAGTGCAGCAGCCAGTCGTGCCGGGCCACCGCATGCCCCTGCTCGTGCGCCAGCACGGCGTTGAGCTGGTCCCCCTTCAGCCGGCGCAGCGCTGCCGTGGTCACCACCAGCCGCGGCGCCGGACCCGACAGCCACCACGCACCCGCGCGCGGCGCCTCCAGCACCACCAGCCGGGAGCCCGCCGGATCCTCCCCCGGCAGCAGCGGCGCCTTGACCAGCAGATCCGCCCGGCGCTGCCGACGGCGGGAGCGCGCCCGCAGCACCTCGCCCGCGAGCATCTTCCCGGTCCACAGCGCGCCCGCGGCCAGCACCACCGCGGTACCCGCGGCCCACGGGCCGCCCGCGCCGAGCCCGTACGCCTCCACCACGCCGTGCGGAGCGGGCGCGAACAGCCGGCCGCGCACGGCCTGCCAGGCCGCCGACGCGCTGAGCAGCATGGACAGGGCGAAGCACAACAACACGGCGCCGACGACGCATTGCCACACCCACAGGGCCACGACGGGTTCCCGGTCTGGCCATTCGGTGCGGGCGAGCAGGCGGGGCGCCCCGAGAGCGGTCAGGACGCCGAGCAGCAGCAGTGCGGCGGGGACCATCATGGGCGTCAGCCTATGAGCGCACACGGCACGGAGGTACGCCCACGGCCGCCAAGTGACCGAGGACACGTTTCACCACGACCCCTTGAGGCACACCGCCCCCGTCCGCGCCTCACACCGTCAGCAGCATGGCGAACATCCCCATCCCCATCGCCAGCCGGCAGGCCCGCACCAGCCCGGCGGTCCGGCCCACCGCCACCGGCCCGCCGTGCCCGGCCGCGGCCGGCACCAGCCGCACCCCGGCCAGCAGCACGTAACCCGCGTAATAGAGGAGCAGCAGCCCGGTCAGCAGCGGCACCCCCGCGCTGCCGTGCCCGCCCGCCATCACCAGCGCCATGTACAGCATCGCCAGCGAGCCCACCAGGTGGTGGGCGAGATGACCGGACCCCGGCAGCGCGGCCCACGCCGAGCGGCCGGTGTGCCACAGCGCGTGCAGCGTCGCGGCGCCGAACACGGCGCCCAGCAGCCAGGCCCGCCCGGCCCCGCCCGCCGCGGCCGGGACGGCCATCGCCGCCATACCGAACGCCATCAGCGCCTCCCCGGCCGCCGCCGCCCGGTCCGCCGCCGGGCCGTCCCGCAGCCGCAGCAGGCACGACGAGCCGCTCACCGCGCACAGGACCACGAGCAGCCAGGCCGGGACCGCGGGACCGTGCACGGCAGGCCTCCCCCTTCGAGGTGTCCGACGGGGGAAACCTGCCCGGCCGGCACCCGGGTTAGGCTCTGGGTGCACCCGTGCGCCACCGATCGGAACGGAGACCGCGTTCATGGAGACCCGTACGCAGGACGGACTGACCTTCCGCGCCGCAGCCCTGGCCGACGTGCCGGAGCTGGTGGCCCTCGTGGAGTCCGCCTACCGCGGGGACGCGAGCCGGGCCGGCTGGACCACCGAGGCCGACTTCCTGGACGGCCGGCGCACCGACGAACAGGGCGTGCGCGAGGTCATCGAGACCGTGGACAGCACGCTGATGGTGGTGGAGCGCAAGGACGAGATCGTCGCCTGCTGCCAGCTCCAGCACCGCGGCGACCACGCCTACTTCGGAATGTTCGCGGTCCGCCCCGTGCTGCAGGGCGAAGGCCTCGGCAAGGTGATCATCGCCGAGGCCGAGCGCCGGGTGCGCGAACTGTGGGGCGCGGCGCAGATGCGCATGACCGTGGTCAACGTGCGCGCCGAGCTGATCGCCTGGTACGAGCGGCGCGGCTACCGCCTGACGGGGGAGAGCAGCCCGTTCCCGTACGGAGACCAGCGTTTCGGAGTGCCGCTGCGCGACGACCTGGAGTTCGTCCTGCTGGCCAAGGACCTCCCCTAGGCCGCTCCTGGACGCGGTCCGGCCGCCGCGCGAACCGGTCAGGCCGTGAAGCGGCCCGTCAGCCGGATCTCCGGCAGGTCCGTCGTCGCACCGTCCAGCTCCAAGGCGCGGACCAGCCTCAGGTGCTCGTGGGTGTTGACCACCCAGCCGATCACCCGCAGACCGGCGGTGTGCGCCGACTCCACGGTCTCCAGGGTCAGCCGCCGGATGTTGAGGGCGAGCGTCTCCGCGCCCGCCCCCAGCGCCCGGTCCACCACGTCCTCGCCGTAGCGGCTCGCCGTCAGCGTGGTCCGCACGCCCGGCACCAGGCGGGCGATCTCCACGAGCGCGGCGTCGTGGAACGAGGACACCGCCACCCGGCCGACCAGGTCCCGGCGCAGCATCACCTCGGCCAGCGCCCGGGCCGCGCCCACGTCCTTGACGTCGGCCTGGAGCGGGGCCCGCACCGCATCGAGCACCTCCTCGAACACGGGTACCTGTTCGCCGCGCCCGGCGTCCAGCTCCCGCAGCTCGGCGAGGGTCAGGTCGGCGACGGCGCCCGAACCGTCCGTGGTGCGGTCGACCTCCGCGTCGTGCATCACGACGAGGGCGCCGTCCTTGCTGAGCTGGAGGTCGAACTCGACGACGTCCATGCCGGAACGTTCCGCGCGGACGAAGGACCGCAGTGTGTTCTCGGGCTCCACGCCCATGACCCCGCGGTGACCGATGGTGAGGAAAGTCAAGGTTCTCTCGCTTCCGTCGACGGCGGCTCCCGCGCCCCGGCCCTGACCGGCTGCGCGGCAAGGCGGAGCCTAGTGCTCCCGTCCCGGAATGGAAGCGCCCGTGCAGGGCCCGTCCGGGGCGTGGTGGCCGCTTCCCGCCTGCCCTGTGCGCCCCCGCCCGGCCGGATCGGGTCACCCGGGCGTGGGCGAGTCCCCACCGTCTTGACGCGGGCCGCACCGGCTGCTCCCGGACCGGTGCACGTCTCTTGCTTCTTCTCGATATGACTACTAGTCATATTCCGAATCGAAGTACCGACGGACGCGTACACGACCCTGGAGGCGGCGTGAAATTCTCCGTGATCTTCGAAGCGCAACTGGCCGATCCCACGGTGGAACGCGAGCACCAGCTCATCCGCGACTGCGTCGAACAGGCGGTGTTCGCCGAGGAGATGGGCTTCGACCGGATCTGGGCGGTCGAGCACCACGGCTTGCTCTGGTACAGCCACATGACGGCTCCTGAGGTGTTCCTCACCTGGGTGGCCGCCCGGACCCGGACCATCCGCATCGGCCACGGCGTGGTCTGCATGCCGTTCAACTTCAACCACCCGGTCCGCGTGGCCGAGCGCGCGGCCATGCTCGACCTCCTCTCGGGCGGCCGGCTCGACCTCGGCGCCGGACGCGGCGGCACCCGCCAGGAGACCTCGCTGTGCGGTGTCGACCCGGACCGCACCACCCAGGAGGTGGAGGAGGCGCTGCGGATCATCGGGAAGTCCTGGCAGCAGGACGAGCTGGAGCACCACGGCGAGCTGCTCGACATCGGACCGCACCCGATCCTGCCGCGCCCCGTCCAGCGCCCGCACCCGCCGCTCTTCCTGGCCTGCTCCCGGACCGAGACCCTGGTGCAGGCCGCCGAGCTGGGCGTCGGCGCGCTGGTCATGGGCTTCGCCGGACCCGAGTCGATCGCCGCGATGCGCACCGCCTACGACGCCGCCGTCGCGGCCCGGGACGGCAGCCGGTTCGTCTCCACCGCCGTCAACGACCACTTCTCGGTGCTCTGCCCCACCATCGTCCTCGACGACCGGGAGCAGGCCCGCCGCACCGGAATCCGCGGGCAGCGGTTCTTCGCCCAGTCCATCGGCCACTGGTACGGGGGCGCCGGCATCCCCGACGAGGCCGTGGTGCCCGGCGCCGACGAGGCCGCCGAACTGCACCGGGCCGCCGAGCAGGTGGTGGCCCGGCTGCACGAGCAGGACATCCCGGTCCGCCCCACCGCCACCGCCACCTTCCACGCCGACCACGCGTACGGCACGGCCGACGACGCCATCGCGTACGTACGGCGGCTCGCCGCGGCCGGAGCCGACGAGATCATGTGCCTGGTCCAGATGGGCACCGTCCCGCAGGAGGCCTGCATGGAGACCCTCCGGCAGTGGGGCGAGAAGGTCATCCCGCACTTCCGCGGACTCTGAGGGGCGCCGCCGTGACCCGGTCCCGCGACGACCTCGACCCCGCCGCCCGCCCGTACCTCGACGCCCTCGCCGCCGTCTTCCCCGACCTCGGCGGGCGCGTCACCGACGCCGCCGAAGCCCGCCGGCTGCTCGCCGCCGGGCCCGCGCCCACCGGAGCGCCGCCCCCGGTGGGCGCGGTGGCCGACCGGACCGTCCCCGGCCCGCCCGGTGCGCCGCCGGTCCCCGTCCGCATCTACCGGCCCGACCCGGCCCGCCACCCCGGTCCCCGCCCGACCGTCGTCTTCTGCCACGGCGGCGGCTTCGTCCTCTGCGGCATCGACAGCCACGACCGCACCGCCCGGCGGCTGTGCCGGGCCGCCGGGGCCGTCGTCGTCTCGGCCGGCTACCGGCGTGCGCCCGAGCACCGCTTCCCCGCCGCGGCGCTCGACGCCCACGCGGTGCTGCGCTGGGCCGGCGACCACATCGCCGGGCTCGGCGGCGACCCGGCGGCCCTCGCCGTCGCGGGCGACAGCGCCGGCGCCAACCTGGCCGTCGCCGCCCAGCTGCTCGCCGCCCGGCACGGCGGGCCGCCCGTCGCCCTCCAGGTCCTCCTCTACCCGATGCTCTCCCCGGACACCGCCGGTGCCTCCCACCACCGCTACGGGCGCGGCGGCCACTACCTGACCAGCGCCCACGTCCGCTGGTTCTGGGAGCAGTACCTCGGGCCCGGAGGCGACCCCCGCGACCCGCTCGCCACCCCGTCGGCGGCCGGACCGGAGGCCCTGGGGGCGCTCGCCCCCGCCCATCTGGTGCTCGCCGGCTGCGATCCGCTGTGTGACGACGGACACGCTTTCGCCCGTCTGCTCCGGGCCCGCGGGACCTCCGTGACGGTCGACCTGCACCCCGGGATGTTCCACGGATTCCTGGCCCTGGCCGACCAACTCCCGTCCGCGCGACGGGCACTGGCCGCCGTCGGCGAAGTCGTCGCCGCCACCGTCCGAGACCGGAAGAATTCCGGTGGATCAGGGGGCTGTGCAGGATAATTTCCCGTAACGCCTCTTGAGCGGGAGAGCCTCGCATGCATACGCTGTCTTTACGTGAGGTTCTCCTGTGGAGGAAGTGACATGACGGAAACTCTTGTGCAGGGTGCGGGCGGCAGCGCCATAGCCGCCGGAGCCCGGGTGGTGGACCACCCGGCGTGGCCCGTGCTCAAGGCCGCCGTGGAAGAGATCCGCCCCTGGCAGTCCAAGGACGGTTCGATCGACTTCGAGGCCGAGGGCGCCCCCGCCCGCAGCGCCGCCGAAGCCGCGGTGGAGCGCGTCGTCGCCGCCGTCGAGGAGCTCTCCCCGCTGCTGCCGCACGCCACGGCGTACCACGAGGCCCTGGTCGGCGACCTGCGCAAGTGGGCCGCGGGCGGCTTCGAGGTCCCGGACTTCCTGGACTCGCTCCTCGCCTTCCAGCCGGCCGCCCACCGCGCCGACGGCCTGCAGCACCTCGTGATCTTCCCGATGTACACGCAGAACGGGAACCCGGACCGCAACCTCGAGGCCGTCGCCCTCAAGATGGTGTGGCCCGAGTGGCTCGCCGACCTGGAGCGCACGCGGTACGACAACCCGCTGTTCCTCGGCATCACCTTCGAGGACTTCACCCCGGGCTACGACACCCACTCCGCCGTGCTCTTCCCGGAGACCATCGCCGTCCGCGAGGCCCCCGAGCGCTTCACCTGGGGCGGCATCTTCTGCGACCGCGAGGCCGCCCGCTACCGCAAGGTCACCGCGGCCGCCGTCGACGTCCTGGGCATCGAGCTGCCCGAGGACATCGCCCGGATGGTCGAGGACCAGGGGCGCTGCGAGAAGGCGTTCGTGCTCTGGGACATGGTCCACGACCGCACGCACAGCCACGGCGACCTGCCGTTCGACCCGTTCATGATCAAGCAGCGCCAGCCGTTCTGGATGTACGGCCTGGAGGAGCTGCGCTGCGACCTCACCGCCTTCAAGGAGGCCGTGAAGCTCGAGGCCGAGGGCAACGAGCACGGCCGTGACGTGCAGTACGCGGTGCTGTTCGACCGGATGTTCCGCTTCCCGGTCTCCGGCGACCGCAACCGCAACTACGACGGCCTCGGCGGCCAGCTGCTCTTCGCGTACCTGCACAAGCACGACGTGGTGCGCTGGACCGACAACAAGCTGAAGATCGACTGGGTTCGCGCCCCGCAGGTCACCAACCAGCTCTGCGGCGAGATCGAAGACCTGTACCGGGCCGGCATCGACCGCCCGAAGCTGGTCCACTGGTTCAAGGCGTACGAGCTGGTCTCCACCTACCTCGCGCCGCACCCGGGCTCCAAGTGGGCCAAGGGCCCCGACGCCCTCGACCTGACCCAGCCGCCGCGCAAGCTGGTGGACGACGTGCTGGACGACGAGTTTCCGCTCAGCATGTTCTTCGAGGCCCTCGCCAAGAAGCTGAAGGGCGTGATCGCCTCGACCAAGGGCATCACCGCCGAGGACGCGCAGGTCGCCGCGTGACCGAGCGTGCACAGGAGGCAGCAGCAATGAACGGTTCCGGGAACGGCAACGGCGCGCTCGCCGGAGCGGTCATCGCAGTGGCCGGGGCCGGCGGCCCCGCAGGCAAGGCGGCCGTGCTGCGGCTCGCCGAGGCCGGCGCCACCGTGGTCGCCGCCGATGCCGACGCCGCCCGTCTCGCCGAGTCGGTCGACGCCGCGCGCTACGCGCACGGCGGCGCCACCGTCATCGGCGACACGGTCGACCTGCTCGACCTCGACGCCACCAAGGTGTGGGCGGACCGGACCGAGAAGGAATTCGGCCGCATCGACGGGCTGGTCCACCTCGTGGGCGGCTGGCGCGGCAGCGCCTCCTTCACGGAGACCGACCTCGCGGACTGGGACTTCCTGGAGAAGCTGCTCATCCGTACGGTCCAGCACACCTCGCTGGCCTTCCACGACGGCCTGCTGCGCAGCGCCAACGGCCGCTACGTCCTGGTCAGCCAGGCCGGCGCGCACAAGCCGGTCGCGAACAACGCGGCGTACAACGCCGGCAAGGCCGCGGCCGAGGCGTGGACCTTGGCCCTGGCCGATTCCTTCCGCAAGGCCGGGGGCGAGGACGGCCCGCACGCCGCAGCTGCGATCCTGGTCATCAAGGCACTGGTGCACGACGCGATGCGCGCCGAGCGCCCGAATGCG
Organism: Streptomyces bambusae; assembly: GCF_020532645.1. Lineage (GTDB taxonomy): Bacteria > Actinomycetota > Actinomycetes > Streptomycetales > Streptomycetaceae > Streptomyces > Streptomyces bambusae. The sequence continues at coordinate 23,499 of NZ_JAJAUZ010000023.1, forward strand.
AAGTTCGCGGGCTTTACCGACGTCAAGGAGCTGGCCGAGGCCATCGCCGCCGTCTGGGAACGGTCCGCCTCGGAAGTGAACGGACAGCGTCTGTGGCTCACCCCGCAACCCTGAGGACCGACGCCCGCCGGCACCATGATCCGGCGGTGCGCGGTTTCGCCAGCGACAACTACGCGGGCGTCCACCCGGAGATCCTCGCGGCGATCGGCCTCGCCAACGAAGGCCACCAGGTCTCCTACGGCGAGGACGAGTACACCGAGAACCTCCAGAGGGTCATACGCAGCCACTTCGGCCCGTACGCGGAGGCCTTCCCGGTCTTCAACGGCACGGGTGCGAACGTCACCGCGCTGCAGGCCATGACCGACCGCTGGGGCGCGGTGATCTGCGCCAAGACCGCGCACATCAACGTGGACGAGGGCGGCGCACCGGAGCGGATGGCGGGCATCAAGCTGCTCGCCGTCCCCACCCCGGACGGCAAGCTCACGCCCGAACTGATCGACCAGGAGGCCTGGGGCTTCGAGGACGAGCACCGCGCGATGCCGCAGGTCGTCTCGATCACCCAGAACACCGAGCTGGGCACCGTCTACACCCCGGACGAGATCCGGGCCATCTGCGAGCACGCCCACGGGCTCGGCATGAAGGTCCACCTCGACGGGGCGCGGATCGCCAACGCGGCGGCCTCGCTGGACGTCCCGATGCGGACGTTCACCAACGCCGTCGGCATCGACGTCCTGTCCTACGGCGGCACCAAGAACGGCATGCTGTTCGGCGAGGCCATCGTCGTCCTCAACCCGGACGCGGTGCGCCAGGTCAAGCACATCCGCAAGATGTCGATGCAGCTGGCGTCGAAGATGCGCTTCCTGTCGGTGCAGCTGGAGGCCCTGCTCGCGAAGGACCTGTGGCTGCGCAACGCGCGGCACGCCAACGACATGGCCGCCCGGCTCGCGGCGGGCGTCCGCGAGGTCGACGGCGTGGAGATCCTCTACCCGGTCCAGGCCAACGCGGTCTTCGCGCGGCTCCCGCACGAGGTCACCCGGCGCCTGCAGAAGCGTTTCCGCTTCTACTTCTGGGACGAGGCGGCCGGCGACGTCCGCTGGATGTGCAGCTACGACACCCGGCCGGAGGACGTGGACGCCTTCCTGCAGGCCCTGAAGGAAGAGATGAACCGCTAGGTTCCCCTCGCGACCGCCACCGCCGGCCCGGACCGCACCACGGGTCCGGGCCGGCGGGGTGTGCCTAATTTTATAGACATGCAAAGCAATGCATAGGTATGCTCCGGGTATGGAACTGACCCAGGAGCATGCCGACATTTCCGCCTACCTGGCAGCCGACGAGGCCGTGAACCACGGCCACCCCCTGGTGCGGCAGACCGCCGCCGCCCTGCGCGCCGGCACCGCCGACGCACACGCGTACGCCAAAGCGGCCTACGAGTACGTCCGCGACACCATCCCGCACTCGGCCGACTCCGGGGACCTGCGGGTCACCTGGCGCGCCTCCGACGTCCTGGCCCAGGGCACCGGCATCTGCTACGCCAAGTCCCACGCCCTCGCCGCCCTGCTGCGCGCCCAGGGCATCCCCACGGCACTCTGCTACCAGCGCCTCACCGACGACGGGGGCGCCGACCCGGTCGTCCACGGGCTGGTCGCCGTCCTCCTGCCGGGCCACACCTCCTGGGCCCGCCTGGACCCGCGGGGCAACAAGCCCGGCGTGGCGGCCGAGTTCAGCCTGGACCGCGAGCAACTCGCCTTCCCGGTACGCCCGGAACTCGGCGAGGCCGACTATCCGACCCTGTACGCGCGGCCGCACCCGGCCGCCCTCGCGGTCCTGCGGGAGTCCCCGGACCGGGCCGCCCTCTGGCACGCCCTGCCGACCGGACTCTGAGCGGCCGCGCGGGCGGCCCGTACCGGAAGTCCTCAGCCCGCGTCGCGGACCTGAGCCGCCGTCGGTGCCGTGCCGCCCAGGTGGGCCGGCAGCCACCAGGAGTCCTCCGCGCCCTTCGGCTTGGCCGGGTACGCCTTCTGCGCCGCGTCCAGCAGCTCCTGCACCCGCTCGCGCAGCCGGCGCGTGATCGCCCCCGCGTACTGGTCCGTGGGCGCCTCGATGGGCTCGCCGACCCGCATCGTCACCGGGATGTGGCTGCGCCGCAGGTCCTTCGGGCGGCCCTTGGTCCACAGCCGCTGGGTGCCCCACAGCGCCATCGGGATCAGGGGCACACCGGCCTCCTGGGCCATCCGCGCCGCACCCGACTTGAAGCTCTTCAGCGTGAACGACTGCGAGATCGTCGCCTCCGGGAACACCCCGATGATCTCGCCCGCCCGCAGCGCCCGCAGCGCCTCCTGATAGGCCGCCTCGCCCTGCTTGCGGTCCACCGGGATGTGCTTCATCGCGCGCATCAGGGGCCCCGACACCTTGTGCCGGAACACCGAGTCCTTCGCCATGAAGCGCACCAGCCGTTTCGACGGACGCGCGGTCAGACCGGTGAAGATGAAGTCGAGGTAGCCGATGTGGTTGGAGACCAGCACGGCCCCGCCCTGCCGCGGGATGTTCTCGGTGCCCTTCATGTCGATGCGGATGTCCAGCGCGCGGAAGAGGGTGTGCGCGGCACCGACGACCGGGGGGTAGACGAGCTCAGCCATGCGGGGAGACCCCTTCTTTCTGCCTGGGGAGGCGGTCTGCCTGGGGAGGTTCTCCCGGCGGGAAGTTACGCCATCGTAGGTACGTGGCAAGGGGATCGTGCCCCATGGCGGCCCGGCTGGCCAGTTGAGAGGGCCGTGCCGGAAGAGATTCTCGTCACGCCCGGGAATTCCCCGGGCACACGCCGCGCTCGCACGTGGGTACGGGCCTGACCGGACCGGGACGGAAGCAGACGGGAGAACGCACGGGTGCGCGAGCACGGGCAGGACGAGGACAGGCGGCTCGGGGCCGCGGAACTGGGCGCCGAGCCGGGGGAGCGGGCCACCCTGGTGCAGTTCTCCACCGCCTTCTGCCAGCCCTGCCGGGCCACCCGCCGGATCCTCGCCGACATCGCCCGGCTCGTCCCGGGCGTCGCCCACATCGAGGTCGACGCCGAAGCCCGGCTCGGCCTGGTCCGCGACCTCGGCATCGCCAGAACCCCCACCGTCCTCGTCCTCGACGCCGCCGGCCGGATCGTCCGCCGCGCCGCCGGGCAGCCGCGCAAGGACGACGTGCTCACCGCTCTCGCCGCCGCCCTCTGACCCGGCCGCCCGCCGCCGGCCCCGCCGCGGGTGCGCGTTCGAGCCCCGGCCCGCGCTTCCGCCGCCGCCGTGACCCCGCTCGCATCTCGCCGTAGTCGCTTGACTGCACACACCGGTCATCGACAGGCTGACGCCATGCGGTCTGAACTCCTTCTTTACGGACGGATCCACGTCGATCTCGTCCGATACGCGAGCGCGTGCTGTCACGGTTCCTGAACGGCCCTCACACGCACCCGACCCGAAGGACCACCCCATGACGGCCCAGACCGTACTTCCTGCCGCACCCCTGCATGGCTCGCCGGAGCTGCTGCGCTCCGTCTTCCGGCAGCACGCCGCCGGCGTCGCGGTGATCACCGCCGCCCGCGGCGACCAGCCGGTGGGCTTCACCGCCACCTCGCTCAGCTCGGTCTCGGCCGACCCGCCGATGCTGTCCTTCTCGACCGCCGGCACGTCCTCCAGCTGGCCCGTCATGGCCGAGGCCGAGCACATCGGCGTCCACATACTCGGCGAGCACCAGGAGCGGCTGGCGGGCCTGTTCGCCCGCAGCGGCGCCGACCGGTTCGGGCCGGACACCGACTGGCGCACCGGCCCCGAGGGCGTGCCGCTGCTCGACGGCGTACTGGCCTGGCTGGTGTGCCGGGTGGTCGCCCGGGTGCCCGCCGGCACGCACCGGCTGGTACTGGCCGAGGTGGTCGCCGGCGACCCGTCGGGGCCCGTCGCCGGGCCGGGCCGGCCCCTGCTGTACCACCAGGGGCGCTTCAACGCCCTGCGCGACTGAGTAGTGCCTGCTGGAGGGCACTTTCCGGGCCCGCCCGGGCGTTGGGAAGGTCACAGTTCGCCGAACTTGCGTCCTGGTGACAGCCAGGGTGTACTGACGAGTAACATTTCGTTCGGAGCGCGGGCCGCCCCGACCGGGATCCGCCCAGTAAGGCGCCTATGCTGCCTCCACAAGGCAGCAGCCAGAAAAGACGATGCAGTAGGAGAGCCGGCGTGAGCTTGAGGATCGTTGTCTGTGTGAAGTACGTGCCCGACGCCACCGGCGACCGGCACTTCGCCGATGACCTGACCGTCGACCGGGACGACGTCGACGGCCTGCTGTCGGAGCTCGACGAGTACGCCGTCGAGCAGGCGCTGCAGATCGCCGAAGAGGCGGACGAGGCCGAGGTCACCGTTCTGACGGTCGGCCCCGAGGACGCCCGCGACGCGCTGCGCAAGGCGCTGTCCATGGGTGCCGACAAGGCCGTCCACGTCGAGGACGACGACCTGCACGGCACCGACGTCATGGGCACCTCGCTGGTGCTCGCCAAGGCGATCGAGAAGGCCGGCTACGACCTGGTCATCACCGGCATGGCGTCGACCGACGGCACCATGGGCGTGCTGCCGGCGATCCTGGCCGAGCGCCTGGGCGTCCCGCAGGTCACCCTGCTCTCCGAGGTCAAGGTCGAGGACGGCACCGTCACCGGCCGCCGCGACGGCGACACCGCGAGCGAGCAGCTGGAGGCCTCCCTGCCGGCCCTCGTCTCCGTGACCGACCAGTCCGGCGAGGCCCGCTACCCGTCCTTCAAGGGCATCATGGCCGCCAAGAAGAAGCCGGTCGAGTCCTGGGACCTGTCGGACCTGGACGTCGAGGCCGAAGAGGTCGGCCTCGAGGGCTCCTGGACCGCGGTCGACTCCGCTGCGCAGCGTCCGGCCCGCACCGCCGGCACGATCGTCAAGGACGAGGGCGAGGGCGGCAAGCAGCTGGCCGAGTTCCTGGCCGGCCAGAAGTTCATCTAAGAGCTTCCGCCACCACCACCGCCCCCTCATACTTCGCAATCGCAGGAGAGCAGTCCCATGGCTGAAGTTCTCGTCTACGTCGACCACGTGGACGGTGCCGTCCGCAAGCCCACCCTCGAGCTGCTGACGCTGGCCCGCCGCATCGGCGAGCCCGTCGCCGTCGCCCTCGGTGCCGGTGCCGCCGACACCGCCGCCACCCTCGCCGAGCACGGTGCGGTCAAGGTCCTCACGGCCGACGCCCCCGAGTTCGCCGACTACCTCGTCGTCCCGAAGGTCGACGCCCTCCAGGCGGCCTACGAGGCGGTTTCCCCCGCCGCCGTACTCGTCCCGTCCTCTGCCGAGGGCAAGGAGATCGCGGCCCGCCTCGCGGTCCGCATCGGCTCCGGCATCATCACCGACGCGGTGGACCTGGAGGCCGGTGACGAGGGCCCGGTCGCGACGCAGTCCGCGTTCGCCGCCTCCTTCACCACCAAGTCCCGCGTGTCCAAGGGCACTCCGGTCATCACCGTCAAGCCGAACTCGGCTCCGGTCGAGGCCGCTCCGGCCGCCGGCGCCGTCGAGGCGCTGTCCGTCACCTTCGGTGCGCTGGCCACCGGCACCAAGGTCGTCGCCCGCACCCCGCGCGAGTCCACCGGCCGCCCGGAGCTGACCGAGGCCGCGATCGTGGTCTCCGGCGGCCGCGGCGTCAACGGTGCCGAGAACTTCTCGATCATCGAGGCGCTCGCCGACTCCCTCGGCGCGGCCGTCGGCGCCTCCCGCGCCGCCGTCGACGCCGGCTGGTACCCGCACACCAACCAGGTCGGCCAGACCGGCAAGTCGGTCTCGCCGCAGCTGTACATCGCCTCCGGCATCTCCGGTGCGATCCAGCACCGCGCCGGCATGCAGACCTCGAAGACCATCGTGGCCATCAACAAGGACGCCGAGGCCCCGATCTTCGATCTGGTCGACTACGGCGTGGTCGGCGACCTGTTCCAGGTCGTCCCGCAGCTGACCGACGAGATCAAGGCGCGCAAGGGCTAATTGCCTGACCTGCGCTGATGCTGTGGCCCGGGGCCGCGTGGTGACACTCACCACGCGGCCCCGCGTCGTTTCCTGCAACCATTGACGGAGCGGAATGCCCTGACTAAATTCTGCTATGCGGATCGATGCTTCCGTGAAGCGGAAAATAGGAGAGTGCAGGATGGGTCAGCAGGAGAAGGTGGCGACGAGCCTCGCGGGCGCGGTCAGCGAGGAGATCAGCGCCTCCCTCAAGCCGGTGGACGCGGAGCTCGCCCGTCGCTACCCGGGTGACCCCGGCACCCGCCAGCCGATCCACACCGTCTACGTACCCGGCGACGTCTTCGCCCCGGACACCATCCGCTCCTGGGGCGACCAGGCCCTCGCCGCACTCGACGAGCACGCCCCCGACGCCGCCGCCTTCGGCAAGGTCCTCGGCATCTCCGACGAGCTCGCCGGCACCGTCTACGAGCGCGTCCGCGCCAAGCTCGCCGCCGAGGCCGTCGAGGACCTGCGCATCGACTTCGAGGACGGCTTCGGGGTCCGCTCCGACGAAGAGGAGGACCAGGCCGCCGCCCGCGCCGCCCGCCTGGTCTCCGAGGCCTTCTCCAACGGCACCAACGCCCCCTACATGGGCATCCGCATGAAGTGCATGGAGTCCAACGTCCGCGACCGCGGGATCCGGACCACCGACATCTTCCTCTCCGGCCTCCTCGCCCACGGCGGCCTCCCCGAGGGCCTCGTCCTCACGCTGCCGAAGGTCACGTACGCCGAGCAGGTGTCCGCCTTCGTCAGGCTGCTGGAGGCGTTCGAGAGCAGCCGCGGTCTGCGCCCGGGCCGAATCGGCTTCGAGATCCAGATCGAGACCAGCCAGTCCATCCTGGCCGCCGACGGCACCGCCACCGTCGCCCGCATGATCGACGCCGCCAAGGGCCGCGCCACCGGCCTGCACTACGGCACGTTCGACTACAGCGCCTGCGTCGGCGTCTCCGCCGCCTACCAGTCCAGCGACCACCCGGCCGCCGACCACGCCAAGGCGATCATGCAGGTTGCCGCCGCCGGCACCGGCGTACGCGTCTCCGACGGCTCGACCAACGTGCTGCCCATCGGCACCACCGAGCACGTCCACGAGGCCTGGAAGCTGCACTACGGCCTGACCCGCCGTGCCTTGGCCCGCGCCTACTACCAGGGCTGGGACATGCACCCGGGCCACCTGCCCACCCGCTACGCGGCCGTGTTCACCTTCTACCGCGAGGGCCTGGAGTCAGCCGCCGCGCGCCTGAAGGCGTACGTCGCCAAGATCGAGGGCGATGTGATGGACGAGCCCGCCACCGCCAAGGCCCTGGCCGGCTACCTGGTCCGCGGTCTCGACTGCGGCGCCGTCGGCGCCGACGAGGTCACCGCGCTGACCGGCCTGAGCCGCGCCGAGCTCGACGCGTTCGCGATCCCGCGCCGCTCGGCCACGCTCACCGCGACCGCCTGAGCGGACCCCGTACGAACGACCCCGGGCCCGGCCCGCATCCGACGAGGGTGCGGCGCCGGGCCCGGGCGCGTGGGGTGCGGGGACCTGCTCAGCCGGCGGGCGGGATCTCCCCCGAGCCGCGGGGGACCAGCGTCGTGGGGAGCACGATGCGCTCGGCGGCCGGGCGGGCGCCGGCCAGCCGGTCGAAGAGCCGCTCGGCGGCGACCCGGCCCAGTGCGGCCGCGTCCTGGGCGACGACGGTGACCGCCGGGCGCAGCAGGTCGGCGAGTTCGAAGTCGTCGAACCCGACCAGCGCCACCGGGCGGGTCCGGGCCGCCAGTACCCGCACCAGGGTCACCGTCACCCGGTTGTTCCCCGCGAACAGCGCCGTCACGGGCTCCGCTGCGTCGTCGAGCATCGCCTCGGCCGCCGCGGCGACCCGGCCGGGGGCCGTGGAGCCCGGGGCGGTCCAGGCCTCCGCCACCGGCAGGGCGGCTTCCGCCATCGCGGCCCGGTAGCCGCGCAGCCGCTCCGCCGCGGTGTGGATGTGCGGGTGGTCGCCGATGAAGCCGATCCGGCGGTGCCCGTGGGCGATCAGGTGCGCGACCCCCGCGCGGGCCCCGCCGAAGCTGTCCGAGAGCACCACGTCCGCGTCGATGCGGCCGGCCGGGCGGTCCACGAACACCGTGGCCATGCCGGCCCGGATCTCCGGCTCCAGGTAGCGGTGGTCGTCCCCGGCCGGGATGACGACGAGGCCGTCCACCCGGCGGGCGCACAGGGCCAGCGCGAGTTCCCGCTCGCGCTCCGGGTCCTCGGCGCTCGACCCGTTGATCAGCAGCGCGCCGTGGGTCCGGGCGACCTCCTCGACCGCCCGGTTCAGCGGCCCGTAGAAGGGGTCGGCGAGGTCTTCCAGGACCAGGCCGATGCTCGCCGTGCGGCCCTTGCGCAGCACCCGTGCGCTGTCGTTGCGGCGGAACCCGAGGGCCTCGATGGAGGCCTGGACCCGGTGCTCGGTCTCGGGGGTGACGCCCGGTTCGCGGTTGACCACCCGGGAGACCGTTTTGAGACCGACTCCGGCGTGCGCGGCGACGTCCTTCATCGTCGGACGGATGCCGTAGCGGAGCTCGGACGGGCGGGGTGCAGAAGGCACGGGCGGGTCCTCCGGACGGTCGCGGGCGGGCCGGCAGGCGCGCCGCTTCCAGGGTAGAGGGTTCGACAACGTTGTCAGAGCCGGACTTGGCCGGGAACTGCGTTTCCGTGACAGTGTGGTGCGGGCAGGCCACTGGGGGCTTCCGAAGAGGGGGATACGTGATCGTCTGGATCAACGGCACCTTCAGCGCCGGCAAAACGAGCACGGCGCGTGAGCTGACCGGCCTGATACCGCACAGCACCCTGTACGACCCCGAGGTGATCGGCGGTGCCCTGCAGTACCTGCTGCCGCAGAAGCGCCTGGACGAGGTGACGGACTACCAGGACCTGCCGATCTGGCGGCGACTGGTCGTCGAGGGCGCCGCGGGGATGCTCGCGGAGCTGGGCGGCGTGCTGGTGGTGCCGATGACCCTGCTGCGGCAGGAGTACCGGGACGAGATCTTCGGCGGCCTCGCGGCCCGCCGGATCCCCGTCCGCCATGTCGTGCTCACCCCGGATGAAACGATCCTGCGGGCGCGGATCGACGCCCGTGTGGAGCCGGGCGCCGCGGACGCCGGGCAGCGCGTCCGCCAGTGGGCCCGCGACCACGTCCCGGCCTGGCTGGCCGCCCGCGACGGCTGGCTCGCCGCCGACGCGTTCCCCGTGGACAACGGCCGGCTGACCCCGCGCGAGACCGCCGAACGGATCGCCGCCGCGGTGCGCACCGGTGAGGCCGGGGCCTGCGACATCGTGCAGACGCCCGAGCCCACCCGGGAGACGCTCGCGGCCGGGGTGCTCCTCTTCGACGACCAGGACCGGGTGCTGCTGGTGGACCCGACGTACAAGCCGGGCTGGGAGTTCCCCGGCGGGGTCGTCGAATCCGGCGAGCCGCCGGCCCGGGCCGGGATGCGCGAGGTCGCCGAAGAGGTCGGCGTCATCCTCGACGAGGTCCCGCGACTGCTGGTCGTCGACTGGGAACCGCCCTGCGGCCCTTCGTACGGCGGCCTGCGGATGCTCTTCGACGGCGGCCGGCTCCCGGCCGGCCAGGCCGCCCGGCTCCGGCTGCCCGGACCCGAGCTGCGGGCCTGGCGGTTCGCGACCGAGGTCGAGGCGGCCGGGATGCTGCCGCACGTCCGCTTCGAGCGCCTGCGCTGGGCGCTGCGGGCCCGTGAACGCGGCACCGTCCTCAACCTGGAGGCGGGCGTCCCGGTCGGCTGAACGCCGGCCGGCCCCCGGCTCAGGCCACCGCGGCGGAGTCGTGGGCCGCGGCCGCAGCCAGGACCGCCGCGGTGTCCTCGGTCACCGGGTCGCCGTGGCCGAAGCAGGCGACCGCCGGTTTCAGGGCCGCGAGCCGGCGGAACGACTCCAGGGCCCGCTCCCGGTCGGTGTTGAACACGCCGAGCATCATCACCTGCTGCACGCCCGCCACGCAGTCGCCGGTGAACAGCACGCCGCGGCGGGGCAGGTGCACCGCGATGCTGCCGTCGGTGTGCCCGGGGCTGTGCACCGCGTACGCGCCGTCGCCGAACCCGAGGTCCGCCCCGTCCTCGACCTCCCGGTGCACCGGTGTCGGCGGGGCCTCGGGGACGGTCAGGCCGTGCGCGTACAGCGGGCGCTCCCAGTCGAGTAGGACCGGCTCGGGCACCGGCCGCTCGCCCCGGATGACGGGTGCCTCCAGCCGGTGCGCCACCACCTCGGCGCCGTACCGCGCCGACAGCTCGGCGGCCGCGCCGACGTGGTCGCGGTGGCAGTGCGTCAGCACGATCCGGCGCAGGGCGGCCGGGTCGGGGCCGAGGCTGCGTATCGCCGCCTCGATCTCCGGGGCGGACGTGGCGTTCCCGGCGTCGACCAGGGTCAGTTCGGCGCCGGGCCCGCCGCCGTCCCGCCACAGGTAGGCCTGGCCGATCGGGAAGCGGAGCATGTGCAGCCGCGGGGTCACTTCGACGAGATCCATGCGGCGAACCTACGGCGCCCGCCGGCCGCCCCGGCCGGAAAACGCTGCGGGCGTCCTACGCGCTCCGCGCAGTACGCCCGCAGCGGATCCGGGAACCCGCGGAGGTGTCAGATCCGCTTGGACTCGGCGTAGTTGACGAGGAACAGCGCCTCGGCGACGGACAGCCGCTCCAGCTCCTGCGGCGACACGCTCTCGTTCACCGCGTGGATCTGCGCCTCGGGCTCGCTCAGCCCGATCAGCAGGATCTCCGCCTCCGGGTACAGGCCCTGGAGGGTGTTGCACAGCGGGATCGAGCCGCCCATGCCGGCGGTCTGCATCTCCTCGTCCGGGTACGCCACCTTCATCGCGGCGGCCATCGACGCGTACGCGGGGCTGTCGGTGTCGGCGAGGAACGGCTGGCCCTGGCCGACCTGCTCCGCCGTCACCCGCGCCTGCCACGGGGTGCGCGACTCCAGGTGGGCGACGAGCGCCTTGTTCGCGTCGGCGGTGTCCATGCCCGGCGGCACCCGCAGGCTCACCAGCGCGCGGGCGCTCGCGTGCACGGACGGGGTGGCGCCGACCACCGGCGGGCAGTCGATGCCGAGCACGGTCACGGCCGGCTTCGACCACAGGCGGTCGGACACGGTGCCGCTGCCGATCAGCTCCACGCCGTCCAGCACCCGGGCGTCGGTGCGGAACTGGTCCTCCGGGTACTGCATGCCCTGCCAGGGCTCCCCGGCCGGCAGGCCGTCGACCGTGGTCGAACCGTCCTCGTCCCGCAGCGAGTCCAGGACGCGGATCAGCGCGGCCAGCGCGTCCGGCGCGGCGCCGCCGAACATGCCGGAGTGCAGGTTGCCCTCCAGGGTGTCCACCTGGATCCGGACCAGGGTCATGCCGCGCAGGGTCGCCGTCACCGTCGGCAGGCCCAGCCGGAAGTTGCCCGCGTCACCGATGACGATCGTGTCGGCCGTCAGCAGCTCCGGGTGCGCCTCCGCGTACATCTGCAGGCCGCCGGTGCCGACCTCCTCCGAACCCTCGACGATCACCTTCACGCCGACCGGCACACCGCCGTTGGCCTTGAGGGCCCGCAGCGCGAGCAGGTGCATGATGAACCCGCCCTTGCAGTCCGCGGCGCCGCGCCCGTACCAGCGACCGTCGCGCTCGGTCAGCTCGAACGGCGGGGAGACCCAGGCCTCCTCGTCGAGCGGCGGCTGCACGTCGTAGTGCGCGTACAGCAGCACCGTCGGCGCGCCCTCGGGGCCGGGCAGGTACCCGTACACCGACTGCGTGTCGTCGGGGGTGTCGAGCAGGGCCACGTCCTGGAAGCCCTCGGCGCGCAGTGCGTCGGCCACCCAGTTCGCAGCGCCCTCGCTCTCGCTCTTCGGGAACTGCGCCCAGTCCGCGACCGACCGGAAGGCCACCAGCTCGGCCAGCTCCGACTTGGCCCTCGGCATCAGGTCGGCGACGGTCTCGGCGATCGGGTGGGACGACATGGGCACGCTCCTCGTGGGTGCGACGTTGTTGGATGTGTACGCCGGCACCGGACGCATCGTGTGCGCACCGGAGCACGGCGGGGACAGGGCCGATCTTCCCACAGCGGGGCCGCCAGGGCCGCCGCCGTAGGATGCGCTCGGCACCGGAGCAACAGGGGATCAGGAGCAGCAGCACATCGTGAGCGAGCACGGGGACAACGGCCGCGCGGACCGCGCGGAGAGCGCCGACGCCGTGGAGGGGGCCTTCGCGGAGGGGAGTTCCGGGGAGGTCGCCGAGGCGGCTTCCGCGGAGGCTTCCGGAGCGGGGACTTCTGAGGAGGGGGCTGCTGTGGAGAGGGGTTCTGCGGCGGGCGATCCTGCGGAGGGCGCGGCCGAGGAGGCGGGTTCGGACGCCACCGAGGCGGCCGCCGGTACCGGTACCGGTACCGGCGAGATCTGGGACGTGGTCGTGGTGGGAGCCGGGCCGGCCGGGGCTTCCGCGGCCCATGCCGCCGCGGTCGCCGGACGGCGGGTCCTGCTGCTGGAGAAGGCCGAACTGCCCCGCTACAAGACGTGCGGCGGCGGGATCATCGGCCCCTCGCGCGATGCCCTGCCGCCGGGCTTCGTGCTGCCGTTCCAGGACCGCATCCACGCCGTCACCTTCTCACTGAACGGCCGCCTGACCCGCACCCGCAGGGCCCGGCACATGCTGTTCGGGCTGGTCAACCGGGCCGAGTTCGACGCCGGTCTGGTGGCGGCCGCCGAGAAGGCGGGCGCCGAGGTGCGCACCGGGGTGACCGTGACCCGGGTCGAGCAGCACGGCGCGGCGGTGCCGGACCGGCGGACCGTGGCGCTGGTGCTCGCCGACGGCGAGACCGTGCTGGCCCGCGCGGTGGTCGGCGCGGACGGCAGCGCGAGCCGGATCGGCGCACACGTCGGGGTGAAGACCCGTCAGGTGGACCTGGGGCTGGAGGCCGAGATCCCGGTGCCGGCCACGGTGGCCGAGGACTGGAAGGGCCGGGTGCTCATCGACTGGGGCCCGCTGCCGGGGAGTTACGGCTGGGTCTTCCCGAAGGGCGACACCCTGACCGTCGGCGTCATCTCGGCGCGCGGCGACGGCGCCGCGACCAAGCGGTACCTGGAGGACTTCATCGGCCGGCTCGGCCTCGCCGGTTTTGAACCCGCCCTGTCGTCCGGCCACCTGACCCGCTGCCGCAGCGAGGACTCGCCGCTGTCGCGCGGCCGGGTGCTGGTCGCCGGGGACGCGGCGGGACTGCTGGAGCCGTGGACCCGGGAGGGCATCTCCTTCGCCCTGCGGTCCGGGAGGCTGGCGGGGGAGTGGGCGGTGCGCATCGCCGAGGCGCAGGACGCGGTGGACACCCGCCGGCAGGCCCTGAACTACGCCTTCGCCATCAAGGCCGGACTCGGCGTGGAGATGGCGGTGGGGCAGCGCATGCTCGCCGTGTTCGAGAGCAGGCCGGGGCTGCTGCACGCGGCGATCACCGGCTTCCTGCCGGCCTGGCGGGCCTTCGCCCGCATCACGCGCGGATCGTCCTCGCTGGGCGAGATGGTGCGGACGAATTCCCTGGCCCGGCGGGCGCTGGACGCCGTCGACCGCAGGCAGGGGCCGGTCACTCCGACACCGTGAGGCGGAAGACGGGGTGGTCGGGGGCGGCGGCCGCGATGTCCTCGGCGGGGGAGTCGTGGGTGACCCCGCGGAAGAACACGTTGACCTCCCAGCCCCACTTCTTCAGGTAGCCGCGCAGGACGTCCGGCTTGTCGGCGTCGGTGAGTTCGGTGGCCGTGAAGGTACGCACCTTCCGGCCGACCCGCAGCTCACCGCCGCCGGCGGCGCGCATGTTGCGGACCCACTGCGAGTGGCCGCGGGCGGAGACCAGGTAGAGCGTGCCGTCGTGGGTGTACGGGTTCACGGGGATCCGCTGCATCTTCCCGGACACCCGGCCGCGGACGGAGAGTTCGGCCGTCCCGGCGAGGCTGACGCCGAACCGGGCCAGCTTGCCGAGCAGCGCGTTGAAACGCAGCGTGAGAGGACCGGCAGTGACGTAGTAGGGGGCGGCTGCCGGGGTCGGGGCCGGGGCAGCGGGGACGGCCGGGGCCGGGCCGGGCTTCGGGGTGCTGGCGCTCATGGTGGGCCTCCGTGATCTGTTGTGTGAGCAGCGCTCCGGTGTGGGGGCGGCACTCAGATCGGTGAGCAGTGCTCCAAAGTGTGAGCACCGCTCTCGCTTGAGATCAGTCTGCATGGAGCGGTGCGCCAAAGCAAGAGCAGTGCTCTCGTTTTAGTGTGGTGATCTCATTTTTGTGCAGTGCTCTCGCTTCATGGCAGACTGGCGCCCATGACCACGGTCCGAGGGGCCCGCGAGCGCGCCCGCATCGAAATCACCGCCGCCATCAAGGACGAGGCGCGCCGGCAGCTCGCCGAGGACGGCGCGGCCAAGCTGTCCCTGCGGGCCGTCGCCCGCGAGCTGGGCATGGTCTCGTCCGCCCTCTACCGCTACTTCCCCAGCCGGGACGACCTGCTGACCGCGTTGATCATCGATGCGTACGACAGCGTCGGTGCGGCCGCCGAGACCGCCCACGCCGACGCCCGGGTCCTCGGCGCCCCGCCCCGTGACCGCTGGCTCGCCGTCTGCATCGCCGTACGCGCCTGGGCCCTCGCGCATCCGCACGAGTACGCGCTGATCTACGGTTCGCCGGTGCCCGGTTACACCGCGCCGGAGGACACCGTGGTGCCGGCCTCCCGGGTCGGGAACACCCTCGTCGCGGTCGTCCGCGAGGCCCACGCCGCCCGCCGTCTCGTCCTGCCGCCGCTGCCCGCCGTGCTGCGGCGCGAGGCGGACCGCATGACCGGGGAGTTCGCCGCGGGCCTGCCCCCCGAGGTGACCGCCACGCTGGTCGCCTGCTGGGCCCAGCTGGTCGGCCTGATCTCGTTCGAGGTCTTCGGTCAGTTCAACCGCGTGGTCGAGGCCCGCGAGGAGTTCTTCGTCCACTCCGCCGCCCAACTCGCCCACCAGGTGGGGATCATCGCCGTCTGACGCGCGGCCGCCGCAGTCACCGGCTCACCGCTTCCCCCGGTGTCCGCCCCCGGCTGAATTCCTCGACCGGCCGCCGACCGGTGCCCGACCGCGCCCGTACCGGTCCGCGCCCGTACCGATCGCGACCGCACGCCGTGCCCGCCCGGCCCCGCGACCGCACGCCGGGCCCGCCGCCCGTACGCCGCGCCCGACCGCACGCCGCGGCGGCTCCGCCGGCAGCCGGGGGGTCAGCCGCCCTCTTCCCCCGTGCGGTGGCCGAACCGCCACAGGACGTGGGTGATCCGGAGCAGGAAGACCGCCGTGGCCAGGACCGCGCCCAGCCCGGTCAGCAGGCCCGCCGGGCCGTCGTCCAGGTCGAAGACCAGAGCCGGTCCCGCCACCGCGCCGAAGACCAGCGCGGCTGCGAACAGCCCGCTGAACACCGCGTAGCCGATCTCCACAGTGAGTGCGTCCCGGTCGGCCTGTGTACGTTTCGCCATGTCCCGCAGTGTCACGGCCCGGGGCCGCACCGGCAAGCGCCCTCCGGGCCCGTCAGATAACGGAGTTGGCCTGCCACAGCCGGGCCGCTGCCGGGTTGCCGGTGATCTGGGGGCCGGCCAGCGGCAGCCGGTTCCAGAGCGCCGCGTACAGCCAGCCGGCGGTGCCCGTGATCTCGCAGTCCGCCGGGCCGGCGTCGTCCCGCACGGTCCGGGGCGGCTCCGCCGACAGGTGCACCGACCACACCGCGCCGGTGTCCGCGGCCCGGATCCGCAGGAGCATGGGCTCGCCGTCGGTCCGCACCCGGCTGCGGGGGCGGGCGTGGAAGCCGGTCAGCAGCTCGTCCACGCCGTCCTCCGCGAACCGCGGGCCGACCGCCGTGAACTCCCGGCCCAGCGCGGACTCGGCGTCCATCCGGTGCACCGTCGCCTCGTGCGCCTGCCGCCGCGCCCAGAACGCCAGCGGCGACGGCGGCGCGGTCGGCAGGAAGGTCCAGCACTGCCGGTCGGCGGGCGCCTCCGACAGGATCTTCAGCAGTCCGGTGCTCTGCTCGCGGTACCAGGCCACGAGTTCCGGTCCGGACAGCTCCGGACCCGCACCCATCGGCTGCCGCTCCAGCAGCCCGTCGGCCACGTACCGACCCGCCCACCGGTGCACCGCCCCGGTGTGCCGCAGCAGATCGGTCACCCGCCAGCCCGGACACACCGGCACCGCGGCATCCGTACCGGCCCGCTCGGCCGTGTCGGCCAGCAGTTCGCACTCGCGCCCGAGCACTTCGAGGAACTCCCTGATCTCCATGGCCGCGAGTCTGCCAGCCCCGCGCCCGGCCCGCCCCGGCATCGCCCCCTCCGACCGGGCACGATGGAGGGGCCATGACCGACGCCCTCTTCCCCCGCGCCCGCACCGTGCTCGCCCCCGGCGCCGTGCACGTCCCCGACTGGCTGCCGCCGGACCGCCAGCGGCAGCTGCTCGACGCCTGCCGGGCCTGGGCCCGCCCGCCCGCCGGACTGCGCACCGTACGCACCCCCGGCGGCGGGACCATGAGCGCCCGGCAGGTCTGCCTCGGGCGCCACTGGTACCCGTACGGGTACGCCGACAGGGCCGTCGACGGGGACGGCGCGCCGGTCAAACCGTTCCCCGGATGGCTGGGGGAGCTCGCGCGGGAGGCCGTGCGGGACTCCCTCGGCATCGAGCCCGGCCCGGACCCGTACGACATCGCGCTCATCAACTTCTACGACGCGCACGCCCGCATGGGCATGCACCGGGACGCCGACGAACGGTCCGACGCACCCGTGGTCTCGCTGAGCCTGGGCGACTCGTGCGTGTTCCGCTTCGGCACCGCGGCCGGCCGCGGCAGACCGTACCGCGACGTGGAACTGCACAGCGGCGACCTCTTCGTCTTCGGCGGCCCGTCCCGCCTCGCCCACCACGGCGTCCTCCGCATCCACCCGGACACCGGCCCGCCCGCCCTCGGCCTCACCGGCCGCCTGAACCTCACGCTCCGCGCCGGCGGCATGCCGTGACCGGCTGACCGGCTGACCGGTTGACCGGCTGACCGGTCCGGGTCCGGCGGGCCGGCCGCAGCGGTCCGGGCCGGGTCCGGGCGGGGTGATCGCCCGGGAAGGTGCCCGATCGGGCCGTCGCAGGTGCCCGCGCGTGCGGGGGCGTGTCGGGATCGTGCGAGGATCGGCTCCATGAACGGCAACGTGGCCCCGCGGCGGGTGGGGGATGTGTCCACGAGGACCCGGCTGGAGCGGGGCCGTGGTGCGCTCGGACCGGCCCTGGAGCTCGTCCACACCGGCCGGGCCCCGACCCGTGCGGTCCTCACCGCCGAACTGGGCGTGACCCGCGCCACCGCCGGAGCCGTCGCCGCCGAGCTGGAGGCGCTGGGCCTGATCCGCGTGGACTCCCGGCCCGGCGTCGCCGGCGGCGCCCAGGGCCGCCCCTCGCACCGCCTGTCCATCGACGAGAACGGGCCGGTCGCGCTGGCCGCCCAGGTGCACCCCGACGGTTTCCGGGCCGCGCTCGTCGGCCTCGGCGGCCGCATCGTCGCCACCACCCCCGGCTGCGTCACCGTCTCCGCCGACCCCGCCCAGGTGCTCGGCGAGGTCGTCGACGCGGGTGCGGCCCTGCTCAAGGACAGCGGGCGGCGCTGTGTCGGGGCGGCCCTGGCGGTGCCGTCGGCCGTCGCCGAACCCGAGGGCACCGCCCTCAACCCGCTGCACCTGGCCTGGCCTGCCGGATCCCCGGTCCGCGCGATCTTCACCGAGTGCGTACGGGCGGCCGGCATCGACGGGCCCGTCCTCACGGGGAACGACGTCAACCTGGCCGCCCTCGCCGAACACCGGCACGGCGCCGGCCGCAGTGCCCAGCACCTGCTGTGCGTGGCCACCGGCCACCGCGGGGTCGGCGGCGCCCTCGTCCTCGACGGCCGCCTGCACAGCGGCAGTTCGGGCCTGGCCCTGGAGGTCGGCCACCTGACGGTGAACCCGGAGGGGCGTGCCTGCCACTGCGGCGGCCGCGGCTGCCTCGACGTCGAGGCGGACCCGCTGGCCTTCCTGACGGCGGCCGGCCGCACCCCCGGACCCGAGGTCAACCTGCTCCAGCAGGCCCGCGACCTGCTGCGCAGCGAGTACACCGCACCCGCCGACCCGTCCGTACGGCGCGCCGCCGAGGAGCTCATCGACCGGCTCGGCCTGGGCCTGGCCGGCCTGGTGAACATCCTCAACCCGGACCGGATCATCCTCGGCGGCCTGCACCGCGAACTCCTCGACGCGGACCCCGAGCGGCTGCGCGCCGTCGTGGCCGACCGCAGCCTGTGGGGCCGCAGCGGGGGAGTGCCGATCCTGCCGTGCACCCTCGACCACAACAGTCTGGTCGGCGCCGCAGAACTGGCCTGGCAGCCGGTCCTCGACGACCCCCTGGGCTCCCTGGGCGCAGCGGCCTGACCGGGGCACGACGGCCTGCCCCGGGCGCGACGGCTGCTCCGGCGCAGCGGCCTGCCCCGGGCCGGGCGAGTCCGCGTCGGAGACCGCACCGGCCAACGGCGCGAGCGCTGCTATGGGGTCGGAGCGCCCGTTCACGTCGAGAGCGCTGCTCTCGAGTCAGAGCGACCGCCTGCGGTCAGAGCGTCGGCCTGCGACGAGAGCGCCGCTCTCGCCCCAGTGCCCCGGCCCACGACGAGTGCATCGCTCCGGTCCCAGTGCCCCGGCCCATGATGAGAGCGCTGCTCCGGTCCCAGTGCCCCGGCCCATGACGAGAGCGCTGCTCCGGTCCCAGTACCCCCGCCCACGACGAGAGCACTCGCAGCGCCCCCGCCCTCAGAGCACCGGCACCGCGACCGGCAGCGCCCCGGCGGCCGCTGCCGCCACCTCCACGCCCAGCCCCACACCCACCCCCACGCCCGGCACCGGCCCGGCGCTCCGTACCGGTGCCGGGCGGATGCGGACCGCCGTGGGGTGCGGGGGGAGGAGGGCGGCGGTGGCGGCCTGGAGGGTGAACCACACCACCTTGCCGGCGGTGCCGGCGTGTTCGTGCGGCCGCGCGCCCCAGCTCTCGCTCACCGCCGCGACCATGGCCAGGCCGCGTCCGCAGGTCTCCAGCGGACCGGCCGTCCGGACGACGGGGAGGCGGGGGTCGTGGTCGTGGACCGAGACCGTGAGGCGGCCGCGGAGCAGCCGCATCTCCACCGTGCACAGCTTGTCGGGCTGGGCGTGCCGGTGGACGTTGCTCAGGAGTTCGGTCACGCCCAGCGCGGCCTGGTCTATGAGCGGGTCCAACTGCCAGTAGCGCAGTTGTGCAGAAACGATTCTGCGAATCTGTCCGATGCGCGCGGGCC
This sequence comes from Streptomyces bambusae, assembly GCF_020532645.1. Lineage (GTDB taxonomy): Bacteria > Actinomycetota > Actinomycetes > Streptomycetales > Streptomycetaceae > Streptomyces > Streptomyces bambusae. The sequence goes on from NZ_JAJAUZ010000023.1 coordinate 42,849, forward strand.
GGGCGTCCAGCTCCACTGCGCAGTGCCTGCTTCGATGACTGATCACGGCTGCGACTCCCCGAAATGAAGGTCCGGAAGAAGACGACGATCCGATCCAGCACGTGCTGACGTTCCGTACTGACAGGGTGCACCCTGAGTGACGCTCTTCAGCGTCGCCCGCCGCCGCGCCGCACGCAACTCGCAGCGGTTTGGGGCCCGCAGGAAGTCCCGCGGGAGTTCCCCGGCTCAGCCCCCCGCCGCACGGGCCCGCCGCACCGCCTCCACGAGCCGCCCGGCCGGGATCCGCAGCCGGTAGCGGGTCCCGTTGAGGCGGGCCACCGTGGCCTCCCGGCCCGGCAGCCAGGACCGGGCCGCGCTCACCGCGCCCAGCGGCGCGCTGTCGATCTCGCGGTCCCCGCTCGTCAGCAGGTGCAGCCGGCCGTCCCGGATCAGCACCTTGCCCGCCCTGGTCAGGGCGCGCGGCCAGCGGTCGATGCGTACGCCCGTGGCGGTGAACTCGGGTTCGCTCATGGCCGGCAGCCCCCTTCGACCCGGCCCAGTGTGCCCCGCCCGGGCCGCCCGCACCAGAGGGTGCGCACGCCCGTACGTCTGTTCTCAAAGCAAAGCCGACAGAGACCCAAAGTCAGCGTTTGTGCAGGTGAGAGGGGTACATTGCAGAGCAGGGGGACCGCACGGAACGAGGAGCAGGGCACATGAGCACGACCGCACGGCAGGGCATCGCAGGCCCCCTGGCCACCGTCGACGTCGACCGCAGCGACGCCGCATACCGGGCCTGGCTCAAGGAGGCGGTGCGCAAGGTCCAGGCCGACGCCAACCGCTCCGCCGACACCCACCTGCTGCGCTTCCCGCTGCCGGAGGCGTGGGGCATCGACCTCTACCTGAAGGACGAGTCCACCCACCCCACCGGCTCGCTCAAGCACCGCCTGGCCCGCTCGCTGTTCCTGTACGCGCTGTGCAACGGCTGGATCCGCCCGGGCCGCCCGGTCATCGAGGCCTCCAGCGGCTCCACCGCGGTCTCCGAGGCGTACTTCGCCAAGCTGATCGGCGTCCCGTTCGTCGCCGTCATGCCGCGCACCACCAGTCCCGAGAAGTGCAGGCTCATCGAATTCCACGGCGGCGAGTGCCACTTCGTGGACGACCCGATGAAGATGTACGACGAGTCCGCCTCGCTCGCGGCCGAGACCGGCGGGCACTACATGGACCAGTTCACGTACGCCGAGCGGGCCACCGACTGGCGTGGCAACAACAACATCGCCGAGTCGATGTACCAGCAGCTGAAGCTGGAGCGCTACCCGGAGCCCGCGTGGATCGTCGCCACCGCCGGCACCGGCGGCACCTCCGCGACCATCGCCCGGTACGTGCACTACATGCAGCACGACACCCGGATCTGCGTCCCCGACCCCGAGAACTCCTGCTTCTTCGACGGCTGGACGCAGAACGACCCGCTCGCGCACAGCGACTGCGGCTCGCGCATCGAGGGCATCGGCCGGCCGCGGATGGAGCCCAGCTTCGTGCCCGGCGCCATCGACCGGATGATGAAGGTGCCGGACGCGGCCTCCGTCGCCGCGTGCCGGGCGCTGGAGCAGGCCATCGGCCGCAAGGCCGGCGGCTCCACCGGCACCGGCCTGTGGAGCGCCCTGAAGATCGTCTCCGAAATGGTCGCCGAGGGCCGCACCGGCAGCGTCGTCACCCTGCTCTGCGACCCGGGAGACCGCTACCTCGACAAGTACTACTCCGACGCGTGGGTGTCCGCCCAGGGCCTCGACCTCACCCCGTACGCCCGCACCATCGACACCCTGCTGGCCACCGGCACCTGGCAGGAACCCGGCGCCTGACCCACCCCGGGCCCGGCCGCCGGCCGAAACGTTTCCCCCGGCGGCCCGCCCGGCGCCCGGCGCAGTCCTCCCGCCGGGCCCCCGCTCACACCGTGTCCGCCCACGTGCCCGTCAGCCGGCGGTCAAGGGTGCGGACCGCCGTGCGGAAACTGCGGTCCAGGCCTGGGCGGGCGGCCCGGAGGGCCAGGCGGAAGACCGTCGGGCCGGCGGCCGCGAACGTCCACTGCACCCGCGTGCCGCGGCCCGCCGGGTACAGCCGCCAGTCCTCCAACAGGGCCTGCACACCAGGCACGTTGGTCTCGTCCACCCGGTAGGCGTAGCGCTGCTCCGGGTCGGCCGCCATCACCGTCTCGCGGAACCGCACCCCGCCGATCAGCCCGATCTCCCGCCCCGCACCGCCGTGCGTGGGACGCGCCAGCGTCACCGCACGGAACCACGACGGCCAGCCCGCCACCTCCTCGGCCAGCGACCGGTACACCGTCTCCGGCGGAGCGTGCGCCACCGTCGCGAAGACCAGTCGTACGGGAGCGGACTCGACGAAGTCGAGCCCGACGGGCCGGAGTCGGCGTGCCATGCGGAAACCCCCTGTGCTGAAGCGGCGACGGACCGGCAGGGCCGCCGGACGTGCGCGCCACCTTAGCTGTCGGCTCGTCAGATGTCTTGGTCCGCACGCCTGCTGGGCGCAGCGGCGGCGGCGCGGGATGCTGTCCGGGGCGGCCGCGCCGCCCCGGACCAGGCCGCGAGAGGAGCCGCCGTGCCCGAAGCCCCGCTCTGCCTCGAACTCCACGTGCACGGAGTCGCCGGCGCCGGCCCGGCGGAACTCCTCGGCGATCCCCGCACCGTCCGCGTCACGGGGGACGCCACCGCGGCCGTGTTCCGCCGCGCCGACGACGCCGACGCGGAGGCGCACCCCGAGCGGTACGCCGGCCGGCCGGTCCCCGAGGCCTACTGCTGGTCCCGGCTGACCTCCGGCAACGGCGCCCGCGCCCTGTGGCTGCTGCTCCTGCCCTTCATGGTGGCCAACCTGGCCCACTGGAACCGGCCCGCCGCCACCGGCCGCCCCCGCGCCGTCCGCGCGTACGGGCTGCTGGTCCGGCTGGTCGCGCTCAGCCTCACCGTGCTGCTCGTCGCCGCCGCGTGCGAAGTGGCCCTCGACCTCGTCGCCTGGCAGTGCGCCGGCTCCGCCCACTGCGCCGCCTCCCGCTCCTGGCCCGCCTTCCCCGGCCCGGACCCCGGCCCCGGAAGCGGCCCGTACGGCGCCTGGTGGGCCCAGCCCGGCCGCCGGCTCGCCCTGGCCGCCCTGGTGCCCACCGCCCTGACCGGCCTCCTCTGGTACCTGTCCCACCACACCTGGAGCGCGTACGAGTCCCAGCCCCCGCCCCCGGGAACCACCGGAACCCCGTACGCGGACGCCGACGCCGACGACCCCCTCGGCCGCCCCGGCTTCTGGTACGGCCGCCGTCTCGTCGCCCGGCTGCGCGCCGCCCACGCCGCGGCCGGTCTGCTCACCGTCGCCGCCGCCGTGGCCACGGCCGCCGCCCGGCACGACCGCGGACCCGGCGGCAGCGCCGCCCTCGACACCGCCGGCCGGCTCCTCCTGGCCCTGCTGGCGGCCGCCGCCGGCGCCGTGCTGTGGGTGGTGTGCCGCCGCGGCCGGGCCGAGCGCCGCGCCGACGCGCGCGCCGACCGGGCCGTACGGGTCCTGCTGCCGGGCGGCGCCCTCGCCCTGCTGGTGGCGACCCTCGGGTACGCGGCCTGGTCCCGCCCCGGCTGGACGGCGGACGGCCGGCTCCCCGCCGACACCGCGTTCGGTGTCCTCGTCCTCGCCCAGGGCCTGCTGGTGCTCGCCCTCGCGGCCGTCGCCGCCCGGCTGCACCGCGGCTCGCCCGCCGACGCGGGCGCCGCCCTCGGCGGGCTCGGCGGCCCCGCCGTCGCCATGCTCGCCTGCGCCCTGGGCGGGGTGATGACCGGCGGGGTCGCCCAGCGGGTCGCGGACTGGCTGGACGGCGGCGGCACCCCCGGCATGCCCGGCACCCGGCTGCCCGGCCCGCCCGTCCTGCTGTCCTGGCAGGCGTCGGTCCTGCCGCCGCTGTTCCTCGTCCTGCTGCTGCTCGCGCTCTGGTTCGCGGCCCGCGGCATCCGGCACCGCCGCCGGCTCGCCGCCGCGGTGGCCGCCGAGTACCCGGGCCAGGGCGAGGACCCGGCCCGCAGCCGGGCGGTGGCCGGCGCCCGGGCCACCGCCGCCCTCACCGATGCCGCCCCCTGGTTCCTCGGTGCCGTCGCCGCACTCACCCTGCTGCTCGGCACGGCCGCCGTCGCCGCGGCCTGGACCACCGGGCAGGTGCCGGGGGAGGCGGCCCGCGGCACCCACCCGCTCGTGGAACGCGCCGCCGAGGCCGCCCAGGGCGCCGGGTCCTGGCTGACCGGCTTCGCGTTCCTGCTGTTCGTCACCTGGGGCCGGCGCGCCTACCGGGACGCCTCGGCCCGCCGGACCATCGGCATCCTGTGGGACGTCGGCACCTTCTGGCCGCGCGCCGCGCACCCGTTCGCGCCGCCCTGCTACGCCGAGCGGGCCGTGCCCGACCTGGCCTGGCGGATGACCACCTGGACCGGGCGCACCGGCGGCCGCCTGGTGGTCTCCGGCCACTCGCAGGGTAGCGTGCTCGCGGCGGCCGCGGTCCGCCAACTGCCCCCGGAGGCACGGGCCCGGGTCGCCCTGCTCACGTACGGATCCCCGCTGCGGAGGCTGTACGGCCGCTGGTTCCCCGCGTACTTCGGGCCGGGGCCGCTCGCCGCGCTGCACCGCGACGTGGACTGCTGGCGCAACCTGTGGCGGGCCACCGACCCGATCGGCGGGCCGGTGCTCGGCCCCGCCGACGGCGTGGACCGCGGCCCGCTCGCCGACCCGCTCGCCTACGGGCGTACGGCCGAACACCCGCTGCCCGCCCCGATCCTGGGGCACGACGACTACCAGTCCGACCCGGCGTTCGGTGCCGAACGCGACGCCCTGCTGGCCCGCCTGGCGGCCGCGCCCGCCGCCCCGCCCGGTCCCGCCGGGGTGCCCGGGCCGCGGCTCAGCCGACCGGCGAGCCCGCCGCCGGCAGGTCCTCCGGGAACAGCAGGGTGAGCTGGTCGGTGTCCGGCTCCGGCAGCTGCGCCACCCGCCCGGCATGCCGTTCCACCATCGACTCGAAGGTCTGCCGGGCGGTGCGCCCGTTGCCGAACGCGGGGCCGCGCGGCAGGTCCGCGAAGTACGCCAGCAGGGCGTCGGACGTGCCCCGCCCGAGCCGGTACTCGTGCTCGTCGGCCTGCTGCTCCACGATCCGCAGCAGCTCGCCGGGCCCGTAGTCGCCGAAGGTGATGGTCCGTGAGAACCGGGACGCCACACCGGGGTTGACGGTCAGGAACCGCTCCATCTCGGCCGTGTACCCGGCGACGATCACCACCACCGCCTCCCGGTGGTCCTCCATCAGCTTGACCAGGGTGTCGATGGCCTCCCGGCCGAAGTCCCGCCCCGAGTCCTCGGGCGCCAGCGCGTACGCCTCGTCGATGAACAGCACGCCGCCGCGGGCCCGTTCGAACGCCTCCTGGGTGCGGATCGCCGTGGAGCCGATGTGCTCGCCGACCAGGTCCACCCGGGACACCTCGACGAGGTGGCCGCGCTCCAGCACTCCGAGGGAGGCCAGGATCTCCCCGTACAGCCGGGCCACGGTGGTCTTCCCGGTGCCGGGGGAGCCCGTGAAGACCAGGTGGCGGCGGACCGACGCGGCCTTCAGCCCGGCCTGCTGCCGGCGCCGCCCCACCTCGATCATGTCGGTGAGCGCCCGCACCTCCCGCTTGACGCTGTCCAGGCCCACCAGTGCGTCCAGCGCGCCGAGCACCTGGTCTGCGGCGCGGGCCGCGGGCACCGTCGGCGCGGCCGGCTCCCCGGGTCCGTCCGCGGCGACGGCGGCCGCCGGACGGGGCACGGTCGCGGTGGCGGGCAGGGTGGCGGTGGCCGCCGGGCCGGCCGGCACCGCAGCCTGGCGGACCGTGCTCTCGTCGCTCGTGCAGTCGCGGACCAGCGGCCCGTCGTCGGGGAACTCGTAGCCCCCGCGCGCGCAGCGCTCGGTACGGCAGCCTGACAGGGTGGAGCGGCAGCCGTCGAGGACGTGGAAGCCGAAGCCGTCGCTGCCGGTCACCCGGCAGTCCCGGAAGGTGCCGCGGCCCTCCGCGGACACGTAGAACCCGGCCTCCGCGGGGGCGGTCACGGTGCACCGCTCGATCTGCGGGTCGGCGCCCTTGGAGACGATCACACCGGTCTGCACGGCGTCGATCGTGCAGCCGGCGAGGACGCCACCGCTGCCGTGGTCGCGGAACCAGGCGCCGGTGCCGGCCTCCCGGATCCGGCAGTCGTCGAGTTCGGCCACCGCCCCGTCGCTGACCGACACGGCCGTGTTGCGGACCTGCGTCAGGTCGCTGTCCACGACCTCCGCGCGGGAGCCGCGGTCCAGGACGAACACCGCGTCCGGTACGTCGTGCACCCGGCAGGACACCAGCGAGACGCTGGCCCCGTCGCTGATCCACACCGCCGGGTAGTCGCCGGTGCTGTCGTGGATCTCGCAGTGCTCGGCGGTCGCCCGGGTGCCCGGGTCCCACACCGACAGCCCGTTGCGCCCGAACCGGCGGACCGTGGTGCGGTGCAGGGTCAGCACCGAACGGGCCCGCAGGTCCAGGGCGTTCTCGGGCACGTCGTGGACCTCGCAGCCGGACAGCGTCAGCACCGCGTCGGTGTCGAGCGTCACCCCGTCCGCGGTGGTGCGGTGCACCGTGCAGTCCGTCAGCCGGGCCGCGGCGCGCGCGGCGATCTGCACGCCCGCGCCCCGGATCTCGTACACCTCGCAGCCCAGCGCCTCCAGGCCGGAGCCCTCGCCGGTGACCGACAGCCCCGCGCCGGCGGTGTGGTGGACCCGGCAGCGCTCCAGCCGCGGGTGCCCGCCGCCGCGCACGGCGACCCCGGACTGCCCGGCGGCCAGCACCTCGCAGTCCTCGAACACGCCGCCCGCGCCGTCGGACACCACGATGCCCACGCCGGCCGGGTTGTCCACGGTGCAGCGGCGCACGACCGGCCGGGCGGCGCCGCGGACCTCGATGCCCGCGGCGGACCGCGTGACCACGCGCAGATCGGACAGCTCCGGTGCGCCGTCCTCGACGAGCACCGCCGGCGCGGCCGTGTCGCGGCCCTCCACGTGCAGGTCCTGCACCACCGCGGAGGCGTGCACGGTCAGCGCCACCCCGTCGGCCGGCGCGATCCGCACCGCCCCGGCCGCGCCCTCGGGGCCCCGCAGCGTGACGGCGTGCCGGACCACGAGGTTCTCCCGGTACGTGCCGGGGGCGATGGACAGGACGTCGCCGTCGCCCGCGGCCGCCAGGGCGGCGGCCAGCGTGGGGTATTCACCGGTACGGCGCCGCCACCGGGGCGAGCTGCCGTGGGTCACCTGGACCGTTCCCTGTGCCATCGTGCTGCCGTGCCCCCGCCTGTGCGACCGAACTGGTCGTTCCACCGTAGCGCGCGCGGGCCCGGGGAGTTGACCGGTCAGCTGCCCGCGTCGGCCCGGCCCCAGTCCGGTCCTGCCGCCGCCCAGGCCCGGTCCAGGCGCGCGTACCGATGATGCATCAGTCTCCGTACGACCAGCCGCCGGACGGTGTCCACGAGCAGCGCCAGCGCGCCGGCCGCGGCGAAACCGGCCAGGCCCGCATAGGCGGCGGCCACCACCGGGTCCAGCGGCCGGGACACCGGGCGGCCCGTCCGGTCGGTCCAGATCCGCAGCCGGTCACCGGGCTTGGGGGTGCCGTCCACGGTGGTCACCGGCCCCGTCCGGGCCGTGCCGTCGGGCGCCGTCCACTCGGCGAGCACCCGCGGGTACGGGCCGGACTGCCCGCTCGGCGCCGACTCGGAACCCCCGGCGCCCCCGGCCGTCCCGGCGGCCGGGTCGGCGGGCGGCTCCTTCGGCGGGTGCAGCACGACGGCCGACACCTGCCGGCGGGCCTGCGCCTGCTCGCGTACCGCCCGCTGCAGGGTGTCGTCCACGCGGGTGCCCGCCACCAGGCCGGCCACCGGCGCCAGCACCAGCAGGCAGACCACGGCGGCTAACGCCACCCAGGCCTCCACCACATCCGTCCTCCTGCGCAGCGGATTGCGCCGCCAACGCCAGACACCCATCGCCGTCCGCACGGTCCGGCACCCCCTTTTGCCTCGGTCACAGCCTCCCCCATGCCCCGGGACGGTGCACCGCGACCCGCGGGGACGTGACCTGCGTTCACAACGTCCTCACGGCACCCGCGCGTTCCGGCCCGGGCCGCCCGTCGTGGGCCCGTGCTCATTCCAGGATCCGCACCTCGTCGCCGACGCGCACCGTGCCGAGCGTCACCGGCACCAGGTGCTGGCCGAAAACCAGCTGCTTCCCGAACCGGCGGTAGGCCCCCAGGGTGCGCAGCGGTTCCCGCCCGCGCTCGGCCGTGGCCTGGTCGGTGGTGGTGATGATGCAGCGCCCGCACTTCTTGGCGACCCGGAACTCGGCCTCGCCCACGGCGATCCGCCGCCACCGGTCCTCGGCCCACGCCCCGGCCCCGGCCACGACCACATTGGGCCGGAACCGGTTCATCGGCAGCGGCCCCTCGGCGGCGTGCTCGCCGCTCGCGATCAGCGCGTTCAGGGCGTCCAGGGAAGCCTGGGTCGCGACCATCACCGGGTAGCCGTCGGCCAGGCTCACCGTCTCGCCGGGCAGCGCGTACTCCGGGTCGACCGGCCGCCGGTGCTCCGGCGCGTCGAGGTGGACCAGCCGTACCGGGAGGCCCAGGTACGCGCTGAACCAGTCGTGCGCGGTCCCGTCCGCGAGGACGGCCTCGACCTTCTTCCCGAAGAGGGTCACCGCGACCGTCCCGTCCGCCCGGGGCACGGCCACGGTCAGCGGCGCGAGCCCCGGTGCGGTCAGTGCCACTCCGCCGCCCCCCAGCGGCAGAGCGGAGGCCAACGCCAGCCGGGGCTGTTCGCGTTGGGTGAGGACCGCGCCGTCAGGCGCGATCAGCGCCCACCTGCGGTCCCCGGACAGACCCCAGGGCTCCACGACCGCCTCCCGGGGGGCCGTGCCTCCCAGGGACTTGACGGGATGGACGTGGAGCGCCTGGACATGCATGTTCACCATGAGGGCATCGTGCCAGCCGGAACGGGCGGCTCGGCAGCCCCGTCTTCGACCTGCGACCCGCGGACGGTCAGTATCCGCGCCCCTGGTACTGCCGGCTGTACGGGTCCTCGTACGGGGCCTGCGCCGGGACCGGCGCCTGCATCGGACGCGGCGCGGCCGGGCGCATCGCCTCGTACCCGGTGGTCGCCACCGGCCGCATCGGCTGCGGGGCGGCGTACCCGCGGGCCGCGGCCTGCTGCGGGACGTACGGGGCCGGCGCGTGCTGCAGCGGCACCGGCTGGGCGGCGGCCATCTGCTGCTGGTACGGGTACCCGTACGCCGGGGTGTGCTGCTGCTGGCCCTGGTACGCCGGGACCGGCGCCGACGGGAGCGCGGGCAGCGCCGACGGCAGGGCCGGCAGGTGGCTGCTGCTGCTCAGCGCCGGATCGTAGGCGGCGGGGACGCGGATCGGGGCGATCTGCGGGGTGCCACGCTCGGCCACGAGGGAGTCGTAGATGGGGGTGTCCGGGAAGGACGGCGCGGAGTAGTAACCGCCGCCGTAAGAGGCGCGGGGGGAGGTCATGCGACATAAGTTAAGCCCACGGGTCCACCGGGTCTATAGCGAGGTTGCCCCGGGCCCGTGCCGACGGCCTTCTCCCCAGGTCAGAGCCGCCTTGCCAGGCGGTGTACACGCGTACGTTTCGTCACTTGCGCCCCTTTCTGCGCCGACTCGTACCGGCGGTAAGGCAAAGTTTTCTGACGCACTGTCACGCCTCGCCGTGCCCTGTCTCCGGCGCTGGTCGGACGTCCGGAGGGCCCACCGGCCCGCCGGGGCGGCGGCTGTACGTGCGCCCCTTCCAGGCGGCGCCCCGGCCGCGGTGGTGCTGCACCGCCGAATCCACCGTCATCAGCAGGTACAGGAACGCGGTCAGCGGCAGCAGCGGGGCGAGCCAGGAGGGCTGCCGGTAGTAGCGGAGCATCGGCAGGTACGTGCCCGCCATCACCAGCCAGGCCAGGCCGCCGGCCCAGGCGGTGGCCGGCCGCCCCGCCGCCAGGCCCAGCAGGGCGGCGGCCGGCGGCACCAGGTAGACCAGCACCAGCCCGGCCACCGTGCCCGCCAGCAGCAGCGGACTGTGCCGGAGCTGGGTGTAGGCGCTGCGCGAGACCATCCGCCACAGCTCCCCGAGCCCCGGGTACGGGCGGACGCTGTCGACCCGGTCCGCGAGGCCCAGCCAGATCCGGCCGCCGGAGCGCTGCACGGCCCGCGCGAGCGAGACGTCGTCGATGACGGCGTCCCGGATGCACTCCGGCACCCCGGCCTTCGCGGCCGCCGAGGTGCGCAGCAGGACGCAGCCGCCGGCGGCCGCGGCGGTACGGGAGCCGGGGCGGTTGATCCGGCGGAACGGGTAGAGCTGGGCGAAGAAGTAGACGAACGCGGGCACGACGAGGCGCTCCCATCCGGTGACCACCCGCAGCCGGGCCATCTGGGAGACCAGGTCCAGGTCCTGCGTGCAGGCGGCGGCCGTCAAGTGGCGCAGGCTGTCCGGTTCGTGAGCGATGTCCGCGTCGGTGAGCAGCAGGAAGCCCGGCTCGCGCGGGCCGGCGGTGCGGGCGTGGGCGATGCCGTGGCGCAGCGCCCACAGCTTGCCCGTCCAGCCCGGCTCGGGATCGCCCGGCGAGGTCACGGTGAGCGGCAGACCGCCGTGCCGGCGGGCGAGCGCGTGCGCGAGGGCGGCCGTGCCGTCCGTGCTGCCGTCGTCGACGAGGACGATCGTGGCCTCGCCCGGATAGTCCTGGGCGAGCAGGGACGGGAGGCTGTCGGGCAGGACGGCGGCCTCGTCACGGGCCGGGACCACGATGGCGACGTCGGGCCAGTGGCGGGGACCGGCCGCGTGCCGGGGCAGCCGGACGTCCGTCCGCCAGAAGAAGCCGTGCCCGAGCAGGAGCCACAGCCAGGCGGCGAGGGAGAGGGCCGCGGTCATCGTGACGAAGCGCATCTTCGGCAGTGTGCCGGATTCGGGGGCGGGGGTGCCGAACGGCGCGGGCGTGTTCTGCGTTGCGGCCCACGGGGCTCCGCCCCGGACCCCGGTCCTCAGTCGCCGTACGGGCTCGACTGTGCCCCCGGTCCTCGGTTTCCCCCGGCCTCAGGGGGGCTGGGAGGTGCCCCCGGGCCGGAGCTGAATGTGCCCGCAGCCCCCGTTGCGGCCCGGCCGGGGAGGGGGCGTCGATTAAAGTGACCGGGTGAAGATCGCGCTCATGGACTCGGGAATCGGGCTGCTGGCGGCCGCCGCCGCGGTGCGCCGGCTGCGGCCGGACGCCGACATCGTGCTCTCGTCCGACCCCGACGGGATGCCCTGGGGACCCCGTACCCCCGAGGACCTGACCGGACGCGCCCTCGACGTCGCGCGGGCCGCCGCCGGAGCGCTGCCGGACGCCCTGATCGTCGCCTGCAACACCGCCTCCGTGCACAGCCTGCCCGCGCTGCGGGCGGAGCTGGAGCCCGGCATCCCGGTCATCGGCACCGTCCCCGCGATCAAGCCCGCCGCCGCACGCGGCGGCAAGGTGGCGATCTGGGCGACCCCGGCCACCACCGGGAGCCCGTACCAGCGCGGGCTGATCCGCGAGTTCGCCGCCGGCGCGGAGGTCACCGAGGTGCCGTGCCCCGGGCTCGCCGACGCCGTGCAGTGGGCCGACGAGGACGCCGTACGCCGGACCGTCGCCGCCGCGGCGGCGCTGACCCCGCCCGACGTGACCGACCTCGTCCTCGGGTGCACGCACTACGAGCTGGTGGTCGAACCGATCGAGGCCGCGCTCCGGCTCCGTACCGGCGGCGCCCTCCCCGTCTTCCACGGGTCCGCGGACGCGGTGGCCGCGCAGGCCCTGCGCCGGGTGGGCGTGCCCGCCGCACCCGGGGCCGCCGCGACCGGCGGGCTGACGGTGCTGCTCAGCGGCCGGACCGGGGAGCTGCCCGCGGAGGCCCTGACGTACGAGGCGGGCCGGCTGCTGGCGGGGGCCGCGCCGGTGCGAGGCTGACGCGCTCCCTGCGCAGCAACGTTCCTCCGGGCGGCCCACGTGCGGTGCCGGCCGGTGGCGGGCTGAGTACGCTGCCTGCCATGGAGCATCCCCGCGGCACCTCAGCCGCGCTCTGGACGGGGCGGGCCACCAATCGCGCGCAGTGGCTGCTCGCCGCCGGCGGTGCGGCCTTCATGGCGCTGGGCATCGCGCTGGCCGTCGGATCCGCGTGGACCACGGGGCTCGTGGCGCCGGCCATGTCCGTGGTCGGCTGCGTGGCCGCCGGGCTGCTCGTGCTGTACGGCACGCTGGCGTTCGTCCACGTCGCCGTCACCGTCGACGACGAGGTGATGGAAGTCCGGTGCGGGCACATCGGGGTGCCGCGGCGGCGGATCCGGCTCAGCGAGGTGGCGGCGGCGTCGTTCGAACCGGCGGTGACGCCCCGGCAGTGGGGCGGGTGGGGGTACCGGTGGCGGCCGGAGATGGGGACGGCGGTCGTGGTGCGGCGGGGGGAAGGGGTGGTGCTGCGGATGGGGGACGGGCGGCTGTTCACCGTGACGGTGGACGACGCGGAGGCTGCCGTGCGGGTCATCCAGGCCCGGCTCCTGGCCCTGGCCCCACCGGGCCGCGCCTGATCCTGCGGGGCCGGGACGGTACCGGCCCCGTCGGGCGCACAGGGCCGCGTCGTACACTCCGGCAATGAGCAGCAGCGCGACACGGATCGCCGAGGACACACAGGCCCCCGCAGCGCCGGGCCGGCGCCGGCGAGGGGCGGCGACCGGCCGCGCCGGACTGGCCGCCGCGGCCGGAGTGCTGCTGTACCTCAGCTTCCCGCCCCGCCCCCTGTGGTGGCTCGCCGTACCGGCCTTCGCCCTGCTCGGACACGTGCTGTACGGCCGGCGGCCGCGCGCCGCGTTCGGGCTCGGACTGCTCGCCGGGCTGGGCTTCCTGCTGCCGCTGCTCGTCTGGACCGGCGAAGAGGTCGGCCCGGTGCCGTGGCTCGCGCTGACCCTCGTCGAGGCCCTGTTCGTCGCCGCCGGCGGCGTCGGCATCGCCCTCGTCACCCGGCTCCCGCTGTGGCCGGTGTGGGCCGCGGCCGTCTGGGTGGCCGCCGAGGGCGTGCGCGCCCGCTGGCCCTTCGGCGGCTTCTCCTGGGGCAAGATCGCCTTCGGCCAGGCCGACGGCGTCTTCATCCCGCTCGCCGCCGCCGGCGGCACCCCCCTCGTCGGCTTCGCCGTCGCCCTCTGCGGCTTCGGCCTGTACGCCGTCCTGCGCACCCTCCGCACCGCCCGGCCCGGCGCAGCCGCCGCCCCCCTCCGGCCCGCCGCCACCGCGGCCGCCGCCCTCGCCGTCCTGGTCCCGGTCGCCGGCGCCCTCGCCGCCCGCCCGCTCCTCCACTCCGGCGCCGAGGACGGCACCGCCACCGCCGCCGTCATCCAGGGCAACGTGCCCCGTGCCGGCTTCGACTTCAACGCCCAGCGCCGCGCCGTCCTCGACAACCACGCCCGCCGCACCGAGCAGCTCGCCGACGACGTCAAGGCCGGCCGGGTGCCCCGCCCCGACTTCGTGGTCTGGCCGGAGAACTCCTCCGACCTCGACCCGTACACCAGCCCCGACGCGTACGAGGTCATCGACCGCGCCGTGAAGGCGATCGGCGTGCCCGTCTCCATCGGTGCCGTGCTCGCCCCGCAGACCGGGCCGCTGCGCAACACCCAGATCCTGTGGGACCCGGTCAAGGGCCCCACCGCGACCTACGACAAGCGGCAGATCCAGCCCTTCGGCGAGTACATCCCGATGCGCTCCGTCGCCCGCATGTTCAGCTCCGACGTGGACCGGGTCCGCCGCGACTTCGGCCCCGGCGACAAGCCGGGCGTCTTCGACATGGCCGGCACCGGCGTGGGCCTGGTGACCTGCTACGAGGCCGCGTTCGACGGCCGGGTCCGGGACACCGTCCGGGCCGGCGCCCAGGTCATCTCCGTGCCCAGCAACAACGCGACCTTCGGCCGCAGCCAGATGACGTACCAGCAGCTGGCCATGGACCGGGTGCGCGCCGTCGAGCACAGCCGCACCGTGCTCGTCCCCGTCACCAGCGGCGTCAGCGCCGTCATCCGGCCCGACGGCACCGTCGTCCGGCAGACCGCGATGTTCGAGCCCGCGGCCCTCGTCGAGCAGGTCCCGCTGCGCTCCTCCCTGACGCCCGCCACCCGGCTCGGCGCCCTCCCCGAGTACATGCTGTTCGTCCTCGCCGCCGCCCCGCTCGGCTGGGTCCTCTACGGCGCGGCCCGCGCCCGGCGCCGGATGGCTCCCGAGGCCCCTTAGGGCCTGTCGTCAAACTCCCGTCTGCCCCGCGACGCCTGGCACGCACTCTCGCCGCACCGGGCGAAAGCCCGAGTACGTCCAGTACAAGGGCTCCCGCCCGGCACGCCGAGAGCACGCACCAGACGCCGCGGGGCCGCCCTCCGGGCGACGACAGGAGTTTGACGACAGGCCCTAGGGTCGGGGCATGGCCACCCCCGAGTTCATCCGCCGCATCCGCGCCACCGCCGGGCACCAGCTGCTCCTGCTGCCCGGCGTGACCGCCGTCGTCTTCGACGAGGACGGGCGGGTGCTGCTCGGCCGCCGCGCCGACACCGGCGGCTGGTCGGTCATCGGCGGCATCGCCGAGCCCGGCGAGCAGCCCGCGGAGACCGCCGTGCGCGAGGTGTACGAGGAGACCGCGGTGCGGTGCGTCGCCGAACGCGTCGTCCTCGTCCAGGCCCTGCATCCCGTCACCTACGCCAACGGCGACGAGTGCCAGTACATGGACATCACGTTCCGCTGCCGGGCCGTCGGCGGCACCGCGAAGGTCAACGACGACGAATCGCTCGACGTCGCCTGGTTCGCCCCCGACGGGCTGCCGCCGCTGGAGCCCTTCGCCCTCGACCGGATCCGCCGGGCGTCCCAGGACGGTCCGGCCTGGTTCGAACCCGCCGGCATGTGAGCCGGCCGGGCCGCGTCAGCCGCCCGAGACCGCGGCCTCCTCGTACAGCGCCCGGGCCGTGTCCCCGAGCACCGCGCTGTACGAGACCTCCGGGACCGTGCCGCCGCCCTCGTACCCGCCGAGCACGCCCGCGACCGCACCGGACGAGGTGAGCCACGGGCTCCCGCTGGTGCCGCCGCTCAGCTCCGTGCAGTCGATCTCGCGCTGCGTACTGCTCCACTTCTTCGTGGTGTTCGCGCAGATCAGCGGGGTCTCCCGGGCATTGGGGTAGCCGACGACCGTCACCGTCACGTCGTCCGGCTGCGCGGTGGCCAGAGGGAAGGCGCCCAGCACGTCCTGGACCTGCCGGCCGTCCAGCGGGGCCACCGTCGCGAACGCGATGTCCGCGTCCGGGTCCTCGGCCGTCTGCCACGCCGGATCCACGTACGCACCGGTCACCCGCCAGACCCCGTACGGAGCCTCGCCGTCGCGGTAGCCGGGCACGAACACCGTGTTCTGCACGTCGTCCAGGCAGTGCGCGGCGGTGGCGATCAGGTTCCGGTCGTCGCTGCGGACCACCGACGCCGTGCAGAAGTGCCCGCCGTCGAGGTCGCCCGCGAACAGGGCGCCCACCCGGTCGGTGACCCGGCTCGGCCGCGCTTCCGCGGTCACCCCGAGAGGCAGGGGAGCGGAGGCCGCGGGCTCACCCGTCGCCGCGACGAGCACGGCCAGGGCCGTCGTGGCGATCAGCATCCTGGGGGTTGCCCGGATGCCCGGTGCCGATCGGTAGGGCATGCGGTGGATCATGCCCCGACGATGGGCCGCGCGGCTATGGCCCAGGCCCGGTTTTACCTGAGAATCAGCTGTGAATACCGGCGACGGAAGATCACGTTCCGGACATCCGGTGCGAGTCGCCGTCCCGCTGCCCGGGCAGCCGCTCGTACACCGTCAGCCGACGCCCCCGTACGGAGAGGTCCGTCTCGACGCGGAAGTGCTGCCGGAGCACCCGGAGCTTGAGCCGGTCCAGCGCATTGCCCGGCAGTCGTGGGCGCGCGTCCGTGACCAGCAGGATCCGCTGCCGGCCGAGCATCGCCACGCGCAGCCGGCCCTGGCTGCCCTCGACGCCCTTGAGGGTGCCGGACTCCGCCGGGGTGCGGACCAGCGCGATGTCCGCGACGCCCGCGAATGCCTCCGGGGAGACCAGCGCGGTGTCCCGGCGCGCGGCCGGCAGGAACAGCACGGCGTCCCCCGGCCGCTTTGCTGCGGCCACCTCGCCGGCCACCGCGAACACGTCGTCCGCCCGGCTGCCCGGTGCCCGTTCGGCCCGCTCCAGCGGCAGCAGCGCCGCGAACGCCGCCAGCGCCGCCACCGGAACCACCAGCGCCGCGGCCCGCGGCGACCGGCGGGCCGTCGCCCGTACCAGCGCGCCCAGCGCATGGCCCGCGAGCAGCGCCAGCCCGAGCATAGAGAACAGCACGTACCGCTCCAGGTACAGCGGCTTGGCGAGCGAGGCCGCGAGCAGCGCCAGCTGCGGCACGACGAGCAGCGGCAGGCCCACCGCCGGCGCGGCCGGCCGGCCCGCCCGCGGCCCGCGGACCAGCGCGCACGCCCCGCCGGCCAGCAGCAGCGCACCCGGGCCGGCCAGGGTGTGCCAGGTCGTCGGCGGGATCCACGAGACCTGCCCCGACTGGGACCGGCTGAACAGCACCAGCGGCAGCGCACCGGCCACCGCGCAGGCCACCGCGGCCGCCCACCGCCGCAGCAGCGCCCGGTCCGCGCGCACCCAGGCCAGGGTGGCGGCGTGCGCGGCCGCCACCAGCAGCGAGAACCAGTTCAGCAGGGCGCAGCCCAGCAGCAGGAGCCCGTACCCCGCCCACATCGGGCGCCGCCCGGGGCCAGGGCCGTCGAGCGCCCGGACCAGCAGCCAGCCGGACGCCGCCGCACCCGCCGTGACCAGGGCGTACGGGCGGCCCTCCTGTGCGTGGAACTGCATCGCCGGCAGCAGGGCGACGGTGAGGCCGGCCGCCAGGCCCGCCCACCGGCCGCCGGTCCGCGCCCCCGTGAGCGCGGTGAACCCGGCAGCGGCCGCCACGGCCAGCACGGACGGCAGCCGCAGCGTGGTGGTGCTGTCCCCGAAGACCGTGAACAGCCCGTGCACGAAGAAGTAGTAGAGGCCGTGGACGGCGTCCACCTGCCCGAGCATGTGCCAGATCTCCGGGACCGTCCGCAGCGCGGACTGCCAGGTCGCCGCCTCGTCCCGCCACAGACTGTGCCCCCGCGACAGCCCCCACAGGCCCAGCGCCAGCGCGGCCAGTACGGGCACAAGCGGCACCGCCGCGGCCGGCGGCACGGGCCCGGAACGGGCCGGCCGGCGCCCGGTGCCGGACGGCAACGGGGCCGCGGGGGCGGCCTGCGGGACAACGGCGGATATGGGAGGCATCAGGCTCTCGGGGCGGTCGCGGCGGGCGGTGGGACGGGCGGGCCGGCGGTCCTGCCGGCTCCGGCCCGCGTCTATAGACGGAACGGAGGGGCCGCGGGTTGCCCTTGTGCACCGCGGAGCTGAAATCCGGCCACGGCCCGCGCCTAGCCTCGGCGCAGGAGCACGAGAGGGGAGCCACCCGGTGAGCAGCTGGCTGATCCACGACTACCGCGAGAGCGATCTCGCCGCGGTGGTCCATCTGATCGACACCACCGCCGAACTCGGCCAGGAGTCGGTGTTCTCGCTGGCCGAGTGCATCGGTGCGCTCACCGGGCGGCAGCCCGCGGTGGTCGCCGTCCACCAGGGCGTCCCCATCGGCGCGGCGCTCGCCACCGTGTCCGGGGAGCGGGCCTGGGTGATGCGGATCGCCATCAACTCCGGCTGGCGCGGGCGGGGGCTGGCCAGTGCGCTGCTGGTCGAGCTGGAGCGCCGGCTGGTCGCCGCCCGGGTCGGCCGGATCGCGTACGTGCTGCCGGAGGAGGACCTGCTGGGGGAGGGGCTGCTGAACGCCGGCTACACGCGGCAGCCGGCGGTGGCGTACTTCGAGAAGACGGAGCCGCTGCACGGGCCGGCGGCCGGGCTGCTCGACGACCTCGGCGGCGCCTTCCTGCCCGGCGGCCTGTGGGGGCGGGTGGCCGGCATGGAGAAGGAGAAGGACCTCATCGAACGGCGGGTGGTGCTGCCGCTCGCCGAGCCGGAGCGGGCGGCGCAGCACGGCGTGCGGCCGCCGCGGGCCATCACCCTGTTCGGGCCGCCGGGGACCGGGAAGACGACGTTCGCGCGGGCCATCGCCTCGCGGCTGGGCTGGCCGTTCGTGGAGCTGCTGCCGTCGCGGCTGGCCGACGAGGGCAACCTGGCGGCCGCGCTGCGCACGGCGTTCGCACGGATCGGAGAGCTGGAGCGGGTGCTGGTGTTCATCGACGAGGTCGAGGAGATCGCGCCGGTCCGCGGGGAAGCGGTGGGCGGGCCGGGCGGGGTGCACGGGGTGACGAACGAGCTGCTGAAGCTGATCCCGCGGTTCCGGGAGGGGGACGAGCGGCTGCTCGTGTGCGCGACGAACTCCGTCCGGTCGCTGGATCCGGCGTTCCTGCGGCCCGGGCGCTTCGACTACCTGATCCCGATCGGGACGCCCGACGAGGCGGCGCGGGCGGCGATCTGGTCCCGCTACACGGCGGGGCGGGCGGACGTGGACGTGGCGGCGCTGGTCGCGGCGACCGAGATGTTCTCGCCGGCGGACATCGAGCATGCGGCGCGGATCGCCGCGCAGGTGTCGTTCGAGCGGGATCTGGTGCGGGGGGCGGAGCCGGTCGTGCCGGGGGCCACCACGGCGGACTACCTGGCGGCCGTCGCCGCCGGGCGTCCGACCGCGACGCCGGCCCTCCTGGAGGCCTTCGCCGCCGACATCACGACCCACGCCCGCGCCTGAGCCCGGGCCCCGGTCGCCGGCGCGGCTCAGAGAACGGGGCTCCGCCCCGGACCCCGCGCCTCAAACGCCGGCGGGGCTGGATTTCGGGGCTCCGCCCCGGACCCCGGACCCCGGACCCCGGTCCTCAAGCGCCGGGTGGGGTGGGGGGTGCGGCGGAGCCCTGGTTGGGGGTTGCGGCGGGATTCGGTCCTGGTTCTCACGTGCCGGTGGGGGCGGCTGTTGGAGGGAGTAGGGTCGGAGGCCGGACCGTGCGGAGAGGGGATGCGATGGGGCTTGCGATATTCCTGACGCTGCCGGGGCTGGCCATCGCGCTCACGGCCCTCGCCTTCGCCGACTTCGCCCTGGTCCGGGCCGGCCGGGCCGGCCTGCTCCCCGCGCGCTGGAGCGGCCGCAACGGCCAGGTCTCCGCCATCGGCTTCGAGCAGCTTCACGCGAGCTTCTCGCCGGGCAAGCAGAACGAACTGAAGGAGCGCCAGAGCTCCCTCGTCCTGCGCGCGGACGAGGAGGACGGCGCGCCGCCCCGGACCCGGGTCGACCTCGACGGCGGCAAGGCCGTCATCCGCCTCCCCGGCACCGGACCGGCCTGACCACCGCGCTCAGCCGCAGCGGTACGTGAACTCCGCACCGGCCGTCCGGGGCAGCGGGGACAGGACTTCGACGCGGACCTCGGCGCGGTATTCGCCCCGGCCGCGGAACGTCCACAGCAGCCGCAGGCGCGTTTCCCGCTGGCCGCTCGGCACCCGCTCGGTGAGCGTCTCCGAGCGGGTCCCGTCGTTGCGGACCCACCGGTAGGCCAGCGTGCCGGGGCGGCCGTCGGTGCGGACCAGGGCCGTGATCTCGGCGGCCGAGTCACACGCCGGGCCGTCGGCGGGGGCGGACACCCGTACGCTGTGGACCTCCATCGCCGGCCCGTACCGCTGCCAGCCCAGATAGCAGAGCACCGCCAGCAGCACCGCGCAGGCCAGCGCGTACCGGCGCAGCCCGCCGCGGCGGACGGGCTCGGGCGGCGGCGGGGCGCCGTGCCAGACGAGCGTCGTGCCGTCGAAGCCGCGCGGCCGCGGCACCGCCGCCGTCACCCCAGGCCCGAAGCGCAGCACCGCCCCCTCGACCCGGTCGGGCACCGGCAGCTGCCGGGTCGTCCGCACGGTGTCGGGGTGGTCGCCCGGCCCGTCGAACCAGTGGCTGCCCAGCACCGTCGCGCTGTAGTCGCCGTCGGAGTCCGGCGCGGGACCCTGGCTGTAGGGAATCCGTGGATCGCTCATGTGATCGTGCACCGCCTGGTGAGGAGCTCCCGTACGGACGAGCCGTTGCCGGCCGCGGGCCGGGTGGTGGCGCGGACCGCCCAGTAGCAGCCGCTGCCGGTGAAGGAGTGCGTCGCGGTCAGGGGGCCGCCGTGGACGGTGAGGACGTCCGTGCCTTCCGCGGCGCCGAGCCGGCCGGACGCGTCGGAGGTGAACCACTCGAGCGTCACCGAGACCGGGCCGCGGCCCTCGGTGGCCACCGACACGACCGCCTCGCCGCCGGCCACCCCGGTCTGCCGGAACGAGGACACCTCCACCGACCGCACCCGCACCGGCGGTTCCGGTGGCCGGGTGGTCACGCTCGGCGTCGGAGACGGGGACGGGCGGACGGTCCGGGTCGGCGTCGGCAACGGTGTCCACGTCGGTGTCCACGTCGGGGTCCGGGTGGGCGTCCACGTCGGTGCCGGGGAGGGCGGCCACCCGGACCGGCTCGGGCTCGGCGAGGACTCCGGCGTACCCGACGGCCATCCGGTGACCGAAGCCGAAGGCGAGGGCGAGGGGGTGGCCGGCTGCGCCGTCGGCCCGCCGCCCCCCGGCGATGCGGCCGTCGTCGCGAAACTGCTCACCGCCGCCCGCCCGCCCGGCTCCCCGCCCGCCGCCTGCGACGCGAACACCAGCACCGCGCCGGTCACGGCCGCGATCGCGGTGGCGAACCAGCCGCCCCGCCCCGGCCACCAGGTGCCACCGCCACCGCCACCGCCCAGCGCCGTCTCGGCCAGCGCCGTCGTGCCGGCCGCCGCACCGCCGGCAGCCGACGGGAACAGCAGCGGCAGCAGCGCCGCCAGCGCGGCCAGCTTGCGCTGCCCGCGCTCCTCCCAGTCCGGCCCGTACCCGGCCGCCGCCACGGCCTCCAGTTCCGCGACGAACGCCTCGGCGTTCTCCGGCCGGTCCTCCGGCGCCTTCGCCAGGCCCCGCCGGATCAGCGCCCGTACCGGCTCTGGTGCCTCCGCGTCGGGCACCGGTGCCTCGATGTGCCGCAGCGCCAGCTCGGCGAAGTTCTCCCCGGCGTACGGCTTGCGGCCGGTGAGGCACTCGAAGAACGTGGCGGTCGCCGCATACACGTCGGCAGCCGGCGAGGCGGGCCGGCCCTGCCACTGCTCGGGCGCCATGTACGCCGGCGTACCCGCGACACCGGGCGTGGTGCCGCGGCCCGCCGCGATCCCGAAGTCCACCAGCTTCGACGCGCCGTCCTGACCGACCAGCACGTTCTCCGGCTTGTAGTCGCGGTGCACGACCCCCGCCCGGTGCGCCGCCGCCAGCCCCAGCAGCGACCCCTTCAGCACCAGCAGGGCCGCTTCCGGGCCGGTGTGCCCCTCCTGGGCGAGCAGCGCGCGCAGGGCGATGCCGTCGACCAGCTCCATCACGATGGCCGCGCCCTCGGGCGCCTCCACGTACTCGTACAGCCCGACCACGTGCGGCGAGTGCAGCCCGCCGAGCAGCCGGGCCTCCGCGCGGAACTCCCGTACGAACGCGGGATCCCGGCGGAACCGCTCGCTGAGGTACTTCACGGCCACCGGAGTCCCGGTCGCCCCGTGCACGGCGAGGACCACGCGTCCGCTGCCGCCCGAGCCGAGCTCCCGGGTCTCCGTGTAACCGGGGACCGTCCACGCGTTCATCTGCGCCCCCTGGGCGGACCGGCCCGCCGCGACGTGCCTGAGTGGTGTGCCCTGACTGCTGGCTGTGACACCTCACCAGACACGTTTCCCGCCACGGCCGGTTCCCACCCCCGCAGGGGGCAACCCGTCAGGGTGCCGGCTGCTCCGCCAGGTGTTCGGAGAGCCGGTCCAGGAACGCCGTCTGCGCCGCCACCAGCTTCCCGCGGGCCGCCCCGACGGTGAACCAGGCGACCCGGTCCAGCTCGGGGAACTCCTCTCTCCGCCCAGAGCCGGGCGGCCACTCCATGGTGAAGGTGCCCGGACGCATCCGGGCCGGGTCGAAGTCGGCGGCCACCGCCCACACCGTCACCAGCTTGCCGTTGGCCTGCCGCACCTCGCCCAGCGGCACGTACGGGCCGGGCGGCGCGGGCCGGCCCAGTTCCTCCTCGAACTCCCGGCGGGCCGCCGCCTGCGGCGCCTCCGCCGGTCCGTACTCGCCCTTGGGGATGGACCAGGCAGCCGCGTCCCGCCGTTCCCACAGCGGCCCGCCCATGTGCCCGAGCAGGACCTCCGTGCCGTCCGGGCCGGGGCGGTGGAGGAGCAGACCTGCACTGCGTTTCTGTGTCATGCGCTCATCCCTGCCCCGCCGCCCCGGCCCCCAACTGCCGGGGCGACGGGAGTATGGGAGCGTCAGTGGTCGTGCGGGCCCTCCCGGTGCACCGGCCCGTGCGGGGCGGCACAGTGCGGGTCCCCGGCGTCGCCCGCCGTACCCACCGTCAGCAACTCCTCCTGCACGTGGTCGACCTGGAGCGTGGTGTGGCCGATGCCGTAGTCGCCGCGCAGCAGCTGCTCCAGCTCCCGGCGCACGGCGTGGCAGTCGCCGGCCGGCTCCACCAGCACGTGCGCGGACAGCGCCGCCTCGCCCGAGGTGATCGTCCATATGTGCAGGTCGTGCACCTCGGCCACCGGGCCGTGCCGCACCAGCCGGTCGCCGACCGCATCCGGGTCCAGGTGCGCCGGGGCGGCCTCCAGGAAGATCCGGCCCGACTCGTGGACCAGTCCGTACCCGGCCTTGACCATCAGCGCCACCACGACCAGCGTGGCGATCGCGTCGGCCTGCACGAACCCGGTGGTCAGCACGACCAGACCGGCGACGGCGGTGCCGATGAAGGCGAACAGGTCGTTGAGGATGTGCTGGTAGGCGCCCTCGACGTTCAGCGAGGTCCGGTTCGCCTTCGATATGCACCAGGCGGCGATGACGTTCACGACGATGCCCGCCAGCGCCGTCACCAGCACCAGCCCGCCCTCGACCTCCGGCGGATCCACCAGCCGGCGCACCGCCTCGTACGCCAGCCAGACCGCGAGCAGCAGCAGCGTCAGCCCGTTGGCCTGGGCGGACAGTATCTCCGCGCGCTTGAGCCCGTACGTGAAGCCGCCCTTGGCGGGCCGCGCCGACAGCCTCATCGCGATCAGGGCCAGCACGATCGAGACCGCGTCGGTGAGCATGTGCGCCGCGTCCGACAGCAGGGCCAGCGAGCGGGCCAGGATGCCGATCGTGACCTCGACGGCCATGAACGCGGCGATCAGGCCCAGGGCGATGCCCAGCCAGCGCCGGTCGGCGTTCTCCGCCACCCCGTGCGCGTGGCCGCCGGGGCCGTGCGCGTGGCCGGCGTGCCCGGCGTGGCCCCCGGAGCGGTCGTGCGTCTGATCGTGGTCGTGATCGTGTGCATGCGAGCCCATGCGGTCCCCCGAAATGCGTTCGAAGCGGTCCGTCCGACGCGTGAAGTGAAGCGCACCTCGGCGGGAACGGCAAAGGCTGCACCGGTGACCGTTGTCATTACACATAAGGGGGCTCTGACCTGCGGTTATGCCCTCCGGTCAGGTTCGTGGGAAAATCTGCTCATGGTCCAGCCGTCCGGCGCGCAGGCCGCGCCCGAGCTCGTCCTGGAAACCGACACGGGCGCCACCATGGTGATCAGCCCGGGCCGGGTCTACCACGTCGGCCGCGACCCCCTCAGCGAGGTCTTCCTCGACGACGCCCGGGTCTCCTGGCACCACGCGGTCCTCCGCCCCGACGGGGACCACTGGACCGTCGAGGACGAGGACAGCACCAACGGCACGTACGCCGACGGCCGCCGCATCCACGCCTGGGGCGTCGGACCCGGCACCGTGCTCTGCTTCGGCAGCCTCACCGACGGGCCCCGTGCCGTCCTCGCCGGCCGCCCGCCGCCCGCCCCGCCCGCCGCCCCCGGCTACCGCAACTCCCGGCCCTCCGGCGTCCACAGCCCCGGTCTGACCGGCACCTTCCGGCAGCCGACCTCGGTCCGGCCGCTGCCCGCCCGGGCCCCGTTCCGGATCGGCCGCGGACCCGGCAACGACCTGGTCGTCGACGACCTCGTGGTCTCCCGCCGGCATGCCGAACTCGTCGCCCACGCCGACGGCACGTACGAGATCGTCGACCTCGGCAGCCACAACGGGACCTACCTCAACGGCGCTCCCGTCACCCGCGCGCGGATCGGCGAGGGCGACATCGTCGGCATCGGGCACAGCGCCTTCTGCCTGGTCGGCGACCACCTCCAGGAGTACGTCGACACCGGTACGGTCTCCCTCGACGTCCAGGACCTCGCCGTCGCCGTCGACCACGGCCGCAAGGTCCTCCTCGACCACGTGTCCTTCCCCGTCGGCGAGAAGTGCCTGCTCGCCGTCGTCGGCCCCAGCGGCGCGGGCAAGTCCACCCTGCTCGGCGCCCTCACCGGGCTGCGCCCCGCCGACCAGGGCACCGTCCTGTACGACGGCCGCGACCTGTACCGCGACTACGCCGAACTCCGCAGCCGCATCGGCCTCGTCCCGCAGGACGACATCCTGCACGCCCAGCTCACCGTCCGCCGGGCCCTCGCGTACGCCGCCGAACTCCGCTTCCCGCAGGACACGGCCAAGGCCGAACGCGAGGCGCGCGTCGACGAGGTGATCCGCGAACTCGGCCTTCAGCAGCGGGCCGACCAGCCCATCCACAGCCTCTCCGGCGGCCAGCGCAAACGCGTCTCCGTCGCCCTGGAACTCCTCACCAAGCCCTCGCTGCTGTTCCTCGACGAGCCGACGTCGGGCCTCGACCCCGGCATGGACCGGTCGGTCATGCACATGCTGCGCGGACTCGCCGACGACGGCCGCACCGTCATCGTCGTCACCCACAGCGTGCTCTCCCTCGACGTCTGCGACCGCCTCCTGGTGCTCGCCCCCGGCGGCCGGATCGCCTACTACGGGCCGCCCGCCGACACCCTCGGCTTCTTCGGGTTCGAGCAGTGGCCGGAAGCCTTCGAGGCGTTCGAGAACGAGCGGGACCGGGACTGGGCGGGCGAGTACCGCCGCTCCGCCCTGCACCGGCAGTACATCGCCGACGCCGCCGCCCGCCCGGCCCCCGCCGGGGGCGGGCCGTCCGCCCGGCCGCCCGCGCCCCCGCCGCCCACCCCGCAGAGCTGGGGGGCCCAACTGCGCACCCTGGTCCGCCGGTACGCGGCCGCGCTCGCCGCCGACCGCACCTTCCTCGTCATCATGATCGCGCTGCCGTTCGTGATGGGCGCCATGGCCCGCGCCCTCGCCGGCAGCGAACTCACCGCCGAGACCGCCATGAACGCGCTGCTGATCCTGTGCGTCGGCGGCGTGCTCACCGGCGCGGCCAACGCGGTCCGTGAACTCGTCAAGGAGCGGGCCATCTACCGGCGCGAGAGAGCCGTCGGCCTCTCCCGCTCCGCATACCTGGTGTCCAAGGTGGTGGTCCTCGGCACCGTCACCGTGGTGCAGGCGGTCGTCCTCACCCTGGTCGGCCTCGCCGGGGTGGACCTCGGCGCGCCTGGCGGGGAGGGCGTGCTGCTGCCGCCGCTCGCCGAGCTCGTCATCGCCGTCGCGCTGCTCTCGTTCACCGCGATGATGCTCGGGCTGCTGGTGTCCGCCCTCGTCCGCAAGGAGGAGGTCACCATGCCGCTGCTGGTGCTGCTGGCCATCGTGCAGGTGGTGTTCTGCGGGGCGCTCCTGAAGCTGGACGGCGTACCGGTCGTGGAGCAGCTGGCCTGGCTGGTGCCCTCGCGGTGGGCGCTGGCCGCGATGGCCGGCACGATCGGTCTGGCCGACATCGTCCCCGGGAAGATCACCGCCGACCCGTTCTTCGAGCACGCCACCGGGGTCTGGCTGCTCAACCTCGGCATGCTGGTGGCGCTGTCCCTGGTGTTCGGGCTGGTCGTCGTGCGGCTGCTGCGCCGCCACGAGCCCGCCATCATGCGGAAGTGACCGCGATGGCCGGCGAAGGCGCCCCGGAGTTCCGCCCCACGCACGTGGTGCCCCAGGAGGGGCTGCCGGCCTGGGAGGGACCGGACGTGTCCCGGCCCACCCAGCCGCTCGACGCGTTCCTGCCGGTGGAACTCCTCGCCCGGCGCGGCGCCTGGGCGCAGATCCTGTGCGCGAACGGCTGGTCGGCGTGGGTGGACGGCCGCCTGCTGGTCGCCGTACCCGGCCGGCCTCCCGCCGCCGGGGAGCCGCTGAGCCGCGCCGAGGACCCGGCCCCGCTGCTGGCCCGCGCCGCCGAACTCCTCGACCGCTACCGCGCCGCCGCCGCGGACCTGGCCGCGGGCCGGACCGACGCGGAGGGCTTCCGCCGCGCCACGCACGGCCTGCGCGCCGGCATCGTCCTCGACGGCGAGTCGGCCTGGCTGTACGACGAGACCGCCGGCCGCTGGATGTACGACGACGGCACCCGCCTGACGACGTACGCGGCGGTGGAGACCCCGGCGGCCCGCACGTCGGTGGCGGGGCCGGGCCCGGAGGTGGCGCGGACGGACCCGGTGGGCGTGCAGTTCGACGTACCGGGGGAGACCTCTCCGCCGGCCTCCGGCCCGCCCCAGGGGCCGCGGCCCGAGCCCCCCGGGGCGGCCGCCGGTCACGCGCCGACGCGGGTGGTCGGGCCGGCCGGGTCCGGTGAGCGGCGGTGAGCGGGGTCGGGCGGGACGACAGCGGGCTGCCGTACGACCTGACGGGGCGGCAGATCGCCGGGTATCGGGTGGAGGCCGAACTCGGGCGGGGCGGGATGGCCGTGGTGTACCGCGCACACGACGTACGGCTCGGGCGTACCGTCGCGCTGAAGGTGCTCGCTCCCGAGTGGGCCCGCAACGACTCCTTCCGGGCTCGTTTCACCCAGGAATCGCAGGCGGCCGCCGCCATCGACCACCCGCACATCGTGCCGGTGTTCGAGGCCGACGAGGTGGAGGGGCTGCTGTTCATCGCCATGCGGTACGTCCCCGGGCAGGACCTGCGGGCCCTGCTGGACCGCACCGGTCCGCTGCCGCTGGCCGCCGCCATCCGGATCGCCACCCAGGTGGCGTCCGCGCTCGACGCGGCGCACGACCACGACCTCGTCCACCGGGACGTGAAGCCGGCGAACATCCTGGTCGCGGCCGGCACCGACGAGGACCATCCCGAGCACGTGTACCTCGCCGACTTCGGGCTGACGAAGAAGTCCCTGTCGCTGAGCGGGATCACGACCGTGGGCGACATCGTCGGGACCGTGAACTACATGGCGCCCGAGCAGATCGACGGGCTGGCGCTGGACGGGCGGTGCGATCAGTACAGCCTGGGGTGTGTGGTGCACGAGTTGCTGACGGGGGCGCCGCCGTTCCAGCGGGACAACGACTTCCTCGTGCTGATGGCGCACAAGACGGATCTGCCGCCGCTGGTGTCGGCGGTGCGGCCGGATCTGCCGGGCGGGGTGGACGAGGTGGTGGGGCGGGCGCTGGCGAAGGTGCCGGGGGACCGGTTTGCGAGCTGCCTCCAGTTCACGGGGGCGCTGCGTCTGGCGGCGCGGCCGGACCCGGCGCCCCCGGGCCCGCCGTCCCCGGGTCCCGCCCCGTTGCCCCCCGGGGCCCCGGCCCCACGGGAGCCGGCGTCAGGGCCGCGCCCGCTTCCCCCTCCGCCCTCCTGGGCCCTCCCGGTCCTGGGCCCCCGCCCCCACTGACCCTGCGTTGCCTTTCCCCACCCCGCCCCTTCCCGAACCGGGGCTCCGCCCCGGCCCCGGCGCATCCATCGCCGGCGAGGCTCAGGGACCGGGGCTCCGCCCCGCACCCCGGTCCTCAAGCGCCGGACGGGCTGGGGGGTGTGGCGGGGTGGGTGGCGTGAGGTGGGATCGGCGGGGCTCAAGGATCGGGGCGCCGCTCCGTGCCTGGGTCCTCAAGCGCCGGACGGGCTGGAATGTGCCCCCTGCCCGGACCTTTCCTGCGGGCCTGGCTGGTGGGTGCCGCCATGGCCGGGTGTGCCCGTACGGCTGGACACCGCGGGGCAGAATCCAGCCCCGCCGGCGTTTGAGGCGCGGGGTCCGGGGCGGAGCCCCGAAGAGTGCGACCCGGCCCGGCAGGCGCGACACCGCGGGGCGGAATCCAGCCCCGCCGGCGTTTGAGGCGCGGGGTCCGGGGCGGGCCCCGAAGTTCTGGGCTCCGCCCACCCCAGTCCGTCCGGTGAGCCCCGAAGGGCGGCCCTGGCGGGGTCAGTCGCGGCGGCGCAGACGCGTGGCGGTGAGGCCGCCCAGGAGGCCGGCGACGGCGCCCCAGAGGACCGCCAGGCCGACCGTCCGCCACAGAAGGGGACTGAGTTCGACCCGCCCGCCGAGCCCGTCGACCTCGCCGATCCCCAGCAGGGAGAGGGCGATCCGCGCCTGCACGTCCCCCAGCAGGCAGACCGCCAGGACCGCGACCCCCAGCGCCACCCCCAAGTGCACCGCATGCTGCCACGGCTTCATCCAGGCCGGCGACCGCATCGCCGCCACCACGCCCGTCACCAGCAGCAGCACCGCCGCGACGGCCACCAGCCACCACGCCCGCCCGTCGTACTCCGCGAGCGACGCGACGTCGAGCCGGGACACGTCCGGGGTGCGCAGGACGTCGTCGAGGATCTGCGGCATCGGCAGCCCGAACGGCCCGTCCACCCGCCCCTCCCACGCTCCGCCCAGCCCCAGGGTCAGCGCGACCCACACCAGATTGGGCAGCCCGAGCAGGACCACCGCGAAGGTCTCCGCCGCGTGCCCGCGGGTCAGGGCGACGACGATGCCGATGCCGATCCCGAGGACGACGTAGGAGAGCAGCATGAGGACCGTCGCGGACGCGGCCGGGCGGACCGCCGCGTGGAAGCGGACCAGGCGGGCCGGGAGCGGCGCGCGGCGGGACACCAGCAGGGCGAGCACGATCAGCCCGGCGATCCACAGCAGCCCGAAGCCGAGGGTGGCGGCGATGTCGGCCCGGAACCCGACGGTGGGTGCGGCGTCCAGGACCTCGGCGATGTCACCGAGCGGGTTGTCGCCGGTGCTGATCCCGAACGTCTGGCGGGCGACGAGCGCGTAGCCGGTCAGCAGGGCCAGCCACAGGACGGCCAGTTGCCCGGCCCGCACGAGGAGTTCCCCGGTGCCGGCCACCGCGCGGAGGCGCAGCGGGCGCAGAAAGAGCAGGGCGGCGGTCAGGGCGCCGGCCAGGGTGACGGACAGGGGCAGTACGGAGATCGCGGCGTCGGCCCCGCCGAGGAAGCCGGCGCCGCCGGTCACCTCCACGGAGCCGCCGGCCGCCATGACGACCACGGCCGCGAGGACGCGGGGGAACGCGCCGTCGGGCAGTGAGCCGGCGCCGGCCGCGGCGAGGCCGGCGGCGGCCACGGCGGTCATGGCGGCGAAGCCGGCTGCAGCTGCCAGCAGTGCGTCGCGCCAGCCCTTCAGGCCGGGGCGGGCCGCCTGCGTCCCTGCACTCGCAGTCACCCTGCCACCGTAAGCACCACGCCCCCATCCCGCCCGCCGAGCCCAAGGCCCGGTCCCGGCCCCGCGCGCCCTTGTGACCGGCGGGGCTCAAGGATTCGGGGCTCCGCCCCGGGCCCCGCGCCTCAATCGCCGGCGGGGCTGGGTTTTCGGGGTCCGGTCCCGGCCCCGCGCCCTTGTGGCCGGCGGGGCTGGGTTTTCGCCCGGCCGGAACTTCCGGGCTCCGCCCCGGCCCCGCGCGCATCGATCGCCGGACGGGCAGGGGGCGTATTTCAGCCCGTCCGGCGTTTGAGGACCGGGGTGCGGGGCGGAGCCCCGGTCTTTGAGCCCCGCCGGCGATTGAGGCGCGGGGCCCGGGGCGGAGCCCCGGTTTTTGCGGGCCCGGCACGGCCAGCGGTTGCGGCGGTCACCCGGATGGCGCACAGAATGGTCGCCAGAGGTGTCTGGTTCGGGACAGTACGTCCGGATCGCCCGGCTCCTTGGAGAACGTGAGGGAAGGGGCGCCCGTGACCACTCAGCCCTCCGGCCGGCCGCCGTCCGGCGACCGCCCCACAGGACCCCCGTCCGGCCCGCTCTCCGGCTCCGCCGGCCAGGGCCCGCCGACGATCCCGCACGGCGGCGTCCCGCCCGCCCCGCCCGGGGGCGGAGGCGGCGGGGACGGCAGCGGGACCGGCCCGGGCCCCGGCGACGGCAACGGCAAGCCCTGGTGGCGCTCCGTCCCCCGCATCGCCACCGCCGCCCTCGCGCTCGTCGCCGCCGTCGTGCTGGCCGTCGTCCTCACCCGGCCCGGCGGCACGCCCAAGAGCGGCGGCGAGGTGTTCCTGCAGGCCGCCTCCGCCGAGGGCCCCGACCCGTACACCGCGTCCACCGTCACCCCCGCCGGCAAGGAGAAGCAACAGACGCAGGAACCGCCCCCGCCGCCCGCGAGCACCCCGCCGCCCGGCGGCCGGATCGTCACGCAGAGCGTGGCCGGCTCCGCGCCCGGCCTGTACGGCGGCACCAAGAACGTGGCGAGCTGCAACGTCGAGCTCCAGATCAAGACCCTCGGCTCCCAGCCCCCGAAGAACACCGCCTTCGCCTCGGCGCTCGGCATCCAGCCCGCTGCCGTACCCGGCTACCTGCGCTCCCTCACCACGGTGCAGCTGCGCTCCGACACCCGGGTGACCAACCACGGCTACCGGGACGGCCGCCCGACCAGCTACCAGGCGGTGCTGCAGGCCGGCACGGCGGTGCTCGTCGACTCGCGCGGCGTGCCGAGGGTGCGGTGCGCGTGCGGCAACCCGCTCGGGCCGCCGGTGGCGCTCCAGGGCGACCCGGTGCGCAAGGGCCAGGCCTGGCCCTCGTACCGGCCGGTGAACGTCGTGGTGATCGCACCCTCGGTGACGATCATCAACAAGTTCGTCATCTACGACCGTGACGACCGCCGTTGGTACGAGCGGGACCGGGGCGACCACCACGGCCGCCACGACAGGCCCGTACCGCCGCCGCCGGACCCCTCGCCGTGGGTGCCGGAGCCGGTCACCTCGCCCCCGAGCCCGGACGACTCGCTCTCGCCGCCGGACGAGGAACCGGTGAGCCCCGCCGACTCGGACTCCGGTACGCCGTCGGAGGACACCGAGTCGCCGGGCCGCAACAACCTCGTCCCGGACGACGAGACCTCCTCGGGCACCTCCGAACCGGCCTCGTCCCCGGCTGACGAACCCGCCGCGGAGCTGTCCTCGGAACCGGCCTCCGAGCCCCCCTCGTCGCCTGCTCCGGAACCCGCTTCCGAGCCCGCTTCCGAGCCCGCTCCGGCGTCCTCCCCGCCGCCCCCGCCCGTTGTGCGCACCCCCTGCCCGGTGCTGTCGAACGGCGTGGTGGTCACTCCGCCGCCGGCGGTGGGCATCGACCCGCCCTCGCCGTGCCCGCCGGTCGTCGCTCCGCCGCCGCCCGCGTCACCGGCCTCGCAGCCGGCGCCCCCGCCGCCCGCGGACCAGCAGACCACCGCGTCCGCCGAGCAGCAGCAGCCGGTGGACCCGGGGCAGCCGGCCGATCAGCAGGACGGGGGTACCGACGGCCAGTGAGCCGCGTCAGCCCGCCGCACCCCCGCGCAGCAGTTCGCGCGCGCATTCCCGCAGCCACGCGTGTGCCGGATCCGCGTCGTGCCGGGGGTGCCAGGCCAGGCCGAAGGGGAGGGCCGGCAACTCCAGCGGTACCTCGAAGCACTCCAGCCCCAGCTTCTCCGCCAGCGGCGCGGCCGGCCCGGAGGTGATCAGGCCGACCAGGTCGGTGTCCCGCAGCACGAAGAGCGACGCCGGGAAGGAGCCCACCGAGCCCACCACCCGCCGGTCCAGCCCGAGGGCGGCGAGCGCGGTGTCCACCGGCCCCTCCAACCGCCCGCGCCGGGACACCGTGAGGTGCTCGGCGGCCGCGAACCGGCGGGCCGTCAGCCGGCCGCGCAGCAGCGGGTGACCGGCCCGCACGACCCCCAGCATCCGCTCGTCGCGCACGTGCTCCACCCGCACCTCGGGGGCATACGAGTCCACCACGCCCAGTTCCAGGTCCGCGGTGCCCTCCCGCAGCGCGGGCACGTCGACGTGGCTCTCCGACAGGAACCGCAGCCGCACCCCCGGCGCCTCCCGGGACACCCGCGTGAACAGCGTCGCCCCGAACGCCGCCGCGAACGCGTCGTGCGCCAGCACCGTGAACGTCCGCGTCAGGGTGCGCAGGTCCACCTCGCCCCCGGACAGGAACAGCGCCCGCGCCCGCTCCACGACCTCCCGCACCTCGGCGTGCAGCGCCAGCGCGTGCGGCGTCGGCACCATGGTGCGGCCCGCCCGGACCAGCACCGGATCGCCGAGGGCGCTGCGGATCCGGCCCAGGGTGCGGCTCATCGCCGGCTCCGACAGGTGCAGGCGGGCGGCCGCCCCGGAGACGCTGCACTCCTCCAGCAGTACGTCGAGGGCCACCAGCAGGTTCAGATCCAGCCTGGATTGCGTCACACGCATTCATTCCTTGCGAAAGTTGCACTGGAAAGCAGGACGGCGGCCAGCCTACGGTGAACCGGCGAGGGGAGATCCCCGGGCCCGGCCCCCTCGCACCCGGAGCAACACCCACGGCACCACCCACGGCACCACCCGCACCACCACCCATCCCACCGCACGAGCTCCGAGGAGGAGCCGTTGTCCAGCCCTGCCCAGACCCGCCCGGGAACCGCCGCCCCGCCGGGCCGCCCGACCCGCCCCGCCCTGTTCGTCCTGTGCGCCTGCGTGCTCGTCGCCCAGGGCATGGTCGCCGCCGTCAACCTGCTGATCCCGCAACTCGCCGCCTCCGCCCTGGAGCCGACGTCCACCCAGCTCCTGTGGGCGGTCGACGCCTACGTCATCGTGTTCGCCGCCCTGCTCATCCCGGCCGGCGCGGTCGGCGACCGGTACGGCCGCAAGGGCGCCCTGCTCGGCGGTCTCGCCCTGTTCGGCGCCGGGGCCGCTGTCAGCGCCCTCGCCCGGGACCCGGCGGTGCTCATCGCCGGCCGCGGGATCTGCGGCGCCGGCGCGGCCCTGATCATGCCCGCCACCATGTCCGTCCTCGTGCACCTCACCCCGCCCGAGCGGCGCGGCCAGGCCCTGGCCACGTGGACGCTGTCGGCCGGCCTCGGCGGCCTCGCGGGCAACGTCGGCGGCGGCCTGGCGGGCGAGTACCTCGGCTGGCGCGCCCTGTTCTGGGCCGTGGTTCCGCTCGCCGCCCTGCTCGCGCTCGCCACCGCGCGCCTCGTGCCGCGGATCCCGCGGCGCCCCGAGGCCCCTCTGGACCCGGCCGGCGCGGTCCTGCTCACCGGCGCCCTGCTCGCCTTCGTCCACGGGATCATCGAGGGGCCGGCGTACGGGTGGACCTCGCCGCAGGTGCTCGGCTCGTTCGGTGCGGGAGCGGTACTGCTGGCGCTGTTCGTCCGGCACGCGCTGCGCGCCGCGCACCCGCTGTTCGACCCCCGGGTGTTCGGCTCGCGCCGGCTGCGGGCCGGCTGCCTGGGCATCGGCGCCGCGTTCTTCGGCCTGTTCGCGCTGTTCTTCGTCAACGCCCAGTACCTCCAGTACGCCAAGGGCTTCTCGCCCGCGCAGACCGGGCTGGCCATCGTCCCGCTCACCGTCGGCATGGCCCTCGTGCCGAAGTACGGGGCGCGGCTCCAGGACCGGTACGGGCCGAGGCTGCCGGCCGCCCTCGGGCTCGCCCTGATCGGGTCGGGCCTGCTGCTGGTCTCCACGGCGGGGGCGGGCACCCCGTACCCGCTGTACGCGGTGTACCTGCTGGTGCTGTCCGCGGGCACCGGGCTGTGCGCGCCTGCGCTGACCCTGAGCGTGGTCGCCGAACTGCCCGAGCACCAGGCCGGGCTGGGCTCGGGGCTGAACACGGCGGCCCGGGAGGTCGGCGCTGCCCTCGGTGTCGCGGTGGTCGGCACGGTGCTGGCGTCCCGGCTGGACGGCACGCTCGGCGATCCCGCCCGCGCAGCCGCGTTCACGGCGGCGATGGGGGAGGCGCTGCGGGTGGCGGCGGCGGCCGTGCTGATCGCCGCGGGGGCCGTCGGAGCCGCGTACCGGCGTGGCTGAAATGTGGTGTCCGCCACGCGCGTAGCGTCCGGCTGCCGGGTATGTCACGACGGGTCCTGCTACGCGCGTCCACCA
The DNA here is from genome assembly GCF_020532645.1 of Streptomyces bambusae. Taxonomy (GTDB): domain Bacteria; phylum Actinomycetota; class Actinomycetes; order Streptomycetales; family Streptomycetaceae; genus Streptomyces; species Streptomyces bambusae. Next base: position 77,048 of record NZ_JAJAUZ010000023.1, read on the forward strand.
GCTGAAGATCTGACGCCGGACATGTTTTCTTCATCTGTTCGGCACATGACAATGTGACCCTCGCTCTGCCACCTGACGTCCCGCCGACTGGACCGGCGGGAGCGGTGCGTTGAAGAGGTGTCCCCCACGTGAAGAGACTCTCCCGGGCCCCCTGGGCCGCCGGGCTCGCGGCGGTGGCCGCGGCCGGACTGTTCCTCATACCGGCCCCGGCCACCGCCGGCCAGTCCCGGCCCGCCGTCGTCCCGGCCGCCGCCACCGTGACCCCCGAGGTGTACTACGCCCCGGCCGCGGGCAAGACCGGTGCCGCCCTCAAGTACGCGCTGCACGACATCATCAAGAACCAGTCGAAGATCAGCTACTCGGCTGTCTGGAACGCCCTCAAGGTCACCGACCAGGACCCGGCGAACACCAACAACGTCATCCTCGTCTACTCGGGCCGCTCCCAGTCCAAGGCGACCAACGGCGGCGGCATCAACGACTGGAACCGCGAGCACGTCTGGGCCAAGAGCCACGGCGACTTCGGCGAGGTCACGGGCCCGGGCACCGACCTGCACCACCTCCGCCCGGAGGACGTCACCGTCAACAGCACCCGCGGCAACAAGGACTTCGACCTGGGCGGCAGCCCCGTCTCCGAGGCCCCGGGCAGCTACACCGACGCCGACTCCTTCGAGCCGCGCAACGCGGTCAAGGGCGACGTGGCGCGCATGCTGCTCTACATGGCCGTCCGCTACGACGGCGGCGACGGCTTCGCCGACCTGGAGATGAACGACCGCGTCAACAACGGCTCCGCGCCGCTGTTCGGCCGGATCAGCCTGCTCAAGGAATGGAACCGGATCGACCCGCCGGACGCCTTCGAACAGCGCCGCAACCAGATCATCTACGACACCTACCAGCACAACCGCAACCCGTTCATCGACCACCCGGAGTGGGTCGACCAGATCTGGTAGCAGCCCCGGCACCCGTGCGGGCCGGAGGGGTCACCCGCAGGGCGGGCGCAGGCGCAGCGCCTTCCCCGGGCCCCTCCGGCCCGATCGGTGAGACAGTTGGACCATGGCCGAAACCGGACTGCACCGGGCGGCCGTGCCGCCCCCCGAGGCGTGGCCGGCCCGGCCGGACCTGAGCCTCGCGCTCAACCGCATGGGCACCTTCGACTGGGACCTCGACAGCGGGCAGATGCACCTGGACCCGACCGCCCTCGACGTCTTCGACCTGCGGCCGGGCGAGTTCGACCGCACCGCCGCCGGCCTGCGGGTCCGCATCCCGCCCGGCGAGGACGCCCGGCTCGACGCCCGGGTCTCGGAAGCCCTCAAGCAGGGCCGCAGCGCGTACGGGGCCTACTTCCGGATCCGGCTGCGCGACGGCACCTCGCGCTGGACCCACAGCCAGGGGCACATCCTGCGCGACGACGCGGGACGCCCGTACCGGATCATCGGCGTGGTCCGCGACGCCTCCCCGGATCCGCACGAGCCGGGCGCCGGCGACGAGTGGGCCGGGCGGAACGAGGCCCGGCGCCGGATGACCGGCGTGGTGGACCGCACGACCGCGATCCTCGCCCACGCCCGCACCGTCAACGACGTCACCGACATCCTCAAGGACCCCGAGTCGCTGGGACACCTCGGCGCGGTCAGCGTGATGCTCGGCGTGGTCGACGGCGGCCGGATCCACCTGGTCGCCGAGGGGCAGCTCGGGTCGTACGTACCGGAGATCGAGTACACCCGCATCGACGCGCAGTTCCCGATGTCCGAGGCGGTGCGCACGCTGCAGCCGGTGCTGCTGTCCTCCCGGGAGGAGTTCCAGGACCGCTTCCCGCTGCTGTGGCCGTACATCGAGCCGTTGTCCGTGCGCAGCGGCGCCTACCTGCCGCTGATCGCGCAGGGCCGCCCGATCGGCGCGCTGGGGCTGCTGTACGCGCGCGACGGCGGGTTCTCCGCGGAGGAGCGCAACCTGCTGGTGGCCCTGGGCAGCGGCATCGCACAGAGCCTGCAGCGGGCCATGCTGTACGAGCAGGAGCACGACCTCGCCGAGGGCCTCCAGCGCGCGCTGCTGCCGCGCAGCATCCCCGAGGTCCCCGGCGCGCAGATCGCGGTGCGCTACCGGGCCGCCCGGATGGGACGCGACATCGGCGGGGACTGGTACGACGTGGTGCGGCTGGGCGAGGGCCGGCTCGGCGTGATGATCGGCGACGTCGAGGGGCACGACACGGACGCCGCGGCCGTGATGGGCCAGCTGCGGATCGTGCTGCGGGCGTACGTGACCGAGGGCCACACGCCGGGTGCGGCGATGGCCCGGGCCTCCGCCTTCCTGCGGGAACTCGACACCGACCGCTTCGCGACCTGCACGTACGTCGAGGTCGACCTGGCCACGGGACTGCTCCAGCTGGTCCGGGCCGGGCACCTGGACCCGGTGGTGCGGCGCGGGGACGGCAGCTGCCACCGGGTGACCGTCGCGGGCGGACTCCCGCTGGGGCTGCCGGCGCGGCCGGTCGTGGCGGAGGACGAGGAAGCGGCGGCGGGGCCGGGCGGGCTGGGCACCGGCTACCCGGTGACCGCGCTGGAGCTCCATCTCGGGGAGACCCTCGTGCTGTGCACGGACGGCCTGATCGAACGGCCCGGCGCCGACCCCGACCTCGGGATGCGCGAACTGATGGCCGCCGTCCGGCACGGGCCCGCCGAGCCGGAGGCACTCGCGGACGCGCTGTGCGACCTGGTGGGAGACGCCGGGGGAGGCGACGACATGGCGCTGCTCCTGCTGCGCCGGCAGGGCGTCACCGGTCCCCGCGGCGGCGGACCGCTCCGCCACCACCTGCGGCCGGGCGACCCCGACGGGCCCTCCACGGTCCGCCACCTGGTCCGGGCGGCCGCCGCTGCCTGGGGCGCGCGCGACCGGGCCGACGAGATCGAGCTGGTCACCGACGAGCTGATGACGAACGTGCTCGTGCACACCGACGGCGGCGGCGAGGTCATCCTGCGGGTCACCGTCGAAGGCCGGATCCGGGTCGAGGTCGAGGACGGCTCCAGTGCCCTGCCGCGCCGCCGGGAGGCGGGCGACTGGGCGGTGTCCGGCCGCGGCCTCCAGCTGATCGACGTGCTCGCCGACGGGTGGGGCGTGGAGCCCCGGGGCGGCGGCAAGTGCATCTGGTGCGAGTTCGCGGTTCCGGAGGCGGCCGCCGGGCCCCCGGAGGAGGCGGCCGGACCCTGAGCGGCCTTCGTGCACGCCCCGCGTTCCCGCAGGCAAACGGCAGGGTGGCCGCCGGTCCGGGGGGAGCCGGGTCCGGCGGCCGGTCCCGGGGAGCGGCACCGCGGGCACGACGGTAGCGGGATCCGCACACGGTTTCCCGGCTTCGCGGGGGAATGGCCGAACCGGGGACCCGCTGACGGTTCTGCGCCCTTGCGTCCCGGGCCCGGCGGACCTACGGGCCTTCCACGGCGGGCATTCGCGGATGCGGACGCCCGGGCCGCCGTGCCGCCGGGGTACCGTGCCGCCGGGGTACCGCGTCGGCCGGGCGGGCACGGGCCGTCCCGCGTCCCGGCCCGCGGCCGGTACCGCACCCGGGCCGCGCGCGTGGGTACCGGCGGTCGTCAGAGGGTGACCAGGGTGACTTCCGTGGCCTTGACGCTCGTCCAGACCGCGGCGCCCTCCGCGAGGCCCAGCTCGGCGGCTGCGGAGGGGGTGATCTCGGCGACCAGGTCGGGGGCCGAGGCGGAGGTGATCAGGAGGCGCAGGCGGCTGCCGACGGCGGTGATCTCGCGGACCGTGCCGGGCCAGACGTTGCGGGGGCTGCCGCCGGGCCGCTCGCGGTGGACCGCGACCGCCTCCGGGGCGATGATCGCGAGCGCGGCGGCGCCTTCGGGTGCGGCGTCCGCGAGGATCAGCCGCCCGCCGCCCGCGGTGGTGAGCACGCCGTCGGCGACCGTGCCGGGCCAGGCGTTGCGGCCGAGCATGCGGGCCACCCACGGGGACCGCGGATGCCGGGTGACCTCGGCGGGCGACGCGTCCTGGAGGGTGCGGCCGCCGGCGAGCACGAGGACCCGGTCGGCCAGCGACACCGCCTCCACCGGGTCGTGCGTGACGATCAGGCAGACCCCGCCGAACCCGGCGAGGTGCGTCCGCAGGGTGTGCCGTACCCGCGCCCGCGTGGTCTGGTCGAGCGCGGCCAGCGGCTCGTCCAGCAGCAGCAGCCGCGGCCGGGCGGCCAGCGCCCGGGCCAGCGCGACCCGCTGCGCCTGACCGCCGGACAGCTGCCCCGGCCGGCGGTGCGCGAGCACGCCGACGCCGAGCCGGTCCAGCCACTCCCGGGCCTCCCGGCGGGCCTCGGCCCGCCCCACCCCGCGGGCCCGCAGCCCGTACGCGGTGTTGGCGAGGGCGCTCAGGTGCGGAAACAGGGCGCCGTCCTGCGGGACCCAGGCCACCTGCCGCTTGTGCGGCGGCAGGGCCGTGACGTCGGTGCCGCCGAGCCGCAGCCGGGCGTGCGCCCGCGGGGTGAGGCCGAGGAGGGCGCGGAGCAGGGTGGTCTTGCCGGCGCCGTTCTCGCCGACCACGGCGATGGTGGTGCCGGCCCCGGCATCGAGGGTCAGCTCGTTGAAACCGGTCACTTCGGCGTGCAGCGAGGCGGGCCCGGAGCCGCCGGCGGCGGGCGGCGGCCCGTCCGTCACGGGGCCTGCACCCGGGTCCGTGCCGGCCGGCCCGTCCGTCTGCACGTCCCCGTCCGCGGGCGCCCGCTTCTCGGTGGCCGGCGTCCCCGTCCAGCGTCCGCGCAGGGCGATCAGCACCCCCATCGCGATGGCCAGGAGCAGCAGCGAGAGCGAGGTCGCGGCCTCCGGCTGGTCCTGGAGGAGGAGGTAGACCTGGAGCGGGAGGGTCTGGGTGGTGCCGGGGAGGTTGCCGGCGAAGGTGATGGTGGCGCCGAACTCGCCGAGCGCACGCGCCCAGGTGAGGGCGGCGCCCGCGATCAGACCCGGCGCGACCATCGGCAGGGTGACAGTGAAGAACACCCGCAGCGGTGAGGCGCCGAGCGAGGCGGCCGTCTCCTCGTAGCTGGTCTTCAGCCCGCCGAGGGCCCCCTCCAGGCTGATGACCAGGAACGGCATCGCCACGAACGTGGCCGCGACCACCGCCCCCGACGTGTGGAACGGCAGGGTGATCCCGAACGTCCCCTCCAGCCACGGCCCGAGCAGCCCGCGCCGCCCGAAGCCCAGCAGCAGCGCCACACCGCCGACCGTCGGCGGCAGCACCATCGGCAGCAGCACCAGCGACCGCACCACCGCCTTGCCCGGGAACTCCACCCGCGCCAGCAGCCAGGCCAGCGGCACGCCGAGCACCAGGGACAGGCCCAGCGCGCAGAACGAGACGAAGAGCGACAGCCGCAGCGCCTCGACCACGCCCGGCGTGGTCAGGTGCGCGCCCAGGTCGCCCCACGAGGTGCGGACGAGGATCCCGACGAGCGGCAGCAGCAGGAACGCCACCGCGAGCAGGGCCGGCAGGGCCAGCGCGAACGGGGTGCGGGGCGTACGGAGTCTGCTCATGCGGTTCCTGTGCTCTGGGTCGGTGCGGAGGCGGAGGCGGAGGCGGGCGCGGGCGTCGGGTGCGGGGCCCGTCCGTTCTACCCGGTCCGGGCAGCGGAAGGGGGGACTGCCCGTCCCCCCGGACCGGGCAGTCCCCCCTGGGCCGTGTGCCGGCCGGCCGGTCACGGCTGCTGGAAGCCCGCGTCCCGGAGGATCTGCTGCGCCTCGGGCGTGCTCAGCCACGCCACGAACGCGGCGGCGGCCGCGGCGTTCTCCGACTGCTTGAGCGTGGCGGCCGGGTACGAGGCGACGGCGTTCTGGGCGTCCGGGATCACCACGGCCTCGACCTTGCCGGCGGCCTTCGCGGCGTCCGTCTTGTAGACGAGGCCGGCGTCGGCCTCGCCCAGCTCGACCTTGGACAGCACCGCGCGGACGTTCGGCTCCAGGGACACCGGCTTCACGGTGACCTTCTGGGCGTCCAGGATCTTCTTGCTGTAGCGGCCGACCGGGACCTCCGGCGCGGCCAGCACCACCTTCAGCTTGGTGTCGGCCAGGTCCTTCAGGGCGCCGACCTTGTGCGGGTTGCCCTTGGTGGTGGCGATGACCAGACGGTTCTTCGCGATGACGACCGGCGTGCCGCCGAGGTCGGCGGTCAGGCCGTCCATGGTCTTCGTGTCGGCGGTGACCAGCGCGTCGGCCGGGGCGCCCTGCTTGACCTGGGCGGCCAGCTCCTGGGAGCCGGCGAACGAAAACTTGATCTTCGTGCCGGGGTGGGCCTTCTCGTAGGCGGCACCCGCGGTCTTGAACACGTCGGTCAGGGAGGACGCGGCCAGCACCGTGAGCTCGGCGCCCTTCGGGGCTGCGGCACCGGTCTCCTCGGCGGAACCGGAACCGCTGTCGTTGCTGCTGTTGTCGCCGCAGGCGGCGAGCGGGACGAGCAGGGCGGCGGTCAGGACGGCGGCTGCGGCGCGGCGGCGGGTGACGGCAGGGGACATGAGGCCAGTTCTCCTCGACGGGACGGGACCGGTGGTGCGGTCCCACTGCGGATGAGGGGCGCCGGTGACGGGCGGAGCGGGCTCGGACGACGGCTGAGCGGATGCAGCGGGGAAGCCGGTACCGGCGGCGGGGCCGCAGACTCGGCACTGCATGTGCGACACCGTAGGGGCTGGAATCCGTCATTTGCAATTCTCTTCGGATGATCGACCCGCAGATGCGACCCTGCTTGTGGTAATTGCCAAAGCCGGCGGGTACCCGGTTCGCTAGAGTTCCGGCATGGCTGACGAAGCAACCACCGCACGCGTGGACGCGTGGATCTGGTCGGTCCGGCTCGCCAAGACCCGGTCGCTGGCCGCCGCGGCCTGCCGGGCCGGGCACGTACGGGTGAACGGCGATCGCGCCAAGCCGGCCCAGACCGTCAAGGCGGGCGACGAGGTGCGGCTGTTCCACGAGGGCCGGGAGCGGATCGTGGTGGTCCAGCGGGTGATCACCAAGCGGGTCGGGGCGCCGGTCGCGGCCGACTGCCTGGTCGACAACAGCCCGCCGCCGCCCACCCGCACCGAGGCCGCCGCCACCGGCCTGCGGGACCGAGGCACCGGCCGGCCCACCAAGCGCGACCGCCGCGAGATGGACCAGCTCCGCGGCCGCTGACCGCCCGGAGCGGCCCGCGCGGGCCGCGTCAGACCTTGCGGTACGCGTACGCCTCCGCGGCCGAGGCGGCCACCGCTGCCAGGTCCGCCCCCGCCGAGGCGGTCACCAGCGCGGACACCGCGCCCTCCACGAACGGCGCGTCGATCAGCAGGGCGCCCGCCGGGAGTTCGCCCTCCTCCGCGAGCAGGGCCTTGACGGTGAGGACCGAACTGCCCAGGTCGGCCAGCAGGGCCACGCCCGCGCCGCGGTCCACGGCGCGGGCGGCCGCGACGATCAGCTCCGCGCTGGTGCCGAGCCCGCCGTCGAGCGTCCCGCCCGCCGTCGCCAGCGGCACCGGCGGGCCGCCCGCGGCGAGCCCCTGCGCCAGTTCCGCGACCGACTCGGCCACCCGCGCACTGTGCGACACCAGCACGATCCCGACCAGCGGCCCGGTCATGCCGCACCGCCCGCCGCGTCTTCGGCGGCCGCCGCCTCCGCCACGTCCGCGAGCGCCGCCAGCAGCAGCGCCGACGAGGCCGCGCCCGGGTCCTCGTGGCCGATGCTCCGTTCGCCCAGGTAGCCGGCCCGGCCCTTGCGGGCCCGCAGCGGCACGGTCGCCAGCGCCCCGTGCTCCGCCGCGTCCCGGGCGGCCCGGTACGACGTGCTCAGTGCGGCCACTCCCGGCACCAGCGCGTCCAGCATCGTCTTGTCGCCGGGCGCCGCCCCGCCGAGCTGCGCCACCGCGCCCACCCCCGCGTACAGGGCCCGCCGCAGCTCGTCGTCGCCGACCTCGGCGGCCTCGCCCAGCTCCTTCCCGGCGCGCCGGAGCAGGGTCCCGTACAGCGGTCCGGAGGCTCCGCCGACGGTCGAGATCAGGGTCCGGCCCGCCAGTTGCAGCACCCCGCCCGGATGGTCCGGCGGGTCCGCCTCCAGGGCGGCCAGCACCGCGGTGAAGCCGCGCTGCAGGTTGGCGCCGTGGTCGGCGTCCCCGATGGGGGAGTCGAGCTCCGTCAGCCGGGCCGCCTCGCGGTCGACGGCCGCCGTGGCCGCCGCCATCCAGCGCCGGAAGAACTCCGCGTCGCGCACCTGCCGCCTCCTACGCCGCCCTTGCCCGCATCGGGACCCGCCGTCCCGGGCCAGCGTACGGACCGGGCACCGTGCAGGGGCGGCGAACCGCGGGTCCGGCGTACCGCAGTGGCGGGCAGCAGCGGCGGGCCGCGGGCCGCGCAGGGTAGCAGCCGCCGGGGCGGCCGGGCCGGTCTTTGTCGGGGGCCGATGAGAGGCGGGCCGCACCCCCGGCCCGGCATTAGCGTCCCGTGCCACCCCCGGGAACCGCCCCCGAACTCCCCCCTGGCACAAGGAGGAACCGGTGCGTCCGTCCGTCCGCAGAACCCTCACCTCGGGCCGCGGTGTCGGCACTCTCCTGGTCGTCGGTGCGCTCGCCGCGACCCTGGCCGCCCTGCTGGTCCCCGTTCACTCGTTCGGGCAGACCCGGGGGCAGGCCGCCGCCGGCGCGCCGTTCACGGACGACGGCCGGGGCACGGTCAGCACCCCGTACGGTCCGCTCACCCCGCAGGACCGGGACTTCGTACGGCGGGTCCGGCTGGCCGGGCTGTGGGAGCTGCCGGCCGGGCGGGAGGCGATGCAGCGCGGCGGCCGCGAGTCCGTGCGGACCGCGGGGGAGCACCTCGTGATGGGGCACACCGAGCTGGACCGCCGGGCCCTGAAGACCGGCGAGGTGCTGGACATCCCGCTCCCGGACCGGCCGAACGCCGAGCAGCAGGGCTGGCTGGACCAGCTGCACACGGCCCGCGGCGAACGGTACGAGCAGCTGTTCGCGAACCTGCTGCGGGCCGCCCACGGCAAGGTCTTCGCGCTGGTCGCACAGGTCCGGGCGAACAGCCGCAACGCGATGGTCAGGTCCCTGGCCACCGTCACCAATTCCGTCGTGCTCGACCACATCACGGTCCTGGAGGACACCGGGCTGGTCGATTACGACGCCCTCAGCAAAGGCAGGTGATCCGCGATGAGCCCTCGACGCCACACGCGCGGCCGGCTCAGGAACAAGACCGCCGCTTGGGCCGCCGTACTGGTCCTCGGCGGAGCGGGGACGGCGCTGGTCGCCGCCCACGCCTCCGGAGCCCCGCCCGGGGCGGGCGGGACCGACGGGTCCGGGCCTGGCACCGCGGCCGCGGCGGCCTGGTCCGGCACGGTCGACTGCCCGGACGTCGGCGACCGGCTGCGCGAGGTGCCGGCGCCCGCCCGCGCCGAGGTGGACCGGCTGCTCGCCCGGATGGACGCCCAGACCGCAGACGCCTACCAGGCGCTGGTACGGGATCCCGGCGCCGGCCGGCAGGTGCTCGCCGGGCTGCGCGACCGGCGGGCCACGGCCGTCGCGGGGGTCGCGGACGCCATCGCCCGCGGCGGGGCGGCCCGTCCCGCCGGGCTGGAGGGCCTGAGCGGCTGCCGCATCACCCCGGGACCGCAGCCGGCGGGGAACGTGTCCGCGGACGCCGCCGGCAGCGGCCGGAGCGGTGACCGGGGCAGCGGCAACGCCTCCGGGAACGCGCCCGCGCGGTCGGACTTCGTCGACATCAGGAACGTACGCCCCAACGTCAACCGGCCCCCGCGGCAGCGCAACGCCTCCACCGGCAGCTTCCGGTCCCGCTGCGGCACCAACCGGGAGGGCCGGTTCAACTCGGACAACGTGATCGTCGCCCCCGGCGTCTCCAACGGCGCCCACCACATGCACGACTACGTCGGCAACCGCGCCTCGGACGCGTTCGCCACCAACGACAGCCTCGCGGCCGCCGGAACCACCTGCGCCAACGGCGACCAGTCCACCTACTACTGGCCGGTGCTCCGGCTCCAGGACGGGCGGCGGGAGCGGGACGCCGACGCGCCCGGCGGCGGCACCGAGGGCAACTCCGGGACGATCCTGACGCCGAAGGAGGTGTCGATCACCTTCGTCGGCAGCCCGGCGGGCCGGGTGACCGCCATGCCGCGGTTCCTGCGCATCATCACCGGCGACGCGAAGGCCTTCACCAACGGCACGGCCAACGCCAACGCCTCGTGGAGCTGCACCGGTTTCGAGGACCGGCAGCTGCGCGCCAAGTACCCGCTGTGCCCGTCCGGCAGCGACGTGGTGCGCACCTTCTCCTTCCAGAGCTGCTGGAACGGCCGCGACACCGACAGCGCCAACCACCGTACGCACGTGGCGTTCGCGCAGGCCGACGGCCGCTGCCCGCGCGGCTTCCGGGCCGTTCCGCAGCTCGTCCAGCGGATCGTGTACGCGGTTCCCGGCGGGGGCCGGTCCGCGCCGTTCGCGGTGGACAGCTTCCCCGAACAGCTCCACAAACCCGTCACGGACCACGGCGATTTCATCAACGTGATGCGGGACGGGCTGATGCGGCAGGCCGTGGACTGCATCAACAGCGGGCGGCGCTGTCGCTGAACCGCCCGGGCCCGGGTCTCCTCCCCGACCCGGGCCCGGTTGCCGAAGGAGGGCCGCCGGACGGAACCCCGTCCGGCGGCCCTCCGTGCGTGACGGCACGTCACAGTCCGTTGACGCGCGCCTCCTTGGACACACCGGGAGCCCGCAGGCCGCCGCGCAGCCCGCGCGGCGCGCGCAGCAGCCGGGAGTACTGCCGCCGGGCCCGCTCCACCTGCGCCGCCAACCGGCGTGCCCGAAGCGCCATTTCGAGCTCGAAACGGGTCCCCGGATCGCGCAGGCCCGGACCGAAGAGGCGCTCGATCTGGCGCAGCCGGTAGCGGACGGTCTGCGGGTGCACCTGGAGCGCCTTCGCGGCCTCCGGCGCGCCGCCGCCTTCGAGCCAGGCCAGGAGGGTCATCTCCAGCCGCTCGCTCTGGCGGGGGGTGAGGTCGGCCAGCGGCCGGAGCCGGCGGGCGGCCAGCGCCCGGGTCAGGGACTCGTCCTGCATCAGCAGCAGGCCCGACAGGTTGTCGTCCACGAACACGGCCCTGCACTCGGCCCCGCTGCGGGCCGGCGTCATGGCCAGGAGCCGCCGGGCCCAGCGCACCGACGAGGCCGCGTCGTACAGCGGGACGACATGGCCGACGGCCGCCGTCCGGCCGCGCAGCGCCGCGTTCAGCAGCGCCCGGCCGTCCGGGTCGTCCCCGCCGTCCGGTTCGCGGCCCTCGCCGGCGAGCCGTTCCGGGTCGGGGATCAGCAGGCACAGCTCCTCGCCCACCGCGCCGACCAGGGTGTCGCCGAGCGCGGTGAGCTGCGGGGCCTCGCCCGGGGTCACGAGCGCCACCGCCTGCACGGTCTCCGGCAGCGGCCAGCCGGCCAGCCGGGACAGTTCGGGCAGCGGGGTACCGGACCCGGGTGCGCCGGCGGCCAGCACCTCGAACAGCTCGCGCCGGGCTTCCTCGGCGGTCGCAGGTGGAAAGGTTTCGGCCACGGGGGAAAGGGGGCCGGGCGGTGCACCGGGCGGGCCACAGGGGGTGGTTGCGGCCCTGCCGGGGGCGGCGGGCCCGGCCTGCTGAGCGTCCTCGGGCCCGGCCTTTGCGGCGGTCGGGGCCCCGGGCGCGTCCGTGCACTCCGGTCCGGGCCTGGCCGGGGGGCCGGTGCGACCGAGTGCGTTCCTGAGTGACTGTTCGATCCGCTTTTTGATCAGTTCGCGGTCGGATTCCTCCATCAGGTTTGCAAATCCTGGAATGACTCGCTCAAGTTCCACCATGAGGGTCTCCGCCAGGGAGGTGAGGACGTGCCGCGGAACGCGTGCCGCCTCGCTCTGCTGGCGTGACCGTATGCGGTTCACCAGTTCGTACATGTCACCTAGTTCTTGGTGGGTCGAGACCTTCCCCCCGGTCCTCCGCAGCCTCGCGAAGGTTCCCCCATCCCGCCGGAGCTTTGTGGTCTCTTTGCCTCCGGGATGTTTGCGGGGGATCATGCCGGGGCTCCGCCGGTGTTCGACCCGCGCTCACCAGAACTTGTCATGTTTCGATAAATCACCGGGGGGTCCGGTGAACTTCGGCGAGGCTGCTGAGTCCAGAGCGACCCGATGCGACTCGCCGCAGCGGCCCGATGCCCGCGCGCTCGCGTCAACGGGAGGCATCCCATGCCCATCTCCCCTCAGCAGGTGGCCCGGTTACGGGGAACACACCGCAAGGGGCGCCACTCCGGACCCGCACCGGCGGCAGACCACCGGCACCCGCCGGCCCGCGCCCGCACCCGGGCCCGCCCGCACCGCCCGCGCCACCTGAGGGCGTACGCCCTCGGCGTCGCCCTGCTGCTCTTCCTCCTGATCGCCGCCGACGCCGGCGCCTACGGCCGGCTCTGGGCCTTCCTCGACCACGGAGCCGGGGTCCTCGCCCTGGTGTCCCTCACCGCCACCGTGCTGTGGGGACTGGCCGCCACCGACCGGCGGCTGCTGCGCTCCGCGCACCGGATCCTCGCCCAGGGAGTCCACCGCGGGCTCGCGCTCGCCGGACTCGGCTTCCTCGCCCTGCACATCGCGGTGAAGGTGGCCGAGCAGCGGATCGGCCCCACCGCGGCGGCCGTCCCGTTCGCCGACCCGGGCCGCCCGGTCCTGCTGGGCCTCGGCACCCTGGCCGGCTACATGTTCCTCGCGGTCGCCGTGACCGGCGCGGTCCGCAGCCGGTTCGCCGCCGGCGGCGCCTCCCGGCAGCGGTCCCGGTGGTGGCGCGCCCTGCACATGGCCGCCTACCCGGCCTGGGGCGCCGCCCTGCTGCACGGCCTCAAGTCCGGCCGGCCAGCGGCCGGTTGGGTCACGGCCGGCTACGCCCTGGCACTCGCCGGCGCCGCCGTCGCGCTCCTGCTCCGGCTGCGCGCCGACCGGGTGCCGGCACCTCCGCCGCCGCCGGCCCGGCCCCCGCAGGACCCCCGGCCCGTGCCGGACCCCGAGACCACCCAGCGCATGCCCGTCGTCCTCGCCGCCCCGCCCGGGCCGTCCGTACCGTTCGACCCGTACGCGCCGCCGCCCGGCCCGGTCGTGCCGTACGGGCCGCCCGGCCCGGTCAGGCCCCTCGAACCCGCCGTACCGGCGATGCCCGCCGTGCCGCCCGTGTCCGCAGGGCCCGTCGGGCTGCCCGTGGCACCGGCCGTGCCCGTCGTGCCGCCGATGCCGGTTCTGCCGCCCGTGCCCGCCGGTCCGCCGTTCTCCGGCGGGTCCCGGGGCGAGCCGCTCGGGGCGGCCACGGCCGGGGGAGGACCCTGGTGAGCGCGGCGCTGCCGGCGCTCGCCGCGGTCGGCGCGCCCCGGCTGTTCGCCGGGCTGGACCGGGCCGGCCGGCTGGACCGGGTCGCACACCTGACCGTGCACGGCTCACTGCCCCGGCTGCGCCCCGAGGAACTGGTCGCACTCGCCGAGGACACCGGGCTGCGGGGCCGCGGCGGGGCCGGCTTCCCCTTCGCCCGCAAGCTCCAGGCCGTCATCACGGCGGCCGCGGACCGGGCGGTGGCCCGTACCGCCGTCGTCGTCAACGGCAGCGAGGGGGAGCCGAGTTGCCTCAAGGACACCGCCCTGCTGCTGTACGCCCCGCACCTGGTGCTCGACGGCGCGCTGCTGGCGGCGGCCGCCCTCGGCGCCTCGGAGGTGGCCGTCGCCGTCCACCGCGCCGACGTGGCCCGCTCGGTGCGGGCCGCCGTGGCCGAACGCGGCCCCGACGCCCGCCGGGTGCGCGTCGAACAGCTCCCGGACAGATTCGTCGCGGGCGAGGGCTCGGCCGTCGTGGCCGGACTCGGCGGCGCCGCCGCGCTCCCTTCGGGGCGCCGGATCCGCACCAGCGAGAGCGGCCTGGGCGGGCTGCCGACCCTGCTGTCGAACACCGAGACCTTCGCCCAGCTGGCGGTGGCCGCCCGGCTCGGCGCCCTGCCGTTCCGCGAGACCGGCCTGCCCGCCGAACCCGGCACCGTGCTGCTGACGGTGGCCGGCACCTGGGTGGTCGAGACCCCGACCGGCGTGCCGCTGCCCTACGTGCTGCGGCTGTGCGGGCTCGACGCCGGGCAGGGCGTCCTGACCGGCGGCTACCACGGCAAGTGGCTGGCCCGGCAGGACGTGGCGCGGGCCCTGGTCTCGCGCGAGTCCCTCGACGGGCTGGGGGCCGCGTTCGGAGCCGGCGCCGTCCTGCCGCTGCCGCCGGACACCTGCCCGCTGGGGGAGACCCTGCGGGTCGCGCGCTGGCTGGCCGGCGAGACGGCCGGGCAGTGCGGGCCGTGCTTCCTCGGGCTGCCCGCGGTCGCCGACGTCCTCGCCGAGGTCGAACGCGGCGGCGGCAGGGCCTCGTTGGAGGCCTTGGACCGCGCCATGGGTGCGGTGGTCGGCCGAGGTGCGTGCAGCCACCCCGACGGGACCGCCCGGTTCGTGGCCTCGGCTGCGGCCGCGTTCCCCGAGGAGTTCGCCGCCCACGCGGCCGGCGCCGGCTGCGGCCGGCCCGTCCTCGGGGCGCTGCCGGTGCCCGTGCCCGACCGGCCCGCCCTGCCGGCCCTGCCCGCCGCCGCGGCGCCCGCGGTGGCGCGGCGGCCGCGGACCGAGGCCCTGATGGTCGACTGGACGCTCTGCCAGGGCCACGGGCTGTGCGCCGACATCGTCCCCGGCGTCGTGGAACTCGGCGCCGACGGCTACCCGGCCCGGGCCGTCATGCCGGTGCCCGGCCGGCAGCGCGGCCAGGCGGTCCGCGCGGTCCGGCGCTGCCCGGCCCTCGCCCTGCGCATCCAGGACTGACCTCCCCACCCGGCGGCCCGGCCGGTCCGCCACGGCGCACCGGCTCGGGACGACCGACACCCGATCACATCCGACCAGACCCGACCAAGGAGTGGCGAACATGAACCGGAACCCGAACCGGACCCGGAGCGCGGTCCCGAGCCGGAACCCGATCCCGAACCGGACCCGGAGCGCGGCCCCGAGCCGGAACCCGATCCCGAACCCGAACCGGAGCGCGGCCCCGATCCCGGGTGGGGACCCGAACGCAGACCTCGATCCGAGCCGGGACGCCCGGTACCGGCACCTGCATACCACCGCCCGCCGGACCCTCCCCGGCGGCCGCCGCCTCGCCTGGGCCGCCGTCACCACGGCGGCCGTCCTCCTCGCGGCGGGCTGCGGCGCGGACGACGGCAAGACGCTGGTGCAGAGCGCCGCCGGCAGCGCCCCGGCCGGCAGCGGCGCCGGCTACGGCAGCGACGGAGGCTACGGAGACGCCGCCGACTCCGGGGGTTCCGGCGGCAGTCAGGCCAAGCGGGAGCCGGCCAGGCAGCTCGCCGTCCGCGACATCGCCGACGTCGGCCCCACCGTCACCGACAGCCGCGGCTTCACCCTCTACCGCTTCGACAAGGACACCGCCAATCCGCCCGCGTCCGACTGCGAGGGCTCCTGCGCCACCACATGGCCGCCGGTGCCCGCCGACGACGCCACCGCGGGCTCGGTCATCGACCCCGGGCTCCTGGGCGAGGTGGTCCGCGGCGACGGCACCCGGCAGCTGACCCTCGCCGGCTGGCCCGTCTACCGGTACGCCCCCGACACCAAGCCCGGCGAGGCCAAGGGCGAGGGTGTCGGCGGCACCTGGCACGCCCTCGGCGCGGACGGCAAGCCCGCGGCCGGTGCGGCCGCCCGCCGGGCCGCCGACCCCGCCCCGGCCGCCGAGCCCTCCGCCGACCCGGCCCCCGGGCTGGCCGCCCGGCAGAACTCCGCCCTCGGCACGATCCTGGTCGACGGGAAGGGCCGTACCCTCTACCGCTTCGACAAGGACAGCGCCTGGCCGATGAAGACGCGCTGCACCGGACCCTGCCTCGACGTCTGGAAGCCCGCACCGCCCGTCGACCGCGACCGGGTCGTCGGCGTCGACCCCGCACTGGTCAACTCCTTCACCCGGCCCGACGGTTCCAAGCAGCTCGCCGTCGACTGCTGGCTCCTCTACACGTACACCGGCGACACCCGCCCCGGCGACGTGAACGGGCAGGGGAAGGACGGTGTGTGGTGGGCGGTCAAGGAGAACGGCAAGAAGGCCGGCAAGTAGTGAGCCCCGGAGCCGTGTTCCCCGCCGGCCCTCGCACGGCGGTGCCGCGTACGGCCGGACTCCTGTGCGTGGCCGCCGTGTTGCTCACGGCCTGCTCGGCCGGGGGCGGCCCCCGGGCCGTGCCCGGCCCCCCGCCCCTCGAACCGCTCGCCTCGGCCGTCCCCTGCACCCCCGAAGTGGTCACGGATGCAGGAGAGCTGCGCGAGGGAGCCTGCCGCACCGGGGAGGGCGCGTACCGGCTGCTGACCTTCGCGACCCCGGCCGGGGAGCAGGCCTGGCTGACGGAGGCCCGGGCGTACGGCGGGAGTTACCTCGTCGGCGACCGGTGGGTGCTCGTCGCCCAGCACCCCGGCGCCCTCGACGCGGTACGGGCCCGGCTGGGCGGCACCGTCGAGGGCGGCGCCCACCACGGCAGCGCCCACCACGGCAGCGCCCCGCCGTGACCGGCTGCCGCCCCGCCGCGACCGGTCAGGACACGGCCGCGGGGCTGTGCGCCCCGTCGACGACCAGCCCCGCGACATGGTCGTCGATCATGTCGAGGACGGCCGCCGCGGCCGCGTCGTCGCCGAGGACCAGCAGGTTCAGGGTCAGCCCGTCGGTCATCGCCGCAAGATAGCGGGCGAGCACCTGCACCGGCACGCTGAGCTCGAACTCCACGCTGTCGCGGAGCTGTTCGATCAGCTGTGCGTACGTGGCGGTGTACAGCTCGTACTGGCGGCGGGCCAGGTGTTCCAGGCCCGGCCGGCGGAGGGCGTACTGGGTCAGCTCGTACGTGAGCAGGTGCTCGCCCGGATGGGCGGCCACGTGGTCCCAGTACGCCCGGAAGCCGGCCCGCACGGTCTCCCGGAGGGTGGTGCGCGGGCGGATGGCCTCCTTCACGATCGTCACGTAGTGCCCGGTGATGGTCGTGATGACGGATTCCAGCAGTGCTTCCTTGGAGTCGAAGCAGTAGTGGAACACGCTCAGGGACACGCCTGCCTCGGCGGCGATGGACCGGGTCGTGGTCTGCGCGACCCCGTCCCGGGTCATCGCGCGGATCGCGGCCTCGGTCAGCTGCCTGCGCCGCTCCGCCGAGGGCATGCGTGCCATGGTCCGCCTTTCCGTCGTGCGGTCGTCCGTCGTGCGCGCGGGCGGTCAGCTGCTGTAGACGCCGACCTCGTGCAGCGAGTAGCCCCACTGGGTGCCGCGCTGCAGCCCCTGGATGCGTACGTACCGCGCCGTGACGCCCGTGAACCGGGCCGTGTCGAGGCCGCCGTCACCGGCCTCGGTGGACCACACGGTCCGCCAGTCGGAGCCGTCCGTGGACACCTCGATCCGGTACGCCCGACCGTACGCGGTCTCCCAGTCCAGGGTGATGCGCTTGACCAGGCTCGCGGAGCCGAGGTCGATGCGCAGCCACTGGTTGTCGTTCCACTCGCTCGCCCAGCGGGTGCCCGAGTCGCCGTCGACGGCCCGGCCGGGCTGGTAGCTGACGAACGGGTTCCACCACTCGGAGGTCGAGGCCGCGGCCGCGGCGCCGGTGGCGAGGTTGACGCCCGACTTGTGGCGCTCGGAGTTGCCCCAGGTGGTGAGGTAGGACTCGGCCCCGCGCATCAGGTCGTCCACCACGTCCTGGCCGCCGACCAGCCGGACGTCCTCGATCCAGTCGGGCACGAGCCCGTAGTGCGAGGCGCCGTCGGTGTTGATGTTCCAGGTCCGCTGCCCGGTGGTCTGCTTGTCGATGACGGAGCCGCCGTCGGCGCTGCGGAACGGATACTTCACAGGGTTCGGGGTGTCCGCGCCGCGCGGGCCGGGCCAGCCGCCGACGCCGTTCATGTCGGTGCCGTAGCCGTAGCCCACGTTGTACTTGTCCCGCAGGGCGTCGGTGCGCTTCGCCTCGGCGCTGAAGCCCTCGGCGCCGCTCATGTACTGGGTGGCGAAGCCGCCGAGCTTGTACAGGCGCTCGGTCCACTCGGCATCCATCCAGCTGTGCGAGGAGATCACGCCGGGGTAGGACTCGGACTCCAGGATGTCGAAGGCCCGGCCCGCGGCCTTGACGCTCATGTGGTCGACTTCGAGCATCATCTTGCGTTTCATCATCCCGCGGACCGCGTACTCGCCGAGTTCGGTGAGCCCCCGGGTGTTGCACTGCGCGTCCGCGGCGTACGTGGGCACGCTCACGCCGGCCGGCAGCTCCTTCGCCGCCTGCGGGGCGGCGGCCAGGCCGATCGGGTTGTCGTGCTGCGGGCCGGTGCACTTCTCGGTCTTCCAGAAGGTGCCGGTCGACAGGAACTGGCCCACGTTGATCGCCGTACCGAGCGCGCCGGAGTCGAAGCGGACGCCGCACAGCGCGTTGTCGAACTTGTGGCACAGGAACATGCTGCGCACGCCGATCCGGTGCAGCTCGTCGAGGCCCCGGTCGATGTCGGCCTTGCCGCACTGGGCGATGTCGAGGATCTGCTTGCAGCCGAAGGGCTCGGAGGTCTCCACGCCGAGGACCACGGCCAGCTTGCCCTGCTCGATCACCTGGCGGGCCTGGTCGGAGTCGGTGACGATCCGGAACCAGCCCTTGCCCGCTCCGCCGTACATCTTGTCCACGTACGCCTGCATGTCGTACGTCTTCTGCGCCTCCAGCCGGATGGCGGTCATCTCGTCGCAGCTGCGGTCCTTGAAGAAGTAGACCGAGCAGATCACGCCGTTGGTCACGAGGTCGTTGACGAGGACGCGCTGGCCGCCGCGCCAGGCCCGCTCGATCCACGCGTAGTAGTTCTGCTGGTGGGTGAGCGAGTCGTGGGCCGGCCAGTCCTTGAAGGTGGGCCAGCCGTCGGGGTCGTGCTTGCCGTCGCCGCCCTTGGTGATGAAGTCGAAGACGGCGAGCGAACCGTCCGGGTAGTGCTCGGGGCAGTCCTTG
The DNA here is from genome assembly GCF_020532645.1 of Streptomyces bambusae. Lineage (GTDB taxonomy): Bacteria > Actinomycetota > Actinomycetes > Streptomycetales > Streptomycetaceae > Streptomyces > Streptomyces bambusae. The sequence goes on from NZ_JAJAUZ010000023.1 coordinate 96,061, forward strand.
AGGGCGTCTGCGATGCCCTGGTCGGAGAAGGGCTTGCCGCAGATCAGGCGGCCGCCGAAGCCCTCGTTGGACATGATGTGGTCATGGGCGTCGACGAAGCCGCGCACCCGCCCCTTGTCGTCGGTGCCCTTGAAGGGCTCGCCGGTGACGCCGATCTCGGAGTCGGGCGCGGGCCGCGCGGTGGGCGTCCACCAGCCCGGGTCGGCCGCGGCTCCGGACGCCGGGACGAGGGACAGGCCCAGCAGGGCGAGCAGCAGCGTCAGAAGGACAAGGGGGCGGCGCCTGCTGCGTGGGGGTGCAGTCATGGTCATCACTCACGTCTCGGTTGGGGCGGCACGGTGGGGGACCAGCCGTCCGGCCTCATGACCGCATGGCGTGATTGTCATGTCCGGCGCAAACGGCGTGTCGAGAATCGCGACTGCCGGCATCGGAGTCAAGAGTCCGGGACAACCGACCTGATGCACCGTCGGATTTTTGCCGCCATTCCGTCAGGTTCGTGCAAGGCCCACGTCAGGACGCGTGTCGCGAAGGGGTGCGGGCCCGCCCGCGACCCCGGGTGGGCCGTCACCCACCGTGAAGGAGTCGTGGCGCTGCGGAGGTCTCGTGGGGGTCCGATCCCGCCCCCGGGGCCTGATCCGGCCCGCTGTCGCCACGCCGTTCGCGCACCAGTGCCCCACCCCTGTCGGGAACGCCTCGATCACGAGATATCTTGATGTCGAGCAATGTTGCAGACGTGACGTGGAGCGGAGATCCGGTGACTGACTCGACCATCATCTATACCCACACTGACGAGGCCCCGGCCCTGGCGACGCATTCCTTCCTGCCCGTCGTCCAGGCGTACGCCTCGACGGCCGGCGTGAAGGTGGAGACCCGGGACATCTCCCTCGCCGGGCGGATCATCTCCGCCTTCCCCGAGTACCTGGAGGAGGGCCAGCGCATCGCCGACGCCCTCGCCGAGCTCGGCGAGCTGGCCAAGACCCCCGGTGCCAACATCATCAAGCTGCCGAACGTCTCGGCGTCGATCCCGCAGCTGAAGGCCGCCGTCGCCGAGCTGCAGGGCCAGGGCTACGCCCTTCCGGACTACCCGGACGACCCGCAGACGGACAAGGACGAGGACGTCCGCGCCCGCTACGACAAGATCAAGGGCAGCGCCGTCAACCCCGTCCTCCGCGAGGGCAACTCCGACCGCCGCGCCCCCGGCTCGGTCAAGAACTACGCCAAGGCCCACCCGCACCGCATGGGCGCCTGGACCGCCGACTCGAAGACCAACGTCGCCACCATGGGTGCCGAGGACTTCCGCTCCACCGAGAAGTCCACGGTCGTCTCCGAGGCCGGCACCCTGCGCATCGAGCACGTGGCCGCCGACGGCACCACCACCGTGCTGCGGGAGTCCGTACCGGTCCTGGCCGGCGAGGTCGTCGACGCCTCCGTCATGCGCGTCGCCGCCCTGCGCACCTTCCTCGCCGAGCAGGTCGCCCGCGCCAAGGCCGAGGGCGTGCTGTTCTCCGTGCACCTCAAGGCCACGATGATGAAGGTCTCCGACCCGATCGTCTTCGGCCACGTGGTCCGCGCCTTCTTCCCGAAGACCTTCGCCGCATACGGCGAGACCCTCGCCGCCGCCGGCCTGTCCCCGAACGACGGCCTCGGCACCGTCCTGAACGGCCTCGCCGCCCTCCCGAACGGCGCCGAGATCAAGGCCTCCTTCGACGCCGAGATCGCCGAGGGCCCGGCCCTCGCCATGGTCGACTCCGACAAGGGCATCACCAACCTGCACGTGCCGTCCGACGTCATCGTCGACGCCTCGATGCCGGCCATGATCCGCACCTCCGGCCACATGTGGGGCCCGGACGGCCAGGAGGCCGACACCCTCGCCGTCCTCCCGGACAGCAGCTACTCGGGCGTCTACCAGGCCGTCATCGAGGACTGCCGCGCCCACGGCGCCTTCGACCCGTCGACCATGGGCTCCGTCCCGAACGTCGGCCTGATGGCGCAGAAGGCCGAGGAGTACGGCTCCCACGACAAGACCTTCGAGATCGCCGCCGCCGGCACGGTCCGCCTGGTCGACGCCGCGGGCAACACGGTCCTGGAGCAGGAGGTCGCCGAGGGCGACATCTTCCGCGCCTGCCAGACCAAGGACCTGCCGATCCAGGACTGGGTCAAGCTCGCCGTCACCCGCGCCCGCGCCACCGGCTCCCCGGCCGTGTTCTGGCTGGACGAGACCCGCGCCCACGACGCGCAGCTCATCGCCAAGGTCAACGCGTACCTGCCGCAGCACGACACCGAGGGCCTGGAGATCAAGGTCCTGGCCCCGGTCGAGGCCACCAAGTTCTCCCTGGAGCGCATCCGCCGCGGCGAGGACACCATCTCCGTCACCGGCAACGTGCTCCGTGACTACCTGACCGACCTCTTCCCGATCCTGGAGCTGGGCACCAGCGCCAAGATGCTGTCGGTCGTCCCGCTGATGGCGGGCGGCGGCCTGTTCGAGACCGGCGCCGGCGGCTCCGCCCCGAAGCACGTCCAGCAGCTCGTCAAGGAGAACTACCTGCGCTGGGACTCGCTCGGCGAGTTCTTCGCCCTGGCCGCCTCCTTCGAGCACCTGGCCACCACCACGGGCAACGCCCGCGCCCAGGTCCTCGCCGACACCCTCGACCGCGCCACCGGCACCTTCCTCAACGAGGACAAGTCGCCGACCCGTCGCGTCGGCGGCATCGACAACCGCGGCAGCCACTTCTACCTGGCCATGTACTGGGCCCAGGAGCTGGCCAAGCAGACCGACGACGCGCAGCTCGCGGAGGCCTTCGCGGGTCTCGCCAAGACGCTGACCGAGCAGGAGCAGGTCATCGTCGACGAGCTCATCGCCGTCCAGGGCAGCCCGGTGGACATCGGCGGCTACTACCAGCCCGACGTGACCAAGGCCCAGGCCGTCATGCGCCCGTCCGCGACCCTGAACCAGGCCCTCGCGACCCTCGCCTGACCCTCCCGGGGGCCCCGCCCCCGAACCCGCACCACCCACCCGGCGGGGCTGGACCGTCCAGCCCCGCCGGTGGCGTTTCCGGGCGGGGGCGTCCAGCCCGTCCGGCGTTTGAGGACCGGGGGCCGCGGCGGAGCCCGGGGGCTGGAGCCGGACCCGCTCGGCCTCCGGACCGGGCTCGGCTCCAGGCCCCCCGCTCAGGCCCGCTCAGGCCCGTCAGGCCCGCTCAGGCCCGCTCCGCGAAGCGCACCCGGAACAGCGCCCCACCCCCGGCCGCCGGCTCCGCCACCAGCACCGCCCCGTGCGCCTGCGCGATCTGCCGGGCCATCGCCAGCCCCAGCCCCGACCCCGGCAGGGCCCGCGCCGACCCCGCCCGGTAGAACCGGTCGAAGACGTACGGCAGGTCCTCGGCCGCAATCCCCGGCCCGTGATCCCGTACGGTCACCTCCGCCACCCCGCCGGGACACCGCAGCCCGACCTCCACGGGCAACCCCGCCGGGCTGAACTTCGCCGCATTGTCCAGCAGGTTCGACAGCAGCCGGCTGAGCCGGGCCGGCACCCCCGGCACCACCGCCCCCGCTGCGCCGTCCGCCACCTCCAGCGCGAACGGAACGGCCGGCCAGTGCGTCCGGGCCGCCGCCACCGCATGCTGCACCAGCGCGGCCACCCGTACGTCCTCCACCAGCGGCTGCGGCTCCTCGTCCCGCGCCAGCTCGATCAGATCGTTCACGAGCCCCGTCACCTCCCGCAGCTGCCGCCCCAACGCCCCCGCCGCCCGGGTTCGTTGAGCCTCCGTCAGGCGATCGGCCCGTGCGAGGAGTTCGGCATTGGTCCGCAGTGCCGTCAGCGGTGTCCGCAACTCGTGAGACGCATCCGCGACCAGCCGCCGCTGCGCCGTCACCGACTGCTCCAGCTCGTCCAGCATGCTGTTGAAACTGCCCGCCAGTCGGGTCAGTTCGTCCTCCCGCCCCGGCGGCGGCAGCTCGATCCGGTGCCCCGGATCCCGGGTCGCCGTGATCCGCTCGGCCGTCGCGGTCAGCCGGGCCACCGGCGCGAGTCCGGTACGGGCCACCCACGAACCCAGCACGGCGGCCAGCAGCACCCCGCCCGCCCCCACCAGCACCAGCAGCCACGCCGCCTGCCCGACCCCCTCCGCCACGGTGTCGGCCCGCAGCGCCACCTGGAGCGCCAGCCCGTCCCCGTACGGCGTGGTCAGCATCCGCGCCGGATGCCCGGACAGGGTGAAGTCGCTGCGGAACCCCGGGTGTTCACCTGCCGCGACCCGGCGTACGGCCCCGCTCACCGGCAGCAGGTACGGCTCGCGCGGATCCCGCACGGCAGCGGCCGGCACCAGCTGTGCGCAGGCCGGCGCCGCGAGGAACCGGCACTCCCCGGCCAGCACCCCCGGCCCCGCGCGCCGGTTCTGCTGGGCGACCAGCCGCGCCGACTGCGTCAGGTTCAGGTCGAGCTGCCGGTACAGCTCGTACCGGACGATGAAGAACGCCGCCGTGCACACGCACACCACCACACATGCGACGGCCGCCGTCGCCGCCACCGCCAGCCGCGTCCGCAGCGCCCCGCGCCGCCGCCAGCGCCCGCCGAGCCGCCGCGCACCCCGCCCGGTCACGCCGCGTCCAGCCGGTACCCGACCCCGTGCACGGTGCGCACCAGCCGCGGCTCGCCCGCCGCCTCCAGCTTCCGCCGCAGATAACCCACGTACACCGCCAGCGAGTTGGAGTCCGGACCGAAGTCACGCCCCCACACCAGCTCCAGGATCAGCTCCCGCGGCAGCACCTGCCCGGGATGCCGCAGCAGCAGCTCCAGCAGCGCCGCCTCGGTCCGGCTGAACTCCAGGTGCCGCTCCCCGCGCCGCCCCGTGCGCGTCTCCGGATCCAGCGACAGGTCCCCGAACACCAGCGGCCCGCCCCCCTCGGCCGGCCCGGGCGCCGCCCGCCGCAGCAGCGCCCGTACCCGGGCCACCAGCTCGTCCAGAGCGAACGGCTTGACGAGGTAGTCGTCCGCCCCCGCCTCCAGCCCGTCCACCCGCTCGCTGACCGAATCCAGTGCCGTGAGCACCAGCACCGGCGTCCGGTCCCCGACCGCCCGCAACTGCCGGCACACCCCGAGCCCGTCCAGCACCGGCATCATCACGTCGAGCACCACCGCGTCCGGCTGCCACCCGGCCACCGCGGACAGCGCCTCCAGCCCGTCCCCGGCCTCCCGCACCTCGAACCCCTCCACCTCCAACCCGTCCACCACAGCCGCCCGCACCTCAACCTCGTCATCAACCACCAGAACCCGCTTCCGCATCCCCAAATCCTGCCAAACCCACCTCTTAGAACCTTCTTAGACCGCCGCACGACCCTGCTCTCCATGAGCGCATCACTTTCCGTTGTCATCGGGGCCGGGGGTACCGGTGGGCACATCTATCCGGGGCTGGCACTCGCCGAGGAGTTGCGGCGGGTTGTGCCGGGGGCCCGGGTCTCCTTCATCGGGACCGAGCGGGGGCTGGAGACCGGGCTGGTGCCGGGGGCCGGGTACCGGCTGGACACCGTCGACATGATTCCGTTCGATCCTGCGCTGGGGGCCCGGCGGTATCTGCTGCCCGCCGCGCTGCTGCGGTCGGCGCAGCAGGCGCGGGGGGTGCTGCGCCGGCAGGGTGCGCAGGTGGTGGTGGGGATGGGCGGGTATCCCAGTGCGCCCGCCGTGCTGGGGGCCCGGCTGGCCGGGCTGCCCGCGCTGATCCACGAGTCCAATGCGGTGCCGGGGCGGGCCAACCGGTTCGCGGCCCGGCTGACCCCGCACATCGCGGTCGCGTTCGACCGCAGCCGGCGGCACCTGGCCGGCGGGGAGCGGGCGCTGACCACCGGCATGCCGATCGCCGCGGCCCTCGCCGGGCTGGACCGGGCCGGCTGCCGGGACGGGGCCCGCCGGATGCTCGGGGTGCCGGCCGGGGCCCGGCTGGTCGTGTTCAACGGCGGCAGCCTCGGCGCCGCCCGGCTCACCGCCGCCGCGACCGGCCTGGCCCGGGAGTGGCGGAACCGGGACGACGTACGGCTGCTCGTGAAGACCGGGCCGCCGGCCCTCGACGCGGCCCGGCGGGACCTCGCCGGCAACGGCGGCGACCGGATCGCGCGGGCCGTGCCGTACCTGGACCGGATGGACCTCGTGTACGCGGCCGCCGACCTCATCGTGTGCCGGGCCGGGTCCGCCACCGTCGCCGAACTCGCCTGCACCGGCGTCCCGGCCGTGCTCGTGCCCTACCCGCACGCCCCCGGCGACCACCAGACCCACAACGCCCGGGTCCTGGCCGACGACGGCGCCGGCCTGCTGCTGCCCGACGCCGAGGCCACGGCCGAGCGGCTGGCCGGCCTCGTCGGGCCGCTGCTCGCCGACCCGGCCCGGCTCGCCGCGATGAGCGGCGCCGCCGACCCCGGGCCGCACGCCCGGGCGGCCGAGCTCCTTGCCGCCGAGGTCCTCCGCCTGGCCGGCCACCCGGCCGCCGGGGCCGCGGCCCGCCCGCAGCACGCATGACCCTTCACCACGACCACCCGAGCCCTCCACCGGACAGGACGACCACCATGCACACCACCACCCCCCACCCCCACCCCTGGCACGGACGGACCGTGCTCGTCACCGGCGCCGAGGGGTTCATCGGCTCGGCCCTCGTCGACCTGCTCGTCGCGCGCGGCGCCCGGGTGCGGGCGTTCGTGCACTACAAGCCGTACGCCGAGAAGGGCCATCTGGCCCACCACCTCGGGCCCGGCAGCGCCGTCGAGATGCTCGCGGGCGACGTCCGCGACGCCGGCCGGGTCTCCGACGCCGTCCAGGGCTGCGACACCGTCTTCCACCTCGCCGCCCTCATCGGCATCCCGTACAGCTACGACTCGCCCGGCGCGTACGTGCAGACGAACGTGACCGGCACCGAGAACGTCGCCGAGGCCTGCCGCCGCCACGGCGTGCGCCGGCTCGTGCACACCTCCACCAGCGAGGTGTACGGCACCGCGATCACCGCCCCGATATCCGAGAGCCACCCGCTCCAGCCGCAGTCCCCGTACTCCGCCTCGAAGATCGGCGCGGACATGATGGCCCTCTCCTTCCACCACGCGTTCGAGCTGCCGGTGACCGTGGTCCGCCCGTTCAACACGTACGGGCCCCGCCAGTCGGCCCGCGCCGTCATCCCCACCATCCTCGCCCAACTCCACTCCGGTGCAAGGGAGATCAAGCTCGGATCGGTCACCCCGACCCGTGACTTCACCTATGTCACCGACACCGCCGAGGGGTTCCTCGCCGCCTCCGAATGCGACCGGGCCCTCGGCCACGTGCTCAACCTCGGCACCGGCACCGAGATCTCCGTCGGCGACCTGGCCCGCGAGCTGATCACGGCCTCCGGCCGGGACGCCCGCGTGGTCGTCGACCCGGCCCGGCTGCGGCCGGCGGGCAGCGAGGTCGAGCGGCTGCTGTCGGACAACTCCCGGGCCCGCGACTGGGCCGGCTGGCAGCCGCAGGTGCCGCTGCCGGAGGGGCTGCGCCGCACCTCGGACTGGGTCGCCGGCCACCTGCACCTCTTCGCCCCCGACCGGTACCAGGTCTGACGGCGGCCGCGGGCTGCACGCGTACGGGCGGCCAACTCGGCGTGAACTCCGCCGCGTCGGCCGCCCGCAGCGCGGGAAGGCTCTGCACGCTGTGGGTACGACGCACCGCGCACCACCGCCGGACCGCCGACCTCAGGGGGGACCCGTGTCCTTGCCGCGCCGCACACGCCTCGGCCTCACCGCCGCCGGATGCGCCCTCGCGCTCGCCGCGGCCGCCGCACCGGCCCCGGGCGCACCCGCCCCGGGCGCACCCGCCCCGGGCGCTCCCGGCGCCGGCGGCCCGCCCCCGCACCCCGGCCGCGCGGCCGCAGCGCCCGCCGCACCCCGCTTCGACCTGGACCGGGACGGCCGCGGCGACCTCGTCGCCACCGGGTACGACACCCTCACCCAGGTCTTCACCAGCGGCCGCGGGTACGCGCCCGCCCCGTACGCCCTGGACGCCGCCGACCTCGCCGAGGTGTTCAAGGACCTGATCCCGGCCGGCGACCTCGACGGGGACCGCAGGCCGGAACTGCTCACACTGTCCGCCGACGGCCGCCTCACCCTCCACACGGCCGCCGCCACCGGCACCGGACCGGCCCGCTGGACCGGCCGCGGCTGGCAGATCTACAACCGGGTGGTGGCCGCCGGCGACCTCACCCGCGACGGCCGCCCCGACCTGCTGGCCCGCGAACCCGGCGGCGACCTCTACCTGTACCGGGGCACCGGCCGCACCGCCGGCGGACCGTTCGCCCCGCGCGCCAAGGTCGGCCACGGCTGGGGCGGTTACGACCAGATCACCGCGCCGGGCGACGCCGACGGCGACGGCACCGGGGACCTCCTCGCCCGCTCCCTCGACGGCACCCTGTGGTTCTACCGCGGTACGGGCGACGCCGCCGCCCCGCTGCGCGCCCGCGTCGCCGCCGGCACCGGCTGGAACCGCTACCCCCTCCTCGTCGGCGCCGACGACCTCGACGGCGACGGCCTCGGCGACCTCCTCGGCCGCGCCCCCGACGGCACCCTCCAGCGCCATTCCGCCCTCGGTGACGGCACGTTCGGCCCGGCGGTCCGGCACGGCGACGGCTGGCAGCACCGCCGGCTCACCGCCGGCGGCGGCGCGCCGCCCGTCTACGGCAAGGGTCAGACCGTCGGCATCACCGCCGACTGGCGCTGGCTGCGCCACGACACCCGCGCCGACGGCCGGTACGGCCCGCCCTGGGACATCTCCGACCCCGCCGACCCGACCCTGCCCGCCGGGATGAAGACCGGCTACGCAGCCGCCCTGCACCTGCGCAACCACGCCACGTTCCTCCAGGTGCAGGGCACGGCGCTCTACCTCAACGGCCGCCTCGCATCCAGCAGTTGGTCCTACGGGCTGACGGCGGGCCCCGGCGACCTGAGCGGCGACGGCCGCGGCGACCTGCTCGCCCGCGACTCCGCCGGCACCCTCTGGCTGCACCCCGGCAACGGCGCCTTCCACACCGCCCTCGGCGCCCGCGTGAAGATCGGCGGCGGCTGGCAGGTGTACGACGTGCTCGCCGGCAGCGGCGACCTCACCAACGACGGCCGCGCCGACCTGCTGGCCCGCGACCGCACCGGCCGCCTCTACCTGTACGCCGGCACCGGCACGGCCGCCACCCCGTTCCGGCCCCGCGTACTGATCGGCGCGGGCTGGAACACGTACGACGCCCTGGTCGCGCCCGGTGACCTCGACGGCGACGGCAAGGCCGACCTGGTGGCCCGGGACGCCCGCGGCGACCTTTACCGCTACTCGGCCACCGGCCGCGGCGGCACCGCCACGCTGGCCCCCCGCGTCCGGATCGGCACCGGCTGGCAGCGCTTCGCGACCCTCTTCTGACACGCCTCCCGGACCGGGTGCCCGGGCCGGACCGGCTACCCCTCCTGCGGCCCCGGCGCCCTGCGGGCGGCCAGCAGGAGGGCGATGTCGTCCGGGCGGTCGGCGGTGCGCAGGGCCTCGCCGATCAGCCGGTCGGCGAGGTCGCCCAGCGGCACCCGGCCGGCGCCGGCCAGCGCGCCGCGCAGCCGCTCCACGCCCAGGTCGATGTCCGTCCCCGGCTGCTCCACCAGCCCGTCCGTGTACAGCGCGAGCACCGCGCCCGGCTCCAGCGCCAGCTCCGCCACCGGATAGGACGCGGACCCGTCCACCCCGAGGACCACCCCGCCGGGCAGGTCCAGCACCTCGGTCACCCCGTCCGCCCGGCGCAGCAGCGGCTGCGGATGCCCGGCCCGGGCCGCCCGCGCGACACCGGTCACCGGGTCCAGCAGCACGTAGCAGCAGCTCGCGAACTGGCCCGGATCCAGGTCGATCAGCAGCCGGTTCGTGCCCCGCACCACATCCTGGGGGCTGTTCCCGCCCAGCGCGAACGCCCGTACAGCGCTGCGCAGTTGGCCCATCGTCGCGGCAGCCGCCACCCCGTGCCCCTGGACGTCGCCGATGACCAGCGCCAGCAGCCCGTCACCCGCCTCGATGACGTCGTACCAGTCGCCGCCCACGTCCATGCCCTGGGTGCCCGCCAGGTACCGGCCCACCGTGTCGAGCCCCTCGTGCCGCGGCAGCCGGTGCGGCAGCAGCGCGTCCTGCAGCCCGCGGGCCAGCGCCGCCTCGGTGTCGTACCGCTGCGCCCGCTCCAGGGCCTGCGCGATCAGACCGGCCAGGGCGGTCAGCACCGTACGGTCCTCGGGGCTGAAGCCGCGCGGCGCTTCGAAGCCGAGGATGCACGAGCCGACCGGGCGGCCCGAGGCGATCAGCGGCAGGAAGGCCCGGGCACCGACGTCGGAGTCCAGCGGGATCCCCGGGTACGCGGCCGCCAGGTGCTCCATCGACTCGAAGAAGATCGGCCGGCCGGACGTCAGCGTCTCCACGCCCGGCAGCCGCTCGTCCAGCGAGACCCCGTCGAACCGGTCCAGGAACCCGTGCGGGAAACCGGTCTCCCACGCCAGGTACAGGTGCCGCTCGTTCAGCAGGTAGATCGCCAGCTGGCGGCCGCCGAACGCGGGCAGCAGCTCGTCCGTGACCACCGCCGACACCTGCCGCGCCGTGACCGCCTCGGTCAGCGCGATCGCCAGCGCGACCGGCCGGTACAGGGCGGCCGCCCGGTCCGCGGGGGAGCCCGTCCCGGCACCCGGCCGCACCACCGACCCCGGGGTGTACGCCGGATGCTCGGTGGCCGCGAAGGTCACGGTCACCGCGTTGCGGTCGGGGTGCAGGAACACCGTCAGCCACTCCCGCGGCGAACGGCGGGCCGGGAAGCTGACGTGGTCCCCGGAGAGCAGCACCGACCGGAAGTAGTCCGCGTACGCCGGGTGCCCGAGCCACGGCAGGGCCTCCCACAGCACCCGGCCGGTCAGCTCGGCCCGTCCCACGCCCAGCACCGCCCGAGTCCCCGGGTTGGCGTACGTCACTCGCCCGAGCCGGTCGACGGACACCACCGCCTGCGGCAGCCGGTCCGCCGCCTCGTCGGGCACCGCGCCCGCGCCCGGATCCAGCACGAACCCGGTCAGCCGGCGGTCCGGCAGTGCCGTCATCTCCAGCAGCAGGATCCGCCCGTCCGTGCCGCGCAGCGGCATCCGGCGGGTCGACGGCCCCTCCGGGCCGCCCAGCGCCAGGGCCGCCGCCCGGATGCCGAACCGGTCCTCCGGCGCCCACCGGGCCATCAGCTCGGCCGCCGTCCCGCGGAACGCCGCCGGATCCACCCCGGCCAGCTCGCACAGCCCGGCGTCCGCCGCCATCGCCCCCGTGTCCAGGTCCCAGGTGAAGTGCCCGCTGCGCACCGGCGGCGCGGCCGGCTCGGGCAGCTGCACGCACACCGGCTCGGCCTCCCACTCGGCCGGCGTGCCCGCCGCCTCCAGGGCGGCCAGGGCCGCGGCGAGCCGGGCCGCGCCGTCCCGCATCGCCCGGCGGTCGGCCGCGCCCACCGGCGCCCCCGCCTGCGCCGGGCGCAGCACCATCAGCACCCCGTACCGTTCGCCGCCGCCCGCCACCGGCTCGTACAGCGATCCGAACGGGAACGGCAGCCCCGCCATCAGCTGAGGGAACCGCCGCATCGCCTCCTCGGCGTCCGCCAGGTGCACCGCCTGGCCGGTGCGGTGGGCCTGGGCCACCGGGAACGGCCGGTTCACGTGCATCCGCCACCACGGGCCGAACAGCCGGCCGGGCAGTCCGGCCAGCACCGACAGCCGCAGGAGGCCGTCGGTCCGCGAGCGCAGGTAGACGCCGCCGGCGTACCCGCCGACGGCTTCGGTCGTGCTCACGGTGGCCCGGGCCAGCGCCAGGGTCAGCGCGTCCGGACCGCCCGGCGCCGCCGCCGTCCCGTGCGCGTCCCCGTCCGGAGCCGGCGGCCCCGGTGGGGCTGGGTGCCCGGCCACGCCGTACCCGGTCACACTGCCAGGATGCGCCCCGCCGGCCCGCGGTCGCATCCCCTGCCGGGGCTGCCGCCGCCGCGCCTTACGCCGGCCTCGGCTGCCCGCCGGTCTGGACCGCCTCCGGTTGCTTGGGCCGGCTGCCCGCCGGGCGGGGCCAATCCAGCGCCTTGGGTCGGCTGCCCGCCGGGCGGAGCAATATCCAGCCCCTCCGGCGGGAGCTGGGTTTGGGGCGGAGCCCCGCAACCAGCCCGCCAGGGCCGGTTGTCCACCGTGCTGTGTGACTCCTTGGGTCGGCTGCCCACCGGGCGGGGGGCAGAATCCAGCCCCTCCAGGGGGTACCTCCCGGCCCCCTGGGGCTGGGGGAGTTTGAGGAGCGGGGTTTGGGGCGGAGCCCCAAGAAGGGCAACCCGGCCGGCGCCGGGCACCGGGCTCTGCCCGGACCCGCTCCTCAAACGCCGGAGAGGCTGGAGGTGGCGGCGCCGGGCACCGGGCTCTGCCCGGACCCGCTCCTCAAGCGCCGGAGGGGCTGGATTGGCCCGGCCCGGTCCGGAGCCCCCGCGAGGGCAAGGGGCCGGCCGGGCCGGGATCGACCCGCAGGGTCTCAGGGGTCGGGCGGGATGGAATATCGGCGGATGCCTGGCATGGTGGGGTCGTGCGCGTACTCATCGTGACGGCGGGATCCTGGGGCGACGTCGCCCCGTACACCGGGCTCGGAGTGCGGCTCGCAGCCGCCGGGCACACCGTGGACCTCGCCACCCACGCCCGGTTCGAGGCGGCCGTCCGCCGCCACGGGCTCGGCTTCCGGCCGCTGCCCGTCGACCCGAAGGACATCCTCGCCTCCGCCGCCGGCCAGGGCCTCGCCCGCGCGGTCAGCGCGCCCGTCGCACTGGCCCGGGTGATCCGGATGGCCCGCGCGTTCATGCCCCGGCTCACCGCCGGGATCGTCGACGCGGTCCGCGCCGGCACCGACGTGCTGATCGCCTCGCCGCTGACCGAACCGATGTGCGCCGCCCTCGCCGAGGCCCACCGGCTGCCGTGCCTCGGCGCCCACCTCCAGCCCGTCACCCCCACCGGCGCACACCCGCCCCTGGTCAGCGGCGCCCGCTCGTTCGGCCGGCACGGCAACCGGCTCGCCGCCCAGGCCCTGTGGGCCGCAGGCGACCGGCTGTTCGCCCCGTCCGTCACCGCGCTGCGACGCGAACTCGGCCTGCCCCGCCGTACGTTCACCGGTCCGCTCGGCCTCGACCCGGACCGCCCCGTCCACCACGGCTACAGCCCGCACGTCGTGCCCCGCCCCGCGGACTGGCCCCCCGGCCACCGGGTCGGCGGCTACTGGTGGCCGCCCGTCCCGCCCGGCTGGCGGCCCGACCCGAGGCTCGCCGCCTTCCTCGACGCGGGACCGCCGCCGGTGTTCGCCGGCTTCGGCAGCTTCGTCACCGACCGGCCGGACCGCCTCAGCGCCCTGCTCGCCGAAGCCCTGCGGGCCGCCGGGGTCCGCGGCATCGTGCAGAGCGGCTGGAGCGGCCTGCACGCCGACGGCGACGACCTGCTCACCGTCGCCGACGTGCCGCACGCCTGGCTGTTCCCCCGCACGGCTGCGGTGATCCACCACGCCGGGGCCGGCACCACCGCCGCCGGGCTGCGCGCCGGAGTGCCTGCCGTACCGGTTCCCGTCCAGCTCGACCAGCACTTCTGGGCCGCCCGTCTCACCGCTCTCGGCGTCGCCCCCGCCGCCCTGCGGTTCCAGCACCTGACCGCGGACCGGCTCGCCGCCGCGGTCCGCCGCGCCGTCGAAGACCCCGGCCACCGGCAGCGCGGTGCCCGGCTGGCCGCCGCCCTCGCCGCGGAGGACGGCGCCGCACCCGTGCTCGCCGCCCTAGACCGGCTCCGGTGAGCCCGTACGGCCCCATCCGGAAAAGCTATTGACTGTTCGTCAAGCGATGCAGCTGCAAGGCGAGTTGCAGCTCCAAGGTGCGCGCGGGCGTGTTCCAGTCGCGACCCAGCAGCGTCCCGACCCGCTCCAACCGCTGGACGACGGTGTTCACATGGACGTGCAGCACGTCCTTCGTCCGCGTCAGACTGCTGCCCTCCGCGAAGTACGCCGCCAGGGTGTGCACCAGGTCCGTGCCGCGCTCCGCGTCGTAGTCCAGCACCGGCCCCAGCTCGCCCCGCACGTACGCCGACAGGTCCGCCCGCTCGCCGATCAGCAGTCCGACGAACCCGAGGTCGGCCAGCGCCGCGCCGCGGCCGGTGCGCCCCAGCGCCCGCAGCGCCGCCAGGCAGCGCCGGGCCTCCGCGTGGGCGGCGGGCAGCCCGCCCGGCCCGTCCACCGGACCCGCCGCGCCCACCGTGACCTCGGCGTCCAGCAGCCCGCCCAGCTCCTGCGCCACGGACTGCGCCAGCCGGCCCGGCTCCTCGGCGGGCGCGATGAACGCCACCTCGTCCCGGTGCGGCCCCGCCAGCCCCCGCCGGGCCTGTGCCAGCCGGGCCACCGCCGACAGCAGCCGCGGCCCCGGCACCCCGGGCGCCGCCACCGCGAACACCGCATGTCCCCGCGTCAGGTTGACGCCCAGCCGGCGGGCCCGTCCGGACAGCCCGGACGGCTCCGCCGTCCCCGACAGCAGGTCGTCCAGCAGCTCCCCGCGGATCCGGTCCTCGGCCTCCGCCACCGACCGGCCCAGCAGCAGCAACAGGGCCGTCACCACGCCCGCCCGCTCGAACAGCAGCCGGTCCGCGTCGCCCAGTCCGTCCCGCCGGGTCAGCGCGATGCTCCCCAGCGGCTCCGGACCGGCCATCACGGCGCACAGCCAGCTCCCGCCGGCCCGCACCGCCCGCCCGCTCGCCCGCGACTGGGCCACCGCGGCCGCCGCCGGCGGACCCGCGGGGCCCGCCCCGGCCCGCGCCAGCTCGATGCCCTCGCTGTCGTGCACCACGATCCCGCCGTCCAGCAGCCCGGCCAGCGCCACCGCCACCTCGGTCACCCCGCCGCCCCGCAGCACCAGGTCCGTCAGCCGGTCGTGGGACCGCTCCGCCCGCCGCATGGCCTCGCTGTGCGCCCGGATCGTCACCGACGCCGCGTTCAGCTCGTCCAGCGCCGCCCGGGTCTCCTCCAGCAGCCTCGCCCCGTCGATCGCGACGGCCGCGTGGTCGGCCAGCGAGGACAGCAGCGCCACCTCGTCGGCCGTGAACCCGCGCGGCGCCCGGTCCGCCGCGTACAGCACCCCGATGATCCGCGCGCCCACCCGCAGCGGCACGCCGAGGATGGCCCGCAGGCCCTCCTCGGCGACCGCACTGTCGATGGCGTCGGTGTGCCGGAACCGGGTGTCCGCCTGGTAGTTGCTCGTCACGTACGGCCGGGCGCTCTGCGCCACCAGTCCGCCCAGTCCCTCGCCGAGCCCGAGCCGCACCTGCTGGAAGGCCGCCGCCACCGACCCGTCGGTGACCCGCATGTACGTGTCCCCGGCGGCTTCGTCGTTCAGCGACAGGTAGGTGACGTCCGTGCCGAGCAGCAGCTTCGCCCGGTGCACGATGGCCCGCAGCACCGCGTCCAGGTCCCGCAGCCGGGCCAGGTCGCCCGCCGTGTCGAACAGCGCCGTCAGCTCGGCCTCCCGGCGCCGGTGCTGGCCGATGGTCCGCCGGACCCGCAGCGCCACCGCCGTGGCCTCCTCGACCTCGGCGACCGCCGCGGCCGGCAGGCCCGCCGCCCGGGCTTCCGCGGCAGGGCGCGCGAAGTCCTCGGCGGGCGCGCCCCCGGCCAGCAGGTCCAGCAGCCGGCGCAGCCCGGCGGCGGCGCCGGCCGCACCGGCCCCGCCGCCGGGCTGGGCACCGGCACCGGCTGAAGCTGTCACCCCGGTGAGCATACGGTCCCGTGCCCCGGAGGTCAGCGGGCCGTCGGCTGCCGCACGGCGGCCGCCCCGTCGCCCGCCGGGGCCGCCAGGCTGCGGCCGCGGGTCTCCCGGGCGAGGGCCACCGTCACCACCGTGACCAGCGCCGCCGCGCACAGGTACACGGCGACCGGCAGCGCCGAGCCGTAGTCCTTCAGCAGCTCGACCGCGATGATCGGGGCGAGCGCACCGCCGACGATGGACGCCAGCTGGGAGCCCAGCGAGGCGCCCGAGTAGCGGACCTCGGTGTCGAACATCTCCGAGATGAACGCCGCCTGCGGCCCGTACATCGCGCCGTGGAACAGCAGCCCGACGGTCACGGCCAGCACGATCACCGGGAACGAACGGGTGTCCAGCAGTGCGAAGAAGGCGAAGGCCCAGCCCGCCATGCCGGCCGCCCCGATCAGCGTCACCGGCCGGCGCCCGATCCGGTCCGACAGCGCGCCCCACGCGGGGATGGTCACGAAGTGCACCGCCGAGCCGATCAGCACCGCGTTCAGCGCGTCGCTCTTCGGCAGCTCCAGATGGGCCGTCACGTAGACCAGCAGGAAGGCGGTGAGGATGTAGTACGAGATGTTCTCGCCCAGCCGGGTCCCGATCGCGGTCAGCACCTGGCGGCGGCCGGTGCGCAGCACCTCCGTCAGCGGCCGGCGGACCTCGGCCCCGGCCGCCTCCCGCTCGGCGGCCTTGGCGCGGGCCGCCAGGAACACCGGGGACTCGGACACGGAGATCCGGATCCACAGGCCGATCGCCACGAGCACCCCGGACAGCAGGAACGGCACCCGCCAGCCCCAGTCCAGGAACGCCTCGTCGGACTGTACGGCGGCCAGCAGCGCCAGCACACCGGTCGCGAGGAGGTTCCCGCCGGGCGCCCCGGCCTGCGGCCACGAGGCCCAGAAGCCGCGGTTGCGGTCGTCGCCGTGCTCGGAGACCAGCAGCACCGCGCCACCCCACTCACCGCCGAGTGCGAAGCCCTGCACCAGCCGCAGCAGGGTCAGCAGCACCGGCGCGGCCGCACCGATCTGGGCGTGGGTGGGCAGCAGCCCCATCGCGAAGGTCGCCCCGCCCATCATCAGGAGGCTCAGCACCAGCAGCTTCTTGCGGCCGATCCGGTCCCCGAAGTGCCCGAAGACCACCCCGCCGAGCGGCCGGGCGGCGAACCCGACGGCGTACGTGAGGAAGCTCAGCAGGGTGCCGGTGAGCGGGTCGCTGGCCGGGAAGAACAGCTTGTTGAACACGAGCGCGGCGGCGGACCCGTAGAGGAAGAAGTCGTACCACTCCACGGTGGTCCCGACGAGGCTGGCGGCGACGATCCTCTTGATGCTGCCGGACTGTGCTGACGGGGGAGCGGAGGCGGCCATGGGCACCACTTTCGGACGGGGAGGGGAACGTTTCCGTGCCGCCACACCATAGGAACGCCCAGGTCAAGGGCACATGGTGCGCGCCTCCACAGTTACCCCCCGCTGAGTGTGCGCGTTCGCCATACCGTTCATCGTGTGCGCCTCATCGGCCCGACGGCGTCCGAAGTTCCGGGCACTTCAGAATGCCCGGTTCACGGCGCCGCCGGGCCGGGCCGATCGGCAGGAGGGGCCCTACCGCACCCTGTTCACGCGATGCTCGTCCCAGACCGGCTCGGACGATTCCCGTACCTTCCCGTCACTCCCGAAAACGAGGTAGCGGTCGAACGAGCGGGCGAACCATCGGTCGTGGGTCACACTGATCACGGTGCCTTCGTACGCCTCCAGCGCCTGCTGAAGGGCCTCCGCGCTCTCCAGGTCCAGGTTGTCGGTCGGTTCGTCCAGCAGCAGTGCGGTGGTGCCGGCGAGTTCGAGCAGCAGGATCTGGAAACGGGCCTGCTGACCTCCCGAGAGACGCTCGAAGTTCTGCTCCGCCTGGCGCGTCAGCTCGTAGCGCCGAAGCGCGGACATGGCCGCGCCGCGGTCCTGGGAGTGGTCCTTCCACAGGATCTCCAGCAGCGTCCGGCCCTCCAGCTCGGGATGGGCGTGGGTCTGCGCGAAGTGGCCGGGGACGACGCGGGCTCCCAGCTTCCACAGCCCGTCGTGCGCCACCTCCTCTCCTGCGAGCAGCCGCAGGAAGTGTGACTTGCCGGAGCCGTTGGAACCGAGGACCGCGACGCGCTCCCCGTAGAAGATCTCCAGGTCGAAGGGCTTCATGAGGCCCGTGAGTTCGAGCTTCTCGCAGGTGACGGTACGCACACCGGTGCGGCCGCCCTGCAGTCTCATCCGGATGTCCTGTTCCCTCGGGGGCTCGGGAGGGGGGCCGGCCTCTTCGAACTTGCGGAGCCTGGTCTGCGCCGCGGCGTACCGCGAGGCCATGTCGGGGCTGATCGACGCGGCCTGCCGGAGGGCCACGACCAGCTTCTTCAGCTGCGCGTGCTTCTCGTCCCAGCGCCTGCGCAGTTCCTCGAAGCGGGCGAAGCGCTCCTTGCGCGCCGCGTGAAAGGAGCCGAACCCGCCGCCGTGCACCCACACATCGGCGCCGTCGGCGCCCGGTTCCACGCTGATGATCTTCTCGGCGGCATTGGCCAGGAGTTCGCGGTCGTGAGAGATGAACAGGACGGTCTTGCGGGTCTCCCTGAGCTGCTCCTCCAGCCAGCGCTTGCCCGGTACGTCCAGGTAGTTGTCCGGTTCGTCGAGCAGCAGCACCTCGTCCTGTCCCCGCAGCAGCGCCTCCAGCACCACCCGCTTCTGCTCGCCGCCGGAGAGCGTTCGCACCTGCCGCCACTGCGCCTGCTCGTACGGTATGCCGAGGGCGGCCACCGTGCAGATGTCCCAGAGGGTCTCGGCCTCGTAGCCCTGTGCTTCGGCCCAGTCGGCGAGGGCCTGTGCGTAGCGCATCTGTGAGGCCTCGTCGTCCACCGTCATGATGGCGTGCTCGGCCTCGTCGACGGCCGCGGCGGCTTCCCGGATGCGCGGATGCGCCACGGACACCAGGAGATCCCGCACGGTCCGGTCGTCCCGGACGCTTCCGATGAACTGCGGCATGACTCCGAGGGCGCCACTGACCGCGACGGCGCCCTCGTGCGGATTGAGATCGCCCGCGATCAGTCTGAGCAGAGTGGTTTTCCCCGCCCCATTGGGACCGACAAGGGAAGCGGAAGTCCCTTCTCCGATCCGGAAGGAAACATCACCGAGGAGCGTGCGCCCGTCCGGCAGATGGTACTGAACATGTCCGACATCAATGTGACCCATGGAGCCAATATGCCCTATGCCCGTGGAGGTGCACATCGTCTCAAGTGGCGCTCTAGCGGGTTGGGTAAACCTGTTCACACGACGTCACCGACGCCGCGGAAATGCCGAGAAAGGCATGACCGGTTCTCTCGGAAAGGTTCGAT
>NZ_JAJAUZ010000024.1 GCF_020532645.1 Streptomyces bambusae
GCCGGGCGGGGGGGGGGGGGGGTGTGGCGGGGGGGGGGGGGGCGGGGGCCCCCCCCCCGCGGCGTGGTTCTGGTGTTGAGTCACAGGCCGGGGCCTGTCAGGCCGGGAGGGCCTGGGGGATTACGAGGTGAACCCGGGGGCTGCTTACTCGTTGAAGGTGTCGCTCTTGACGTCGACCCACTTGCCGCCCTTGACCTGGTAGACGGTCAGCTGCTTGTTGGTGGTGTCGCCGTACTCGTCGAACGCGACCTTGCCGGTGACGCCGTCGAAGCTGACCTTGCCGAGGGCCTCGACGACCTTGGCGCGGGCGTCCTCCGGGACCTTGTTGCCGTTGGCGGAGACGACGGCCTTGACGGCCTGGATGATGGACCAGGCGGCGTCGTAGGAGTAGCCGCCGTAGGCCGCGTAGTCGTCCTTGTAGCCGCCGGCCTTGTAGTCGGCGATGAAGTTCTTCGCGGTGGGCAGCTTCTCGACCGGGTAGCCGATCGAGGTGGCGAGGTCGCCCTCGTTGGCCTCGGCGGAGGCGCTGATGAAGGCCGGGTCGTAGATGCCGTCGCCACCGAAGGTGGGGATCTTGGCGCCGGTCTTCTTGATCTGGTCGGAGAGCAGGCCGCCCTCGGGGTACTGGCCGCCGAAGTAGACGGAGTCGGCGCCGGAGGACTTGACGCGGTTGGCCGTGGCGGAGAAGTCGGTCTCCTTGACGGTCACGTGGTCGGTGCCGACGACCTTGCCGCCGAGGCGCTTGAACTCGTCGGAGAAGATCGCCGCGAGGCCGGCGCCGTAGGTCTGCTTGTCGTCGACGACGAAGACCTTCTTCTTGCCGGCGTCCTTGAAGAGGTACTGGGCGGCGAACTTGCCCTGGACCACGTCGGTGGCGGCGGTGCGGAAGTAGGTCTTGAAGGGGCGCTTGAACTCGCCCTTGCCCCAGTTGTCGCCCTGGCTGAGCGAGGGGTTCGTGTTGGCCGGGGAGACCTGGGCCAGGTTGGCGGAGTTGAAGACGCCCTGCATGGACTGGGCGACGCCCGAGTTCAGGGGGCCGACGACGCCGAGGACTTCCTTGTTGCCGACGAGCTTGGTGGCGTTGGCCTGGCCGGAGGCCGGGACGGCCTGGTCGTCGAGGGCCTCGACCTTGAACTCGACTCCGGGGACCTCGTTGTTCTTGTTGGCCGTCTTGGCGGCCAGGTCCACGGAGTTCTTGATGCCCTGGCCGAGGGCGGAGAGCGAGCCGGTGAGGGGGGCGTCGACGCCGATCACGACGACGGTCTTCTTGTCGCCGGAGTTGTCGGACTTTCCATCTTCCCCGCGCGATCCACAGGCGGAGAGGGTCAGCGCCCCGGTGGTGATCACGGTGGTCAGAACGAGCAAAGAACGGTGTCGCACGATTCTTCCTTTCCCTGGCGCGGCTCCCGCTGTGGGGTGCCGTTCGGTCGCCGGGCCGCTCTGGGAGGTACGCGGCCGTGCTGGTTGCGCCCGGCGGCGCGGTGACTGGCCGTGACTCTAGAGCGGAGGTGGCGAACTCGGGGAGCGGGGAAAGGAGGATGTGACGCTCTTGTTATGCCAAGGCCAAGAATGTGTGCCGGGAAGTGCGACAGATCGGACCTTTGGGGGTGTCGTTGATCGTCCGCATGGTGAGAATTCCCAGCTCCGCTAAGGGGCTTGAGGCTTTGATGGTACTGACGCTGATCGTTTTGGCATTTCGGTAGCGCAATGTGTCCGGCGTGATTCCCCGGCGGGGCTCTGATGTGCGAAAACGGGCTTCGGCGGGGCATTCCGCAACGCTGGATGATTACACAGGGTGATGGTGGGTCGGAAGATCATCGGATGGTGCCGGAGCGTTCGAGGGGCGCGTGCAGGGCTCCGACCTGCTGGCCGTGCGCCTGCTGTGCGCCCCCCGGTCGGGTGACCGGAACGCGGACGGCGGGCGCGGCAATCCGGAGACCGGCTCAGCGCGGCGGGCGCCAGTTCTCGGAGCTGCGCAGCGCCCCGCGCTCCTCCGTGCAGCGCTGCCGCGTGCGCCGCTCGATCAGCTCAAGTGCCGCCTCGCGGCCGCGAGTTCGCTGTTCCGCGCGGGCCTCTGCGAGTACCTGCTCGTGGATCTCGAACTGTCCGTTCGACATCCCCTTCTGCTCCCAGTCGAGACCGGCCCACTTACCGCCCGTGAGTGCCTCGCGGGCCCAGTAGGTGATCAGGCTGGTGCAGACGTCGGCGGGGGAGCTGGTGCGCGGGGCGGGGCTGGGGGTGGTGCTCGGGGTGGCGGGGCCGGGCGGGGCGGGCGGGCCGGGTGTGGAGCAGCCGGCGGCGGCCAGGGCGGCGAGGAGCGCGCAGCCGGCGTACCGGGCCAGGGCGTGCGGCGTGGTCCCCATGAAGGGGACGGTAGGACGTCACCTTCGGTGACACAACGGTCGCGGCACGATTGCCGCGCGCCGCCGGGCCCTCCCCGGCGGCCTGGCGGAGGGCCGGGGAGCGCCGCGCGGCGGCTGCGGACGGGGCCGGGTGCGGGTTCCCGTACCGACTTGCCCGTGCGGGTGCGGGTCAGGGGGTGGCGGGCGTCGCCGGCGGTTCGGCGGCGTCCAGCTCGCGGAGCATGCAGGTCAGGCGGGCCGTGCAGACCCGCCGGCCGTCCTCGTCGGTGATGGCGATCTCGTACGTGGCGGTGGAGCGGCCGCGGTGCAGCGGGGTGGCGGTGCCGGTGACCAGGCCGGAGCGGGCCGCCCGGTGGTGGGTGCAGTTCAGGTCCAGGCCGACGGCGATCTTCCGGTGGCCGCCGTGCAGCATCGCACCGACCGAGCCGAGGGTCTCGGCGAGCACGGCGGAGGCGCCGCCGTGCAGCAGCCCGTACGGCTGGGTGTTGCCCTCGACGGGCATGGTGCCGACGACCCGGTCGGGTGCGGCCTCCAGGATCTGGATGCCCATGCGGTTGCCGAGGTGGCCCGCGGAGAACAGGGCGGGCAGGTCGATCCCGAGCCCGGCGTACTCGTCGATGATCTCCTGCGGGAACTTCACGTGCGTCTGCTCGCCCATGGGGCCGGCTCCGTTCGTAAACGACCGTTAACTAGGGTCTTCATATCAGGTGACCGGGGAGTACGGACAGCCGCCCGCACTCCCCGGCCCGCACGTCCGGGCAGGTCAGGCGCCGCCGCCGGCCGGCTCGAAGCGGACGATCACCGACTTGCTGGCCGGGGTGTTGCTGGTGTCGGCGGTCGAACCGAGCGGCACCAGGACGTTCGTCTCCGGGTAGTACGCGGCGGCGCAGCCGCGCGCGGTCGGGTAGTGCACCACCCGGAACCCCGGAGCGCGCCGCTCCACCCCGTCCTTCCACTCGCTCACCAGGTCCGTGTACGCGCCGTCCGCCAGGCCCAGACCGCGGGCGTCGTCGGGGTTGACGAGGACCACGCGGCGGCCGCCGGTGATGCCGCGGTAGCGGTCGTCCAGTCCGTAGACCGTGGTGTTGTACTGGTCGTGCGAGCGCAGCGTCTGCAGCAGCAGCCGGCCCTCGGGCACCTCGGGGTACTCGACCGGGGCGGCGGTGAAGTTGGCCTTGCCGGTGGCGGTCGGGAAGCGGCGCTCGTCGCGGGGGGCGTGCGGCAGGGTGAAGCCGCCGGGCCGGGCGACGCGGGCGTTGAAGTCCTCGAAGCCGGGCACCACCCGCGAGATCCGGTCGCGGACCGCCCCGTAGTCGCGCTCGAACTCCTCCCACGGGGTCGCCGACGCCTCGCCGAGGACGGCGCGCGCCATCCGCGCCACGATCGCGGGCTCGGACAGCAGGTGCGGGCTGGCCGGGACGAGGTTGCCGCGGGAGGAGTGCACCATGCCCATGGAGTCCTCGACGGTCACGAACTGGCGGCCGGTGGCCTGCACGTCCTTGTCGGTGCGGCCCAGGGTGGGCAGGATGAGGGCGCGGCGGCCGGTGACCGCGTGGGAGCGGTTCAGTTTCGTGGAGACGTGCACGGTCAGGGCGGCCTTGCGCATGGCGGCCTCGGTGACCTCGGTGTCGGGGGTGGCGCCGACGAAGTTGCCGCCCATCGCGAAGAACACCCTGGCCTCGCCGTCGCGCAGCGCCTCGATGGAGCGGACCACGTCGAAGCCGTGGTGCCGGGGCGAGGTGATGCCGAACTCCTTGTCGAGGGCGTCGAGGAATGCCGGTGCGGGCCGCTCGAAGATGCCCATCGTGCGGTCGCCCTGCACGTTGGAGTGGCCGCGGACCGGGCAGACGCCGGCGCCGGGGCGGCCGATGTTGCCGCGCAGCAGCAGGAAGTTGACGACCTCGCGGATGGTGGCGACGGCGTGCTTGTGCTGGGTGAGGCCCATCGCCCAGCAGACGATGGTGCGCTTCGAGGCGAGCACCATGCGCAGCGCCTCCTCGATCTCGGCGCGCTGCAGGCCGGTGGCCTTCAGGGTCTCGTCCCAGTCGGCTCCGGCCGCCGCCGCGGCGAACTCCTCGTAGCCGTGGGTGTGTTCGCGTACGAAGGTCTCGTCGACGGCGCCTTCGGTGGCGAGGACCAGCTTGTTGAGGAGGCGGAAGAGGGCCTGGTCGCCGCCGATGCGGATCTGGAGGAACAGGTCGTTGAGGGCGGCGCCGCGGATCATGCCGAGCGGGGTCTGGGGGTTCTTGAACCGCTCCATGCCGGCTTCCGGCAGCGGGTTCACCGAGATGATCTTCGCGCCGGCGGCCTTGGCCTGCTCCAGGGCGGAGAGCATCCGCGGGTGGTTGGTGCCGGGGTTCTGGCCGGCCACGATGATCAGATCGGCCTGGTGGAGGTCTTCGAGGGAGACGCTGCCCTTGCCGATGCCGATGGTCTCGACCAGCGCCGAGCCGGAGGACTCGTGGCACATGTTCGAGCAGTCCGGCAGGTTGTTGGTGCCGAACTCGCGGGCGAACAGCTGGAGCAGGAACGCGGCCTCGTTGCTGGTGCGGCCGGAGGTGTAGAAGAGCGCCTCGTCGGGGGACGACAGGGCGCGCAGCTCCTCGGCGATGATCGCGAAGGCGCGTTCCCAGGTGACGGCCTCGTAGCGGTCGGCGCCCTCGGGCAGGTACATCGGCTGGGTGAGGCGGCCCTGCTGGCCCAGCCAGTAGCCGGACCGGCCGGCGAGGTCGGACAGCGGGTGCGCGGCGAAGAAGTCGGGGGTGACCCGGCGCAGGGTGGCTTCCTCGGCGACGGCCTTGGCACCGTTCTCGCAGAACTCGGCGGTGTGCCGCTTGTCGCCCTCGGGCCAGGCGCAGCCGGGGCAGTCGAAGCCGTCCTTCTGGTTGACCTTGAGGAGGGTCTGCGCGGTGCGGCGCAGGCCCATCTGGGCCTGGGCGATCTTCAGGGTGTGGCCGATGGCGGGCAGGCCCGCCGCCGCGTGCTTGGGGGGCGCGACCTGCGGTGCGTCCTGGACCGGATCCCCTGCGGGCGGCTTGGTGGCCATGTCGCTCCCCTTTGAACGTGGTGCCGTGCGGTGTGGTGCCACTCCGATCCTGTCACGCCCCGGGAGGCGGGCAGCCGCTGCATTGTCGGCGGGGCCGACTAGGCTCGGGGGCGTGGCAGAGACAGCAGCGAAGCAGACCGACCAGACCCCAGCGGAGCAGCGCCCGCGCCTGATGCTCATGGACGGGCATTCCCTGGCGTACCGGGCGTTCTTCGCGCTGCCCGCGGAGAACTTCACGACCGCTGCGGGCCAGCCGACGAACGCGATCTACGGGTTCGCTTCGATGCTGGCGAACACCCTGCGGGACGAGGCGCCCACGCACTTCGCGGTGGCGTTCGACGTGTCGCGCAAGACCTGGCGGTCGCAGGAGTTCCCCGAGTACAAGGCGAACCGCTCGAAGACGCCCGACGAGTTCAAGGGGCAGGTCGAGCTGATCGGCGAGCTGCTGGACGCGATGGCGGTGCCGCGGTTCGCGGTGGACGGCTTCGAGGCCGACGACGTGATCGCGACGCTGGCCACGCAGGCCGAGGCGGCCGGCTTCGACGTCCTGATCGTCACCGGTGACCGCGACTCGTTCCAGCTGGTCAGCGGGCAGACCACGGTGCTGTACCCGACCAAGGGCGTCTCCGAGCTGACGCGGTTCACGCCGGAGAAGGTCCAGGAGAAGTACGGGCTGACGCCCTCGCAGTACCCGGACTTCGCGGCGCTGCGCGGCGACCCGTCGGACAACCTGCCGGGCATCCCGGGCGTCGGCGAGAAGACCGCCGCCAAGTGGATCAACCAGTTCGGTTCGTTCGCGGAGCTGGTGGAGCGGGCCGACGAGGTGAAGGGGAAGGCCGGGCAGAACTTCCGCGACCACCTGGACGCCGTGAAGATGAACCGCGTCCTGACCGAGATGGTCCGTGACGTGGAACTCGGCAGCACCCCCGCCGACCTGGCCCGCAAGCCGTACGACCGGAAGGCCGTCACGGGCGTCCTCGACGTCCTGGAGATCCGCAACGCCTCGCTGCGCGAGCGGCTGCTGGCCGTGGACCCGGGCGCCGAGCAGGACGAGGAGCCGGCACCGGCCGCCGGGGTGGAGCTGGACGGCAGCGTGCTGGGCGCGGGCGAGCTGGCCCCGTGGCTGGCGGCGCACGCGTCGGGCCCGCTGGGCGTGGCCACGGTCGACAGCTGGGCGCTGGGCGCCGGCCGGGTCGCCGAGGTGGCGCTGGCCGCCGCCGGCGGGGCGGCTGCCTGGTTCGACCCGGCGCAGCTGGACGAGGCCGACGAGCAGGCGTTCGCCGCGTGGATCGGCGACGCCGACCGCCCCAAGGTGATGCACAACGCCAAGGCCGCGATGCGGGTGTTCCCCGAGCACGGCTGGACCGTCGCGGGCGTCGCGATGGACACGGCGCTGGCGGCGTACCTGGTCAAGCCGGGCCGGCGGTCGTTCGCGCTGGACGTGCTGTCCGTCGAGTACCTGGGCCGCGAGCTCCAGCCGGCCGCCGCCGACGGGCAGCTGGCGTTCGGGGCCGACGAGTCCGCGGAGGCGGACGCGCTGATGGCGCAGGCCCGCGCGGTCCTCGACCTCGGTGACGCGTTCACCGGCCGGCTCGCTGAGGTCGGCGCGGTCGAGCTGCTGCACGAGGTGGAGCTGCCGACGTCCGAGCTGCTGGCCCGGATGGAGCGGTACGGCATCGCCGCCGACCGCGACCACCTGGAGGCGATGGAGCGGCAGTTCGCGGACGCCGTGCAGCAGGCGGTGAAGGAGGCCCACGCCACGGTGGGCCACGAGTTCAACCTGGGCTCGCCCAAGCAGCTCCAGGAGGTGTTCTTCGGCGAGCTGGGCCTGCCCAAGACGAAGAAGACCAAGACCGGCTACACCACGGACGCCGACGCGCTGGCCTGGCTGGCCTCGCAGACGGACCACGAACTCCCCGTGATCATGCTGCGGCACCGGGAGCAGGCGCGGCTGCGGTCCACCGTCGAGGGCCTGATCAAGACGGTCGCGGCCGACGGCCGGGTGCACACCACCTTCAGCCAGACGGTCGCCGCCACCGGCCGGCTGTCGTCGACCGACCCGAACCTGCAGAACGTCCCGGTGCGCACCGACGAGGGCCGGGCGATCCGCCGCGGCTTCGTCGTCGGCGACGGCTTCGAGTCGCTGATGACGGCCGACTACAGCCAGATCGAGCTGCGCGTGATGGCCCACCTGTCCGAGGACGAGGGCCTGATCGAGGCGTTCCTGTCCGGTGAGGACCTGCACACCACGGTCGCCTCGCAGGTGTTCGGCGTGGAGCGGTCGGCCGTCGACGCGGAGATGCGGCGCAAGATCAAGGCGATGTCGTACGGGCTGGCGTACGGGCTGTCCGCGTTCGGCCTGTCGCAGCAGCTGGGCATCGACCCGGCGGAGGCGCGCGGGCTGATGGACACGTTCTTCGAGCGGTTCGGCGGCGTGCGGGACTATCTGCAGCGGGTGGTCGACGAGGCCCGGGCGACCGGGTACACGGCGACGATGCTGGGCCGCCGCCGGTACCTGCCGGACCTCAACAGCGACAACCGGCAGCGGCGCGAGGCGGCCGAGCGGATGGCGCTGAACGCGCCGATCCAGGGGACGGCGGCGGACATCGTCAAGGTCGCGATGATCCGCGTCGACCGCGCGCTCGTCTCGGCGGGACTGTCCTCCCGGATGCTGCTCCAGGTCCACGACGAAATCGTCCTGGAGGTCGCGCCGGGGGAGCGGGCGCAAGTCGAGGAGCTGGTCCGCCGGGAGATGGCGGCCGCGGTGGAACTCCGCGCGCCGCTGGACGTCTCGGTCGGCGCCGGCCCCGACTGGGAGTCCGCCGCCCACTGACCCCCGGGTTCCCTCAATCGCCGGACGGGCCGGAGTCTGCCGGCGGGGGCCGCCGGACTTCCCTGTAGCGCTGGATGCTGCGGGGCAAGATCCAGCCCCGCCGGCGATTGAGGCGCGGGGTCCGGGGCGGAGCCCCGATCTTTCAGCCCGTCCGGCGTTTGAGGACCGGGGGTCCCGGGGCCGAGCCCCGGTTCGGGGAAGGGGCGGGGGAGAGGCCCCGCAGGGTCAGGGGTGGCGGAGCCGGAGGGCGGCGGCGTACAGGAGCAGCCCGCACAACAACCCCGTACCGGCCCCGAAACACAGCGCCGGCACCATGTCGAGCACGGTCGAGACCGGCGGGTCATAGGACAGCCACAAGAGCAGCCGCTGCCCGGCCCCCACCACCACCGCCCCGCCCAACAGGCACAGCACCCCCATCCGCCCCCGCCCGCTCAGCGCCACCCCCGGCACCCCCACCGGCTCGACCTCCCGCAATGCACGCCCCACGAACCACCCCAGCACCACCAGCCCCACCACAGAAGACCCGTACTGCAGCACGGCGAACCAGGGCTGCCCACCCCACCCGGTCCGCGCCAGTGCCGGAAACGCATCGGTCCCCCACCGGTCGTGGTGCGTGAAGCTGTCCCACACCACGTGCGTGGCCGCCCCCGCCACCGCCGACACCCAGAACGCACCGGCCAGCGGCAGCACCCGCCGCCCCCGCCACACCTCGCCCCGGACCACCCCGTACACCCGCCCCCGCCACCGCCCCGGCAGCAGTGCCACCACCGGCTCCCGCACCAGCAGCCACACCCCCGCCAGCACTCCCGCCAGCAGCACGTCCACGGTCAGCACCCCGGTCACCGAGTGCGTGAACGTCCCGAACGCCATCGCACCCGGCACCGCACTCGCCGCGAAGAACGCCAGGTCCGGCGCGAAGGACCCGGCGACCAGTCCCGAGGCGACCAGCAGCCCCCGCCCCCGCCCGCTGCGCCGCAGCCCCGGCAGTACGGCCGCGGCATGGCTGAGTGTGAACGGCATGGAACCGCCTTCCTGGCTGGATCTCGGGCGTCCCAGTATGCGCAGGCCACAGCACACGTGGGGGATTGGTGAACGCCCCCGCCAACCAGTGCCGTTTCACAGCGAACTGTCGTACTGTCACGCGGACGCAGGCCGTCGAGGGGGAGAGGGCCAGGGCCATGGCAGCAGCACGTTCAGCACGCATGCGGCACCGCGGAGGCGCGGCCGCCGTCCTGTCGGCGCTCGTCGCCGGCGTCGCCGTGGCCTCGCAGGGACCGGCCGGGGAGGCGGCGGCGAGTCCCGCCGTGCAGCCGGTGGCGGCGGCCTGGCAGCCGCCCGTGGCGAGCACCGAGTACTACACGGCCCTGCCGCCGCTGGACTCCCCGCTGCCGCCCGGCGACCCCGCACCCCAGCCCGCGCCCACGCCGTCGGCCACGCCCGCGGCCCCGCGCCCGGCGGCACCCCCGCGTACCGCGCCGGTGCTGCGGACCCCGATGGCCGGGCCCGGCAGCCGCGGGATACCCGCCACCGTGCTCGCCGCCTACCGGCAGGCGGAAGCGACCGTCGCCGCCGGCGACCCCGGCTGCGGCCTGCGGTGGCAGCTGCTCGCCGCGATCGGCAGGGTCGAGTCCGGGCAGGCGCGCGGCGGGCTGGTCGACGCCGCGGGCACCACCTACACGCCGATCCTGGGGCCCGTCCTCAACGGCAACGGCTTCGCGGACATCTCCGACACCGACGGCGGTGCGTACGACGGCGACAGCCGGTGGGACCGGGCCGTCGGCCCGATGCAGTTCATCCCGTCCACCTGGCGCACGTGGGGCCAGGACGCGAACGGCGACGGCGTCCGCAACCCCAACAACATCTTCGACGCGGCCCTCGCGGCCGGCCGCTACCTCTGCGCGGGCGCCCGCGACCTGCGCACCCCGTCCGACCTCGACCGCGCGGTCCTCAGCTACAACCACTCGACGGAGTACCTGAACACCATCCGCTCCTGGTACGCGTACTACCTCACGGGCACCCGCGAACTCCCCAACCCGAAGCCGCCGCTGAATCCCACCCCCAAGCCCAAGCCGAGCCCGACCCCCACGCCGACGCCCAAGCCGACGCCCACGCCGACGCCGACCCCGACCCCCACGCCGACGCCCACGCCCACGCCCAAGCCGACTCCGAAGCCGACCGCGACGCCCACGCCCACGCCGACGCCGACGCCCACGCCGACGCCCACGCCGACTCCGACCTCGAAGCCGACCGCGATGCCCACGCCCACGGCCACACCCACGCCGAGCGTGACCCCCGCGCCCGAGCCCACGGCGACGTCCAAGCCGTCGGCGAATCCGAGCCCGTCGGCCTAGGGGTCTCCCCCACCTCGCCCCTTCCCGAAGCGGGGGCTCCGCCCCCACGCCCCCGGTCCTCAAACGCCGGACGGGCTGGAGTCTTCCCTGCCCGGACTTCGGCCGCCGCCCGCTGAGGGGCAAAATCCAGCCCCGCCGGCGTTTGAGGCGCGGGGTCCGGGGCGGAGCCCCGATCTTTCAGTCCGTCCGGCGTTTGAGGACCGGGGCCCGGGGCGGAGCCCCGGTTCGGGAAGGGGCGGGGAGGGGAACGGCCCCGCAGGGTCACAGCCGCCCGCACACCACCGGCCTGTTCAAATCTGCGGGCCGCGTTGCTACGGTGCCCGCCCTGACACCCCGTCACATCCCGGAGGTGCACCCCCGTGCGCGCACTCCTCGCCGCAGCCACCGGCCTGGCCGCCGCCCTGCTCCTGGTGTTCCTCGCCACGGCGATCGGCCCGCCGGAACCCGGCACCTCCCCCAAGCCGCTCCTCACCACCATCCCCTCCGCCCCCGGAAAGTGAGGAGGCCGGCATGCGCCGCAGAGCGAGCCTCGTCCTGCTCTCCCTCGCCGTGTTCTGCACCGCGCTCGCCCCACTGCTGCGCTGGTGGATGTACCCGAGCTTCGCGAAGATCCCCCCGGGCCAGTACCAGGAGGCCGTCCTGGAGGCGAAGCCCGCGACCCTGCTCGACTACGGCACCCTCACCCCCCGCAAGGTCCCCAGGATCACCATCGTGCAGACCCTGAAGGGCAACGTCGAACGCTCGAAGGAGATCGAGGCGAGCGCCGGCCGCGACGTCGTCGTCTGGGACGCGCTCTCCTACATGGCCGGCCCCGACGGCAAGATGGTCTCCGCCATCCCCGAGCGGTACATCTTCGACGCCCACACCCAGGACCCCGTACACGCCACCGGCGAAATGGTCGACGGCGACCCCGTCCGCCGCACCGGCATCGAGTTCAAGTGGCCGTTCTTCACCGAGCCGCGCGACTACCTCTACTTCGACGCCCAGACCCGCACCTCCGCGCCCATCCACTACGTCGGCCCCCGCAAGTTCCGCGGCCTGGACGTCTACTACTACGAGCAGACCATCCCGTGGACCAAGGTGCCGTTCCCGAAGAAGATGCCGCTGCCCGGCTTCGACGCGTCCACCATCGAGAAGACGTTCGGCACCAGCCGCTGGTACACCACCAAGCGGATGTTCTGGGTGGAGCCCGTCACCGGCGCCCCCGTCAACGGCGAGGAGATCCACACCGAGGAGCTGCGCGGCGGCACCCTCGCCGCCAACGCGCCGGACCAGCGGCTCGTCGTGTTCGACGGGCACGTCAAGATGCGCGAGGACTACCTCCGGCACACCGTCGACCTGGTCGCCGCGAACCGCATCAAGGTCCTCGCCCTGCACACGTACGCCCCGGTCGGCTCCGCCGTCTGCGGCGCCGTCCTGCTCGGGCTCGCCCTCTGGCTGGAGGCCCGCGGCCGGCGCCGGGACGCCGCCTGCCGGCCGGCCCGGGACCCGGCGGGCGAGCCGGTCAGCGCCCCCTGAGCCGCGCGTTCGTGAACCGGGTGGGCTCCGCGCCCGCGGGGTCCTCCGGCCACGGGTGCTTCGGGTAGCGGCCGCGCAGCTCGGCGCGCACGGACCGGTAGCCGTCCGCCCAGAACGACGCCAGGTCCGCGGTCACCGCCGCGGGCCGCCCGGCCGGCGACAGCAGGTGCACCAGCACCGGTACGCCCGGGGCGCCGCCCACCCGCGGGGTCTCCCGCAGGCCGAACATCTCCTGCAGCTTCACCGCCAGCACCGGCTGCTCGGCCGAGTAGTCCAGCCGGATCCGGGAACCGCTCGGCACCTCAAGCCGCTCCGGCGCCAGCTCGTCCAGGCGGGCCGCCTCCCCGGTGGCCCACGGCAGCAGCCGGTTCAGGGCCTGGCCGGCGTCGATCCGGGCCAGGTCCGCCCGCCGCCGGGCCCGCGACAGCTCCGGCTCCAGCCAGTCGTCCGGCCGGGCCAGCAGGGCGGCGTCCGACACGTCGGGCCACGGGCCGCCGGCCACCCGGTGCAGGAACGCCAGCCGCTCCCGCAGCCCGGCCGCCTCGGCGGTCCAGCGCAGCAGGCCCGGACCCTCGCGCCGCAGCCCGTCCAGCAGCGCGGCCCGCACCAGGGCCGGATCGGGGTCCCGCAGCGGCCGCACCGCCAGCTCCACCGCACCCAGCCGCTCCACGCGGCGCGCCACGACCTCGCCGTCCGCCCAGCCGACCTCCTCGCCCGCGGACAGCAGGTGCCCGGCCGCCTCCCGCGCCGCCGCCTCGTCGAGTACGGCCCCCAGCCGCACCCGCGCGGACGCCGCGTGCACGCCCCGGTCCGCCACCGCGACCGCCAGCCACGGCGCACTCCGCAGCGCGGACCCCTCCGCCACCTCGGCCCCCGTGCCGGAGGCCATCAGATACGCACCCCCGGCCCGCGCCCGCGCCACCCGCTCGGGAAACGCCAGCGCCACGACCAGCCCGGCCGCCACGTCATCCGACAGGGTCCCGGCGGCCCCGCCGCCCGAAGCCCCGGGAACGCCGTCCGCCGCCCCGCTCAGCCGCCGCACCTCCGTCCGCCAGCGGGCCGCGTACGCGTCGCCGCCCAGGCGGGCCGTGCGCCAGGCGGCGGCGAGGTCGTCGCCGTACTCGCGCGGCGGCTCCTCGCTCAGCAGTGCGACCAGCTCGGCCGCCCGCCGGGCGCCGGTCCGCGGGGCCGCGTCGAGGAGGGCGCGGGCCAGCCGCGGGTGCAGTCCGAGCCGGGCCATGCGGGTGCCGCGGGCGGTGGCCCGGCCGGCCGCGTCCACCGCGCCGACCGCGGCCAGCACCTCGCGCGCCGCCGCCAGCGCCCCCGCCGGCGGCGCGTCCAGCAGCGCCAGCCCGGTCGCCTCCGGATCGCCCCAGCACGCGGCCTGCAGCGCGAAGGACGCCAGGTCCGCAAGCCTGATCTCCGGCGCCGGGAACGCCGGCAGCCGGTCGTGCTCCGCCTCCGCCCAGCACCGGTACACCACGCCCGGCGCCTCCCGCCCGGCCCGTCCCGCCCGCTGCCGGGCCGCCGCCCGGGAGGCCCGTACGGTCGTCAGCGAGCCCAGCCCGCGCGCGTGGTCGGTGCGCGGCTCGCGGGCCAGCCCCGCGTCCACCACGATCCGCACCCCCGGCACGGTCAGGCTGGACTCGGCGACCGCGGTCGCCAGGATCACCCGCCGCCCGGCACCGCCCGCCAGCACCGCGTCCTGGACCGCGGCCGGCGCCCGCCCGTGGACTTGGAGCACCTCGGCCGGCACTCCGGCCAGCTGCCCCGCGACCCGGGAGATCTCCCCGACGCCGGGCAGGAAGCACAGCAGGTCGCCCTCGTGTTCGGCCAGCGCCCGCCGGACCGTGCCCGCGACGTGCGCGAGCAGCGCCGGGTCCACCCGCATCCCGTGCGGCGGCCGCACCGGCCGGGCCGGCGGCGCCCACACCACGGACACCGGGTGCGCGACCCCGGCCGCCGTCACCACGGGGGCGTCGCCCAGCAGCCGGGCCCAGCCCTCGGCGTCCGTCGTCGCCGACGCCGCCACCAGCTCCAGCTCGGGCCGCAGGGTGGCGCGCACGTCGAGCAGGAACGCGGCGACGGTGTCCGCGTCCAGATGCCGCTCGTGGCACTCGTCGAGGACCACCACGTCCACCCCGGACAGCTCCGGGTCGCGCTGCAAGCGCTGCAGCAGCACACCGGTGGTCACCACCTCCACCACCGTGTCCGGCCCGGCCACCCGCTCCCCGCGGACCGTGAAGCCCACCGCGCCGCCCGGCTTCCCGCCCAGCAGCCAGGCCATCCGCCGCGCCGCAGCCCGGGCCGCGATCCGCCGCGGCTCGGCCACCACGACCCGGCGCACCGGCCGCGGCGCCGCGGACCCGGGCGCCGGCACCAGTCCGGCCAGCACCAGCGGCACCAGCGTCGTCTTGCCGGTGCCGGGCGGCGCGCACAGCACGGCGGCGCCGTGCCCGGCCAGGGCGTCGGAGAGGGCCGGCACGGCCTCCCGGACCGGGAGGGCGGCCAGCGCGTCGGAGCGTATGGCGGCGGCCACGGCGGTCAGTCCCGTTCGCAGACGAAGACCGCCGTGCCCGGGATCAGGTTGCCGCGCAGCGGGGACCAGCCGCCCCACTCCTGCGCGTTCCACGCCGGCCACTCGGGCTCGACCAGGTCCAGCAGCCGGAACCCGGCCGCCACCACGTCGCGGACCCGGTCGCCGACCGTGCGGTGGTGCTCGACGTACACGGCCCGGCCGGTCTCGTCCTGCTCCACGTACGGGGTCCGGTCGAAGTAGGACGCGGACACCGACAGGCCCTCGGGGCCCGGCTCGTCCGGGAACGCCCAGCGGATCGGGTGGGTGACCGAGAAGACCCAGCGGCCGCCGGGCCGCAGCACCCGGTGCACCTCGCGCATCACCTTCACCGGGTCCGCCACGAACGGCACCGCGCCGTACGCCGAGCACGCCAGGTCGAAGGAGCCGTCGCGGAACGGCAGCGCCCCGGCGTCGGCCTGGACCAGCGGGAGGTCGCCCTCGCCGATCCGCAGGGCGTGCTGGAGCATCCGGTGCGACAGGTCCAGCGCGACCGGCCGGGCGCCCCGGGCGGCCAGCCAGCGGCTGCACTGCGCGGCGCCGGCGCCGATCTCCAGGACGTCCTTGCCGTGCAGGCCGTCGGCCGGGCCGAGGAGCGCCGCCTCGGCCTCGTCGAGTCCCTCCGGGCCCCAGACGAAGCGGTCGTCGCCGAGGAAGGCGCCGTGCTCGCTCTGGTACTCGTCGGCATTGCGGTCCCACCAGCCGCGGCTGGCCCGGCTGCTCTCCGCGTCCCCGGCGTCACGCCGGGTGGCCTCGGCGTCGTCGGAGTCGTCCCAGGCGCCCTCCGGGCCCCCGTGCGTCGCGTCGTACACGCCTTCGGTGGCGTCATCCTCTTGGTTCATCGGGCCCGCCGTCGTAGTCTTCGCAGCACGCAGCCGCGCCTGTCTGCACACGAGTTGTGCCGGGAGTGCGGTGTTCCGCCCGGGGTGGGCGCCTTCGCGCATTGACCCTGTCCGGCTGCCCCCGTATGCTACA
Organism: Streptomyces bambusae; assembly: GCF_020532645.1. GTDB lineage: Bacteria > Actinomycetota > Actinomycetes > Streptomycetales > Streptomycetaceae > Streptomyces > Streptomyces bambusae. The sequence continues at coordinate 15,662 of NZ_JAJAUZ010000024.1, forward strand.
AGTTGCGCTGCGAGCCTGTGCTCCTCGGACCTAGCAGGCTGCGCTCGCATCTGTTGCAACCTCTCGGTTTTCGAGGCTTCCGTGCCGCCCCGGCGGCGCCGGCCTCTTTGGCTGTCCGGCTCAGGCAGACGCGATAAAGGCTCCCGGCGTAGCAGTACCTACGACTTTCTGTCCGTAACCGGAGCCCTTTCCCACATGACGAGCAGCACCGAGACCACCGCCACCACCCCGCAGGTTGCGGTCAACGACATCGGTAACGAGGAAGCCTTCCTCGCCGCGATCGACGAGACGATCAAGTACTTCAACGACGGCGACATCGTCGACGGCGTCATCGTGAAGGTCGACCGGGACGAGGTCCTGCTCGACATCGGTTACAAGACCGAAGGCGTCATCCCGAGCCGCGAGCTCTCGATCAAGCACGACGTCGACCCGAACGAGGTCGTCAAGGTCGGCGACGAGATCGAGGCCCTTGTTCTCCAGAAGGAGGACAAGGAAGGCCGCCTGATCCTCTCGAAGAAGCGCGCCCAGTACGAGCGTGCCTGGGGCACCATCGAGAAGATCAAGGAAGAAGACGGCATCGTCACCGGTACCGTCATCGAGGTCGTCAAGGGTGGTCTCATCCTCGACATCGGCCTCCGCGGCTTCCTCCCGGCCTCCCTGGTCGAGATGCGCCGTGTCCGCGACCTCCAGCCCTACGTGGGCAAGGAGCTCGAGGCGAAGATCATCGAGCTGGACAAGAACCGCAACAACGTGGTCCTGTCCCGCCGCGCCTGGCTCGAGCAGACCCAGTCCGAGGTCCGCCAGACGTTCCTCACCACCCTGCAGAAGGGTCAGGTCCGCTCCGGCGTCGTCTCCTCGATCGTCAACTTCGGTGCCTTCGTGGACCTGGGTGGCGTCGACGGTCTCGTCCACGTCTCCGAGCTGTCCTGGAAGCACATCGACCACCCGTCCGAGGTTGTCGAGGTCGGCCAGGAAGTCACCGTCGAGGTCCTCGACGTCGACATGGACCGCGAGCGTGTCTCCCTGTCGCTGAAGGCGACCCAGGAGGACCCGTGGCAGCAGTTCGCCCGTACCCACCAGATCGGCCAGGTCGTTCCGGGTAAGGTCACCAAGCTGGTCCCGTTCGGTGCGTTCGTCCGCGTGGACGAGGGCATCGAGGGCCTGGTCCACATCTCCGAGCTGGCCGAGCGCCACGTCGAGATCCCGGAGCAGGTCGTCCAGGTCAACGACGAGATCTTCGTCAAGGTCATCGACATCGACCTCGAGCGTCGCCGGATCTCGCTGTCGCTGAAGCAGGCCAACGAGTCCTTCGGTGCCGACCCGGCGTCGGTCGAGTTCGACCCGACCCTGTACGGCATGGCCGCGTCCTACGACGACCAGGGCAACTACATCTACCCCGAGGGCTTCGACCCCGAGGCCAACGACTGGCTGCCGGGTTACGAGAAGCAGCGCGAGGAGTGGGAGCGCCAGTACGCCGAGGCGCAGGTCCGCTTCGAGCAGCACCAGGCGCAGGTCATCAAGAGCCGCGAGGCCGACGAGGCCGCCGCTGCCGAGGGCGCTGCCGCCCCGGCCGCCGGCAACGCCGGTGCGGGCATCTCCGGTGGCTCCTACTCCTCGGAGTCGGACGACACCTCCGGCGCCCTGGCCTCCGACGAGGCCCTGGCCGCGCTCCGCGAGAAGCTGGCCGGCGGCCAGAGCTGATCGCAGCGCATCGCGCTCCGGCGCGAGCCTGAGCTGAAACGGTAAGGCCCGTCCCCTCTGGGGGGCGGGCCTTACCGCGTTGTGCGGCGCATTCCCCGGCGCACTTCACTGAGTGTTCACGGGCGGTGCCCCCGCCCGGGGGAATGGCTGCGGCTCCTCGTACGTTCATTGCATTGACGCGAGGAGGAGTGGTGACGGTGCTTGATCCACAGGGTTTGTACGAGTGGGACGCGAAGGGTCTGGCGGTGGTGGACCTGGCGCTGGCCCAGGACTCCGCCGGACTGGTCATGCTCTACCACTTCGAGGGCTACATCGACGCCGGCGACACCGGCGAACAGATCGTCGGCCGGATGCTGGAGACGCTGCCCCACCAGGTGGTCGCCCGGTTCGACGCGGACCGGCTGGTCGACTACCGCGCCCGGCGGCCCGTCCTGACCTTCCAGCGCGACCGCTGGACGGCCTTCGAGGCCCCGCAGCTCGACGTACGGCTCGTCCAGGACGCCACCGGAGCGCCGTTCCTGCTGCTGTCCGGTCCCGAGCCGGACGTGGAGTGGGAGCGCTTCGCCAAGGCGGTCGAGCAGATCGTCGAGCGGCTCGGCGTGCGGCTCTCCGTGAACTTCCACGGCATCCCGATGGGCGTCCCGCACACCCGGCCGGTGGGCCTCACCCCGCACGGCAACCGCACGGACCTGATGCCCGGCCACCGCAGCCCGTTCGACGAGGCGCAGGTGCCCGGCAGCGCCGAGTCGCTCGTCGAGTTCCGGCTCGCGCAGGCGGGGCACGACGTGCTGGGCGTCGCCGCGCACGTGCCGCACTACATCGCCCGCTCCCCGTACCCGGACGCCGCCCTGACGGCCCTGGAGGCCATCACCGCGGCCACCGGCCTGGTGCTGCCGGGCGTCGCGCACTCGCTGCGCGCCGAGGCGCACCGGACGCAGACCGAAATCGACCGGCAGATCCGCGAGGGCGACGACGAGCTGGTCTCGCTGGTGCAGGGACTGGAGCACCAGTACGACGCGGCAGCCGGGGCCGAGACCCGCGGCAACATGATCGCGGAGCCGGCGGAGATCCCGTCCGCGGACGAGATCGGCCGCGAGTTCGAGCGCTTCCTCGCGGAGCGCGAAGGGGACGCCTGACCCGCAGGGCCCGGACGGGCGTGCGGGGCATAGGCTTCGGCCCATGCTGAGAGTGGGCCTGACGGGCGGGATCGGTGCCGGCAAGAGCGAGGTCTCCTCGCTGCTGGCGGGGTACGGAGCGGTGGTCGTCGATGCCGACCGCATCGCTCGGGAGGTCGTGGAGCCCGGTACGCCGGGGCTCGCGGCCGTGGTCGAGGCCTTCGGGGAGTCCGTGCTGACCCCCGAGGGAAGCCTGGACCGGCCGGGTCTGGGTGCGATCGTCTTCGCCGACCGCGAGAAGCTGCAGACGCTGAACGCGATCGTGCACCCGCTGGTCCGGGACCGGTCCGCCCGACTGGAGGCGGCCGCCGGGGCGGACGCGATCGTCGTGCACGACGTACCGCTGCTGACGGAGAACGGGCTCGGGCGGCTCTACGACCTGGTGGTCGTGGTGGACGCGGCGCCCGAAACGCAGCTCGCGCGGCTGACGCAGCGGCGCGGGATGACCGAGGACGAGGCCCGGTCGCGGATGGCGGCCCAGGCGACGCGCGCGGAACGGCTCGCCGTGGCCGACCTCGTCATCGACAACGACGGCCCGCTGGAAGCGCTGGAGCCGCAGGTCAGGAAGGTCTGGGAGGAGCTGGTCGGCCGCGCGGGCCACTGAGCCCGGCTTTCGCAGCGCCCCCAGGTCTCCGGCCTCCGCCGTCACCGGGCCCCGTCGCGGTGGTCCGGCTGCTGCCCGTACGGCGGGCCCGGGTGCCCGGGCGGCGGCGGATCGTCGTCGTGCAGCGGCTCGTACGGCGGGACGTCGCGGCCCGGCTGGTAGTGCGGGCCCTGGTGCAGGCGGTGCACCACCATCATCAGGTCGGCGCCGACCACGATCGTCAGGACGGCGCAGGTGATCGCCCACCCCATCCGGTCCGCGAGCGCGAAGGCGGCCGTGCCGGCCACGCCCCACAGCAGCCCCCAGATGCTCAGCCAGAAGCGCAGCCGCAGCGGGCTGCGGGCGGTCAGCGGTTCGTTTCCGGTACGCATCGGGCATCGCCTCGTCCTGCGTCCATCGTCTCACCGCTGCTGCCCGCAGCGCCGCCGCTCACGCACGGAGCGCGGGGCCGGTGCGTGCGACCGGCCCCGCGCGGTCCGGGGCGCCTACGGGTTGAGCTTCTTGACAGCCGTGATCGTCGTCTTCTTGAAGGCGGCGACCGGGACGTCGTTCAGGGTGCCCATGCGGGTGAAGTCGACGACCGTGACGGTGGAGCCGTCGCGGCCGATGCCGAACAGGTTCACGCCGTGCTCCGACTCCGGGACCGCGGTGTGGACGCCGTAGACGTGCGCGCCCTCCTCGACGGCCAGCTTGCCGTAGTCCTGCCAGCTGGCGGTGCCGCCGGGGGTCTTGCGCAGCCAGTCGGCGGCGCAGGCCGCGACCTTCTTCTCCAGGGTGGCCGTCAGCTTCTTGGCCTCGGTCACCGAAGCGGCGCGCACGGAGACCTGGCGGGCGCCGGTGTCCAGGTCGGTGCCGAAGGTGCGGTGCCAGGTGCCGGCCACCGGGAACGCCTTGGCCAGGCAGAACAGGCCGGGCGACGGAGCTCCCTTCCTGACCGGGCCGGTGCTCCAGGAGGTGCCCGGGACGGCAGGCAGGTCGCTGCCCTTGAGGAAGCCGGGCGCCGTGGGCGCGGCGGTGGCCGCCGGGACGGTGACGGCGGTGACGGCGGCCGCGGCGAGGGCGGCGACGGCGAGGGCGGTGGAACGCTTGAACACGATGGTGCTCCCCGTTTCATGCAGTGTGTGTCGCTGTTGCCTCCGAGCCTGTCCGGGGTGGCGGGTGCCGCACAATGGAACGGCGCCGATCCGGGACGATGGAACGGCCGCACAGGGGCTGACCTGGGGGAACGCCCTCTGCATGGAACGGTGTCATGGGACGGGGGGAAGCCGTGGGCAAGGCGGAACGAGCCGCGGAGACGCAGGAATTCGCGCGTCTGATGCGGCAGGTGAAGGAACGGTCGGGACTCAGCTACGGGGTGCTCGCCAAGCGCCTGCACACCGGCACGTCGACGCTCCACCGGTACTGCAGCGGGGACGCCGTACCGGCCGAGTTCGGGGCGGTCGACCGGTTCGCGCGGGCCTGCGGGGCCGGCCCGGAGGCGGCCCTGGAACTGCACCGCGCCTGGCTGCTGGCCGACGCCCGGCGGCGGTCGGCGGCGCGGGCGGGGGCCGAGGGGGGAGAGCCGGCGGCCGAGGAGGACGGCTCGGCCGCCGGAGCCGCCGAGCCGGCCGGACTCGCTCGACCCGTCGAAGCCGTGGCCGTGGCCGAAGCCGTTGTCGATGCCGTTTCCGGACCCGTGGATGCCGGCGTCCGGGCGGAGGCCGGGGAGCTGCCGGACGTACGGGTGGGGCCGCCCGCGGCGGACGTGCGTACGCCCTGGTACCGGCGGGGCGGCAGGTCCGCGGCCGCGGCGGCCGTGGCCCTGGCGGTCGGTCTGGTCCTCGCGCTGGTGCTGGCGATCGGCCTGCCCGCCGGGGGCGGCGAGCGGACGGCCGGCGGGCTGCGGTCGCCGCAGCCGCTGCCGCCGGGGCCGGCCCTGTCCTCGGGCGGCCCGGCCGCGCCGACCACGGAGCCGGCCGGCGCGCCTTCGGCGACCCCGTCCGGCAGTCCTCCGGCCGGCTCCCGTACGGCGAGCCCGGTGCCCACGCCCGCCCGGAGCAGTGCCGTGCCGCCACCGGTGCCCGCGCGGCCGCTGACCGTCGGCGTCCGCTCGCACGTGTGGCAGGCCGGCTGCGACCACGCCTACCTCATCGGCCGGCCCCCGTCCGCGGTGCCCGCGCCGCCCGTCGAACAGGACGCCCCCGGCTGGGCGCGGGCCCAGCGGGCCGTGCACGCCGAGCGGCAGATCGTCGAGGCCACCGTCGGCGGGCGGACCGGGCAGCCCGTGGTGCTGCAGGCCTTGCACGTACGGGTCACCGGGCGCGGCACCCCGCCGCCCTGGAACGTGTACGAGATGTCCCCGGGCTGCGGGGGTTCGCTGACGCCCGCCGTGTTCAGCGTGAACCTGGACGCCCCGCGCCCCCTGGCCCGGCCGGTCGCAGGGCACGACGGCGAGCACGACCTGCCCGCGCCGTCGTTCCCGCTGAAGGTCTCGGAGCGGGAGCCGGCGGTGCTGCGGGTGGAGGCGGCCGCGAGCGGCTGCGACTGCAGCTGGTACCTGGAGCTCCAGTGGACCGCGGGCGGCCGTTCCGGCACCACCCGGATCGACGACGGCGGCCGGCCGTTCCGCACCAGCGCGGTCGCGGGCCGGCCCGTCTACGGTTACGCAGCGGAGTCGGGGCGCTGGGCCACGGGCTGAGCCGATCCGCGGCAGCCGGACGATATCCACAGGCCAGGCCCGTTGTCAGTGCCCGCGCCTAGACTCGCAGTGAGTGACCGACCGGCTGCCCATGGGGAGGGAGGCTGCGATGGACCCGCGTGAGAGCGGACGCGCGCTGCTGCGCCATGCCGCCGTCTTCATGCCCGCGGAGGTGCCGCGGGAGGGGCGGGTGGCCTTCTGGTCGCCCGCCGCCGAACCGCTGCCCGGAGCGCTGCCGGACGACGCGCGGCACACCCTGCTGACGGTGGCCGGACCACACGGTTCCGGAGCGCGCCGCAGATCCGTGCCGGCCGTGCTGCTGCCCGTGGCGGCGGCCGTCCCCCTGCTGTCGCGGGCCGCGTCCGAGCCGGGCGCCCACCTCGCGTCCCGCTGCTGGGGCGCGGCAGCCCGGCAGGCCCTCCAGCTCACCGCGCGGGGCCTGCTGCTGCCGGGGGTGACGGCCGGCGGCGAGGACGCCTGGCGGGCCGGGCCGCTCACCGCCGACGACCTCGCCCACCTGCGGGCGGTCGCCGCCGCGATGCCGTACGAGGCGCACGCGATGCCGCTGCCCGACGGGCGCCCGCTGCTGCTGCCGGAACCGGAAGCGCTGCTGCGGGCGTTCCTCGACGCGGTGGCCGACAGCCTGCCGCGCACCCCGGCGGCCCCGCACGCGGCGGGCCGGCCGTTCGCGGCCGCGGAGCCGCAGCAGGTGCCGGAGATACGCGAGTGGGCGGTGCAGGTGGCCGCGGGCGCCGATGCCGGTGTGGGCGTCTCGCTCCGCCTCGACCTCAATGCCTTCGGCCTCTTCGAGGCCTCCGCCGACACCGGGCAGGAGCCCGCGGGCGGCCGGCGGGCCGGGGACGCGGAAGAGGTGCGGCGGGCCGGGGCGGCCGTGGTGCAGGTGCACAGCCTGGCCGATCCGACCCGGATCACGGACGCGGGACTGCTGTGGGCCGGGCAGGCGGCGAGCGACAGCTTCGGGCCGCGGTCGCGGATCGACGCCGTGCTCGCGCTGCGCCGGGCGGCCCGGGTCTGGCCGCCGCTGCTGCGGCTGCTGGACCAGCCCGTGCCCGACGTCCTCGCCCTGTCGGATTCCGAGCTGGAGGACCTGCTCGGGGCGGCCGCGCCGCGGCTCGCCGCCGCCGGGGTGCCCGTGCACTGGCCGCGCGAGCTCGCCCGCACCCTGACCGCCACCGCGGTGGTGCGTGCCGCGCCCGGCTCGGCCGCCGACGGGACCTCGTTCTTCGACGCGCAGAAGCTGTTCGCGTTCGAATGGGAGGTGGCGCTCGGCGGCGACCGGCTCACCCCCGGCGAGCTCGACCTGCTGGCCGAGGCCCACCGGCCCGTCGTCCGGCTGCGCGACCAGTGGGTGCGGGTGGACCCGGAGCTCGTCCGCAAGGCCCGGCGGCGGCACCTGGGGGTCCTCGACCCGGTGGACGCGCTCGCGCTGGCGCTCACCGGCGAGACCGAGGTGGACGGCGAGGCCGTGGCGGCGGTGCCGGTCGGTGCGCTCGCCGCGCTGCGCACCCGGCTGACCTCCGACCTGACGCCGCTGCCCGAACCCCCGGGGCTGTCGGCCGTACTGCGGGAGTACCAGCGGCGCGGCCTGGCCTGGCTCGACCTGATGACCTCCCTCGGCCTCGGCGGCTGCCTCGCCGACGACATGGGTCTCGGCAAGACGGTCACCCTGATCGCCCTGCACCTGCACCGGGCCCGTCCCGAACCGACCCTCGTGGTCTGCCCCGCCTCGCTGCTGGGCAACTGGCAGCGGGAGATCGAGAAGTTCGCGCCGGGCGTGCCCGTGCGCCGGTTCCACGGCAGCGGCCGTACCCTCGACGGCCTCGCCGGTGGTTTCGTGCTGACCACGTACGGGACGATGCGGGCCGGCGCCGCCCGGCTGGCCGAGCAGCGCTGGGGGATGGTCGTCGCCGACGAGGCCCAGCACGTGAAGAACCCGCACTCGGCCACCGCGAAGGCGCTGCGGACCATCCCCGCCCCGGCCCGGGTGGCACTCACGGGCACCCCGGTGGAGAACAACCTGTCCGAGCTGTGGGCGCTGCTCGACTGGACCACCCCGGGGCTGCTCGGCCCGCTCACCGCGTTCCGCGCCCGGCACGCCCGGGCCGCCGAACAGGGCGAGCACCCCGGGCACGAGCAGGCCGTCGCCCGGCTCGCCCGGCTGGTGCGGCCGTTCCTGCTGCGCCGCCGGAAGTCCGATCCGGGCATCGCACCGGAGCTGCCGCCGAAGACCGAGACCGACCACCCGGTGGCCCTCACCCGTGAGCAGGTGTCGCTCTACCAGGCCGCCGTCACCGAGACGATGGCGCTCATCGAGGCCAGCGAGGGCATCGCCCGCCGCGGCCTGGTGATGAAGCTCCTCGCCTCGCTGAAGCAGATCTGCAACCACCCCGCGCAGTTCCTCAAGGAGGAGCGGCCGCGGATCGCCCACCGGTCCGGGAAGCTCGCCCTGCTCGACGAACTCCTCGACACCATCCTGGCCGAGGACGGCGCCGTGCTGGTCTTCACCCAGTACGTCACCATGGGCCGGATCCTCGCCGACCACCTCGCCGGCCGCGGCGTGCCCTGCCAGCTGCTGCACGGCGGCACCCCGGTGGCCCGCCGGGAGGAGATGGTCGACCGGTTCCAGTCCGGCGAGGTACCGGTGTTCCTGCTGTCCCTGAAGGCCGCGGGCACCGGGCTGAACCTCACCCGCGCCGGACACGTCGTGCACTACGACCGCTGGTGGAACCCGGCCGTGGAGGAGCAGGCCACCGACCGGGCCTACCGGATCGGCCAGACCCAGCCCGTGCAGGTGCACCGGCTGATCGCCGAAGGCACCGTCGAGGACCGGATCGCCGAACTCCTCGCCGCCAAGCGGTCCCTGGCCGACGCGGTGCTGGGCAGCGGCGAGGCGGCCCTGACCGAACTGACCGACGCCGAACTCTCCGACCTCGTCTCCCTGCGCAGGCCCTCATGATCACCGCGCGGGACGACCGCCGCCGCACCTTCGACGCCCTGCCCGCCGGGGCACAGGCCGCCACCTGGTGGGGGAAAGCCTGGGTGGCCGCCCTCGAAGCCCTCTCCCGGGACCAGGGACGCCTCGCCCGAGGCCGCAGCTACGCCGAGGAGGGCCGGGTCGAGGCGGTCACCGTGACCCCCGGCCGGCTGGTGGCGTACGTCCGCGGCAGCCGGTCCCGCCCGTACCGGACCGAGATCGCCCTGGACGTCTTCGCCGCCGAGGACTGGGAGGTGTTCCTGGAACGGACCGCGGCCGACCCCGGGTACCTGGCCGCGCTCCTCGAAGGGGAGGTGCCGCAGGGGCTCGCCGAAGCGCTGCTGCCCGGCCCCGGCGAGCTGCACCCGCGCTGCTCCTGCCCGGACCCGGGGCGGCCGCCGTGCAAGCACGCGGCCGCGCTCTGCCACCGGGTGGCGCACCTGCTGGACGCCGACCCGTTCGTGCTCCTGCTGCTGCGCGGCCGCGGCGAGCGGGAGCTCACCGAGGAGCTGACGCGGCGCAACGCCGCCCACGCCGCCCGGGAGCAGACCGCGGGCGCCCCGGGCCTGCCGGGGGTGCCGGCCCGGACGGCGGTCGCGCCGCGCAGCCTGCCGCCGCTGCCCCCGCCGCTGCCGGACCCGCCGGGGCCCGGCCATCCGCCGTCGTACCCGGACGGCCCGGGGGCTCCGGACCCGCTGGCGCTGGACCAGCTGGCCACGGACGCGGCGGCGCGGGCGTACGCGATCCTCGCCACCGGGCGGGATCCGATGGCGGGGCTCACCCTGTGGCAGGACGCCGTGCGGCTGGCCGCCGCCCACCCCACCCAGGGGCTGACCGGGGCGGCCCGCGCCCTGTACCGGGACCTGGCGCGGGCCGCCGGGCGGCCGGTGCACGACCTGGCGCGGGCGGCCACCGCCTGGCGGCACGGCGGGCTCGCCGGCCTGGAGGTCCTGGAGGAGCCGTGGGACCCGCCGGCCGGTCCCTTCGACCGGGCCCGGCCGGCCCTGCTGGCCGCCGGCGAGGGGCAGTTCCGGCCGGAGCGCAACACCCTCACCCTGGGCGGCCGCCAGCTGCGCCTGGGCCGCGACGGCCTCTGGTACCCGTACACGGGCACGCCCGGCGCCTCGCCGGGGCCGGACTGGTGGCCCGCCGGTCCGTCGGCACCGGACCCCGTCGCAGCGCTGCACCGGCCTTGACCTGCGGAATTTCATAGGCAGACAGGGAAGTCGCAGTACACGATGGAGTGAAATGCATACCGGCTCTATAACCCGAACGGGTTTACCGCGTTGTTCCCGGTGCGGGTGGAACACCCGTCAACTCCTCCGGAAGGCAGGGAAACTGATGCGGCAGAGTCGGCCGAGTCGGCAGCTTCGTCGGAACGGTGTGATCGCGGCGGTCGTCGCGGGTGGTGCGCTGTCGGTTGCGGGAGCCACCGGGTACGCCTTCGCCGATGCGGACGCGGAGGGCGCGACGGTGCGCTCGCCCGGGCTGCTGTCCGGGAACCTGGTGCAACTCCCCGTCCACGCGCCGGTGAACGTGTGCGGCAACACGGTCAACGTGGTCGGGCTGCTCAACCCGGCTGCCGGCAACACGTGCGTGAACGAAGGCCGCCATACCGGCCCCGCCCCGCACGGGAGTTCCAAACCGGAGCCCCGGCCGGCCGGGGGAGCGGTGGCCCAGGGCAGCGGAAAGGATTCGCCCGGCGTGCTGTCCGGCAACGGCATCCAGCTCCCGGTCGACGTCCCGGTCAACGTGTCCGGCAACTCCGTGAACGTGGTCGGCATCGGCAACCCCGCCACCGGCAACACCTCGGTCAACACCACCGAGCCCGGCCGCAGCGGCGCGAAGCCCCCGCAGCCGCACCGGCCCGTGCAGCAGCCCAAGCCGCCCGCCGAGCGGCCGGTGACCCCGCCCGCCCCCGAGCGCCCCGGCCCGGTGCTCGCGCACACCGGCGCCGACGCCGTCGGCCTTGCCGTCCCCGCGGGCGCCGCCCTGCTCCTCGGCGGCGCCGTCCTCTACCGCCGCTTCCGCCCGGCCGGCCGCTGACCCCGGCGGCGCCGGGCGCCTGCCGGGCGGCCGCGAGGCACCGCCGGACGTCCCGGCGGCCCGCAGGTGCCGCCGCCGGCCCGCCTCAGGCCGCCAGGATCGCCTCAGGCCGCCGCCGGCCGCCGCCAGGCCGCCAGGATCGCCTCGATGCGCGGAGCCAGCCGGGCGCGTGCCCGATGGCGCGGTACCCCCGCCATCAGCAGCGCGTCGTACTCCGTGTCGACGTGGCGCACGGAGGCCCGCACCGCGACCGAGACCGCGTCCTCGTCCAGGGCGCGGCCGGCCGCGGTGCGGCCCACCCGCCCGCTGCCCCGCACCGACGCGTGCGCGGCCACCGCGAGCGCCCGCTCCGGCGGGATGCCGGGGAACAGCCGCCGTATCTCCGCGGCGAACGCGGCCGTGAACCGGGCGTCCGAGGCCTCCCGCAACACCCGGTCGCGCTCCCGCCGCCGCGCCCGCGCCTCGGCGTCCGCGAGGCAGCGGACCTCCGCGCGCGCCAGCGCTTCTTCCTCGACCAGCAGGCCCTGCCGCTCGTGGCGCCGCCGCCGCTTCTCGTACCGCACCACCACCGCGTACAGCGAACTGCCCTCACGGGCCCGCCGGGTGAGCGCGGCATTGCCCCGCGGCAGGTAGACGAGATGACCGAGATCGACGCAGTGCAGGCAGCGCGGCACCCCGTCCTCACGGACGAGCATCGGCAGCGGCCCCTGCCGGCAGCCCGCGCACCGCACCGGCTTCAGCGCCTCGAACACGACGAGGTTCATGCCTGGTTGATACCGCCGCCGGACCGCCCTCTCACCTCTGCCCGGCCCCGTTTTCGCCCGCCGCCGCTCAGATCAGGCGGCGTATTTCCCCGCGGACGCGGTAGAAGCCTCCGGCCGCCGGGTGCAGGCCGTCCACCACGTACCGCGCCCCGGGCTCCCGGATGCCCCGCGGGAACTGCACGTGCCAGCCCGTCTCGTACCCCCCGGAGATCACCTGCACCCGCAGCCGGCCGCCCTGCTGCACGCACTCGACGACCACCCCGCCCGCAGCCGCCACCGAGGCCGCCGGAACCGCGGCCACCGCCGCCGGGGAGGCCGGCGGGGCGTAGGTCGGCAGCGCCGCCGCGGACTTCACGTCCACCGTCGCCGGCAGCGAGCCCTGCTCGGCCGCCGCGATCGCCGACTCGCTCGCGTCCACGCACAGCAGCGAGCCGTCCGAGGTGACCAGGTACAGCTTCCCGGCCAGGTACTGCATCGACAGTGCCGCCCCGGCACCAGTGCCCAGCTTCCACAGCCGCTGCCCGGACGCGTCGAAGCAGTACACCGACGAGGCCAGGTCGCCGGCGAACACGTACCGGCCGTCGGGCGACGTCGCGCACGAGTACACCGCCGCATCGCACCGGTACGTCGCCTCCACCGCGCCGGTGGTCTTCGACAGCCGCTGCACGGTGTGCCGCCCGGTGCCCGCGTACACCGCGTGCTCCTCCTGCCAGCCGAACAGCACTCCGCCGTCGGTCCGGGTGTGCCACAACTCCCCGCCGCCGTCCGGCCGGTACGCCGTGACGCCCTGGCTGTGGCCGTGGTAGACGGCGCGGTCGTCCGCCCGCACCATCCACGCGTGCGCCCCCGCGGAGCGGCGCGACCACTGGAACTCGTCCTCGTGGTCGATGACCGTCAGGCCGCCGTCGCGGTCCGACACGTTCAGCACGCCCTCGCGGATGTCCAGCCAGAAGATGTCCACGTCCGCCGCGATGTCGTAGGCGCCGAAGGGCACCTTCGACGACAGGTCGTACACCGTGCCGTCGTCACAGCCCGCGTAGATCCAGAACTCGTCCGCGACCAGGCACTTGACGCCGTCCGGCAGCGAGTAGCGGGCCAGCACCTCGCCGCCGTGGCTGAGGGTGTACACGTCGCCGTCCTGGTTGCCGACCCAGCAGCGGTCCTCGTCCACATGGATGCCGAACGCCGCGGCGCCGGTCCGGAACCGCCACAGCACCGGTGCCGTGGCCCGCGCCGTCGACGGAGTCGCCGTCACCTGGCGGCGCGTCACCGCCCGGGCCGCCCGCTGCCCCCGGACCGCCGGCGCGTACCCCTTGCGGACCTTCTCGGCGATCTTCTTCGCCGCGGCCGCCCGGGCCTTCTCGACCGTGGGGAAGGAGGAGCTCTGCAGCTGGCCGTCCGCGCCGATCCGCCCGTAACGCACCGAGACCGCGGTCCCGTCGACCGTCACCTCGTAGAACTTGTGGGCGCCGCCGCCCTCTTGCGACAGCTCCAGATACGTCGTGTTCCGAGACATGGCAGACCCCTCCCCAGGCCGGGATCCGACGGGTTCGTCCCGCCGCAGATCCACTGATCACCACGCTAGGGGGGACCACTGACAATGGACGGGTGCAGCTCGAACCGATCACCTGGGAGCGGATGGCCGAGGCGCTCGCCCGCCATCTCGACGGACCCGCCCGCGCCGCCGCGGCCCCCGGCGGCTGGACCCGGGTGGCGGTGGACGGGGCGCCCGCGGCCGGTACCGGAACGCTCGCCGCCGCGACCGCCGACGCGCTCCGGCTGCGCGGCCGCCCGGTCCTCGTGGTCGCCACGGACGGGTTCCTGCGGCCCGCCTCGCTCCGCTTCGAGTTCGGCCGGGAGGACGCCGAGGGCTACCCGGACGGCTGGTACGACGTCCCCGCGCTGTGGCGGGAGGTGTTCGGGCCACTGGAGCCGGGCGGCAGCGGTCGGGTGCTGCCGGACCTGTGGGACCCGGCGGTGGACCGGGCCACCCGCAGCCCGTACGTGACGCTGCCGACGGGCGGGGTGTTGTTCGTCCACGGCCCGATGCTGCTGAAGCACTGGTTCCCGTTTGACTTCACCGTCCACATCGGGCTGTCGGCCGGCGCGCTGGCCCGCCGTACCGACCCCGGCGCCCGGTGGACCCTGCCTGCGTTCGCCCGCTACGAGGCGGAGACAGGCCCGGCGGCCGCCGTCGACGTCCTGGTCCGCGCCGACGACCCGCGCCATCCGGCCTGGTCGGGGCTGCCGACCGCCTGAATCCGCGCGCCGGGCCCCGCCGCGTCCGGGCCGCCCCGCCATGCCACCCGCCGCCACAACCCACATGCCGCCAGAGCCCACGGGCTGTCCGAGTCCACCGGCCACCCGCCGCCACCGCCCGCCCGGGGGCACCTCGCGCCACCGGCCGCACGTCTGACCCACCGGCCGTCCGAGCCCAGGCCCGCCCGAGCCCGCAGCTCACCCGCCCCCGCCGCCCGCCCGGGGGCACGCTCACGCCGGTCGGCCGCCCGTCCGGGACACGGCTGCCGCGCCCGCCCGGCAGCCGGCCGCCGCGGCTGCTGCCGGGGCCGCGCCCGCCAGCCGGGCTGCCAGGAAGCCGCCGGTGAAGGCGTCGCCCGCGCCCGTCGAGTCCACCGCCGCCGGGGCCGGAGCGCCCGGCACCCGGGCGGTGACCGCGCCGCCCTCGGCGACCAGCGCGCCCGCCGCCCCCTGCGTGACCACGACCAGCGGCACCCGCCGGCTCAGCGCGGCCGCCGCCTCCGCCGGGGCCGCACCCGCGGGCTGCCCCGCCAGCAGGGCCGCCTCCGCCTCGTTGGGCAGCAGGATCCCGGCCCCGGCGACGTCGTCGAGGAACCGTTCGGGCCCGGCCGTCCGCAGGAAGCCCGCGGACGCCGGGTCCACGCTCACCGGCACGCCCCGGTCCCGAGCCGCCCGCAGCACCAGCCGGGCCAGGTCCCGGCTCGGCACCGCGAAGAACAGATAACCGGACAGGTGCACGTGCGCCACCCCGTCCAGCAGCCCGTCCGACCAGTCCGCCGGCGACAGCCGCAGCGCCGCCCCGCTGTCCGTCAGGAACGTCCGCTCGGCCGCCGCGTCCACCAGCGACACCACCGTGCCCGTCGGCTCCTGCGGATCGACCACCAGCCGCGGCCGCACCCCCGCCCGGCGCAGCGCCGCCTCGTGCCAGGCGGCCGAATCGGCGCCGACCCGGGCCAGCAGCGCGACCTCGGCCACGCCCGCATGCGCCGCCCAGCAGGCCGCGTTCGCCCCCGCCCCGCCCGGCAGCGTGCGGATCCGGGCCGGGGTGTCGGTGGCCGGCGCCAGCGGCTCCGGATGCAGCGCCACCACGTCCGTGACGACGTCCCCGACGACCAGCAGCGACCCGGTCACCGGGCGGACCGCTCCGCCCAGGCCGCGGCGATCCGCGCCGCCAGCCGCACGTTCCCGCGGACCGCCGCCAGGTTCGCCTCCAGCGAGGCCCCGCCGGTGTGCGCGACCAGCCGCTCCAGCAGGAACGGCGTCACGGCCTGCCCCGTCACCCCGCGCTCCCGGGCCTCAGCCAGCGCCTCGGCGAGGACCCGGTCGTGCAGCTCCGGATCGAGCTGCTCGGACTCGGCGACGGGGTTGGCCACCAGCAGCGCCGACGACGGCCCGCCCAGCGCGTCCTGAGCGGCCATCACCTCCGCCACCTCGCCGGGCCGGTGCACCGTCCAGTCCACCGGCTCCCCGGAACTGGCCAGGTAGAAGCCGGGGAACCGGTCGGTGCCGTAGCCCAGCACCCCGATTCCGAGGGTTTCCAGCCGCTGCAGGGTGGCCGGCACGTCCAGGATCGACTTCACGCCCGCGCACACCACCGTGATCCGGGTGCGCGCCAGCAGCGCCAGGTCCGCCGACTCGTCCTGAGTCCGCGTCCACTCCCGGTGTACGCCGCCCAGCCCGCCGGTCGCGAACACCCGCAGCCCGGCCCGCGCGGCCAGGAACGCCGTCGCGGAGACGGTGGTCGCCCCCGACACCCCCGCGGCGACCGCAGGCGCCAGGTCGCGGTGGCCGAGCTTGCGCACCGGGTCGTCGCCCGCGACCCGCTCCAGCTGCTCCTTGTCCAGGCCCACGTACGGCACCCCGTCGAGCAGGGCGACGGTGGCGGGCACCGCCCCCTCGGCGCGGACCAGGGCCTCCAGCTCCCGGCCCGCGAGCAGGTTGCGGGGGCGGGGCAGGCCGTGGGCGAGGATCGTCGATTCGAGGGCGACGACCGGCCGCCCCGCGGCGACCGCCTCCCCGACTTCCTCCGACAGGACCGGTACGACAGGTGAAGTAAGTGGCATGTCCCCATCCATGGCACGGCGGCCGGGGCGGCAAACGCCCCCGCCGCGGACCGGCACCACGGTGGCGCGAACCCGCCGCCGCGCTGGACAGGATGACGGGCCGACGCGCCCGATCATGGACGCGTTGGCCGCCGTGGCGGCCCGGCCGGGCGGGCTAGGGTGACCCGCCATGAGCACCAGTGAGCACCACCCCGGCCCCGGTTCGTTCGCCGTCTCCGTGACGGACGCCGAGCTGGAGGCCGAAGCACTCGACCCGAGTCAGATCGTGTCCGGCAATCCCGTGATCACCGGAAAGGTGCTGTGGGAGTCCCCCGACGGGAAGCAGCTGCGCGGGATCTGGCAGATCACTCCGGGTGTGGTCACGGACACCGAGGCCGACGAACTGTTCGTCGTCGTCAGCGGCCGCGCGACGATCGAGGTCGAGGGCGGCGAGACCCTGGAGGTCGGCCCGGGCACGGCCTGCGTGCTGCGCGAGGGCGACCGGACGACGTGGACGGTCCACGAGACCCTGCGCAAGGCGTACCACATCACCCTCTGACCGCCCCGGTCACTCCGAGGCGGACCGGCGCGCCGTGAACAGGGCGAGGCCCGCCATCGGCACCAGCAGCGCCGCGCCGATCGCGTTCAGCCAGCCGTAGCCGGCCTGGGCCACGACCAGGCCGGCCGCGGTGCCGCCGACCCCGGCCGCCGTGTTCATCGTCAGATCGGACAGGCCCTGCACGCCGGCCCGGGCGGCCTGCGGTACGGAGTCCGTCAGCAGGGCCGAGCCCGACACCATGCCGGCCGACCAGCCCAGGCCCAGCAGGAACAGGCCCGCCGTGGTCTGCCCGTGCCGCGGCCCGGCGGTCCCGGCGAGCAGCGCGGCCAGCGAGAACAGTCCCGCCGACAGCCCGATCACGGACAGCCGGCCGAGCCGGTCGGCGAGCCAGCCCATCACCGGCGAGAAGGCGAACATGCCGGCGATGTGGATGGAGATCACCAGGCCGATCAGCTCCAGCCCGGCGCCGTGGTGGCCGAGGTCCAGCGGGGTCATCACCATGATCGACACCATCGTGGTGTGCGAGACCGCGATGGTCACCAGCGCGAGCCGGGCCCGCGGGGACGCCTTCACGGCGGCGAAGGCCGCCTTCAGCGAACGGGCCGCCGCCGTCTGCCCGGCAGGACCGGCCAGGGCGCGGGCGGTCAGCAGCGGATCCGGCCGCAGCAGCACCCCCACCACCACGGCGGCCAGCACGAAGATCCCGGCGGCCCACACGAAGGGGCCCGCCGTCCCGGGTATGGAGGTGCCGTCGAAGCTGCGGCTGGCAGGGGCCGACAGGTTCGGGCCGAGCACCGCGCCGAGCGTGCTCGCCCACACCACCGTGGAGATAGCCCGCGCCCGGTGGTCGGGCTCCGCCAGGTCGGCCGCCGCAAACCTGGCCTGCAGGTTCGCCGAGGAGGCGGCACCGAACAGCGCCATGCCGAGCAGCAGCAGCGGGAAGCTCTCCGCCATCGCCGCGACGACCACCAGGACGCCGCCCAGCGCGCCCGTCAGGTACCCCAGCACCAGGCCCGGCCGCCGGCCGCGCGCGGTCATCAGCGCCGCCAGCGGCAGCGAGACCAGTGCGGTGCCCGCCACCGCGGCGCTCGACGCCAGTCCCGACAGCTCCTCGGTGCCGCTGATCTCGGTGGCGAGCACCGGGGCCAGCGCGATGCTGATGGGCACCCCCAGACCGCTGACGATCTGGCTGGCCATGAGCACCCGGGAGATGCGCCGCTGCAGGGCGGGCAGCGCCTCGGCGGACACCGCGGGCCCGGGCTGCGTACTGGGAGAAGAGTCGGTAGTCACGGCCGCAGTGTCGCACTCGTGTCCGACCGGGGCGCGACGGCGGAACCCCGGCCGACCACGCCTTCCGCGCCCGGAACCGGCCGCGGCCGCCGCCCTCAGAACAGCGGCTGCGGGAGGACGCCCTCCAGCGCCAGCAGGATCCGCTTGGCCTCCGCCCCGCCGCCGAAGCCGCCCAGCCCGCCGTCGCTCTCCACCACCCGGTGGCAGGGCACGACCACCGGCAGCGGATTGGAGCCCATCGCCGCCCCCACGGCCTGGGCCCCGCCCGGCCGGCCGGCCCGCGCGGCCAGCTCCCCGTACCCGATGACCGTCCCGTACGGCACTCCGGCTGCGAGTTCCCGCAGGCACAGGCGGTTGAAGCCGGCGCTCAGCCGCCAGTCCAGGGGGATCCGGAAGTCCCGCAGCCGGCCGTCGAAGTACGCCGCGAGCTGGCGTATCGGCTCGGCCAGCAGGACCTCCCGGCCGGCCGGCGGCCGGACCGCCGGCGTGCCCAGCCGTGACTCCAGCGCCTCGGCCATCCGCTCCCTGCCGTGGAACTCGACCCGGACCAGGCCCGTGCCGGTGGCGGCGAGGAACAGCGGACCGACGGCGCTGTCGACCAGGGTCCATTCGAGCTGCTGCGCGTCGCTGTTCTCGTTCACGCCACCACGGTACGGCCGGCCGCCGACAGCGCCCCCGGACCCTGTGGACTCAGAAGCCGCCCACCGCGTCCCGGACCACGTCCGGCGTGTTCGAGATGATCCCGTCGACGCCCTGGTCCCGGACCCGGCGCGCGAGGTCCGCGTTGTTGACCGTCCACGTGTTCACGTCCAGCCGCTTCCCGTGCGGCCCCCGCAGGGCGTGCACCGCGTCCACCCACTCCTTCGAGAGCGTGTTGTACGCCGGGTTGATCCGGTCGGTGAAGGCCGCGTAGTCGCGCAGCTGCGAGACCGGCGGAGTGCCCAGGAAACCGGTGGTCAGGTCGGGCCGCTCTCGGTGCACGGTGCGGATCGAGTCGGCACTGAAGCTCTGCACCACCAGACGGTGCGTCACGTGGTGCTCGTCCAGCCAGCCCGCCCGGTCCAGCACCCGCAGCAGGTCCTCCTCGATCCCCGGGTACAGCTCCGGCTTCTTGATCTCCAGGAGCAGCCGCTGCTGGTTGAAGCCGATCCGCCGCAGGTACTGGTCCAGCGTCGGCACCCGGGCCCCCCGGTACGCCGCGCCGAACCAGCTGCCCGCGTCCAGCCGGGCGATCTCCGCCGCCGTGAAGTCCCCGACCCGCCACGGGGACCGGCCCGGGAAGACGGTCTCGACGTCGGTCGTGCGGGCCAGGGTGTCGTCGTGGATGACCACCAGCTCTCCGTCGCGGGTGCGCTGGACGTCGTTCTCGACCCAGTCGATGCCCAGGCGCTCGGCGTAGTCGACGGCCTCCAGGGTGTTCTCCGGGGCGTACGCCGAAGCCCCCCGGTGAGCGACCGCGACCGGCGCGCCCAGCCGGAACGGGTCCCGGCCGCGGGCGGCCCGCCCGCGGGGCCCGCCGGGCCCGGCCGCATCCGGCGCGGGGGCTCCGGACAGCACGCCCGGCACCGTGGTGGCGGCCGCGGCCGCCACCACGGACGAGGCGGAGGCGGGGCCGTCGGAGGCGCCCTGCGGCACGGCGAAGGTGAGGCCCAGCAGCGCGGCGGCGGCCGCCGCGAAGGATCGTACGAACATGGCGTTCTCCTCGGTGTCGGCTGCCGGACGACCGGCGGGCGACGCGGTGGTGACCACGGGTCAGCGTGACAGCGCACCTGCAACGGGGGACGGGCCGCGGGTGGCCACGGGATGAACGAATCCGTCCGGAACGTCGCGGTGGCGGAAATCAGGCGGGGCCAATCTGGGCGGAGGCGGTGCGCGGGTGCACCCACTCGGCCTAATCTCGCCATCAATCGGGCCCGTACCAGCGAAAGTTGGACCGGCAAGCGGCCTGACGCGGCGGAAGGGCGGGCAAGGATGCACGGCACGGACGCGGTGTCCGGCGGCTACGGGGTGATCAACGGCTTCAGTTATGGCCTGATCACGCCCCTCGCCGCATATCTGATGGCCTGTCTGGGCGGCGCGCTCGGACTGCGGTGCACTACCCGGTCCCTCCTCGTCGAGCGCTCCTGGCGGCCCGGCTGGCTCGCCCTCGGGGCGACCGCCATCGGATCCGGAATCTGGACAATGCACTTCATTGCGATGATGGGCTTTTCCGTCGCGGGGTCGCCACTGAACTACGACAAACGGATCACCTTCGCGAGCCTCGGCGTCGCGATCGTGATGGTGGGAATCGGGATCTTCATCGTCGGGTACCGCGGCAGCACCCCGATGTCCCTCGTGACCGGAGGCACCATCACCGGTCTCGGCGTGGCCTCCATGCACTACCTCGGCATGGCCGGCATGCGGCTGCACGGACGCATCGAGTACGACACGAAGATCGTCGCGCTGTCCGTCGTCGTGGCCGTCGTCGCCGCCACCGCCGCGCTCTGGGCCGCCGTCAGCATCCGCGGCTTCCTGCCCGCCGTCGGCGCCAGCCTCGTGATGGGCCTGGCCGTCACCGGCATGCACTACACCGCGATGGCCGCCGTCCGGGTCCGCATGGTCGGCGGCCTCGGCCGGCTCGGCGGCGACGAGCCGACCACCCTGCTGGCACCCCTGCTGGTCGGACCGGTGGTCTTCCTGGTGCTGGCCGGGGTGGTGGTGATGTTCGACCCGCTGCTCGTCATGGGCAACCAGGACTGGCAGAAGCCCGGCGAGGTCCGCCGGCCCGTCCCCGCCCCGCCGCGGCCGGTCTGGCCCGCGCGACCGCCCTGGGAGGAGGCTTCCTACCAGCGGGAACGCTGATCCGATGGGCAACGCGGCAAGACTGTCGGTGCAGCGTCGTACGGTGGAGCCATGCGGCCCGTATCGAAGATCGAACAGCTCCGCCGGAGCAGTGGTGCCCCTTTCGAGGTGGTCAGTCCCTACCAGCCCAGCGGCGACCAGCCCGCGGCCATCGCCGAGCTGGAGCGGCGCATCCGCGCGGGGGAGAAGGACGTCGTCCTGCTCGGCGCCACCGGCACCGGCAAATCGGCGACCACCGCGTGGATGATCGAGCGGCTCCAGCGCCCGACCCTGGTCATGGCACCGAACAAGACCCTGGCGGCCCAGCTGGCGAACGAGTTCCGCGAGCTGCTGCCGAACAACGCGGTCGAATACTTCGTCTCGTACTACGACTACTACCAGCCCGAGGCGTACGTCCCGCAGTCGGACACCTACATCGAGAAGGACTCCTCCATCAACGAGGAGGTGGAGCGGCTGCGGCACTCGGCGACGAACTCGCTCCTGACCCGCCGCGACGTGATCGTCGTCGCCTCCGTCTCCTGCATCTACGGCCTCGGCACCCCGCAGGAGTACGTGGACCGCATGGTCCCGCTGAAGGTCGGCGAGGAGATCGACCGGGACGCCCTGCTGCGCCGCTTCGTCGACATCCAGTACACCCGCAACGACATGGCGTTCACCCGCGGCACCTTCCGGGTCCGCGGCGACACCGTCGAGATCTTCCCGGTGTACGAGGAGCTGGCCGTCCGCATCGAGATGTTCGGCGACGAGATCGAGGCCCTGTCCACGCTGCACCCGCTGACCGGAGAGGTCATCAGCGAGGACCGCGAGCTGTACGTGTTCCCCGCCAGCCACTACATCGCCGGCCCCGAGCGCATGCAGAAGGCCATCGCCGGGATCGAGGCCGAGCTCGCCGGGCGCCTCGCCGAACTGGAGAAGCAGGGCAAGCTCCTGGAGGCGCAGCGCCTGCGCATGCGCACCACGTACGACCTGGAGATGATGCAGCAGATCGGCTCCTGTTCCGGCATCGAGAACTACTCGCTGCACATGGACGGCCGCGAGCGCGGATCCGCGCCCAACACGCTCATCGACTACTTCCCCGAAGACTTTCTGCTCGTCATCGACGAATCCCATGTCACCGTCCCCCAGATCGGTGCCATGTACGAGGGCGACGCCTCCCGCAAGCGGACCCTCGTCGACCATGGGTTCCGGCTGCCGTCCGCCCTCGACAACCGGCCCCTGAAGTGGGAGGAGTTCCAGGAGCGGATCGGCCAGACCGTCTACCTGTCCGCCACCCCCGGCGCGTACGAGCTGGCCCGCGGCGACGGGTTCGTCGAGCAGATCATCCGCCCGACCGGCCTGGTCGACCCGGAGGTCGTGGTCAAGCCCACCGAGGGCCAGATCGACGACCTGGTCCACGAGATCCGCACCCGCACCGAGAAGGACGAGCGGGTCCTCGTCACCACCCTCACCAAGAAGATGGCCGAGGACCTCACCGACTACTTCCTCGAACTCGGCATCCAGGTCCGCTACCTGCACAGCGACGTGGACACGCTGCGCCGCATCGAGCTGCTGCGCGAGCTGCGCGCCGGCGAGTACGACGTCCTGGTCGGCATCAACCTGCTCCGCGAGGGCCTCGACCTGCCCGAGGTGTCGCTCGTCGCGATCCTCGACGCCGACAAGGAGGGCTTCCTGCGCTCCGGGACCTCGCTGATCCAGACCATCGGCCGGGCCGCGCGCAACGTGTCCGGGCAGGTCCACATGTACGCGGACAAGATGACGCCGGCGATGGTGAAGGCCATCGACGAGACCAACCGGCGCCGCGAGAAGCAGATCGCGTACAACACCGAGCACGGCATCGACCCGCAGCCGCTGCGCAAGAAGATCAACGACATCGTCGCGACGATCGCCCGCGAGGAGGTCGACACCGAGGAGCTGCTCGGCACCGGCTACCGGCAGGCCCGGGAGGGCAAGGGCGCCAAGGCGCCGGTGCCCGCGCTCGGCGGCAAGGCGCCGGGCAAGGGCGGCAAGGCGGGCGCGGCCGCGGTGCCCACCGACCGGCCCGCGGCCGAACTGGCGCAGCTGATCGAGGAGATGACCGAGCGGATGCGGGCCGCGGCGGCGGACCTCCAGTTCGAGGTCGCCGCCCGGATCCGGGACGAGGTCGGCGAGCTGAAGAAGGAACTGCGGCAGATGAAGGAGGCCGGCCTCGCCTGAGGCGCGCAGCCGCAGCGGCCGGCCGGGTTTCGGCGCTGTGTCTCAGGAGAGACACAGAATCGGGCGGGCCGAGCCGCTCGGCGGGCGGCCGTGCATAGGGTTGGCCGGCAGGGCAGGACCCGCGGTACGGGGTCCGCGGCGCAGGCCGCGGGCGGCCGCCGCGGGCGGGAACACATCAGAGAGGGGACAGCGCGTGACGGTCAACATGACCAAGGGTCAGGCCATCAGCCTGGCGAAGGCCGACGGGGGAACCCTGACCGCGGTGCGGATGGGCCTCGGCTGGCAGGCGGCCAAGCGCCGCGGCCTGTTCGGGTCGCGCACCCGGGAGATCGACCTCGACGCCTCGGCCGTGCTGTTCGCCGACCGGCAGCCCGTGGACGTCGTGTTCTTCCGCCACCTGATCAGCGAGGACGGATCGGTCCGGCACACCGGCGACAACCTGGTCGGCGGCGTCGGCCAGGGCGGGGACGACGAGGCGATCCTCGTCGACCTCCAGCGGGTTCCGGTCCACGTTGACCAGATCGTGTTCACCGTGAACTCCTTCACCGGGCAGACCTTCCAGGAGGTCGAGAACGCCTTCTGCCGGATCGTCGACGAGACGAACGGCCAGGAGCTGGCCCGCTACACGCTCAACGGCGGCGGCCAGTACACGGCGCAGATCATGGCGAAGGTCCACCGGGCGGGCGGCGGCTGGAAGATGACGGCCCTGGGCGACGCGGCCAACGGCCGCACCTTCCAGGACCTCCTCCCGGCGATCGTCCCGCACCTGTAGGCGAGCGGCGCACGGCGGCGGGAACCAACGGGAACGACGGGGGCAGGCGATGACGGCCGAGCTGGTGCGGGGACAGAACCACCCGCTGCCGCACACGCAGGTGGAGATCCGGATCTCGGCGGGCACCCCGGTGCTCGCCGGCGTCCTCCTGGGCGACGAGGCGGGCCGGATGCTGCCCGGCGCCGATGCCGCCGCACATCCCGGCCGGCCGCGGATCCCGGGCGCCGTGTGCCCGGTGGCCGCGGCCGCCGGGCAGCGGATCGAGGTCGACCTCGCCGCCGTGCCCGACGCCGCCCACCGGGTCGGGGTCCTGCTCGCCCTGCCGCCGGGCGGGCCCGCCCGGTTCGGGACCGTGGCGGCGCCGCACCTCGCCGTCCTGGACGCCGGCGGCACCGAGGCCGTGGGCTTCACCCTCACCGGACTCGACACCGAATCCGCCGTCATCGCCGTCGAGCTGTACCGGCGGCAGGGCGCGTGGAAGGTGCGCGCCGTCGGCCAGGGGTACGCGGACGGCCTCGCGGGCCTGTTCGCGGACCACGGGCTCGACCCCGTCGCGGCCGCCGCGCTCGCCGCCTCGGCCGTGCCCGCCGCCGCCGAAGCGCCGCCGCAGGCCGTGCGCACCCTCGGCGGGACCACGGCCGGCCCCCAGGGCCCGGCTGCCGCCACGGAGCCGGACCGCGGCCGGGAGGCGCCCGGCCCGGTGCCCGTCTCCGGCGTCCCGTACCCCGGCACGCCCGGCCCGGCCCCCGCCGAGCCGCCGGCCGCCGTCAGCTACGAACACCCCCGCCGGGCCCGTACGCAGCCCCCGGCGCCCGCCCCGCAGCCCGCCCCCGCCCGGCCCGGGGAGCAGCCGCGGCCCGTGGCCGGCGACGCCAACGGCTGGACGATGGAGGAGCGCCTCCACAACCAGGTCTGGGGCATGTTCGAGGACCTGGCCCGGGTGGTCGCCGCGTACCGCAGTGCGGTGGCCTTCGCGGAGGACCGTATGGACCGCGAGCTGGACCAGGCGCTCGCCGACCCGCGCGACCGGCTCGGCGGCGGCTCCGGCGCCGCCCGCGAGGCCGCGCAGGCCCGCCACGACGACCTCGTGCTCCAGGCCCGGGCGGTGCTCGACCGGGACCTCGCACAGCTGACCGCCGAAGCCGAGGTGGTCGAACCCGCGCTGCCGGCCGCCTTCGCCGGCTGGGACCACCCGCTGTGGCAGGACCACCGGCTGCCCTCCGAGCCCCCGATGTCCCTGCGCCTGGGCGACCTGCACCTGCCGGAACGCCCGGACCTGCGCATCCCCATGCTGGTCCGGCTGCCGCTGGAGCGCGGGCTGTGGATCGACAGCGGCCGTACCGGCTCGGAGGCTGCGATGGCCATGGACACCGACCGGCTGCGGCGGCTCGCCCTCGACACCGCCGTCGCGCACGCGGCCCGGCTGCTCGCCGTCCATCCGGCGGGCGGGTTCCGGGTGCACGCCGTCGACGCGGCCGGTGCGGGCGCGGCGGCCCTGGAGCCGCTGCGCAGGGCCGGACTGCTGGCCGGACCCCCGGCCACCGGGGCGGCCGGGGTCTCGGAGCTGCTGGCCCGGCTCACCGAGCGGGTGGACCTGGTGCAGATGGCCCTCGGCAGCGGCGCGGCCGAGTCGCTGCCGCCGCACGTGGACACCGCGCCTCAGCTGCTGATCGTCCACGACTTCCCGCACGGCTTCGACGACCGGGCCGTGACCCGGCTGCGGTACCTCGCCGACGAGGGGCCGGCCGTCGGCGTCCACCTGCTGATGGTCGCCGACCGCGACGAGGCCTCGGCGTACGGGCCGCTGCTGGATCCGCTGTGGAAGTCGCTGCTGCGGCTCTCGCCGGTGCCCGACGACCACCTCGCCGATCCCTGGGTCGGGCACGCCTGGACCTTCGAGCCGAGCCTGCCGCCGGCGGGGAGCGCCGTACTGGAGCAGGTGCTCGCCCGGATCGCCGAGGAGCGATGACCGTCCACTGACCCGACACTGACTCCCCGCTGACCTTTCTTTGGGTATCCCTTTACCTTTTCCCTGGGGTGCCGGTACTCTTATGTGCGCGGAGGGGAGTATTCCTGCTGTTTCGCTACGTCGTGCCCGTCAGTACGGACTGCAACCGGTCCCGGGGCGGCGGCCCGCGGCCGGGAGGCCGTCGGGTGGAAGAGACCTCCGGCAGCGATGACGCTGACCTTGAGCCGTAGCGATCTGCCGGAGGCGTGAAGTGGACGTTTCGTTGTACACGTGGGTGCTGACCATTGCCGGTCTGGGCATCCTCATCGGGGCCGACTTCTTCATCGGCCGCAAACCGCACGACGTGTCGGTCAAGGAGGCCGGCATCTGGACGGTCGTCTGGATCGTCCTCGCCATCCTCTTCGGCCTCGGCCTGCTGGTCTTCGGCAACAGCCAGGCCTCCGGCGAGTTCTTCGCAGGATTCATCACCGAGAAGTCGCTGAGTGTCGACAACCTCTTCGTCTTCGTCCTGATCATGGCGAAGTTCGCGGTCCCGTCCCACCTCCAGCAGCGCGTGCTGCTGGTCGGCGTGCTGATCGCCCTGGTGCTGCGCGCGATCTTCATCGCCGCCGGCGCCGCGATCATCGCCAGCTTCTCGTGGATCTTCTACATCTTCGGTGCGTTCCTGATCTACACCGCCTGGAAGCTCATCCAGGAGGCCCGCTCCGACGACGAGGACGAGGAGTTCGAGGAGAACCGCCTCCTGAAGTCCGTCGAGAAGAAGTTCGGCGTCGCCGACCGCTACCACGGCACCAAGCTCTTCATCCAGTCCAACGGCAAGCGCATCCTGACCCCGCTGATGGTCGTCATGCTCGCCATCGGCACGACCGACGTGCTGTTCGCCCTGGACTCGATCCCCGCGATCTTCGGCCTGACTCAGGACCCGTACATCGTCTTCACCGCGAACGCGTTCGCCCTGATGGGCCTGCGCCAGCTGTACTTCCTCATCGGCGGCCTGCTCAAGAAGCTGGTCCACCTCAGCTACGGCCTGTCGATCATCCTCGGCTTCATCGGCGTCAAGCTCGTGCTGCACGCCCTGCACGAGAGCGGCGTCCACGTCCCCGAGATCTCCATCCCGTTCTCGCTGGCGGTGATCTGCGCCGTCCTCGTCGTCACCACCATCACCAGCCTGATCGCCTCGAAGAAGCAGGCGGCGGCCGAGGCCGCCGAGGCTTCGGACGGCAAGGAGTCCGTCGAGGCCTGACCTCGGCAACAACGACCGGGCCGGTCGGGGCGGCAGCCCCGGCCGGCCCGCGTGCGTCCCGGCTCAGGCGGCCGCCGGCTCGGTGGCCGCCTCCGGGGCCGCGGCCGGTCCCGCCGCCGGTGCGGTCTCGGGCAGCAGCGCGAAGCAGCACAGGCTGACCAGGGCGATCCCGGTCAGGTACGCGGCCACCCTCCAGGGCGGCCCGCCGTCACCGGCCAGCGCCGTCGCCACGATCGGGGTGAGCGCACCGCCGAGCACCCCGCCGAGGTTGTAGCCGACCGCCGCGCCCGTGCAGCGCACCCGCGGCTCGAACAGTTCCGGCAGGTACGCCGCGATCACCGACAGGATCATCACCATGGTGACCAGGGCCACCGTGAAGCCGAGCGCCATCGGCAGCGGGCGGCCCGTGCGCAGCAGCGCGGCCATCGGGAACATCCACAGGGCGGCCGCCGCGCAGCCTGCCAGGCACACCGGCCGCCGGCCCCAGCGGTCGCCGAGCAGCGCGAACACCGGGGTCAGCGGGGCCTTGATCACGACCGCGGTCATGATGCACGCGAGCATGGTGGTCCGCCCCACGCCCAGGTGCTCCGTCCCGTACGCCAGGGACCAGGTGGTCACCGTGTAGAAGATCGCGTACCCGATGGCCAGGCCGCCGCCGCTGAGCAGCACCGGCCGCCAGTGCCGGCGGAACACCTCGGTGAGCGGGGCCTCGGCCCGCCGGCCGGACTCGGCGAGCGCGCGGAAGGCCGGGGTCTCCTCCAGGGAGGCCCGCAGCAGCAGCCCGCCGGCCGCCAGCAGGCCCGCGAACCAGAACGGCACCCGCCAGCCCCAGGTGCGGAACTGGTCGTCCGTGAGGGCCGCGGACAGGACCAGCATGATCCCGTTGGCGAGCAGGAAGCCGACCGGCGGGCCGGTCTGCGGGATGCTCGCCCACAGACCGCGCCGCCGCGCCGGGGCGTGCTCGGCGGTCAGCAGCACGGCCCCGCCCCACTCGCCGCCGAGCCCGAGACCCTGCAGGAAGCGCAGGACGAGCAGCAGTACCGGGGCGGCCACCCCGATCGAGGCGTACGACGGCAGGCAGCCGACGGCGACCGTGGCGACGCCGGTGAGCAGCAGCGAGGCGAAGAGCACCGGCCGGCGGCCGTGCCGGTCGCCGATGTGGCCGAAGACGAGGGACCCGAGCGGGCGGGCCACGAACCCGACGCCGAACGTGCCGAACGCGGCGAGGGTGCCGGCCAGCGGGGAGAAGGTGGGGAAGAACAGCGGTCCGAGGACGAGCGCAGCCGCCGTCCCGTAGACGAAGAAGTCGTAGAACTCGATCGCGGTGCCGGCGAGCGAGGCCGCGGCCAGCCGGGGCATGGAGGGGCCGGTGCGGGCGGCGGGGGCCGGGCCGGGGGTGCCGGCCGGGGCGGAGGAGGGGCCGTCGGGAGGGGCTTCGTACATGAGACTCCGTGTACCCGGTCGGAGCCGGTCACGGAGCGGGTACGGCCATCCTCGACCCGAACGGGTTTCCGGCGGATCGTGATTGACGCCGGGGGCCCGGTCCGCCGGTCCCGTGGTACGGGCGGCGGGCCGGGCCGGGCGGGATCACCAGCCGCGCTCGCGCCACTCCGCGAGGTGCGGGCGCTCGGCGCCGAGCGTGGTGTCGCCGCCGTGGCCCGGGTAGACCCAGCTCTCGTCCGGCAGCCGGCCGAAGAGCTTGGCCTCGACGTCGTCGAGCAGGCTCGTGAAGTCGGCCTTGTCGCCGCGCGTGTTGCCGACGCCGCCCGGGAAGAGGCAGTCTCCGGTGAACACGTGCGGGTGCCCGTGCGGGTCGTCGTAGACCAGGGCGATCGAGCCCGGGGTGTGCCCGACCAGGTGGCGGGCGGTCAGCTCGACCCGGCCCACCCGGATGACGTCCCCGTCCTCGACGGGCACGTCGGTGGGCACCGGGATCCCCTCCGCGTCGTGCCGGCCCGCGTACGTCCGGGCGCCGGTCGCGTCGACGACCTCGCGCAGGGCGCCCCAGTGGTCCCCGTGCCGGTGCGTGGTGACCACGGAGGAGATGCCGTCGTCACCGATCAGTGCCAGCAGGGTGTGCGCCTCCGCGGCCGCGTCGATCAGCAGCTGCTCGCCCGTGGCCCGGCACCGCAGCAGGTACGCGTTGTTGTCCATCGGACCCACCGCGACCTTGGAAATCATCAGGTCCGCGAGCTCGTGCACATCCGCCGGCCCGCCCACCTTCACCGCTCCGCTGTATGTCATGGCGGCAGCCTAATTCGTCGCCGGCTACAGCGGGGGGAGCAGCGGGAGGTCCCCGCCGTCGACGACCGTGTGCGCGCCCTTGTCCCCGCGGCCGGCCAGCCAGCCGAGCAGTTCGGCGCCCGTGCCGCTGACGGTCACCGGGGTGCCCTCGCTGCCGCCGGTGCGCCAGGTCGGGGCGGGGTCGTCGTGGCCGAGCCGGAGGGTGACGGGCGGGACGTCGGGGCGGCCGGACCAGCGGTCGGCGAGGAAGGAGATCTCGCGGGCGGTGAACTCGTCCGGCAGGTCCGACAGCTCGTAGCCGACGCCGAGGTCGACGTGGTGCAGCTCGACCTCGATCAGGCGGCGGAACGGGATGTTGGCCGCGGCGTCCTTGACGCCGTTGCGCAGCTCCACGGTGCGGGCCCAGTCCTGCGCGGGCTCCGTGGTGGCGGTGAAACGGGCGTGGCTCTCGCGCAGGTCGGCGAGGTGCGCGTCGAGCGGCCGCGGGGCGTCGCGCTCGATGTCCGCGTCGCGGGCGTCGCCGCTGACGTACATGGGACGGCCCTCCAGCACGTTGACGAGGGCGTCGGCGTTGCGGGCCAGGTGGGCCAGGACGTGACCACGGGTCCAGCCGGGCAGGCGTGACGCCTCGGCCAGTCCCGCGTTGTCGAGGGTGGCGAGCGAGGCGAGCAGACGGTCGGTCGCCGCATCGAGGAGCGCCAGGTCGTGCACATGATCGTTCATGGGGCCGACGATAGCGCCGCCACTCCTTCGGGTGAAGGAACTCTCCGGGCACCGTAAATCGAATGCGCGTGCTATAGGCTCGGAAACCTGACCGCGGCGCACCGCTGTGGCCGCCCCCATACCCTGGGACGGGGGGCTCCGTCCCCCGCTCTCTCAAGAAAGGTGCGGACCGGCGTGACCGACCGTCTCATCGTCCGCGGCGCTCGCGAGCACAACCTCAAGAACGTCTCGCTCGACCTGCCCCGCGACTCGCTCATCGTCTTCACCGGGCTGTCCGGGTCGGGCAAGTCCTCGCTCGCGTTCGACACGATCTTCGCCGAGGGCCAGCGCCGGTACGTGGAGTCGCTGTCCTCGTACGCCCGGCAGTTCCTCGGCCAGATGGACAAGCCCGATGTCGACTTCATCGAGGGCCTGTCCCCGGCCGTGTCCATCGACCAGAAGTCGACCTCGCGCAATCCGCGCTCCACGGTCGGCACCATCACGGAGGTCTACGACTACCTCCGCCTGCTCTTCGCCCGCATCGGCAAGCCGCACTGCCCCGAGTGCCGGCGGCCGATCTCCCGGCAGTCGCCGCAGGCCATCGTCGACAAGGTGCTCGCGCTGCCTGAGGGCAGCCGCTT
Organism: Streptomyces bambusae; assembly: GCF_020532645.1. GTDB lineage: Bacteria > Actinomycetota > Actinomycetes > Streptomycetales > Streptomycetaceae > Streptomyces > Streptomyces bambusae. The sequence continues at coordinate 46,379 of NZ_JAJAUZ010000024.1, forward strand.
CCAGGTGCTCTCGCCGCTGGTGCGCGAGCGCAAGGGCGAGTTCGTCGACCTCTTCGCGGACCTCCAGACCAAGGGGTACAGCCGGGCCCGGGTGGACGGGCAGACCGTCCAGCTCACCGAGCCGCCGGCCCTGAAGAAGCAGGAGAAGCACACCATCGAGGTGGTCGTCGACCGCCTCACCGTCAAGGAGAGTGCCAAGCGCCGGCTCACCGACTCGGTGGAGACCGCCCTCGGCCTGTCCGGCGGCATGGTCATCCTCGACTTCGTGGACCTCGCCGAGGACGACCCCGAGCGCGAGCGGATGTTCTCCGAGCACCTCTACTGCCCGTACGACGACCTGTCGTTCGAGGAGCTGGAGCCGCGCTCGTTCTCCTTCAACTCGCCCTTCGGCGCCTGCCCCGACTGCACCGGCATCGGCACGCGGATGGAGGTCGACCCCGAGCTGATCATCCCGGACGAGGAGAAGAGCCTCGACGAGGGTGCCGTCTCGCCCTGGTCCCTCGGCCACACCAAGGACTACTTCCAGCGCCTGGTCGGCGCCCTCGCCGACGAGCTGGGCTTCCGTACGGACATCCCGTGGGCCGGGCTGCCGCAGCGGGCGAAGAAGGCCCTGCTGCACGGGCACAAGACGCAGATCCAGGTCCGCTACCGCAACCGGTACGGCCGCGAGCGCGCGTACACCACCGCCTTCGAGGGTGCGGTGCCGTTCGTCAAGCGCCGGCACTCCGAGGCGGAGAGCGACAGCAGCCGGGAGCGGTTCGAGGGCTACATGCGCGAGGTGCCCTGCCCCACCTGCGAGGGCACCCGTCTGAAGCCGATCGTGCTGGCCGTGACGGTGATGGAGAAGTCCATCGCCGAGGTCGCCGGGATGTCGATCAGCGAGTGCGCGGACTTCCTCGGCCGGCTCCGGCTGGACGCGCGCGACAAGAAGATCGCCGAGCGGGTCCTGAAAGAGGTCAACGAGCGGCTGCGCTTCCTGGTCGACGTCGGCCTCGACTACCTCTCGCTCAGCCGGGCCGCCGGCACCCTGTCCGGCGGCGAGGCCCAGCGGATCAGGCTGGCCACGCAGATCGGCTCCGGCCTGGTCGGCGTGCTGTACGTGCTCGACGAGCCGTCCATCGGTCTGCACCAGCGGGACAACCACCGGCTGATCGAGACCCTGGTCCGGCTCCGCGACATGGGCAACACCCTGATCGTCGTGGAACACGACGAGGACACCATCAAGGTGGCCGACTGGGTCGTGGACATCGGCCCCGGGGCCGGCGAGCACGGCGGCAAGGTCGTGCACAGCGGCTCGCTGAAGGAGCTGCTTGCCAACAAGGAGTCGATGACCGGGCAGTACCTGTCCGGCCGGAAGTCGATCGCGGTGCCGGACACCCGGCGGCCGGTCGACGCGGACCGCCGGCTCACCGTGCACGGCGCCCGCGAGAACAACCTCCAGGACATCGACGTGTCCTTCCCGCTGGGCGTGCTCACGGCCGTCACCGGTGTCTCCGGCTCCGGCAAGTCCACGCTGGTCAACGACATCCTGTACACGCACCTGGCCCGGGAGCTCAACGGCGCCCGGTCGGTGCCGGGCCGCCACACCCGGGTGGCCGGCGACGACCTCGTCGACAAGGTCGTGCACGTGGACCAGTCGCCGATCGGCCGGACCCCGCGGTCCAACCCGGCCACGTACACCGGTGTCTTCGACCACGTGCGCAAGCTGTTCGCGGAGACCATGGAGGCGAAGGTCCGCGGGTACCTCCCGGGCCGGTTCTCCTTCAACGTGAAGGGCGGCCGCTGCGAGAACTGCTCCGGCGACGGCACCATCAAGATCGAGATGAACTTCCTGCCGGACGTGTACGTGCCGTGCGAGGTCTGCCACGGGGCGCGCTACAACCGGGAGACACTGGAGGTCCACTACAAGGGCAAGTCCATCGCCGAGGTGCTGGACATGCCGATCGAGGAGGCCCTGGACTTCTTCGAAGCGGTCCCGACCATCGCCCGGCACCTGCGGACGCTGAACGAGGTCGGCCTCGGGTACGTCCGACTCGGGCAGTCCGCGCCCACCCTGTCCGGCGGCGAGGCGCAGCGCGTGAAGCTGGCCTCGGAGCTGCAGAAGCGGTCCACCGGGCGGACGGTGTACGTGCTGGACGAGCCGACGACCGGGCTGCACTTCGAGGACATCTCGAAGCTGATCAAGGTGTTGTCGGGGCTGGTGGACAAGGGGAACTCGGTGATCGTCATCGAGCACAACCTCGACGTCATCAAGACGGCGGACTGGGTCATCGACATGGGCCCCGAAGGCGGGTACGGCGGCGGCCTGGTGGTCGCCGAGGGCACGCCGGAGCAGGTCGCGTCGGTGGGCGCCAGCCACACGGGCAAGTTCCTGCGGGACATCCTGGGCGCGGACCGGGTCAGCGATGCGGTCCGCGCGGTGCCGGCGGCCCGGAAGTCGGCGAAGAAGACGGCCGCCAAGCGGCCGACGAAGCGCGCCTGACCCCGGGGCTCCGCCGCGGACCCAGGGTCCTCGAACACCGGACGGGCCGGACGGGGCACATCCGGCCTCGCCGGCGTTTGAGGCGCGGGGGTGCGGGGGCGGAGCCCCGGGGCCTCCTGGCCGGTCAGGCGAGGTCCGCGGCGGAGGGAGGGTCGGCGCCCGGGCGGGTGCAGGTCACGGCGGCGGCGCGGGCGGCGAAGGACAGGACGGCGGGCCAGTCGGGCGGTCCCGGCAGAGACAGACGGTGCAGGAGGGCGGCACTCACCGTGTCGCCCGCACCGATCGTGTCCGCCACGGCGACCCGAACCGCAGGGACGGACCACCGCCCGCCCGCCCGCGTCGTCACCGACAGCCCGGCCGCACCCCGCGTCAGGACGACCGCCGACGGCCCCGCCGCCAGCCAGTCGTCCACCCCGCCGCCCAGCCAGGCCGCGTCCTCCTCGGACAGCTTCAGCACGGACACGTACGGCAGCCAGGACCGGAACCGCGCCCGGTACGCCTCGGGGTCCGGGATCAGGCCGGGCCGGATGTTCGGGTCCAGCAGCGTCAGCAGCCCCCGCCCCGCCTCCCGCCGCAGCAGGGCCTCGTACGCGCTCGCCCCCGGCTCCAGCACCAGCGAGCACGTGCCGAGGGCCAGCGCCCGGGCGCCGTCCGGCAGCGCGGGCGGCAGCCGGAACAGCCGGTCGGCCGTGCCCTCCGCGTAGAACCCGTACCCGGCGGAGCCGTCCGGTCCGACCGAGGCCACCGCCAGGGTCGTCGGCTCCGGCCCGCGCTGCACCGGCGACAGGTCCACGCCCGCCGCCCGCAGCCCGGCCAGCAGCGTCTCGCCGAAGCCGTCCGTCGACACCCGCGAGCAGAAGGCCACCGGCGAGCCGAGCCGGCCCAGCGCGAGCGCGGTGTTGTACGGCCCGCCGCCCGGCCGGGGCGCCAGCAGGCCCCCGGCCGCCGGGACCAGGTCGATCAGTGCTTCTCCGCCCACGACGATCACGCGGGCGAAGGTAACGCATCACGGGCCCCCGGGTATGGTCGGGAGGCGCACCCGCCGCACACCCATTCGCCGCCATCCGTGGAGAAGCCATGCCCGAGCAGTCCGCAGCCCGCCGTACCGTCCTCAAGGGGGCTGCACTGGCCGGTGCCGGGGTCGCGCTCACCGCCTGCTCCACGGAGACCAACAGCGGCTACGGCAGCCCCGCCGTCCCCACCGCCCCGGTGGAGCTCGGCGACGCGGCCGACGTGCCGGTCGGGGGCGCCAGGCTGTACCGCGAGAACAAGCTGCTGGTGAGCTGCCCGGCCGAGGGCCAGTACAAGGCGTTCAGCGCCCAGTGCACCCACGCCGGCTGCGTCCTCGACAAGATCGAGGACGGCGAGGGCAACTGCCCCTGCCACCGCAGCCGCTTCGACGTGACCACCGGCAAGGTCATCCAGGGGCCGGCCACCGACCCGCTGCCCGCCGTCCCGGTGAAGGCCGTGGGCGGCAAGCTGATCGCGGGCTGACCACGGGCTGACCACGGGCTGACCACGGGCTGACGGGCGGGCTGACCGGGGGCGGGCCGCGCGCCTGCCGCGGTCAGTCCCAGTCCCAGGCGATCCCCACCAGCCCGCGCCGCACGCTCGGCTCGACCAGGTGCACCGCCCGGTGCCGGCCGTTCGGCGTGAGGTCCGCCAGCTCGGTGCGCGGAGTGCCCGGCGCGGTCCGCGTGAACCGCCGGCAGCGCACCGGCAGCGCCGCCTCGTCGAAGCGGACCTGGAGCATGTACTGCCCGCCCGCATAGCTGAACCCGCGGACGTACTCGCTGCTGCACCCGCCGGTGCCGTCCTCGAAGCCGTAGCCGAAGACGTACGTGTCCCCGGCCCGCAGCCGCGCGTCGAACAGCAGCTCCGCCACCACCACCCCGGTCGCCCGGTCCCAGCGGACCCGCCCGGTCCGGCAGTTCTCGTACGCCCGCACCTCCACCCGCGCCGGATCGCAGCCGGGATCGCCGGCGTGGATGGCCAGGTAGCGGTCCACCCCGTCCCGGTGCGCGCGCAGCACGTGCTGAGAGTCGCGGCCCTGCAGTTCGCGGGCCGGGCCGATGCGCACCCACTCGTGGTGCCCCACCGTGTGCAGCCCGCCGTCCGCCGGCACCTCCAGCTCCGCGAGCAGTTCCTCGACGGTGGCGCCGTCCGCCACCAGACTCCGGTACGGGCGGGCGGCCGGGCGCACCGCCCGGTCCGCGTCGGCCGGCGGACCGCCCGGGGCCAGCAGCCGTACGAGCGACCCGGCAGGCAGCTCCAGGATCTGCTCCAGGGCCCGCACGGCCCGCAGCGACTCGGCGCGCTGCGGCCGCCGGGCCCCCTGCTGCCAGTAGCTCAGGCTGGTCACCCCGACCTTGATGCCCCGGCCCGCCAGCCGGTGCTGGACCCGGTGCAGCGGCAGCCCGCGGGCCGCCAGCGCCGCCCGCAGCGCCAGGTGGAAGGGGCCGGTGCGCAGCAGTCCGGCCAGCTCCGCGCCGGCCGCGCCGGCCGCGCCGGCCTGCCGCGCGGCGTCCGGGACCCCTGCCGGTCCGGTGGTCCGCGCCATGGGGTCTCCTCTTGTGAACGTTCACGTGCGGCGGGGCCGGGCGGGCCGGGGGACCGCGCCGGCGGCGCCGGGGAGCCAGGTGGTGCGACCACGGCCGTTCACACCGCAGTCTCGCCGTTCACACTGCAATGTCACCGCGTATTGAACCGTGTTGACCTGATCGCGACAACACCCTGATGCTCCTCCACACGCGTCCGGACGCGCTCCTCCATCCCCACGGATCCCCACTTCGGGAGGAACGCGATGCTCAACCGATCGAGGCGGCCGGCGCTGGCCGCCCTCGTCACCGCACTGCTGCTCGCCCTGCCCCTCGGCACCGCAACCGCCGCGCCTGCCGCAGGTCCGCAGGACGCGCAGCAGTCCGCCCCGGCCCCCACCGCGGCACTCGCCTCCAAGCGACTCGACATCACCATGCAGGAACAGCAGAAGACCAACTGGTGCTGGGCGGCCGGCGGCAACACCATCGCCACCTGGTTCGGCCGCAATTACAGCCAGAACCAGTTCTGCAACGCCGCCTTCAACCGCCAGCAGGGCTACGACTGCCCGAACAACCAGGCCACCCTCGGCAACGTCCAGACCGGCCTCAACTGGGCGGGCATCAGTTCCGGTTCGTACGTGAACGGCTGGCTGCGCTACACCACCGTCCAGAACGAGATCAACTACAACCGCCCCATCGAGACCCGCATCCAGTGGTCCAACGGCGGCGGCCACATGCACGTCCTCTACGGCTACGACACCGCGAACAACTGGGTCTACTGGGGCGACCCCTGGCCCTCCAGCTACCGCTACAACTGGGCCTCGCACGACTGGTACGTCAACAACAGCACCTTCTCCTGGACCCACTCGCTCTACCGGATCGGGGCGTGACCGCGATGGACCCGATGACCGTCCCCGCCCCGAAGCGGCTGCGGGCCGCTGCCCTCGGCGCCGCCGTCGTCGCCGCCCTGCTCGGCCTCGCCCCGCAGGCCGCGGCCGCCGCTCCCGCACCTCCGTCCGCCGACGCCGGCAGCCGGGCCGCCGCCCACCGGGCGGCCGCCGCGCCCGCCAGCCTCGCCACCCTGTCCCGGTTCTTCGCCCGCGAGGGCCGGGTCTCCCTCGCCGCCGCCAGGCCCCGCATCGACGGCGCGGCGCTGCCCGTCCACTACCTCTCGCCCGAGTTCGTCGCGGGCAAGGCCGGCGCCCCGGTGGCCCGGCTGGAGTTCCTCGCCAGCAAGGCGGTCTCCGCCGACGGCCAGACCGCCGCCCTGTGGACCGCGAAGACCCCGGCCGGCTGGCAGGTCGTGAACATCGCCGCCGGCGACGACGAGTTCCGCTACACCGCCCGGGGCGCCCGGAAACTCCCGGGCGGCACCGTCTTCCGCGAGCCCCAGATCGACGCCTGGTACGTGGCCGGGGGAACCCGGGTCCTCCCGCTCGACGAGGACGCCGTCCGGGCCGTCGGGGCCCGCGGCACGACCCTGGCCGCGTACCGGACCCGCGTCGCGAAGGCGTACGGCGACAAGCTGCCCGGCTCCGCCTACGCCAAGGCCGGCAAGGCGGGCGGCTACGCCCCGGCGGCCGCCACCGCGGCCCCTGCGGCGGCCGCCCCGTCCGCCGCCCCCCTGGCGGCCGGGGCCGCCGCCGGCGCCCTCGCCCTGGGCGCCCTCGGCACCCTGGCGGTCCGCCGCCGCCGGGCCGCCGCACGCCCGTAGCGGCACCCCGCAGCCGGGCCCGGCAACGGGCCCGGCTGTCGGCCCCCGCCAGTAGGGTGGACGGCATGGCCGACCCCTCCAGCTACCGCCCCCAGCCGGGCCAGATCCCCGATTCCCCCGGGGTCTACAAATTCCGCGACGAGCACCGCCGGGTGATCTATGTCGGGAAGGCCAAGAGCCTGCGCCAGCGCCTGGCCAGCTACTTCCAGGACCTCGCCGGACTGCACCCGCGCACCGCCACCATGGTGACCACCGCGGCCTCCGTCGAGTGGACCGTCGTCTCCACCGAGGTCGAGGCCCTCCAGCTCGAATACTCGTGGATCAAGGAGTTCGACCCCCGGTTCAACGTCAAGTACCGGGACGACAAGAGCTACCCCTCGCTGGCCGTCACCCTGAACGAGGAGTACCCCCGGGTCCAGGTCATGCGCGGCCCGAAGAAGAAGGGCGTGCGCTACTTCGGCCCGTACGGGCACGCCTGGGCCATCCGCGAGACCGTCGACCTGATGCTCCGGGTGTTCCCCGTCCGCACCTGCTCCGCCGGGGTGTTCAAGCGCTCCGCCCAGATCGGCCGGCCCTGCCTGCTCGGCTACATCGGCAAGTGCTCCGCCCCCTGCGTGGGCCGGATCAGCCCCGAGGACCACCGCGAACTCGCCGAGGAATTCTGCGACTTCATGGCCGGCCGCACCGGCGCCCAGCTCTCCCGCCTGGAACGGCAGATGCACGAGGCGGCCGAGGAGATGGAGTACGAGAAGGCAGCCCGGCTCCGCGACGACCTGGGCGCCCTGCGCCGCGCCATGGAGAAGAACGCGGTGGTGCTCGCCGACGCCACCGACGCCGACCTGATCGCCCTCGCCGAGGACGAGCTGGAAGCCGCCGTGCAGATCTTCCACGTCCGCGGCGGCCGGGTCCGCGGCCAGCGCGGCTGGGTCACCGACAAGGTCGAGGCCGTCGACACCGCCGGCCTCGTCGAACACGCCCTCCAGCAGCTGTACGGGGAGGAGCAGGGCGAGGGCGTACCCAGGGAGGTCCTGGTCCCCGCGCTGCCCGAGGACCCGGCGGCCGTCGCCGAGTGGCTGGGCCAGCACCGCGGCTCCCAGGTCAGCCTGCGCGTCCCGCAGCGCGGCGACAAGAAGGACCTGATGGAGACCGTCCGGCGGAACGCCCAGCAGTCCCTCGCCCTCCACAAGACCAAACGGGCCGCCGACCTCACCACCCGCTCCCGGGCCCTGGAGGAGATCGCCGAGGCCCTCGGCCTCGACAGTGCGCCGCTGCGCATCGAGTGCTTCGACATCTCCCACCTCCAGGGGCAGGACGTCGTCGCCTCCATGGTCGTCTTCGAGGACGGGCTGGCCCGCAAGGGCGAGTACCGGCGCTTCCAGGTCAAGGGCCGGGTCGGCGACACCCAGGTGTGGCACGGGGAGGGGCAGGACGACGTCCGCTCCATGCACGAGGTCGTCTCGCGCCGCTTCCGCCGCTACCTCCAGGAGAAGCTGAAGACGGGGGAGTGGACCGCGGAGGACGGCGAGGACGAAGGCCCCCGCGAGGCCGAGGACGGCCGCCCCCGCCGCTTCGCCTACCCGCCCCAGCTCGTGGTCGTCGACGGCGGGCAGCCGCAGGTCGCCGCCGCCCAGCGGGCCCTCGACGAGCTGGGCATCACCGACGTCGCCGTGTGCGGCCTCGCCAAGCGCCTCGAAGAGGTGTGGCTGCCCGGCGAGGAGGACCCGGTCGTCCTCCCGCGCACCAGCGAGGGGCTGTACCTCCTCCAGCGGGTGCGTGACGAGGCCCACAGGTTCGCCATCCAGTACCAGCGCAACAAGCGCGGCAAACGCATCAAGGCAAGCCCCCTCGACGCCGTGCCCGGTCTGGGGGAGACCCGCAAACAGGCCCTGGTGAAGCACTTCGGTTCGGTGAAGCGGCTCCGGCAGGCGACAATCGACCAGATCTGCGAGGTCCCCGGGATAGGCCGCAAGACGGCCGAGACCGTCGCGGCGGCCCTCGCCCGGGCAACCCCCGCCGCTCCTGCCGTCAACACGGCGACAGGAGAGATCATTGAAGACGAGGCCCCCGCACCCGCGGGGATCCCGTCCGACCGGGGGAACCGACCATGACCGAGCACGACCGAACAGCGCACGACCGAGACGGAGCACAGGTGAGTACGGGCCCGAGCGTGGAGGCCGGTGAAGCCGCCGAGGCGGCCATCCCCGAGCTGGTGATCATCTCCGGCATGTCCGGAGCCGGCCGCAGCACGGCCGCAAAGTGCCTGGAGGACCTCGGCTGGTTCGTCGTCGACAACCTGCCGCCGGCCCTCATCCCCACCATGGTGGAGCTGGGCGCCCGGTCCCAGGGCAACGTGGCGCGCATCGCCGTCGTCGTCGACGTCCGCGGCCGCCGCTTCTTCGACAACCTCCGCGACTCGCTCGCCGACCTCGACACCCGCGGCGTCACCCGGCGCATCGTCTTCCTGGAGTCCTCCGACGAGGCCCTGGTGCGCCGCTTCGAGTCGGTCCGCCGCCCGCACCCGCTGCAGGGCGACGGCCGGATCGTCGACGGCATCGCCGCCGAGCGCGACCTGCTGCGCGAGCTGCGCGGCGACGCCGACCTGGTGATCGACACCTCCAGCCTCAACGTGCACGAGCTGCGCGCGAAGATGGACGCCCAGTTCGCGGGCGACGAGGAGCCCGAGCTGCGGGCCACCGTCATGTCCTTCGGCTACAAGTACGGCCTGCCCGTCGACGCCGACCTCGTCGTCGACTGCCGCTTCATCCCGAACCCGCACTGGGTCCCGGAGCTGCGGCCCTTCACCGGCCTGAACCCCGAGGTCTCGGACTACGTCTTCGACCAGCCCGGCTCCAAGGAGTTCCTGGACCGCTACACCGAGCTGCTCCAGCTGATCGCCGCGGGCTACCGCCGCGAGGGCAAGCGGTACGTGACCATCGCGGTCGGCTGCACCGGCGGCAAGCACCGCAGCGTGGCCATGTCCGAGAAGCTCGCCGCCCGCCTCGCCTCCGAGGGAGTCGAGACCGTCGTCGTACACCGGGACATGGGGCGCGAGTGACCAGGAGCCTGCGGCTGCGCCGCCTGCGCCGGCTCGGCCCGGGGCGCGACGACTCCGCGCCCCGGGCCGCCCGGCGGCGCGGCGCCCAGCCCAAGGTCGTCGCCCTCGGCGGCGGCATGGGCCTGTCGGCGTCGCTCGCCGCGCTGCGCCGGATCACGGGCGACCTGACGGCCGTGGTCACCGTCGCCGACGACGGCGGCTCCAGCGGCCGGCTCCGCGAGGAGCTGGGCGTGCTGCCGCCGGGCGACCTGCGCAAGGCGCTGGCCGCGCTGTGCGGGGACGACGACTGGGGCCAGACCTGGGCCCGGGTCATCCAGCACCGGTTCGCCAGCAAGGGCGAGATGCACGGCCACGCCGTCGGCAACCTGCTGATCGTGGCCCTGTGGGAGCAGCTCGGCGACCACGTCAGCGCCCTCGACCTGGTCGGGAGGCTGCTGGGTGCCCAGGGCCGGGTGCTGCCCATGTCGGCGGTCCCGCTGGAGCTCCAGGCGCTGGTGCGCGGCCACGACCCGGCCCGCCCCGACGACGTGGACACCGTCCGCGGCCAGGCCACCGTCGCCCTGACCCCGGGCGAGGTCCAGTCCGTGCACCTGGTGCCGCACGACCCGCCGGCCGTGCCGGAGGCCGTCGAGGCGGTCCTCGACGCCGACTGGGTGGTGCTCGGCCCGGGCTCCTGGTTCTCCTCGGTCATCCCCCACCTGCTGGTGCCGCAGCTCCTCGACGCGCTCGTCGAAACCAAGGCGCGCCGGGTGCTGTCGCTGAACCTCGCCCCGCAGCCCGGGGAAACCGACGGGTTCTCTCCGCAGCGTCATTTGGAGGTTTTGGCCCGACACGCCCCTAAACTCGCCCTGGACGTGGTGCTGGCCGACGAGGCTGCCGTACCCGACCGCGAGTCCCTCGCCGACGCCGCCAAGCGGTTCGGCGCCGCGGTCGAGCTGGCGCCCGTGGCCAGGAAGGACGGTTCTCCGAAGCACGATCCGGAGCTCCTGGCCGCCGCGTACGACCGTATTTTTCGGATGCATGGAAGGATCGGCCCATGGCGATGACGGCAGCGGTGAAGGACGAGATCTCCCGGCTCCCCGTCACCCGCACCTGCTGCAGGAAGGCGGAGGTCTCGGCGATCCTCCGGTTTGCCGGCGGCCTGCACCTGGTGAGCGGCCGGATCGTGATCGAAGCGGAGCTGGACACCGGGATCGCCGCGCGCCGGCTGCGCAAGGACATCCTGGAGATCTTCGGGCACTCCTCGGACCTGGTCGTGATGGCACCCGGCGGCCTGCGCCGCGGCAGCCGTTACGTGGTCCGGGTGGTGGCCGGCGGTGACCAGCTGGCCCGCCAGACCGGTCTGGTGGACGGCCGCGGCCGTCCGATCCGCGGCCTCCCGCCGCAGGTGGTCTCCGGGGCCACCTGTGACGCCGAGGCGGCCTGGCGCGGGGCGTTCCTGGCGCACGGTTCGCTCACCGAGCCCGGCCGGTCCTCCTCGCTGGAGGTCACCTGCCCCGGCCCGGAGGCAGCGCTCGCCCTGGTCGGCGCCGCCCGCCGGCTGTCCATCGCGGCCAAGGCGCGCGAGGTGCGCGGGGTGGACCGGGTCGTCGTCCGGGACGGCGACGCCATCGGCGCCCTGCTGACCCGGCTCGGCGCCCACGAGTCGGTGCTGGCCTGGGAGGAGCGGCGGATGCGCCGCGAGGTCCGCGCCACCGCCAACCGGCTGGCCAATTTCGACGACGCCAACCTGCGCCGCTCGGCCCGCGCGGCCGTGGCCGCCGGCGCCCGGGTGCAGCGCGCCCTGGAGATCCTCGGCGAAGAGGTGCCCGAGCACCTCGCCGCGGCCGGCCGGCTGCGCATGGAGCACAAGCAGGCCTCGCTGGAGGAGCTGGGCGCCCTCGCCGACCCGCCGCTGACCAAGGACGCGGTGGCCGGCCGGATCCGCCGGCTGCTGGCGATGGCCGACAAGCGGGCCCAGGACCTGGGCATTCCCGGCACCGAGTCGAACCTGACCGAGGAGATGGCCGACAACCTGGCCGGCTGACCGGCCTGCGCCCCGCCGACCGCCTCAGGAAGGGGCCCGCACCCGCCCGTGCGGGCCCCTTCCGGCGCGTTCACGCCTTCTTGCCGTACGCCGTATTGACATGGTCATGTGGGGTTCGTGAGCCTTGCGTCCACCACGTCCGTGGCACACAACGCCCAGGGGGGCACATGAGGCACCGCGCGAGATCGATCCTCGCCGCCAGCGCACTCGTCCTCGGTTCGATGGCCGCCGTTCCGGTGGCGCAGGCCCAGCCCGGCGGCACCGCCCCCGGCCCGGCCGCCGACGAAGTACGGGTCTACGACGCCGACATCACGCGGGATCAGGTCCCGCTCGTCCTCGCCGCCGGACAGGACGGGCACGAGCTCAGCGAGCGCGCCCCCGCGAAGGGCACCGCCCGAGTGGAACTCTTCCTCACCGGGGCCCAGGCCAAGGCGCTCGCCGCCCAAGGCGTCCGGCTCGCGGAGCGGAAGGTCCCGGCCGGCGCCACCGCCCGCGCCCGGGCCGCCGGCGACGGGGTCTTCCGCCCGTACAGCGGCGCCGGCGGCCTCAAGGAGGAGATCGTCCGCACCGCCGCGGCCAACCCGGGCCTGGCCAAGGTCGTCTCCATCGGCAAGTCCGTGAAGGGCCAGGACATCCTCGCCCTCAAGGTCACCCGCGGCGCCCGCAGCTCCAAGGACGGCTCCAAGCCCTCCGTGCTCTACATGTCCAACCAGCACGCCCGCGAGTGGATCACCCCGGAGATGACCCGCCGGCTGATGCACCACGTCCTCGACGGCTACGGCAAGGACAAGCGCATCACCCGGCTGGTGAACACCACCGAGCTGTGGTTCCTGCTGTCCGCCAACCCCGACGGCTACGACTACACCCACGCCGCCGACGGCGAGCGGCTGTGGCGCAAGAACATGCGCGACAACGACGGCGACGGCAAGCACACCAGCTCCGACGGCGTCGACCTCAACCGCAACTTCGCCTTCAAGTGGGGCTACGACAACGAGGGTTCCTCGCCCAGCCCGTTCAGCGAGACCTACCGCGGCAAGGGCCCCAACTCGGAGCCCGAGACCGTCGCCCTCGACCGGTTCGAGCGCCGCATCGGCTTCGAGTACGGCATCAACTACCACTCCGCCGCCGAGCTGATCCTCTACGGCGTGGGCTGGCAGGTCGCCACCCCCACCCCTGACGACGTGGTCTACAAGGCCCTCGCCGGCACCCCGGAGAAGCCCGCCGTACCCGGCTACCACCCGCAGGTCTCCTCCGAGCTGTACGTGACCAACGGCGACGCCGACGGGCACGCCGGCAACGTCAACGGCATCATGATGTTCACGCCGGAGATGACCACCTGCCAGACCGCCTCGGCGATCGACCCGAACGACGCCTGGAAGCCCGAGGACTGCCGCTCCGGCTTCAACTTCCCGGACGACGAGAAGCTCATCCAGGGCGAGTTCGCCAAGAACATCCCCTTCGCGCTGTCCGTCGCCGACAGCGCCGCGCGCCCCGACCGGCCGGTCTCCTCGGTCGGCATGACCGCCGCCGAGTTCACCCCCGACACCTTCACCACGTCGTACGCCCGCGGCGCCGGCCAGCCCGTGGCCGTCACCGCCCGCAAGGCCCTGCGCAACAAGCAGCTGCACTACCGCGTCAACGGCGGCCGCACCCACCACAAGCCGCTCAAGGCCTGGCAGGGGGGCGAGGTCTACGGCGGACTCGACAACCTCTGGTACGACCAGTACCGCGGCACCGTCGAGGGCGCCCGCCCGGGTGACACCGTCGAGGTCTGGTTCACCGGCCGCAACGCCGCCGGCAAGACCCTCGCCAGCGGCCGCTCCTCCTACACCGTGGCCGCCCGCCCGCGCGCCGACGTCCTCGTCGTCGCCGAGGAAGGCGCCCCGGCCAAGCACGCACAGGCGTACGTGGACGCCGTGCGCGCGAGCGGCCGTACCGCGGTGGTCTGGGACGTCGCCACCCAGGGCGCGCCGCACGCGCTCGGCGTGCTGTCCCACTTCCGCGCCGTCGTCCACCACACCGGCGCCCAGGCGCCCGGCGGCGCCACCCAGCTCGCCCTGCGCGACTACCTCAACGAGGGCGGCAAGCTGGTCGAGGCCGGTGAACTCGCCGGCGGCCGGGCCCAGGTGGGCCCCGCGCTGACCGACGACTTCAGCCAGTACTGGCTGGGCGCCTTCGGCCGCACCAACGCCCGCGGCGCCACCGGCTTCACCGGTGCCGGCGCCCTCGGCGGCGTCCAGGGCGCGGTCGGCGACGCCGACGGCAACCCGCTCAACGCCCCCGGCGCGTACTCCGTCACCTCGGACGCCCTCGACCCGAAGACGTTCCCGCAGTTCCGCAGCGCGCAGGCGGGCTCGTACGCCGGCGTGGTCAACCCGTACGCCCCGTACGCCGGGTCGTGGATGGCCGCGACCACCCACGAGGACGACGCATGGCGCCGGCTGGTCCGCACCGTCGACCTGACCGGGGTCACCGCGGCCGACCGCCCGCAGCTCAAGACGGCCCTCAACTGGAACACCGAGCCGGGCTACGACCACGCCGTGCTGGAGGCCCACACCGCCGGCGGCGAGGACTGGACCACCCTGCCCGAAGCCTCCGGCCTGACCACCCAGACCGTGCCCGCGGAGTGCGAGGCCGGCTTCTTCATGAACGGCCACCCCTTCCTCGGCCACTACCTGACCCTCGGCGCCGGCGCCTGCACCCCGGCCGGCACCAGCGGGGCCTGGAACAGCTTCACCGGATCCTCCGGCGGCTGGAAGGAGGCCACCTTCGACCTCAGCGCCTACGCGGGCCGGAAGGTCGAGCTGTCCCTGTCCTACATCTCCGACCCGGGCTCCGGCGGCCGCGGCCTGTTCGCGGACCAGACCAGGCTCGTCGTCGGTGGTGCCGAGCGCGACGCCGAAGGCTTCGAGACCTCGCTGGGCGGCTGGACCGCCCAGGGGGCACCTGCCGGAAGTCCCGTGATTCCGGGACAATGGTCCCGCTCCGGCGAGCTGTTCAAGTCCTACGCGTCCGTCACCACGCGTGACACCGTCCTCCTCGGTTTCGGGCTGGAGCACCTGCCCGCGGCCGCGGACCGCTTGGCACTGATCGGCAAGGCGCTCCGCTCGCTCCGCCGCTGACCCAGGGCGACGAGGGCCAAAGTCCCGGCGTCCGGTACCGAAGTCACGGGTACCGGACGCCGGGGCGGACCTGGCACGCGGACCGGCGGGTGTCAGGCGGCGCTCGATGTCACTCCACGCCTCACGGAGAGGTAGGGTCGTAAGCGGTCGGGGACATCCCATACAGCTCGCCGGCGGACAGGCCGGCGCACATACGAGGAGATCGGTTCGTGACGATCCGCGTAGGTATCAACGGTTTCGGCCGTATCGGGCGCAACTACTTCCGGGCGATCCTGGAGCAGGGGGCGGACATCGAGGTCGTCGGTGTCAACGACCTGACGGACAACGCCACCCTCGTCCACCTTCTCAAGTACGACAGCATCCTCGGCCGTCTGAAGCAGGACGTCAGCCACACCGACGACACCATCACCGTCGGCGGCAACACCTTCAAGACCTTCGCCGAGCGCGACCCCGCGAACCTGCCCTGGGGCGAGCTGGGCGCGGACATCGTCATCGAGTCCACCGGCATCTTCACGAAGAAGGCCGACGCCGCCAAGCACCTCGCGGCCGGCGCGAAGAAGGTCCTCATCTCGGCCCCGGCCAAGGACGAGGACATCACCATCGTGATGGGCGTCAACCAGGACAAGTACGACGCGGCCAACCACCACGTCATCTCCAACGCCTCCTGCACCACCAACTGCGTGGCGCCGATGGCCAAGGTCCTCGACGAGAACTTCGGCATCGTCAAGGGCATGATGACGACGGTCCACGCGTACACCAACGACCAGCGCATCCTGGACTTCCCGCACTCGGACCTGCGCCGCGCCCGCGCCGCCGCCGAGAACATCATCCCGACCTCCACCGGTGCCGCCAAGGCCACCGCGCTGGTGCTCCCGCAGCTCAAGGGCAAGCTGGACGGCATCGCGATGCGCGTCCCGGTCCCCACCGGCTCGGTCACCGACCTCGTCCTGGAACTCGACCGCGAGGTCACCAAGGACGAGATCAACGCAGCGTTCCAGAAGGCCGCGGAGGGCCAGCTCAAGGGCATCCTCGACTACACCGAGGACGCGATCGTCTCTTCCGACATCGTGAACTGGCCGGCCTCCTGCACCTTCGACTCCTCCCTGACCATGGTTCAGGGCAAGCAGGTCAAGGTTGTCGGCTGGTACGACAACGAGTGGGGCTACTCCAACCGCCTCGTCGACCTCACCGTCTTCGTCGGCGGCCGGCTCTAGTCAACAGGGCAGGCACCACGATGTAAGCGAAGGGCTCGGGCGGCGCAACGGTGCGCCGCACGGGCCCTGTTGCTTGCCGCGTCACCAGTCGCCCACCGGGTGAAGGTCAACAAAGGAGTCAGAACAGCACCATGAAGACCATCGACGAACTTCTCGCCGAAGGCGTCGCGGGCAAGCGCGTCTTCGTACGCGCCGACCTGAACGTGCCGCTCGCCGACGGCGTGATCACGGACGACGGCCGCATCCGCGCCGTCCAGCCGACCATCGCGAAGCTCGCCGAGGCCGGCGCCCGCGTGATCGTCGCCTCCCACCTCGGCCGCCCGAAGGGCGCGCCGGACCCGGCCTTCTCGCTCGCCCCGGCCGCCGCGCGCCTCGGTGAACTCCTGGGCCGGGACGTCGCGTTCGCCACCGACACGGTCGGCGCCTCCGCCAAGGAGACCGTCGCCGCGCTCGCCGACGGCCAGGTCGCCGTGATCGAGAACCTGCGCTTCAACGCCGGCGAGACCTCGAAGGACGACGCCGAGCGCGGCGCCTTCGCCGACCAGCTCGCCGAGCTGGCCGACGTCTACGTCGGCGACGGCTTCGGCGCCGTCCACCGCAAGCACGCCTCGGTCTTCGACCTCCCGGCGCGCCTCCCGCACGCCGCCGGCCATCTCATCGCCACCGAGGTCGGCGTCCTGAAGAAGCTCACCGCCGACGTGCGGCGCCCGTACGTCGTGGTGCTCGGCGGCGCCAAGGTCTCCGACAAGCTCGCCGTCATCGACGAGCTGCTCGGCAAGGCCGACCGCATCCTGATCGGCGGCGGCATGGCGTACACCTTCCTCAAGGCCAAGGGCCACGAGGTGGGCATCTCCCTGCTCCAGGAAGACCAGATCCCGGCCGTCCTGGAGTACATGGAGCGCGCCGAGAAGACCGGTGTCGAGCTGGTCCTCCCGGTCGACGTCCTGGTCTCCACGGACTTCCCCGACCTCAAGGGCAAGACCCCGGCCGTCTTCGAGACCGTCGACGCGGACAAGATCCCCGCCGACAAGGAGGGTCTCGACATCGGCCCGAAGACCCGCGAGCTGTACGCCTCGAAGATCGTCGACGCGGAGACGGTGTTCTGGAACGGCCCGGTCGGCGTCTTCGAGCACCCCGACTACGCCGGCGGCACCACCGCCGTGGCGCAGGCCCTGCTCGACAGCAGCGCCTTCACCGTGGTCGGCGGCGGCGACTCCGCCGCGGCCGTGCGCACCCTCGGCTTCGACGAGAACGCTTTTGGACACATCTCCACCGGCGGTGGCGCCAGCCTCGAATACCTCGAAGGCAAGACTCTCCCCGGCATCGCAGCACTGGAAGGCTGACCCGTGACCGACCGCACTCCGCTGATGGCGGGCAACTGGAAGATGAACCTCAACCACCTTGAGGCCATCGCCCACGTCCAGAAGCTCGCCTTCGCCCTGGCCGACAAGGACTACGACGCGACCGAGGTCGCGGTCCTGCCGCCCTTCACCGACCTCCGGTCCGTCCAGACCCTGGTCGACGGCGACAAGCTGAAGATCAAGTACGGCGCGCAGGACATCTCCGCGCACGACTCCGGTGCGTACACCGGCGAGATCTCCGGCCTGATGCTGTCCAAGCTGAAGTGCTCGTACGTGGCCGTCGGCCACAGCGAGCGCCGCCAGTACCACGGCGAGACCGACGAGCTGTGCAACGCCAAGGTCAAGGCCGCGTTCAAGCACGGGATCACTCCGATCCTGTGCGTCGGCGAGGGCCTCGACGTCCGCAAGGCCGGTGACCAGGTCGCCTACACGCTCGCCCAGGTCGACGGCGGCCTCAGGGACCTCCCGGCCGACCAGGCCGAGTCCGTCGTGATCGCCTACGAGCCGGTGTGGGCCATCGGCACCGGCGAGGTCGCCACCCCCGAGGACGCCCAGGAGGTCTGCGGGGCCATCCGCGGCCGGCTGGCCGAGCTGTACTCGCAGGAGCTGGCCGACAAGGTCCGCATCCAGTACGGCGGCTCCGTGAAGTCCGGCAACATCGCCGCGATCATGGCGCAGCCCGACGTCGACGGCGCCCTGATCGGCGGCGCGGCGCTGGACGTGGACGACTTCGTGAAGATCGTCCGCTTCCGCGACCAGTGAGAGTTGCTGTGAGTAGGCGGTAGGACGGATCCGTCGTACCCTTGCGGGGGCCGGTGGCTGAGGCAGCCAGCCGGCCCCCGCTTCGATTCCAGGAAAGTCCCGGAAATCCCGGAAAGCCCAGGAAAGTAGGATCCAGCCGTGATTATGGGGTTCTCGATCGCCCTGATCGTCTTCAGCCTGCTGCTGATGCTGCTGGTGCTGATGCACAAGGGCAAGGGCGGCGGTCTCTCCGACATGTTCGGCGGCGGCATGCAGTCGTCCGTGGGCGGCTCCTCCGTCGCGGAGCGCAACCTCGACCGCATCACCGTCGTGGTCGGTCTGCTGTGGTTCGCGTGCATTGTCGCGCTCGGCCTGCTGATGAAGCTGGACAGCTGACCGTTCTCCGGTACGGCCGGGCCCGCCCGGCCTAGAATGGCGCTCGGGCGCCGCGCGTTGGGTCTACGTAGACTGGGGCGCCCGCGACGGAGGATTATCCACTCTCGCTTCGCGGCACCATCACGCAGGGAGTTACGACCGTGGCAAGTGGCAACGCGATCCGTGGCAGTCGGGTCGGAGCGGGGCCGATGGGCGAGGCCGAGCGCGGCGAGTCCGCGCCGCGCCTGCGCATCTCCTTCTGGTGCTCCAACGGGCACGAGACCCAGCCGAGTTTCGCCAGCGACGCGCAGGTCCCCGACACCTGGGACTGCCCGCGCTGCGGGTTCCCGGCCGGACAGGACCGGGACAACCCCCCCGCGCCGCCGCGCACCGAGCCGTACAAGACCCACCTCGCCTACGTCCGGGAACGGCGCACCGACGCCGACGGCGAGGCGATTCTGGCCGAAGCCCTCGCCAAGCTCCGCGGCGAGATCTGAGCCGGCACACGTGACATGGGGCCCGGCCCGCAGGACACCTCCTGCGGGCCGGGCCCCTTTGTGTGCGGTTCGCGGCTCCTGATCCTTTAGGTTGGAGCACGGCGGGGCACAACAGGACGGGAAGAAGTGTGATGTCCGAGATGAATGCAGGCGGCAGCCGTACCAGGCTCAACCGGACTCCGGAGTGGGCGGCGCTGGCCAAGCACCGCGAGCAGCTGGGCGATGCGCACCTGCGGGAACTGTTCGCGGCCGACCCGGAGCGCGGCTCCTCGTACTCCCTCCAGGTCGGCGATCTGCACATCGACTACTCGAAGCACCTGGTCACCGACGAGACCCTGGCGCTGCTGCGGGACCTCGCGGAGGCGACCGGCGTGGCCGCGCTCCGCGAGGCCATGTTCCGCGGCGAGAAGATCAACACCACCGAGGACCGGGCGGTGCTGCACACCGCGCTGCGGGCGCCCGCGGACGCCGAGATCGACGTGGACGGCGTGAACGTGGTCCCCGAGGTGCACGCGGTCCTGGACAAGATGGCCGACTTCGCCGACCGGGTGCGGTCGGGGGAGTGGACCGGCCACACCGGCCGCCGGATCCGCAACGTCGTCAACGTCGGCATCGGCGGATCCGACCTCGGTCCGGCGATGGCGTACGAGGCGCTGCGCGCCTTCACCGACCGTGACCTCACCGTCCGCTTCGTCTCCAACGTGGACGGCGCGGACCTGCACGAGGCGGTCCGGGACCTGGACCCGGCCGAGACGCTGTTCGTCATCGCCTCGAAGACCTTCGCCACCATCGAGACCATCACCAACGCCACGTCCGCGCGGGGCTGGCTGCTGGACGGGCTCGGCGGCGACCGGGCCGCGGTGGCCCGGCACTTCGTGGCGCTGTCCACGAACGCGGAGAAGGTCGCGGAGTTCGGCATCGACACGGCGAACATGTTCGAGTTCTGGGACTGGGTCGGCGGGCGCTACTCGTACGACTCGGCGATCGGGCTGTCGCTGATGATCGCGATCGGGCCGGAGGCGTTCCGCGAGATGCTGGGCGGTTTCCGGCTCGTCGACGAGCACTTCCGCACGGCGCCGGCGGAGGCGAACGCACCGCTGCTGATGGGGCTGCTGGGGATCTGGTACGGGGCGTTCTTCGGCGCGCAGTCGCACGCGGTGCTGCCCTACAGCCACTACCTGTCGAAGTTCACCGCGTACCTGCAGCAGCTGGACATGGAGTCCAACGGCAAGTCCGTGGACCGCGACGGGAATCCGGTGGACTGGCAGACCGGGCCGGTCGTGTGGGGCACGCCGGGTACCAACGGGCAGCACGCGTACTACCAGTTGATCCACCAGGGGACGAAGGTGATCCCGGCGGACTTCATCGGGTTCGCGCGGCCGGTGGCGGAGCTGTCGGAGGCGCTGGAGGCGCAGCACGACCTGCTGATGGCCAACTTCTTCGCGCAGACGCAGGCGTTGGCCTTCGGCAAGACGCCGGACGAGGTGCGGGCGGAGGGGGTGGCCGAGGAGCTGGTGCCGCACAAGACGTTCGTGGGGAACCATCCGACGACGACGGTGCTGGCGGCTGCGCTGACGCCGTCCGTGCTGGGGCAGCTGATCGCGCTCTACGAGCACAAGGTGTTCGTGCAGGGGGCCGTCTGGAACATCGACTCCTTCGACCAGTGGGGGGTCGAGCTGGGGAAGGTGCTGGCCAAGCGGGTGGAGCCGGCCCTGACCTCCGGAGCCGACGTCCCGGGCCTGGACGCCTCCACCCTCGCCCTGGTCGCCAAGTACCGGCAGGAGCGCGGCCGCGCCTGATCCCCGGCACGCTCCAGAGCCCCGCAGGGATGCGGAAGGGCCCCGCTCTCCTCTCGGAGAGCGGGGCCCTTCGTGCGACCACGGCCGCGTTACGCCGAAGACGGCGGATACAGCTGGGGCGGCAGCTTGGCGGCAGCCGCCCGGTCAAGGAGCCACAGGGTCCGGTTGCGCCCGTACGCACCGGCGGCAGGGGCCTGGATCTCCCCGGCCCCGCCGAGGGCGATCGCCACCGCCCCCGCCTTGTCCTCACCGGCCGCGAGCAGCCACACCTCGCGCGCCGCCCGGATCGCCGGCAGGGTCAGGGAGATCCGCGTGGGCGGCGGCTTGGGCGCACCGTGCACGCCGACCACCGTCCGCTCGGTCTCCCGCACCCCCGGGTGCCCGGGGAAGAGCGAGGCCACGTGGGTGTCCGGCCCGACGCCCAGCATCAGCACGTCGAACCGCGGCACGGGCCCGTGGTCCTCCGGCCCCGCCGCGGCCGCCAGCTCCTCCGCGTACGCGGCCGCAGCCGCATCCGCATCGGCCCCGTGCGGCCCGTCCAGCGCCGGCATGACGTGCACCCGCGCCGGATCCACCGGCACCGCGTCGAGCAGCGCCGCCCGGGCCTGGGTGTGGTTGCGCTCGGGGTCGTCGGCGGCCAGGTACCGCTCGTCGCCCCACCACAGGTCCAGCCGGGCCCAGTCCACGGCGTCCCGGGCCGGCGCCGCGGCGAGGGCCGCGAGCAGCCCGTTGCCGTTGCGCCCGCCCGTCAGGACGACCGAGGCCGAACCGCGGGCCGCCTGGGCGTCCACGATCTTCGTGATCAGCCGGGCCGCGGCGGCCTGCGCCATCAGGTCCTTGTCCCGGTGGACCACGACCTGCGGGGTCGTCATGCTCACTTGGACACCGCCTTCTTGGACGCCGCCCTGGCCGCCTTGCGGGCCGGCGCCGCCGGCTTCGCCGCGTCCTCGGCAGCCGCCTCGGACGACGCCGCGTCCGAGGAGTCCGCGTCCTCGGCAGCCGCCTCCGCAGCAGTCGCCTCCTCGGCAGCCGCACCGGAAGCAGCCGGCGCGGCCGCAGCCGTCGCCTGCCGCGCCTGCGCGGCCAGCCGCTCCACGCCGAACTTCACCGAAGCCTCGTACGTGTTGTCCGGGTCCAGCCGCCGCAGCTCCTCCGCGAGCAGCTCCGCGGTGTCCCGGCGCTTGAGCGCCACCGCCCGGTCCGGCTGCCCCGGCATGGACAGGTTGGCCAGCAGGCCGTCCGCCCGGTCCAGGACCACCGCGCCGTCCGCCGTCTCCAGCCGCACCGCCGTGAGCCCGGGCCCCTGCGAACGGCTCCGGTGCACCGGCACCTGGAGCCGGTCCGCCAGCCACATGGCCAGCAGCTCGCAGCTCGGGTTCTCGTCCTCGCCCTCGACGACCGCCGAGGTGACCTGCACGGCCTGCTGGTCCAGGGCCGCCGCGAGCATCGAGCGCCACGGCGTGATCCGGGTCCAGGACAGGTCCGTGTCGCCCGGCGCGTACGCGGCCGCCCGCGCGGAGAGCTCCCCTATGGGGTCCTCGGCCGCGTAGGTGTCCGTGATGCGCCGCTGCCCCAGGGCGCCCAGCGGGTCGCCCGCCAGGTCCGACGGCGAGGCCTCCGGCCACCAGACCACCACCGGGGCGTCCGGCAGCAGCAGCGGCAGCACGACGGACTGGGCGTGGTCGACCAGCTCGCCGTGCAGCCGCAGGACGACCGTCTCCCCGGTGCCCGAGTCGGAGCCGACCCGCACCTCCGCGTCGAGACGCGCGTCGCGCCGGCTGCGCGGCGTACGGCTCACCCGCTTGATCACGACGATGATCCGCGACGGGTGCTCGTGAGAGGCGTCGTTCGCCGACTTGAGGGCGTCGTACGCGTTCTCCTCGTCGGTGACGATCACCAGCGTGAGCACCATGCCGATGGCCGGGGTGCCGATGTCCCGGCGGGCCTGCACCAGGGCATTGTTGATCTTGCTGGAGGTGGTCTCGGTGAGGTCGATCTTCATGGCCGGCGCCAGCTCCGTCCGTCTCGTGAGAGCATCTCGTCCGCCTCGACCGGCCCCCACGTGCCCGCCGGGTACTGCGCCGGCTTGCCGTGCTCGTCCCAGTACTTCTCGATCGGGTCGAGGATGTTCCAGGACAGCTCGACCTCCTGGTGGCGCGGGAACAGGTTCGCGTCGCCGAGGAGCACGTCGAGGATGAGCCGCTCGTAGGCCTCCGGGCTGGACTCCGTGAACGACTCGCCGTACGCGAAGTCCATCGTCACGTCGCGCACCTCCATCGAGGTGCCCGGGACCTTGGAGCCGAAGCGCACCGTGATGCCCTCGTCCGGCTGCACCCGGATGACCAGGGCGTTCTGCCCCAGCTCCTCGGTGGCACCCGATTCGAACGGCAGGTACGGGGCGCGCTTGAAGATCACCGCGATCTCGGTGACCCGGCGGCCCAGCCTCTTGCCGGTGCGCAGGTAGAACGGGACGCCCGCCCAGCGCCGGTTGTTGATCTCCAGCCGGATCGCCGCGTAGGTGTCGGTCTTCGAGTTCGGGTCGATGCCGTCCTCTTCGAGGTACCCGACGACCTTCTCACCGCCCTGCCAGGCGCCCGAGTACTGGCCGCGCACGGTGTGCTTGCCCAGGTCCTCGGGGAGCTCGACGGCCGCGAGGACCTTGAGCTTCTCCGCCACCAGCGCCTTGGGGTGGAAGGAGCCGGGCTCCTCCATCGCGGTCAGCGCGAGCAGCTGGAGTAGGTGGTTCTGGATGACGTCGCGGGCCGCGCCGATGCCGTCGTAGTACCCGGCCCTGCCGCCGATGCCGATGTCCTCGGCCATCGTGATCTGCACGTGGTCCACGTAGGACCGGTTCCAGATCGGCTCGAACATCGTGTTGGCGAAGCGGAGCGCCAGGATGTTCTGGACGGTCTCCTTGCCGAGGTAGTGGTCGATCCGGAAGACCTCGTCGCGCGGGAAGACCTCGTGCACGATCTGGTTGAGCTCCTGAGCGCTCTCCAGGTTGTGCCCGAACGGCTTCTCGATGACCGCGCGCCGCCAGGACCCCGCCTTCTCGGCCAGCCCGTGCTTCTTGAGCTGCTGGACGACCTGCGGGAAGAACTTCGGGGGCACCGACAGGTAGAAGGCGAAGTTGCCGCCCGTTCCCTGCTGCTTGTCGAGCTCCTCGATCGTGGCCTTCAGCGTCTCGAAGGCGGTGTCGTCGTCGAAGTCGCCCTGGACGAACCGGCAGCCCTGCACGAGCTGCTGCCAGACCTCCTCCCGGAACGGCGTACGGGAGTGCTGCTTGACGGCCTCGTACACCTCCTGGGCGAAGTCCTCGTGCTCCCATTCGCGGCGGGCGAAGCCGATGAGCGAGAAGCCCGGCGGCAGCAGGCCGCGGTTGGCCAGGTCGTAGACGGCCGGCATCAGCTTCTTGCGCGAGAGGTCGCCCGTAACGCCGAAAATGACCAGGCCGGACGGCCCCGCGATCCGCGGGAGCCGCCGGTCCTGTGCGTCACGAAGCGGGTTCGCTCCGTTTACAGACAAGGTGTTCAGGCCTCCGTGGGGGCGAGCCGCGACAGCTCCGCCTCGGTCGACTTCAGCAGGTCGTTCCAGGACGCCTCGAACTTCTCGACGCCCTCGTCCTCGAGCAGCTGAACGACATCGTCGTACGAGATGCCCAGCTTCGCGACCGCGTCCAGCTCGGCGCGGGCCTGCTTGTAGGTGCCGCGGACCGTGTCACCGGTGACCTCGCCGTGGTCGGCGGTGGCCTCCAGGGTGCCCTCCGGCATGGTGTTGACCGTGCCCGGGGCGACCAGGTCCACCACGTACAGGGTGTCCTTGTACGCGGGGTCCTTGACGCCGGTGGAGGCCCACAGCGGACGCTGCTTGTTGGCCTGCGCCTTGTCCAGCGCCGCCCACCGCTCGCTGCCGAAGACCTCTTCGTAGGCCTCGTAGGCCAGACGGGCGTTCGCGAGCGCCGCCTTGCCCTTGAGGGCCTTCGCCTCGTCGGTGCCGATGCCGTCGAGGCGCTTGTCGATCTCGGAGTCCACGCGGGACACGAAGAAGGACGCGACCGAGTGGATCTTCGAGAGGTCCAGGCCGGCGGCCTTGGCCTTCTCCAGGCCCGCCAGGTAGGCGTCCATGACCTCGCGGTAGCGCTCCAGCGAGAAGATCAGCGTGACGTTGACGCTGATGCCCTTGCCGATGACCTCGGTGATCGCCGGCAGGCCGGCCTTGGTCGCCGGGATCTTGATGAGCGTGTTCGGGCGGTCCACCAGCCAGGCCAGCTGCTTGGCCTCCGCGATGGTCGCCGGGGTGTCGTGCGCCAGCCGGGGGTCCACCTCGATGGAGACCCGGCCGTCCTGGCCGTCCGTCGCGTCGAAGACCGGGCGCAGGATGTCGGCGGCGTCGCGGACGTCCGCCGTCGTGATCATGCGGATGGCCTCGTCCACGGTGACCTTGCGGGCCGCCAGGTCGGCGAGCTGCGGGCCGTAGCCCTCGCCGCCGCTGATCGCCTTCTGGAAGATCGCCGGGTTGGTGGTCACACCGACCACGTGCTGCTGGTCGATCAGCTCGGCGAGGTTGCCCGAGGTGATCCGCTTGCGGGACAGGTCGTCCAGCCAGATCGCCACGCCCTCGTCGGAGAGGCGCTTGAGTGCGTCTGTCATGAGAATTGCATCTCCTACTAGTTCCTGGTGCCGGGGTCAGCGCGCGGCTGCGAGGGATTCCTTGGCCGCGGCGGTGACGGCCTCGGCGGTGAAGCCGAACTCCCGGAACAGCACCTTCGCGTCCGCGGAGGCGCCGAAGTGCTCCAGCGACACGATCCGGCCCGCGTCGCCCACGTAACGGTGCCAGGTCAGGCCGATGCCGGCCTCGACCGCCACCCGCGCCTTGACCGACGGCGGCAGCACGCTGTCCTTGTACGCCTGGTCCTGCTCCTCGAACCACTCGACGGAGGGCATCGAGACCACGCGGGCGGGCACGCCCTCGGCCTGCAGCGCCTCGCGCGCGGCGACGGCGAGCTGGACCTCGGAGCCGGTGCCGATGAGCACGACCTCGGCCGGGCCGCCCTCGGCCTCGAACAGCACGTAGCCGCCCTTGGCCGCGTCCTCGTTGCGCTCGTACGTCGGCACGCCCTGGCGGGTGAGGGCCAGGCCGTGCGGGGCGCCCTTGCCGAACACCTTGGTGTGGCGGCGCAGGATCTCGCGCCAGGCGACGGCGGTCTCGTTCGCGTCGGCCGGGCGGACCACGTTCAGGCCCGGGATGGCGCGCAGCGAGGCCAGGTGCTCGACCGGCTGGTGGGTCGGGCCGTCCTCGCCGAGGCCGATGGAGTCGTGCGTCCACACGTACGTCACCGGCAGGTGCATCAGCGCGGACAGCCGCACGGCGTTGCGCATGTAGTCGGAGAACACCAGGAAGGTGCCGCCGTAGATGCGGGTGTGGCCGTGCAGCGCGATGCCGTTCATGGCCGCGGCCATGGCGTGCTCGCGGATGCCGAAGTGGATGGTGCGGCCGTACGGGTCGGCCTCCGGCAGCGGGTTGCCCACCGGCAGGAACGAGCTGTTCTTGTCGATGGTCGTGTTGTTGGAGCCGGCCAGGTCGGCCGAGCCGCCCCACAGCTCCGGGATGACCGCGCCGAGGGCGGCGAGCACCTTGCCGGAGGCGGCGCGGGTGGCGACACCGGTGCCGGGCTCGAAGACGGGGAGCTTCTCCTCCCAGCCCTCGGGCAGCTCGTTGGCCTGGATGCGGTCGAACGCGGCGGCGCGCTCCGGGTTGGCGGTGCGCCAGGCCGAGAAGTCCTTCTCCCACTCGGCCTTGGCATCGCGGCCGCGGTCCAGGGCCTTGCGGGTGTGGGCGATGACCTCGTCGGAGACCTCGAAGGTCTGCTCCGGGTCGAAGCCCAGGACCCGCTTGGTGGCCGCGACCTCGTCGTCGCCGAGGGCGGAGCCGTGCGAGGCCTCGGTGCCCTGCGCGTGCGGCGCGGGCCAGGCGATGATCGAACGGGCCGCGATGAACGACGGGCGCTCGGTCTCGGCCTTCGCCGCGGCCAGGGCCGCGTACAGGGCCTTCGGGTCGAGGTCGCCGTTGGGCTGCTGGGCGACGCGCTGGACGTGCCAGCCGTACGCCTCGAAGCGCGCGATCGTGTCCTCGGAGACGGCGGTCTCGGTGTCGCCCTCGATGGAGATGTGGTTGTCGTCCCACAGGAGCACGAGGTTGCCGAGCTTCTGGTGGCCGGCCAGGGAGGAGGCCTCGGCCGAGATGCCCTCCTGGAGGCAGCCGTCACCGGCGATCGCGTAGACCATGTGGTCGAACGGGGAGGTGCCCGGGGCGGCCTCCGGGTCGAACAGACCGCGCTCGTAGCGGGCGGCCATCGCCATGCCCACCGCGTTCGCCACGCCCTGGCCCAGCGGGCCGGTGGTGGTCTCGACGCCGGCGGTGTGCCCGTACTCCGGGTGGCCGGGGGTCTTGGAACCCCAGGTGCGGAACGCCTTCAGGTCGTCCAGCTCCAGCCCGAACCCGGCCAGGTACAGCTGGGTGTAGAGCGTGAGGGACGAGTGGCCCGCGGAGAGCACGAAACGGTCGCGGCCGACCCACTCGGGGTCGGCCGGGTCGTGCCGCATCACCTTCTGGAAGAGGGTGTACGCGGCGGGGGCCAGGCTCATCGCCGTGCCGGGGTGGCCGTTTCCGACCTTCTGGACCGCGTCCGCGGCCAGGATGCGGGCGGTGTCAACGGCCCGCTGGTCCAGTTCGGTCCACTCGAGCTCTGTGGTGGTCGGCTTGCTGCTCACCGTGGGTCAGGGCTCCTCTCCAGATGTCTGAGGCCGGTGACGAGGGGGACACCGGCTGCGATTCCGAGCCTACCCCCGCCACGGCGTGCAGCTATTCGAGTGCTCGGCGCCGTCGCGTCCGGATATCGGTGCCGTGGTTACGGCGCTCGGCCCAACACGACCCGACCCCCGCGCAGGGCGGTGTCAGGGCAACGTCTACAGTGGCGTGGTACGCGCAAGTCTTTACGGGGCATTCACGCCCGAAAGCTTGCTGGGAGTCTCTGTCAGGGGTGTGCGTGACGGCCGTCGAATCCCGTCCAGCGGGGGTGCTCGGGACGAGCCCCGGTCACCGTCCGTTCGGGGCCAGGATCATGGCTTTCGTGGCTTTGACCAAGCCGCGGATCATCGAACTTCTGCTGATCACCACAGTGCCGGTCATGTTCCTGGCAGAGCAGGGCGTGCCCTCGCTGTGGCTGGTGCTGGCGACCTGTCTGGGCGGCTATCTGTCCGCGGGCGGCGCCAATGCGCTCAACATGTACATCGACCGCGACATCGACGCGCTGATGGACCGCACCTCGCAGCGCCCGCTGGTCACCGGCATGGTGACCCCGCGCGAGGCGCTGGTCTTCGGCATCACGCTCGGCGTGGTCTCGACGCTGTGGTTCGGACTGCTCGTCAACTGGCTGTCCGCCGCACTCGCCCTCGGGGCGCTCCTCTTCTACGTCGTGGTCTACACGATGCTGCTGAAGCGGCGCACCGCGCAGAACATCGTGTGGGGCGGCATCGCCGGCTGCATGCCGGTGCTGATCGGCTGGTCCTCGGTCAAGAACGAGGTCTCCTGGGCCGCCGTCATCCTCTTCCTCGTCATCTTCTTCTGGACGCCGCCGCACTACTGGCCGCTGTCCATGAAGGTGAAGGAGGACTACGCGCGGGTCGGCGTGCCGATGCTGCCGGTGGTGGCGGGCAACCGCGCCGTGGCCCGGCAGATCGTCCTCTACAGCTGGGTGATGGTCGCCGTCTCGCTGCTGCTCACCCCGCTCGGCTACACGGGCTGGTTCTACACCGCGGTCGCGCTGGTGTCGGGCGGCTGGTGGCTGTGGGAGGCGCACGCGCTGCAGGCGCGCGCCAAGGCCGGGGTCACGGGCGCGAAGCTCAAGGAGATGCGCCTGTTCCACTGGTCGATCACCTATGTGTCGCTGCTCTTCGTGGCGGTGGCCGTGGATCCCTTCCTCCGCTGATTACTCGCCGGTAGCATGCCAGTCATGGCAGACACCAAGCAGGAGCGCACCGCGGCCAAGCTGGCCAAGCAGATCGGCGCCTTCGCCAAGGAGCACGGCGGCGCCGAGGGGCAGCTCGCGTACATC
This sequence comes from Streptomyces bambusae, assembly GCF_020532645.1. Classification (GTDB taxonomy): domain Bacteria; phylum Actinomycetota; class Actinomycetes; order Streptomycetales; family Streptomycetaceae; genus Streptomyces; species Streptomyces bambusae. The sequence goes on from NZ_JAJAUZ010000024.1 coordinate 75,415, forward strand.
GGACAGATGGGCACCCGGATCGTCCTCGTCGGCGAGGACGGCGGCTGGGGCGACCTGGTCGCCCCCACCCACGCCGTGGCCCGGCAGGCCGCCGAGAAGGCCGGTCTCACCCTCCACGAGGAGTTCGACGGGGACTTCGCCGCCAAGGTGAAGACGGGCCCGTACGAGTGGAAGCGGATGGCCGGCCTGCAGCTCGGCGGCGGCAAGTAGCGGGGATCCGGCCGGCGGCCGCGGCAGGGGGCAGGGCTCGGGCACCAGCACGAGCAACACCTGCCACCCGGCTCACCCGTTAGGACGTCTGGAAGCACGTCCTGCCGGACCCGTCCGGAGGGACCCCGACGTCCCCCGCGGGAAAGCCGGATGATCGACACGCCGTCCCTGGTGGACCAGTACTGCCACGGGGTGCTCCGTACGGAGCCGGGCCTCGGCACCTTCGAGGCCCACCTGGCCCGGGCCGCCGGCCCGGCCGCCCCGGGCACCACCTTCTTCGACACCCAGACCGGCTTCGCCGTCCGGCGCTGGTGCCCGCCGCTGCTCGGCCTGGAGCCGCACTGCCCGCCCGCCCGGTACCTGGCCCGGCGGCGCGAACTGGGCGTGCTGGAAGCAGAGCGGCGGCTGCTGCGCGGATCCGGCATCGCCACCTATCTGGTGGACACCGGGCTGCCGGGGGACCTGACCGGTCCCCGCGAACTGGCCGCGGCCGGCAGCGCCGAGGCCCACGAGATCGTCCGCCTCGAACTCCTCGCCGAACAGGTCGCCGACACCTCGGGCACCGCCGGCGCGTTCCTCGCCAACCTCGACGAGGCCGTCCACACGGCCGCCCGCGGCGCCGTCGCCTTCACCTCGGTCACGGGCGCCGGCAGCACGCTCGCCTTCGCCCCCGAACCGCCCGGCCCGGCCGAGGTGCGCGCGGCGGCCGGCCGCTGGCTGGCCCACCGCCCCAAGGGCGGCCCGGTGCGCGACCCGGTGATCCTGCGGCACCTGCTGTGGAGCGCCGTGGGGGCCGGGCTGCCGCTCCAGCTGCACGCCGGCACCGGCGATCCGCACCGCCGGATCGACCGTACGGACCCCACCCTGCTCACCGACTTCGTACGGGCCACCGCCGGGCTCGGCACCGACCTGGTGCTGCTGCACGGCTACCCGTACCACCGGCACGCCGCGCATCTGGCGGGCGCGTTCCCACATGTGTACGCGGACCTCGGGCCGGCCCTCGCCCACACCGGGGCCCGGGCCGCGGAAGTGCTCGCGGAGCTGCTGGAGCTGGCCCCGTTCGGCAAGCTGCTGTTCTCCAGCGGCGCCGGCCGGCTGCCCGAACTGCACGTGGTGGGTGCCCTGGTGTTCCGCGAGGCGATGGCCAAGGTCCTCGGCGGCTGGGTCGCCGACGGTGCCTGGTCGCTGCGGGACGCCGACCGGGTCGCCGGGATGATCGCGGCGGGCAACGCCCGGCGCGTCTACCGGCTGCCGGCCTGAGGCCGGCAGCCGGGGACGGGTCCGTCCGTCAGACCCGGCTCAGTTCCGGGTCGCCCTGCGCCGGGATGCCGGCGGTGGCCACCGGCCGCTCCCGCAGGCTCAGCGCCATCCGGACGACGGCGATCCACACCAGGCAGGAGCCGAGCATGTGGGCCGCGACGAGCAGCTCGGGAAGCTCGGTGAAGAACTGCACGTAGCCGATGCCGCCCTGCGCCACCAGCACGACCAGCAGGTCGCGGGCCCGGGCCCGGGTGTCGTCGGGGGCGTCCACCACCCGCAGCACCAGCCACATCGCCAGCGCCAGCGCACACACCAGCCAGGCGGCGATCGCGTGCACGTGCGCGACGCCCTCCCAGTCGAACGGCATCCGCGGCACCTCGCTGCTGTCACCCGCGTGCGGACCCGAACCGGTCACCACGGTGCCCGCGGCGATCAGCACGAAGGTGGTGCCCAGCAGCGCCCACGACAGCTTCCGGACCGGCCGCGGCACCCGCGGGCGCGCCGGCGTGTCCCCCTCGCGGGTGCGCTGCCAGGTCACCGTCGTCACCGTGATGAGCGAGGTAGCGAGCAGGAAGTGGCCCGCCACGCTGTACGGGTTGAGGCCGGTCCACACGGTGATGCCGCCGAGCACGGCGTTGGCCATCACGACGAAGAACTGGACCCAGCCCAGCCGGGTCAGCTCCCGCCGCCACGGCTTCGTCGACCGGGCCGCGATGATCGCCCAGCCGACCGCCGCGCACAGCACGTACGTCAGCATCCGGTTGCCGAACTCGATCGCGCCGTGGAAGCCCTGGGCGGGCGTCGCGAACAGGCTGTCGTCGGTGCACTTGGGCCAGGTGTCACAGCCCAGACCGGACCCGGTCAGCCGCACCGCCCCGCCCGTGACGACGATGACCACGCTCATGACGACGGCGGAGAGCGCGGCCCGCCGGAGCGTCCGGGGTGTGGGCGTCCAGCGCTGCGCGATGTATGCGAGGGGGTTCAACACGGGCCCTATCGTAGGCCGCCACTTGTGCAAACTTTCACGAGGGGGTGGGGTCGGTTCCGCTCCCGGGCGCGTACATCAGCCGGAAGCGGGAACCCGCCGGATCGCCCTCCTCGTGCCACCAGACGTGGATCCGCCAGTGCGCGGCCGGCCCCGGATGGTCCGCCGAGGCGCCGAACTCCCGGACCAGTTCCGCCCCGACGTCCTGCGCGGTCCGGTCCGCCACCTCGGCCGCGCTGTGCCACGGATGCCCCTGTACGGCCCACAGCCCGCCGGGTTCACGGACGTCGACGCGCCACACGGCCCGCCACGGACGGGTGCGCAGGAACTCCGCAACCGTGTCCGCATCGAGATGCAGCCGGGCCGCGATCTCCGCCGCTGGCACGCCCTGGATGCGGGCCGCGACCGCCGCCTGCGGCAGCAGCCGGCCGGGCAGCAGCCCGTCCGCGCGCAGCCGGGCGAGGCTGTCGAACGAGAGGTAGCGCAGCCGCAGCTCCAGCTGCCGGGCCAGGTGGGCGAGGGCCTCACCGGCCTCCTCCGCCGTCTCCGCGGCCTCGTCGGACCCGTCGGACCCCTCCGCGGCGGGGGTGGCGAGCAGCTCGCGGAAGTCGTTCTCGGCGGCCACCGCCCAGGCCACCGCGTCGTGCGCGAAGCCCAGCTCGGCGAGCCGGTCGGCGAGGAACACCGTCGCCTGGGCCAGCCCGCGCCGGTTGACCGGGTCCGTACCGTCCAGCCCCAGCCACACCTCGACGGCGGCGCGGGTCTGGTCGCGGGCGCGCTCGCCGGCCGCCCGCTCCATCGGGTCCGGCCCCTCCTCGCCGCTCGGACCCAGCGGGTACCGCGGCAGCCGCCGCCCGTCGCTGAGCGGCCAGGCCAGCCACACCCCGTGGTTGATCAGCCCGCGCGCGTACCAGCGGGCGTACTCGGGGGAGTGCGGGGCCGCCTGCCGGGCATGGGCCAGCGCCTCCTCGATCGCGGCCAGCGCACCGGGCCGGTCACCCCCGGCGAACCGGCGCGCGGCCAGGTCGCCCAGCCGCAGCCCCAGGCGCGCCGCGCACTCCGGATCGGCGCCGGGCGCCTGCCCGGCCGCCCGGCGCAGCGCCGTGATCAGCTCGTCCAGCAGCCGGGCCTGCTCGGCCGGCTCGGCGTATGCCGCTCCCGACCTGATGCGCGCCCACTGCTCGTCCAGCCGCAGCGCGGTCTCCCGCTGCGCCATGGCTCCCCCTCGTCCCACTGGTCCGCCGGCCGCCCCGGGCCGGTGCGGCGCCCCAGGTTACGGACGAGTACATAGTGGCGGGAAGGTCATTCCCAGCGGAAGAGCCGGGCGGCCGCGCCCAGGCCCAGGACCGCCCAGGCGGCCAGGACGCCCAGGTCGCCCCAGGGCAGTCCGGCGCCGTGCTGGAGCACGTCCCTCAGCCCGCCGGAGAGCGCCGAGATCGGCAGCAGGCCCAGGACGGTCTGCGCGCCCTCGGGGAACTTGTCCAGGGGCACGATCACCCCGCCGCCGACCAGCAGCAGCAGGAACACCAGGTTGGCGGCGGCCAGCGTGACCTCCGCCTTCAGGGTGCCCGCCATCAGCAGGCCCAGCCCCGAGAAGGCGGCCGTGCCCAGCAGGACCAGCGCCGCCACCGGCAGCGGGCCGCCCTGCGGGGACCAGCCGAGCCCGAACGCGATCGCCGTCAGCAGGGCGATCTGCAGCACCTCGGTGACGAGCACCGACAGGGTCTTCGCGGCCATCAGCGCCCACCGCGGCAGCGGCGAGGCGCCGAGCCGCTTGAGCACGCCGTAGCGGCGGTCGAAGCCGGTGGCGATGGCCTGCCCGGTGAAGGCGGTCGACATCACGGCCAGCGCGAGGACGCCGGGGGCGAGGAAGTCCACCGGCCGCCCGGCGCCGGTGTCGACGACGTCCACGGACGAGAACAGGACCAGCAGCAGCGCCGGGATGACCACGGTCAGCAGCAGCTGCTCGCCGTTGCGCAGCAGCATCCGGGTCTCCAGCGCGGTCTGCGCGGCGATCATCCGGGACACCGGAGCGGCCCCCGGGCGGGGGGTGAACGTACCGGCGGTCATCCGCGCAGCTCCTTGCCCGTGAGTTCGAGGAAGACGTCTTCCAGGGTGTGCCGGCCGACCGACAGGCCGTCCGGCAGGACGCCGTTCTGGGCGCACCAGGAGGTGACGGTGGCCAGCAGCTGGGGGTCGACGCCGCCGGTGACCCGGTAGCTGCCCGGGCTGGTCTCGGCGGCCTCGGTCCCGTCGGGCAGCGCCTTGAGCAGGGAGGCGAGGTCGAGGGCGGGGCGGCCGGTGAAGCGCAGGGTGTTCTCGGCGCCGCCGCGGCACAGGGCCTCCGGGGTGCCGTGGGCGACGACCCGGCCGGCGTCGACGATGGCGACCTCGTCGGCGAGCTGCTCGGCCTCGTCCATGTGGTGGGTGGTGAGCACCACGGCCACCCCGTCGGCGCGCAGCTCGCGCACCAGTTCCCAGGTGGCGCGGCGGGCCTGCGGGTCGAGGCCGGCCGTCGGCTCGTCGAGGAAGACCAGTTCGGGGCGGCCCACCACGGCCATGGCGAGCGCGAGGCGCTGCTGCTGGCCGCCGGACAGCCGGCGGTACGGGGTGCGGCCGCAGCTGCCGAGGCCGAGCCGCTCGACGAGCGGGGCCACCGGGAGCGGGTGCGCGGACAGCTTGGCCATGTGGGTGAGCATCTCGACGGCCCGGGCGCCGGAGTGGACCCCGCCGGACTGGAGCATCACGCCGATCCGCGGCCGCAGGGCCCGGGCCTGGGCGACGGGGTCGAGGCCGAGGACGCGTACGGTGCCGGCGTCGGGGCGGCGGTAGCCCTCGGCGCACTCGACCGTGGTGGTCTTGCCCGCACCGTTGGGACCGAGCACCGCGGTCACCGCCGCAGCCGGGACCGTGAGGTCCAGCCCGTCCACCGCGGTCTTGGTGCCGTACCGCTTCACCAGTCCGCGGATCTCCACGGCGGGGTCGTTGCTCATGCGGGGGAGTCTACGGAGCGCAGCGGGGGTGCCGGGGCCCGGGGTGAAGGGGTTCCGGTCACCCCGAAAAAACCGGAATGGCTCTTTCCAAATAACCCTCCGTAGACAAATTAGGTAACCCTTAGTGATAGAGGCCACCCGGAGTGGCTTCGGTCACGGCTTGTCGGGGCTCGCTTAATTACGCAACAATGGTGTTGTGAAAAACGGCGAACGGATGATCGAGACCCCCCAGGGGGAGCTCGCGACCGGAGAGCGGTCAACCCGCAACCGGGTCGCGCGGTCGATCCTGGACCACGGTCCGTCCACCGTCGCCGACCTCGCCCAGCGCCTCGGCCTCACCCAGGCCGCCGTCCGCCGCCACCTCGACACGCTCGTGGCCGACGACGTGGTCGCAGCCCGCGAGCAGCGCGTGTACGGCGCGCGCACCCGCGGCCGGCCCGCGAAGGTCTTCGCGCTCACCGACTGCGGCCGGGACGCCTTCGACCAGTCCTACGACTCGCTGGCCGTGGACGCCATGCGCTGGATCGCGCAGGCGGCCGGCGGCGGGGAACAGGGCGAGGCGGCCGTCTCCGCCTTCGCCCGCGCCCGCCTGGCGGTCCAGGCCGAGACCTACCGGCAGGCCATGGACGCCGCCGGACCCGACGGTCGTACGGAGGCCCTGGCCAGGGCATTGACCGCCGACGGGTACGCTGCTACGGCGAAGAGCGCTCCCGGTCCGCGCAGCGGTGAACAGCTCTGCCAGCACCACTGCCCGGTGGCCCACGCCGCCGAGCAGTTCCCGCAGCTCTGCGAGGCGGAGACCGAGGTCTTCTCCCGCCTGCTCGGGACGCACGTACAGCGTCTCGCCACGATCGCCCACGGCGACGGAGTGTGCACCACGTTCATTCCGCGAAGCGCCGCACAGACCACTTCATCAACATCTGCACGCACGGCCGGGAGGAACCCCGCATGACCACGGAGATCGCTCACCCTGAGCTCGAGGGCCTGGGTAAGTACGAGTACGGCTGGGCCGACTCCGACGCGGCCGGTGCCGCTGCCAAGCGGGGTCTGAACGAGGACGTCGTCCGCGACATCTCGGCCAAGAAGAACGAGCCCGAGTGGATGCTGAACCTGCGTCTCAAGGGTCTTCGTCTCTTCGGCAAGAAGCCCATGCCGACCTGGGGCTCCGACCTCTCCGGCATCGACTTCGACAACATCAAGTACTTCGTGCGTTCCACCGAGAAGCAGGCCGAGTCCTGGGAGGACCTGCCGGAGGACATCAAGAACACGTACGACAAGCTCGGCATCCCGGAGGCGGAGAAGCAGCGCCTCGTCGCCGGTGTCGCGGCCCAGTACGAGTCCGAGGTCGTCTACCACCAGATCCGCGAGGACCTGGAGGAACAGGGCGTCATCTTCGTCGACACCGACACCGCGCTGAAGGAGCACGAGGAGCTCTTCAAGGAGTACTTCGGCACCGTCATCCCGGTCGGCGACAACAAGTTCGCCTCGCTGAACACCGCCGTGTGGTCGGGCGGCTCCTTCATCTACGTGCCCAAGGGTGTGCAGGTCGAGATCCCGCTCCAGGCCTACTTCCGCATCAACACGGAGAACATGGGCCAGTTCGAGCGGACGCTGATCATCGTCGACGAGGACGCCTACGTCCACTACGTCGAGGGCTGCACCGCCCCGATCTACTCCTCGGACTCGCTGCACAGCGCCGTCGTCGAGATCATCGTCAAGAAGGGCGGCCGCTGCCGCTACACGACGATCCAGAACTGGTCGAACAACGTCTACAACCTGGTCACCAAGCGCGCCGTGGCGTACGAGGGCGCGACCATGGAGTGGATCGACGGCAACATCGGGTCCAAGGTCACCATGAAGTACCCGGCCGTCTACCTGATGGGCGAGCACGCCAAGGGCGAGACCCTCTCCATCGCCTTCGCCGGCGAGGGCCAGCACCAGGACGCCGGCTCCAAGATGGTCCACATGGCGCCGAACACCTCCTCGAACATCGTCTCCAAGTCGGTGGCGCGCGGCGGCGGCCGCACCTCGTACCGCGGCCTGGTCGAGATCGGCGAGGGCGCCGCGGGCTCGAAGAGCAACGTCCTCTGCGACGCGCTGCTCGTCGACACCATCTCCCGCTCGGACACCTACCCCTACGTCGACGTCCGCGAGGACGACGTGACGATGGGCCACGAGGCGACCGTCTCCAAGGTCTCCGACGACCAGCTCTTCTACCTCATGCAGCGCGGCCTGACCGAGTTCGAGGCCATGGCCATGATCGTGCGCGGCTTCGTGGAGCCGATCGCGAAGGAGCTGCCCATGGAGTACGCCCTGGAGCTCAACCGGCTGATCGAGCTGCAGATGGAGGGCTCCGTCGGCTGACGCCGGCCCGGACCTCCCCCGCAGCACAGCGAATTCTTTGACGAAGGAAGAGAGCAGAACGACAGCCATGGCTGAGGCTCAGAACTCCCCCATTCTCGACTCCGCTCGACTGGGGGCACCCCCCTCGGCGGGCTCCACCACCGCCGGCGCGATCGCGGTGGCCGCAGAGTCCACCGTCGCCACCCGGATGAGCGCGCCCCCGTCCTTCGACGTGGCCGACTTCCCCGTGCCGCACGGCCGCGAGGAGGAGTGGCGCTTCACCCCGCTGGAGCGCCTGCGCGGCCTGCACGACGGCACGGCCGTCGCCAACGGCACCATGAAGGCCCAGATCGACGCCCCCGAAGGGGTCACCGTCGAGTCCGTGGACCGCGGTGACGAGCGCATCGGCAAGGCCGGCACGCCGGTGGACCGGGTCGCCGCCCAGGCGTTCTCCTCCTTCGCCAAGGCCACGGTCGTCACCGTGCCCAAGGAGACCGTGCTCGCCGAGCCGATCCGCGTGGCCCTGCACGGCGAGGGCGGCACGACCTTCGGTCACACCGTCTTCGACATCAAGCCCTTCGCCGAGGCGATCATCGTGATCGACCACACCGGCGACGGCGTGCGCGCCGCCAACGTCGACATCCTCGTCGGCGACGGCGCCAAGGTCACCTTCGTCTCCGTGCAGGACTGGGACGACACCGCCGTCCACACCTCCCAGCACAACGCGCTGGTCGGCCGCGACGCCTCCTTCAAGTCCGTCGTGGTCACCTTCGGCGGCGACCTCGTCCGCCTGCACCCGCGCGTCCGCTACGCCGCCCCCGGTGGCGAGGCGGAGATGCTCGGCCTGTACTTCACCGACGCGTCCCAGCACCAGGAGCACCGCCTCCTGGTCACCCACGACGCGCCGCACTGCAAGTCGAACGTGGTCTACAAGGGCGCGCTGCAGGGCGAGGGCGCCCACGCGGTGTGGATCGGCGACGTCCTCATCGAGAAGACCGCCGAGGGCACCGACACGTACGAGATGAACCGCAACCTCGTCCTCACCGACGGCGCGCGGGTCGACTCGGTCCCGAACCTGGAGATCGAGACCGGCGAGATCGTCGGCGCCGGCCACGCCTCCGCCACCGGCCGCTTCGACGACGAGCAGCTGTTCTACCTGCAGGCCCGCGGCATTCCCGCCGACGAGGCCCGCCGCCTGGTCGTGCGCGGCTTCTTCGCCGAGCTCGTCCAGCAGATCGGTGTCCCGGACATCGAAGAGCGCCTGATCGCCAAGATCGAGGCCGAGCTGGAAGCGTCCGTCTGATGGCGTACGTGAAGGCCTGCGAGCTGGGCGAACTGACCGAGAACACGCCCAGGCGCGTGGAGCTCGACGGCACGCCCGTGTCCCTCGTCTCCACCGAGGGGGAGGTGTTCGCGATCCACGACATCTGCTCGCACGCGAACGTCTCGCTCTCGGAGGGCGAAGTCGAGGACTGCCAGATCGAGTGCTGGCTGCACGGCTCCGCGTTCGACCTGCGCACCGGCAAGCCGTCCGGTCTTCCCGCGACGCGTCCCGTTCCCGTATACCCCGTCAAGATCGAAGGGGGCAGCGTCCTCGTGGACGTCACCGCCTCCCTCACCCAGGAGTCCTGAGACACCCATGGCAACGCTTGAAATCCACGACCTGCGCGTCTCCGTCGAGGCGGACAACGGCTCCCGCGAGATCCTCAAGGGCGTCGACCTGACCGTCAAGCAGGGCGAGACCCACGCCATCATGGGCCCCAACGGCTCCGGCAAGTCCACCCTGGCGTACTCCCTCGCCGGTCACCCGAAGTACACCATCACCGGTGGCACCGTGACCCTCGACGGTGAGGACGTCCTGGAGATGTCCGTCGACGAGCGCGCCCGCGCCGGCGTGTTCCTCGCCATGCAGTACCCGGTCGAGGTCCCCGGTGTCTCGGTCTCCAACTTCCTGCGCACCTCCGCCACCGCGATCCGCGGCGAGGCCCCCAAGCTGCGGCTGTGGGTCAAGGAGGTCAAGGAGGCCATGGAGCGCCTCTCCATGGACCCCGCGTTCGCCGAGCGCAACGTGAACGAGGGCTTCTCCGGCGGTGAGAAGAAGCGCCACGAGATCCTCCAGCTGGAGCTCCTCAAGCCGAAGATCGCGATCCTCGACGAGACCGACTCCGGCCTGGACGTCGACGCGCTGCGCATCGTCTCCGAGGGTGTCAACCGGGTCCGCGAGGCCGGCGAGGTCGGCACCCTGCTGATCACGCACTACACGCGCATCCTGCGCTACATCAAGCCCGACTTCGTGCACGTGTTCGCGAACGGCCGCATCGTCGAGTCCGGCGGTGCCGAGCTCGCCGACCAGCTCGAGGCCGAGGGCTACGACAAGTACGTGAAGGGTGGCGCAACCGCGTGACACAGCTGCCTGGCCTCCTCGACCTCGAGGCGATCCGCAAGGACTTCCCCCTGCTGGATCGTGTGGTCCACGACGGGAAGAAGGTCGTTTACCTGGACAACGCGGCGACCTCGCAGAAGCCGCGCCAGGTGCTCGACGCGATGAGCGCCTACTACGAGCGGCACAACGCCAACGTCCACCGCGGCGTGCACGTGCTCGCCGAGGAGGCCACGGCACTGTACGAAGGCGCCCGCGACAAGGTGGCCGCCTTCATCAACGCCCCGAGCCGCGACGAGGTGATCTTCACCAAGAACGCCTCCGAGTCGCTCAACCTGGTCGCCAACATGCTCGGCTGGGCCGACGAGCCGTACAAGGTCGACGCCCAGACCGAGATCGTCATCACGGAGATGGAGCACCACTCCAACATCGTGCCGTGGCAGCTGCTCTCGCAGCGCACGGGCGCGAAGCTGAAGTGGTTCGGCCTCACCGACGACGGCCGGCTCGACCTGTCGAACATCGACGAGGTCATCACCGAGAAGACGAAGATCGTCTCCTTCGTGCTGGTCTCCAACATCCTCGGCACCCTCAACCCGGTCGAGGCGATCGTGCGCCGCGCCCAGGAGGTCGGGGCGCTCGTCCTGATCGACGCCTCCCAGGCCGCCCCGCACATGCCGCTCGACGTGCAGTCGCTCGGCGCCGACTTCGTGGCCTTCACCGGTCACAAGATGTGCGCCCCGACCGGCATCGGCGTGCTCTGGGGCCGGCAGGAGCTGCTGGAGGACCTGCCGCCGTTCCTCGGCGGCGGCGAGATGATCGAGACCGTCTCGATGCACTCCTCCACGTACGCCCCGGCGCCGCACAAGTTCGAGGCGGGTACGCCCCCGATCGCCCAGGCCGTCGGCCTCGGTGCGGCCGTGGACTACCTGACCGCGATCGGCATGGACAAGATCGCCGCCCACGAGCACGCGATCACCGAGTACGCCGTCAAGCGCCTGCAGGAGGTCCCCGACCTGCGGATCATCGGTCCGAACACGGCCGAGGACCGCGGTGCCGCGATCTCCTTCACGCTCGGCGACATCCACCCGCACGACGTCGGCCAGGTTCTGGACGAGCAGGGCATCGCGGTCCGCGTGGGACACCACTGCGCGCGCCCGGTCTGCCTGCGGTACGGAATTCCTGCGACCACGCGGGCGTCGTTCTACCTGTACTCCTCTCCCGCCGAGGTCGACGCGCTGGTCGACGGGCTGGAGCACGTACGGAACTTCTTCGGATAACGAGGGCGACGAGGGCGCGAGGGCCGCTGTGAAGCTGGATTCGATGTACCAGGAACTCATCCTGGACCACTACAAGCACCCGCACGGGCGCGGTCTGCGCGACGGCGACGCCGAGGTGCACCATGTCAACCCGACGTGCGGCGACGAGATCACGCTGCGCGTGAAGTACGACGGCGAGACGCTCGTGGACGTCTCCTACGAGGGCCAGGGCTGCTCCATCAGCCAGGCCAGCGCGTCCGTGCTGAACGAGCTGCTCGTCGGCAAGGAGCTGGCCGAGGCGCGCCGGATCCAGGACGTGTTCCTGGAGATGATGCAGTCCAAGGGCAAGGTCGAGCCCGACGAGGCCATGGAGGAGGTGCTGGAGGACGCCGTCGCGTTCGTCGGCGTCTCGAAGTACCCGGCTCGTGTGAAGTGTGCTCTGCTGAGCTGGATGGCCTGGAAGGACGCGACCGCCCAGGTGCTGGGCGACGCCGAGAGGAAGACGGCATGACCGAGAACGCAACGCCGGAGGCGACGATCAAGCCGGCCACCGAGGAAGAGGTCCGCGAGGCCCTCTACGACGTGGTCGACCCGGAGCTGGGCATCGACGTCGTCAACCTGGGCCTGATCTACGGGATCCACATCGACGACTCCAACATCGCCACCCTCGACATGACCCTGACGTCGGCGGCCTGCCCGCTGACGGACGTCATCGAGGACCAGGCGAAGTCCGCCACCGAGGGCATCGTCAACGAGCTGCGGATCAACTGGGTCTGGATGCCCCCGTGGGGCCCCGACAAGATCACGGACGACGGCCGTGAGCAGCTGCGCGCACTCGGCTTCAACGTCTGAGTCACCCGCGTACCCGAAGGCCCCCGGCGTTCTCGCCGGGGGCCTTCTGCGTGCCTTGCGGGAAACGCGTGCGGTCAGCCGGCCCGGCCCGGGGCGGCGGGCCCGTACGGCGGTGCGTGGTGCGCCGCCATCAGGGCCGCCGCCAGGTCCTCGCGGCGCAGCCGCTGGTCCACGTAGGCCAGGGTGGTGCACAGCTGCACGAAGCCCATCTGGAACACCTGGCTGACGATCACGCCCAGCAGCAGGCAGCCGATGTACACGACGATCCCGGCGATCACGCCGACGGTGGGAGCGGTCCCGGACGAGTCCTGGAGCATGGCGGGGATCAGCCCGAGCATGCCGCCGAAGACGAACGGCAGCTGGATGAGGTACGAGAGGATCCCGGCGACCAGCGAGGCCAGCAGGTTCAGGCCGAACACCCGCCACCAGGCGCCCCGGACCAGGCGGGCCGACCGGCGCAGGGACGTGACCGGCCCCAGCCCCTCGCACACCGCCACGCCCGGCGCCAGGCTCAGCCGTACGTACAGCCAGGTGCTGACCGGTACCGCCGCGAGGAAGAGGAGCGGGAACACCAGGACGGTGCCGCGCACCGCCTCCTCGCCGTCGCCCGCGGTGGCTGCGGCCAGGGCGACGGCCACGCCGAACGCGGCCAGCATCGGTGCGGCGGCGATCAGCCAGCTCAGGAGGGAGGCGCCGAACACCGCGGGGAGCCGGCTCCAGGTGCGGCGCCACAGGGCGCGGAAGGGCGTCGGGCGGCCGCTGACCGCCTCCTGGACGACGGCCGGGGCCAGCGCGATGATCATGAACATGCCCAGCAGCATGAGCAGGAGGGCGCCGGCGCCCAGCGGGATCGTGAGCGCCAGCACGCTGGTGACCTGCGCATCGTCCGGGCTCTCGCCGTACGGGGTGTCGAAGACCGCCGCGAGGTCCTCGTGGACCACGGCGTACCCGATGCCGCCGGCGACGGCGAGCACCAGGATGCCAACGGCCTGGACCGCCAGCGGGATGCCGAACAGCACCTTCCAGTGCCGGCCGAGCGTGCTGAACGCGCCGCCGACCATCTCGCCGACCTTCAGCGGCCGCAGGGGTATGACCCCCGGCTGCGGCGGCTGCGGAGGAAGCCAGCCGGCGCCCCAGGGCTGCGGGCCCCACCCCGTGTTCTGTGTCATCACTGCGCTCCGTACGCGTCCCGTCCCCTGATGGAACGGACACCGTATCCCGGCCCGCCGGCGCGGCGGCAGGCGGGCACCGTCGCGACCTGCACCGGAGCCGGCCGAACGGCGTTGTGTACGGTCGTACGCATCGATGTGTACGGTGGTACGCATGCCCTACGTACTGCTCGCCGCGGCCATCGCGGCAGAGGTCGCCGGAACCACCGCCATGAAGTTCAGCGACGGCTTCACCAAGCTGTGGCCCTCGCTCGGCACCCTCGTCGGCTACCTCGTCGCCTTCACCCTGCTCGCCCAGACGCTCAAGTCGATGTCCGTCGGCACCGCGTACGCGATCTGGTCCGGGGCCGGCACCGCCGCGATCGCCGCGATCGGCATGGTCTTCCTCGGGGAGTCGGCGAACGCCGTCAAGCTGGCCGGCATCGCCCTGGTGATCGGCGGCGTCCTGCTGCTCAACCTGGGCGGCTCGCACTGATGGCGGCTGCGCGGCGGTACGACCCGGAGCGCCGGTCCCGGATCATCGACGCGGCGATCCGAGTGGTGGGCGCCCACGGCATCGCCGGGCTGAGCCACCGGTCGGTCGCCGCCGAGGCGGACGTTCCGCTCGGCTCCACGACGTACCACTTCAAGACCCTCGACGACCTGCTGGTGGCGGCGCTGCGGCAGGCCAACGAGGGGTTCGCCCGGCGGGTCGCCGAGCACCGGGAGCGGGTCCCCGCCGGCACCGGCCTGGCGGCCGCGCTGGCCCGGCTGCTGGGTGAGTGGCTGACCTCCGACCGGGCGGCCGCGGAGCTGGAGTACGAGCTGTACCTCGCGGCGCTGCGCCGGCCGGCCCTGCGACCGGTGGCCGCCGAGTGGTACGAGGCGATGGAGCGGCTGCTCGCCGACGTCACGGACCGGGGCACGGCGCGGGCGCTGGTCGCCGCGATGGACGGGGTCTGCCTCCAGGTGCTGCTGACGGGGGAGCCGTACGACGAGGAGTGGGTGCGGGAGGTGCTGGGCCGCCTGACCGCCTGACCGCCTGACCGGCGGCCCCGCACCGTCGCGCCTCCCGCGCAGGCGGCCGTCACCCCGCGCCGGCGGCCGTCACCGAGGCCAGCGTGGCCGCCACGCTCGCCTCGATGTCCTCGACCGGGTAGAACACCTCGCGGATCCGCCGGTCCCGGTCCACCACCAGGGTCAGCCGCTTGAGCCGGGTGACCCCGGCCGCCCGGAAGGTGGGCAGCCGCAGGGCCGCCGTCAGCGTCAGCCCGGCGTCCGAGAACAGGCCGAAGCCCAGTCCCTCGGTGAGCGCGAACTCCCGCTGCTCGTCGGGCCGCTGGGTGGACACCCCAGCCACTGTCGCGCCCGCCGCCGTGAACTCGGCCAGCCGGTCCCGGTACGTGCCGGACTCCAGGGTGCAGCCGCGGGTCCCGGGGATGGCGCCCCAGCCCGGCGGGTACGACTCGACCCGGGCGTACGCGCCCGGGAAGCAGTACAGGACCGTGTGCGCGGTGTCCGCGACCGGGTCGCGCAGCCGCCCGTCCTGGTCCGGCAGCAGCAGCTCCGGCAGCCGGGTGCCCGGCAGCGCGTGCACCCGCCGGGCCTCCCGCGAGGCCGCGCCGGCCGTCGCCGTCGCCTCTCCCTCGCCCAGCACCCAGGTGTCGCCCCAGTCCTGCAGGGCCACCAGCACCGGAAGCAGCGCCCGGCCGCGCGCGGTCAGCCGGTAGGCGTGCCGCACCGGCCGCTCCTGGTAGGGCTCCCGGCTCAGAACCCCGGCGTCCACCAGCAGTTTCAGGCGCTCGGTCAGCACCTTCCGGGAGACTCCCAGCTCCCGCTGGAACTCCTCGAACCGCGACAGCCCGCGGGCCGCGTCGCGCACCACGAGCAGGGTCCACCAGTCGCCGACCACGTCGAGGGCCTGCGCGATGGCGCAGTCCGCGTCACCGAGGCTGGTGCGCTGGGCCATCGGCGGGCTCCTTCCGGACGGGCGGGTGCGGTTGCAGGCGCGGGCAGGTCACGTACCCCATGGTAGGTTGCCCCGACGGGTGAGTTCCCAAAAGGAACTGACTAGTCGCGCCGCGCGGGCGGCGCCACGACCACGGGGGGCCGGTCCGATGCCGCAGGGATTGAAAGACGTGCCGAAAGCCGTCTGGCTGCTCGCTGCCGGGGTGTTCGTCAACGCCCTCGTCAGCTTCAGCTTCGTCTTCGTGTTCGTGTACCTCACCGGGCCGCGCGGCCTCGGCACCGCCGAAGCCGGCCTGATCACCGGCCTCGGCGGGATCGGCCTGGTCGCCGGCAACTTCACCGGCGGCTGGTTCGGCGACCGGTTCGGCCACCGGCGGGTGCTGCTCGCCGCCTCCGCCGCCGGCGGCGCGGTGCTCTGCTGCCTGCCGCTCGCGCCCACGGCGCTGCTGTACGCCGTCCTGCCCGCCGCCCAGTACGCCTCGGGCGTCATACGGGCCGCCAACTCCGCCCTCGTCGCGGTCACCGTCCCCGAAGGCTCCCGACGCCAGGCCTTCGCCGTCATCCGCTGCGTCTCCAACGGCGGCTTCACCCTCGGACCGCCGGCCGGCGCGCTGATCGCCACCACCCTGTCCTACGGCTGGATCTTCGTCCTCGACGGGCTCGGCACCCTCTTCTTCGCCCTGTGGACCGCCCGGGTCGTCCCCGCCCGCGGCGCAGCCGAAGCCGCCGCCGCCCCGGACGGGGGCCGGGGCGGCGGCCTCCTCCGCGACCTGCGGGCCCGGCCCGCGCTGCTGGTGCTGCTCGGCGCGATCGTCGTGACCGACGTCGTCTACCGCCAGCAGTACTACACGCTGCCCGCCTTCCTCGCCGACCACGGCATCGGGATCCAGGCGTTCGGCCTGGTCATCGCCCTCAACGGCGGGGTGATCCTGCTGCTCGAACTCCCGGCCGCCGTCGCCCTGCGGCACCGGCCGGCCCTCCAGGTCGTCGGCACCGGTCTGCTGCTGGTCGGCGCCGGGTACGCGGCCCTGCTGCTCGGCGCCGGCATCGCCGCCACCGCCCTGATGATGGTCCTGCTCAGCCTCGGCGAGATCCTCTACAAGACCACCGCCACCGCGTACGTCGCCGACGAATCGCCCGAGCACGCCATCGGCCGCTTCCAGAGCCTGTACGCCGGCGTGTCGGTCATCGGCGTCGTCATCGGCCCGCCGCTGGGAGGAGCCCTGTACGCGACCGCCCCGGCCCTCCTGTGGCCGCTGTGCGCCGGCCTCGGCCTGGCGGCCGGCTGCGCCGTCCTGTACGCGGGTCGCCGGGTCCGCCGGCGGGGCGCGCGACCGGCACATGAGACCGGTTCGCCCGCAGCGGCCGTCGCCGGTTAGCGTTCGGGCATGACTACGCGTACCACCGGCGCCGTCGCCGCCGGACTTGCCACTCTCGCCTCCGACGGCACCGTCCTCGACACCTGGTTCCCCGCGCCCGCCCTGGTCGCGGAGGCCGGCCCGGCCGGCACCGAGCGCCTCACCGCCGAGCAGGCCGTGGAGTTCCTCGGCGCGGCCGCCGCGAAGGCCGTCCGCACGGACGCCGTCCGCGGTGTCGAGGTGGTCGCCGTCCGCACCACCGTCTCCTCGCTCGACGACAAGCCGCTGGACGCCCACGACGCCTACCTGCGCCTGCACCTGCTGAGCCACCGCCTGGTCAAGCCGCACGGCCAGAGCCTCGACGGCGTGTTCGGGCTGCTCGCCAACGTCGCCTGGACCTCGCTGGGCCCGGTCCCCGTCGACCAGGTCGAGACCGTCCGCCTGAACGCCCGCGCCGAGGGCCTGCACCTCCAGGTCACCTCGATCGACAAGTTCCCGCGGATGACCGACTACGTGGCCCCCAAGGGCGTGCGCATCGCCGACGCCGACCGGGTCCGTCTCGGCGCGCACCTCGCCGAGGGCACCACCGTCATGCACGAGGGCTTCGTCAACTTCAACGCGGGCACCCTCGGCACCTCCATGGTCGAGGGCCGCATCTCCGCCGGCGTCGTCGTCGGCGACGGGTCCGACATCGGCGGCGGCGCGTCCACCATGGGCACCCTGTCCGGCGGCGGCAAGCAGATCATCTCCATCGGCGAGCGCTGCCTGCTCGGCGCCGAGTCCGGCATCGGCATCGCGCTCGGCGACGAGTGCATCGTCGAGGCCGGCCTGTACGTGACCGCGGGCACCCGGGTCACCCTGCCCGACGGCCAGGTCGTCAAGGCCCTGGAGCTGTCCGGCGCCAGCAACATCCTGTTCCGCCGCAACTCCACCACCGGCGCCGTCGAGGCCCGCCCGAACAACGCGGTCTGGGGCGGCCTGAACGACGTCCTGCACAGCCACAACTGAGGCTCCCCGCACCACGCGAACGCCCTCCCCGGCAGCCGTACGGCGATCGGGGAGGGCGTTCGTGCGTGCCGGCGGCGCTGCGGCCGGTCAGTTGAGGGGGATCGTGCGGACCAGGCCGGCGAAGGCCTCCTGCTCCTCCGGGGTCAGCTCGACCCGCTCCATCGGATGCGAGGCCGCACTGCGCTGCGCCGGAATGACGGCGAGGCCCTCGTACGCGCCCGGCTCCGGGTGGTGGAAGCGGCTGTCCCACAGCATGTGACCGAGGCCGAGTACCCAGACCACGGCCGCCACGAGCAGCACGCCGAGGCCGATCTGCTGGGCGAGCGAGATGGAGGTGAACACGCGGTCCTCCGGAGGTGGAGTGCGGGCGCAGACGATTCCTGCGTGGGGACACTCAACACCACAACCGGACGAAACGCCGAGTGGGTGTGGCGAGGATCACGCCAGTGCCGAAGGTCCCGAACCCTCCGGGGAAAGCCCCCGGGCGCCGAAGTGTGGCAGGGGCCCGGCCGGGACGGCGGCCGGGCCCCTTCTTCCGCCCGCGAACGGGGGAAGCGTGCCCCCTGTTACGGAATGAAGCGCAGGACCTGGGGGTCGTGGTCGCTGTTCTGGTCGGAGAACTCCGCGTTGATGTGCACGCTGTCGTAGCTGAAGTTCTTCACGCCGGGGCTGGTCAGGATCTGGTCCAGCACCTGCGAGTTGCCCTGGTACACGTACGAGTACCGCTCGGAGCGCGGCAGCGACATGATCGCCGGGTACAGCGCACCGCCGTCGGTCAGCGCCTTCGTGGTCCCGGAGAACTCGAAGTCGTTGATGTCGCCGAGGGTGATGACCCGCGCGTTGCGCTGGACCTGGATCAGGTCCTTCACGAAGGTGTTGACGGCCTGGGCCTGGAGCAGGCGCTTGGCCTCCGACGGGCGGGCCGGCGGCTGGTGGTGCGAGGTCAGGGCCTCGTCGCCGCCCTTGGAGCCGAAGTGGTTCGCGATCACGAAGACCGTGCGGCCGCGGAAGACGAACTCGCCGGCGAGCGGCTTGCGGCTGCTGTCCCAGGCGGTGTTCGCCGGGTCGATGCGGCCGGGGGAGTGGGTCAGGGCGGCGTGGCCCTCCCGGTCGAAGACACCGGTGCCCGTCGTGGCGTTGCCGCCGTCGCGGTCGGTGAAGGAGACCCGATCCGGGTTGAACAGGAAGACCTGGCGGATGTTGCCGCCGGGCTCGCCGCCGTCCTTGTTGTTCTCGGGGTCGATCGAGCGCCAGGCGTACGCGGGACCGCCCGCGGCCTTGATGGCGTCCGTGAACTTGGTGAGGGTCTGGTCGGCGGCGACGGTGCCGTCGTTCTTCGCGCCGTTGTTGTCCTGGATCTCCTCCAGGGCCAGGATGTCCGGCGAGGCCAGGTTCTCGACGACCGCCTTGGCGAGCGCGTCGAACTTCTCCTGCGGGTCGGACGGGTCGAGGTTCTCCACGTTGTACGTGGCCACGGCCAGTTCGCCCGGCTTCTGGGCGCGGGTGGTCTCGCGCGGCAGGTTCTTCGACACGACGGTGCCGAGGGTGCGCGCGACCAGGGTGTAGCCGCCGAACTGGTTGAAGTCCAGCGGGCCTTCGGTGGTGCCGGTCAGCCGGTCGCCGACGTTGGCCACCGGGAACGGCTGCTGGGCCAGCGGCGCGAGCTGCTGGACCTGGAGGCGGCCGGTGTTCTGCGACTCGTACGAGCCGTAGACGGTGCCGCCGCGCTTGTTGCTGTTCTCCCAGCCCTTGACCGTGACCCACAGCTCCGCGTACGGGTCGGTGGCGCCGACCACGCGGGAGGTGCCGATGCGGACGTTCATGCCCTCGAGGGACTCGTAGTAGTCCAGGGCGTAGGTGTCCGGGGCGAGGGCCAGGCCGTTGATCGAGCCGCCCGCGGCCGCGTCGCCGGCCGGCGCGTACTGCTCGGGCACCGAGTACTCGTTGATGTGCTCGGCCTCCGGCAGCGGGTTGCCGGAGGAGACCACCGTGACGGTGGGCTTGCTGATCTGGGTCGCCGACTGGTTGCCGGAGTTCAGACCGCCGGGGACGTACTCGCCGACGAGGCCGTTGACCTTGACGGCGTCGCCGACGGCGACGGTCGGGTTCGAGCCGGTGAAGACGAAGACGCCCTCGCTGGTGGCCGCGTCGTCGTCGGCCTGCGGGTCCTGGATCCAGAAGCCCTTCGAGCCGTACGAGCGGACACCCGTGACGATGCCCTCGATGCCGGTGACCTGCTTGCCGGCATAGGGGGATATACGGGTGGTGCCCTGGATGTCGTGAATGCGCAGGGACGTTTCGCCATCAGCGGCGGAAGCGGTGGTTCCGGCGAGCAGGCCGGCGGCCAGCGCGGAGGCCACGACGGCTGCCACGGCAGCGGAACGGGAAATGGGTCCGGTCACCTGAGGACGGGAACGCATGGTCGGAACTCCGGTATGTGGATGAGGGAACGGAGTGGCGGATCCGTGTACGAGATCTACGCGCGTCAATGTCTTGCGTGACCAGGCACGTTGTCAAGGGCCTCCGAGAAGACGGCGGCTGACGGTCCGGTGAACGGGTCGGGATGGGGTGAAATGCCGTCTACGCTGGGGCCCGCCGTGGCCTTTCCCACACGGCTCCGGGCCCCGTACCGCCCCGCTGCGGCGGGCCCGGCCCGCCCCATGCGACGAGGAGAAACCCCCGATGTCCGCTGAGCGCCCCACGCTGCCGCCGGTGCGGCTGCACTCCGACGCGGAGCTGGCCCGCGACGCCCTCGCGACGCCGCTGCTCGCCCGCGCGGTGCGGCTGGCCCGCTGGGCCGGGCCCGCCACGCGGGTCGGCGCCGGCGGCGAACTCGTCGAAGACCAGCTGCCGGCCGCGGCCGAGCACATCGGCCTCGACGCCGACCCGGACGGCGCCGCGTACGCCGGCGAGGCGTGGCGGGTCGCCGTGGACACCGGGCTCGTCGAGGTGACGGAGGCCGCCGAGGACACCGGCGGGGACGCCGACTCCGGCGGCACCGTGGTCCAGGGCGAGGACCTCGCCCTCGTCACCGGCGGCTCCCCGGCCGACGTCCTCGACCTGTGGCTCACCGCGCTCGACACCGTCCTCGCCGATGCCGCCGTGCCGGACCTCGACGACCTCGTGGACGCCCTCGACGCCGGCGGGCAGATCGACTTCTCCCAGCTCGACTGGGACCCGCAGCACGAGGCCGACTTCCTCGACGGCGTCCTCGCCAACCTCTACCTGCTCACCGCCTCCGAGGGCGGCGCCGGCGACGGGCCGGTCCCGCTGCCCGTGCTCGCCGCCTCGATGATCGTGCCCGACGACATGGCCGAGCCCACCGACGAGGTGCTGGAGCAGGTCTCCGACGCGATGATGCGGCTCGACGACCAGTTCCGGCAGCTGGAGCCGATCGGACTCGTCGAGTACCGGCCGGTCGACGAGGCACTGATGGCCGAGGTGGAAGAGGCCGAGGCGGCCGCAGTGAGCGCCGAGACCTCCGGCGTCGACCCCGAGGACGTCTCCCGGTACGGGCTGGTCCGGCTGACCCCGCTCGGCCTGTTCGGCGTACGCGCCCGGATGCTGGAGGCCGGGGTGGCCGCCCCGGCCGTCGGCGACTGGGCGGACAAGGGCGCGGACGCCCTGCTGGACGCCGTGGCCGTGTTCTCCGAGGACCTCGCGCAGGCCGAGATCGAGACCTGGCTGGCCCGCCGCGAGGTGCCGGGCGCCGCCGCCGAACTGCTCGCCGCCGCCCGCGGCGGGGACCCCGGCGGACCGCTGCGCCGACTCCGCTGCCAGCAGGCGCTCGCGCTCGCCGACGCGGCCGCCGAACCCGCGGTGCGCGCGGTCCTCGACGACCCCGAACTCGGCGGCCTGGCCCGGGTCTGGCTGGCCGAACGCGGCGCCGCCGACGTGCCGGCACCCGACCAGGCCATGGTGTTCTGGCTCACCGTCGACACCATCGCGGCCCAGCTCGGCGCCGACGGCGAGACGGAGGGCCTGGCCGCCCTGATGGCCGGTCTGACCGAGGGCCACAGCGGGTTCTTCGACGCTGTCTGGCGGGTCCCGCACCCGGCCACGGCCGACGTGCTGGAGGCCATGGGCCGCCTGCACCCGGACCGCAAGGCGGCGAAGGAGGCCCGGAAGGCGGCCTTCAAGGCGCGGTCCGTGCAGGGCTGACGGGGCGGCCGCGGGGCCGGCGGGCCGCAGGCAGGAAACGGCCCGTCTTCGTGGGGTGTTCAACCGGAGTTCAGCCATGGGCGGGAGCCTGTGCGCCGTCCCCCCGGGCACCGCCCGGGGGATCCCCGCTCCGCGCACACGTCCCCACGAGGAGAGCCGATGCCGCTCAGCCGCCGAGAATTCACCGCCCGCACCGCGACCGCGGGGGCCGGACTCGCCCTCACGGGCACCGTCGCCGCCCTCGCCACCGCCCCCGGCGCACTGGCCGCCGACGAGACCGCCGGCCCCGCCGCGGGCGAGGACGGCCACGGTGACCGGTGCGCCCCCGGGTACGGGCCGCTGCTCCCCGACCCTGCGGGCATCCTCGCGCTGCCGGCCGGCTTCTCGTACCGGGTCCTGACCCACAGCGGCGTCACCACGCTGGAGTCCGGCGAGCCCACCCCCGAGAAGCACGACGGCACCGCCGCCTTCGAGGGCCCCCGCGGCGTCACCCTCCTCGTCAACAACCACGAGCTGAAGGGCCGGCGGTCCTCCTGGGCCCGCCCGGTGCCGCTCGCCGAGGGGCTCGTCTACGACCCGGCCGCGGCCGGCGGCTGCACGGTCGTCGAGGTCCGCCGCGGCGGCGAGGTCGCCGAATGGGTCGGCATCGCGGGCACCTCGACCAACTGCGCCGGCGGCACCACCCCCTGGGGCACCTGGCTGACCTGCGAGGAGACCGAGGACCTCGCGGGCAGGAACGGCATGACCAAGGACCACGGCTACGTCTTCGAGGTCGACCCGCACGACCGCCGCGCCAACCGGGACCCGCGCCCGGTCAAGGCCTTCGGCCGGTACGCGCACGAGGCCGTCGTCATCGACCCCAAGCGCGGCCACGCCTACCTCACCGAGGACGCCTCCGGCCCGAACGGCCTGCTCTACCGCTGGGTCCCGCCGCAGGGCTTCCGGCACGGCCGCGGCCGGCTGCGCACCCTCGCCGACGACGCGGGCGTCCTCCAGGCGGCCAAGTGCTTCGACAGCGCGGGCCGGTTCGTGGACGACCTGTCCCGGGCCACCCGGATCGGAACCGTCTACGGGGTCGACTGGGCCGACGTACCCGACCGGGACGCCCGTACGGTGCCGGTGCGCAAGCAGTTCGGCGAGGGCGCGGTCACCCGGGCCCGCAAGCTGGAGGGCATGTGGTGGGCCGACGGCGGCGCGTACTTCGTCTCCTCGTACGCGCGGGAGGAGAGCCCGGGCGCCGCGCACGACGGCCAGGTGTGGTTCTACGACCCGAAGCGGCGCACCGTCCGGCTGACCGTGCTGCTCGGCGTGAACGCGGACCCGTCGGCGGACGGCGGCTACGACGGCCCCGACAACATCACCGTCTCGCCCTACGGCGGCCTGGTCATCGCCGAGGACGGCTCGGGGCTCCAGCACCTGTTCGGCGCGACGGAGAGCGGGCGCACCTACCCGCTGGCGCGCAACGAGCTGAACATCGGCACCGCGGAGGAGCCGGAGTACTCGGAGTTCGCGGGCGTGTGCTTCTCGCCCGACGGGCGGACGCTGTTCGCCTGCATCCAGGAGCCGGGGGTCATGGTCGCCGTCACGGGGCCGTGGCGGCGGAAGCGGTGAGCGGTTCCTGACGCGTCAGCAGAGTTCCGCGGCTGCGGCCTCCGCGCGGGAGGCCGCAGCCCACTCCTCCAGCAGGAACTCGTAGGCCTCGGCCGGCCACTCATCACCCGCGAGGTTGTCCACGAGCAGCCGTATCGCGTCGTTCGCCTCGGCGGCGGAAGGACGCGCGGGGCCCGCGGGGGTGAGTGTGTCGTACATGGGATCCAGGTTAGGGGCGGGCACTGACGGTGACCGTTGATTTTCGCTCGAATGTGTCACGTCGTACCCGCCCCCTCCGTCAAAGTGCCTGCGCAGCGGGCTTGACCATGCCCCGCACTGTGCGGGACTTCACAAATTCGCCCATGGCCGTCATCTCCCATTCGCCCGAGAACTGGCGGATCAGCTTGGCCATCATCACGCCGGTCTGCGGCTCGGCGCTGGTGAGGTCGAAGCGGACCAGCTCCTCGCCGCTGGCCGCGTCGATCAGCCGGCAGTACGCCTTGGCCACGTCGGTGAACTTCTGGCCCGAGAAAGAGTTGACGGTGAAGACCAGCCCGGTGGCCTCGGCGGGCAGCCGGCCGAGGTCGACCACGATGACCTCGTCGTCTCCGGCGCCCTCGCCCGTCAGGTTGTCGCCGGAGTGCTTGATCGCGCCGTTCAGGATGCTCAGCTTGCCGAAGTAGCAGCTGTCGAGGTGGTTGCGCTGGGGGCCGTACGCGATGACGGACGCATCGAGGTCGATGTCCCGGCCGCGGAACGCCGGCTCCCAGCCGAGGCCCATCTTGACCTGCGAGAGCAGCGGGCGGCCGCCCTTGACGAGGGACACCGTCTGGTTCTTCTGGAGGTTGACGCGGCCCTTGTCCAGGTTGATCTTCCCGCTCGCGGCGGGGGTTGCCGGGGCGGCTGCGGCGGGGGCCGGCGGCGCGGGCGGGGCCGGGGGCAGCTGGGTGGTGGCGGCCGCGGGGGCGGGCCAGGCGGCGGGCTGCGGTGCGGCGGGGGGTGCCGGGGGAGCGGGCGGAGCCGGGGGAGCGGCGGCCGGGGCGGCCGGCTCCTCGTCGACCGAGACGCCGAAGTCGGTGGCGATGCCGGCCAGGCCGTTGGCGTACCCCTGGCCGACCGCGCGGACCTTCCAGGCCCCGCCGCGCAGGTAGACCTCGACGACGACGAGCGCGGTCTCGGCGCCGAGCTGCGGCGGGGTGAAGGTGGCGATGACGCTGCCGTCGTCGGCGTTGCGCACGGTGGCCGTGGGCTCGATGCCCTGGAAGGTCTGCCCCGCGGCGTCCGGGCTGGCCGTGACGACGATCTTCTCGATGCCGGCCGGGACGGCGGCGGTGTCCACGGTGATCGCGTCGGGCGCGGTGCCGCCGCCGGAGCGGTAGCTGACGCCGGGACCCGCGGGCTGGTTGTAGAAGATGAAGTCGTCGTCGGAACGCACCTTGCCGTCGGCGGCGAGGAGCAGCCCGGACACGTCGAGCCGTACCGGAGCGGCCACGTCCACCGTCACGCGAACGGTGTTCAGCGGCAGGTTCGAACCAGGGGTCATAGCGGTCATGCCGGGAGAACGACCGGGGTGCCTTTGCCGTTCCCTTACCCGGGTACCCGGGTGAATCAACGCAGGTTGCGCGGATGGTTGCGCGCCATCCGCTCATTTCCGAACTTGTACGCCCCGGTCCACCGGGCCATCACCAACTGCTCGTCCCCCGCGACCACCTCCGCAAGGAACTTCTCGGCCCGGCTCCCCCGCAGCGTCCCCGCCGCCCGCCCCCGATGCGTGATGACCACACTTCCGTCACCGCGCTGCTCATACGTAAATCCAAAAGGTCTGGCCATGGGCCCGAGTCTCGGTGCCGGACCGTACTCCGGGCAACGAGTTTTCGACGGCCTCCACCGCAACTTCCTGCCCGTCCGGCTTTGAGGCGCCCGGGGCTCCGCCGCAACGTCCAGCCCGTCGGCATTCGAGGCATGGGGCCGGGGCTCCACCGCAACTTCCGGCCCGTCCGGCCTTTGAGCCGCGGGGCCCGGGGCTCCGCCGCAACGTCCAGCCCGTCTGGCCTTTGAGGCGCGGGGCCCGGGGCTCCGCCGCGACTTCCGGCCCGTCCGGCCTTTGAGGCATGGGGTCGGGGCTCCGCCGCAACGTCCAGCCCGTCCGGCGTTTGAGGACCGGGGTCGGGGGCGGAGCCCCGCATCTTTGAGCCCCGCCGGCGATTGAGGCGCGGGGCCCGGGGCGGAGCCCCGGTTCGGGAAGGGGCGGGCAGGGGAACAGCCCCGCAGGGCCGGCCTCAGCCCACCACCCCGTCCACCCGCCGCGGCACCCCCAGCGGATTCCCCTCCCGCAACTCCAGCGGCAACAGCGCATCCGGCACGGACTGGTACACCACCGGCCGCACCCACCGCTCAATGGCCGTCCCCCCCACCGACGTGGAGTGCGAGGTGGCCGCCGGATACGGCCCCCCGTGATGCTGAGCCGGCGCCACCGCAACCCCCGTGGGCCACCCGTTCACCACCACCCGCCCCGCCAGCGAACAGGCCGCCTCGACCAGCCCGTCCACCGCACCGGCCGCATCGCCCCCGCCGGCCTCGGAGGAGGACACCTGCAGCGTCGCACTCAGGTTCCCTCCGAGCCGCCCCAGCACGGCCACCGCCTCGTCCGCAGCCCCGTACCGCGCCACCACGGTCACCGGCCCGAAGCACTCCTCCAGCAGCACGTCGTACGCACTCCCCGCCGTGCCCGAGTCCGTGCCCGAGCCCGCACCCGAGCCCGGAGCCAGCCGAGCCGCCGGCACCTGGAAGAACCCGGCTCCCACGGTCCCCTCACCCCCGCCCCCCGCACCGGCCGCCACCGGCGCCGTGACACCGGGCAGTGCCCCCCGCTCCCGCACCCCCGCCAGGAAGTTCTCGCGCATCCGCAGATCGAGCAGCACCCCCGGCTCCGTACCGGCGATGGCCTTCCCGAACGCGTCGACCAGCCGGTCCCCGTCGTCCCCCTCCGGCACCAGCACCAGCCCCGGCTTCACGCAGAACTGCCCGACCCCCAGCGTCACGGCCCCGGCCAGCCCGGCCCCGATCTCCTCCGCCCGCTCGGCCGCGGCCGCCCCGGTGACCACGACCGGGTTGAGCGAGCCCAGTTCGCCGTGGAACGGGATCGGCACCGGCCGCGCGGCAGCCGCGTCGAACAGCGCCCGCCCGCCCCGGATGGAACCGGTGAACCCGGCCGCGGCCACCAGCGGATGGCGGATCAGCTCCAGCCCCGCGTCGAAGCCGTGCACGACGGCGACCGTTTCCGCGGGCAGCCCCGACTGCACGGCAGCCCGGCGCAGCAGCCCGGCGCACAGCTCGGACGTGGCCGGGTGGTCGGGGTGCGCCTTGACGACGACCGGGCAGCCGGCCGCGAGCGCACTGGCGGTGTCCCCGCCGGGCACCGAGAAGGCGAGCGGGAAGTTCGAGGCCGCGTACACGGCGACCACTCCGAGCGGCACCTTGTACCGGCGAAGTTCGGGGCGCGGCGGCGTCAGCGACGGGTCGGCGCGGTCGATCCGGATGTCCAGGTAGCCGCCCTCCTCGACCAGGTCGGCGAAGGCCCGCAGCTGGTACGTGGTGCGGCCCAGCTCGCCGGTGAGGCGGACGGACCCGAGGGCGGTCTCGGCATCGGCGGTCTCGACCACCTCGGCCACGGCGGCGTCCAGCAGATCGGCCGCCGTCCGCAGGAACGCGATGCGCGTCGCGCGGTCGGCGAGGGCGGCCCGGGCCGCATGGGCGCCGCGCACCGCCGCGTCCACCACCTGGGGTGTGGCCTCCGCCGCAACCTGCTCGCGCTGCTTCCCGGTGCGGGGGTCCACACTCCAGACTGGTGCTGCTGCCATGGCCCACTGCCTCCTGGGTCTGCCCGGACCGGAGCGGGCCCGCCGATTCGGCCCGGATGCGTCTCGGCCCGCGCGAGATCGTTCAGTATTCTGAACGCGGTTCGTATAGGTGAATGATCGGCTCTGGTGCGGACTCTATTTCCGCGCCGGACGCGTGACAAGAGGGGCAAGAGGCGATGGCTACAGCCGAGTCAGGGGCGGCACCGGTCAAGTCCGCCGTGCGGACGGTCGAGTTGCTGGAATGGTGCGCGGCCCGCCCGGGACTGCACAGCCTGGCCGAGATCCAGGAGGCGATCGGCTACCCCAAGTCCAGCCTCTACATGCTCCTGCGCACCCTCGTCGACCTGGGCTGGATGGAGACCGACGCCACCGGCACCCGCTACGGGATCGGGGTGCGGGCGCTGCTCGTGGGCAGCTCGTACATCGACGGGGACGAGGTCGTCGCGGCCGCCCGCCCCACCCTGGACCGGCTCTCGGACGACACCACCGAGACCATCCACCTGGCCCGGCTGGACGGCACCAGCGTGGTCTACCTCGCCACCCGGCAGTCCCAGCACTTCCTGAGGCCGTTCACCCGCGTCGGCCGGCGTCTGCCGGCGTACTCGACGGCCCTCGGGAAGGCGCTGCTGGCCACGTACACCGACGAGCAGGTGCGCGCCATGCTGCCGGAACGGCTGGAGCCCGTCACCGAGCACACCATCACCGACCGCGAGGTCCTCATCGAGGAGCTGGCGCTGGTGCGGGAGCAGGGATACGCGGTGGACCGCGAGGAGAGCACCCTCGGACTGCGCTGCTTCGGGGTGGCCGTTCCCTACCGCACCCCGGCCCGGGACGCGATCAGCTGCTCGGTGCCGGCGGCCCGGCTGGTGCCGGGGCACGAACAGGTGATCAAGTCGGCGCTGTTCGACGCCCGCGACCGGCTGGCGCTGGCCACGCGGAGGCTCTGAGCGGGTACGGGCCTCCCTCGGACGGGTGGGGGCGTCTCCCCCTGGCGGGGGAGGGGGATCACCGTTGCGAGGGAGGTGCGGGGCGGCGCGGGCCGGGATCGTTGAGGCATGAACACGCGAACCGCTTCCTCCTGGAAGGCCGTTGCCTCTCCGGCCGCCTCTCCGGCCGCCTCTCCGGCCGCCTCTCCGGCCGCCTCTCCGGCCGCCTCTCCGGCCGCCTCTCCGGCTGTTTCTCCGGCCGCCCCTTCCGCTGCTCCTTCCGCCTCTTCCGCTGCCGCCTCCGCTGCGGTCGGGACCCTCGGACCGGGCCGGCGGGTGCTGCGGGCCGCGGCCCTCGTCGCCACGCTGCCCTACCTCACCCTGAAGACGGCCTGGCTGGCCGGGAGCACCGTGGGCATACCCGAGGGCAGCGTGCTGCGCGACTCCGGACCGGCCCTCGTCGTCGCCAACGCGACGACCCTCGCGATGGACGTGGCTCTGGCCGTGCTGGTGCTCCTGCTCACCCGGCCGTGGGGGATGCGGTTGCCCGCCTGGCTCCTGACCGTGCCGGCGTTCACAGCCACGGGCCTGCTCACACCGATAGCGATCGGCTTTCCCGGACAGTGGCTCATACGGGCGGCGGGTGCCGCGGACACCCCACCGGACGCCAGACCCTTCCTCGAACCCTGGGTGTTCAACGTCGTCTACACCGGCTTCATCATCCAGGCCCTCGCCCTGGCCGGATTGTTCGTGCCGTACGCCCGGGACCGCTGGGGCGGGCGCTGGCAGGGGCGGCTCGGCGCCCGGATGCCGGCGGCGGCCCGGGTCGCGGCCGGTGCGGCGGCCCTCGCCGCGGTGGCGGTGGCCGGCGCGCACCTGTACTGGGCGTGCGGCGGCAGCGCCGGGCTCACCGGCACGTCGGCCGGCGCCGAGACGGCCACGGCCCGCATGATGCACGGCGTCCACGCCCTGACCACCCTCGCGGCCGTGGTAGCGGCGCTCGTCCTCGCCCGGGGCGGCCGGGCCGGCGCGCGGATACCCCTGGCGGTGGCGTGGACCG
This sequence comes from Streptomyces bambusae, assembly GCF_020532645.1. GTDB lineage: Bacteria > Actinomycetota > Actinomycetes > Streptomycetales > Streptomycetaceae > Streptomyces > Streptomyces bambusae. The sequence goes on from NZ_JAJAUZ010000024.1 coordinate 104,773, forward strand.
CCTCCTCCGCCGCCGCCTGCTGGGGTGCCTGGCTGCTGATCGCCGCCGTCGTGAACGTCTTCGAAGCGTCCCGGCAGGCCCCGGTCGCCCTGCTGTTCGCCTACGCTGGCCAGATGATCACTGGGGGGCTCGTGGCGGCGGTCCTGACCCGGTTCCTCACCGCCCGCCGGCCCGGGTGAGCCGGCCGCCGCAGGACGGTGCGCGGGACGGGGCCGGGGAGCGGGACGCGGAGGGCGACGTGAAGCAGGGGGAGCGGCCGGCCGGTTCCCGGGCGGCGGTGCCGGGGGGTGTCCGGCGCGCCGCCGGGTGGCTGGCCGGCAGGCGGGCGCGGCTGCGGTGGGTGCACCTGGTGCTCGGCGGTGCCCTGCTCATGCCGTACTTCCTGCTGACGAGCGTTCTCGTCGGTGTCGTGGCCGGGGGGCGCAACGCCCTGTCCTCGCTGCCGTTGATGCTCGTGTCGTACGCCGTGGCGCTGCCGGTGGTCGCGGCGACGGGGATGTCCTCGCTGGTGCGGCCGATGTCGGTGGCCTCGGTGCGGGCCATGTGCGGAGTGCCGGGGGAGGGGCTGGCCGACGGGCCCGCCCGGTCGGGCTCGGCCCGGGCCCGGGCCGCGGGCTGGTGGACCCTGCACCTCGGGGTGGGGGCCCTGCTCAGCGGCATGAGCCTGGCGGTTCCGCCGATGGCGGTGGTGCTGATGGTGGTGCCGTTCTCTCCCTCGCTGCGGCACGTGTACGCCGCCGGGAGCCCGTGGGTGCAGTCCGGGGCCGGCATGGCCGTCGCCCCGGTCGTGGGAGCGGCCCTGCTGGTGGCGCTGGCCGCCGTGGCGGCCGGGGCCGGCAGCCTGCTGGCCCGGCTGGCTCCGGTGCTGCTGGGGCCCACCCCGGCCGACCGGCTGGCCGCCGCGGAGGAGAGGGCCGCGGACCTGGCCGTCCGCAACAGGCTGGCCCGCGAGCTGCACGACTCGGTCGGTCACGCGCTGAGCGCGGTCACTCTGCAGGCGGGGGCGGCCCGCCGGGTGCTGGGCAGCGATCCCGCGTTCGTGAGGGAGGCGCTGGCGGCCATCGAGGAGACCACCCGGCGGACGGTGGGAGAGCTGGACACCGTCCTCGGGCTGCTGCGGGAAGGGGAGGGGGCGCACCCCGACACCGCGCCGGCGCCCACCCTGGCTGCCGACCTGGACGGGCTGCTGGACCGCACCCGGGCCGCCGGGATCGTGGTGGACGCCACCGGCGGCGACTGGTCCCGGCTGCCGCAGACGGTGTCCCGGGAGGCGTACCGGATCGTGCAGGAAGGCCTGAGCAACGCCCTCCGGCACGGCACCGGCCCGGTGGTCCTGCGGATCACGGCCCCCGGGGCAGGGCCCGGCCCCGGGGCGGGCGGGGAGCGGGCGCAGGAGCGCGGCGGAGAGGAGAGGGACGGAGCGGAGCGGGGCGCGGGCGAGACCGGCCGCGGCGGGGAACGGGACGGGGCGCGGGACAGCGGGCCGCGCGGCCGGGAGAGGTACGGGGAAGGGGAGCGTGGGGACGTGGAGATAGTGATGGAGAACCCGATGGAGAACCCGATGGCCGGAGCGGCGGCCGCCGCGGGCCGGAGCACCGGAGGACGGGGGCTGCACGGGATACGGGAGCGGGCCGTGCTGCTCGGCGGCACGGCCGAAGCGGGCGAGCGGGACGGCCGGTGGCGGCTGCGGGCCACCCTGCCGCTCGGCGGCCCGGCGGGAGGCCGGCGGTGAGCGGGGAGCAGCTGCGGATCGTGCTCGCCGACGACGAGCGGATGGTGCGCACCGCCCTGCGCGTCATCCTCGACGCCGAACCCGACCTCCGCGTCGTCGGCGAGGCGCAGACCGGCGCGGAAGCCGTGTCCGTGGTGCGCGAGCTGCGGCCGGACGTGGTGCTCATGGACGTGCGGATGCCGGACATCGACGGGATCCGGGCCACCGAGCAGATCCTCGCCACCCTCTCCGAGCCGCCGCGGATCGTGGTGGTGACCACGTTCGAGAACGACGCGTACGTGTACGAGGCGCTGCGCGCGGGGGCGGCCGGGTTCCTGCTCAAGCGGGCCGCGGCCGAGGAGCTGATCGGGGCGGTCCGGCTGGTGGCCCGCAGCGACTCCGTCCTTTTCCCGGCCGCCGTCCGGGCGCTGGCCGCCGAGCACGCCCGCCGGGCGCCGGAGCTGCCGGCGTGGGCGTCCCGGCTCACCGGGCGGGAGCAGGACGTGCCGCGGCTGATGGCGGCCGGGCTGTCCAACGGCGAGATCGGCGAGCGGCTCGGGGTGGGCCCGGCCACCGTCAAGACGCACGTGGCGGCCGTGCTGGCGAAGACCGGCTCGCGGGACCGCACCCAGGCGGTGATCGCCGCCTTCGAAGGGGGACTGATGATGAGGAAATCCTGAGAACCCGGCCACAACCGGGGCAGACCGGAACGCCCGGGGCTGTTCGGACGTCTTCCAGGGGGATGAACAAGACGATCAGGCGTGCGTCGGTCTTCTGTCTGATCCTGGTACTCGCCCTGCTGGTGCGGGTCACCTGGGTCCAGGCGTACCAAGGCCAGGCCCTCGCAGACGACGAGAACAACAAGCGGACGATCATCGCGCGGTACTCCGGCCCCCTCGGGAACATCATCGTGGGCGGCAATGCGGTGACCGGGTCCAAGAAGGTCGACCAGGGCAACTACGCGTACATGCGGACGTACACAGACGGCCCGCTGTACGCGCCGGTCACCGGATACAGCTCGCAGGTCTTCGGCAAGAACCAGCTGGAGAAGCTGTACGAGAAGGTGCTCGACGGGTCGGACAACCGGCTCAAGAACCCGCTCGACGTCCTCACCGGCAAGCGGGCCGAGCCCGGCAACGTCCTGACGACCATCGACCCCGCCGTGCAGAAGGCCGGCTACGCCGCGCTGAAGGGCAAGACCGGGGCCGCCGTCGCCGTCGACCCGGCCACCGGGGAGATCCTCGGCATCGTCGTCAACCCGTCGTACGACCCGGGCCGGATCACCGGCGGCACCAAGAAGGACGGGCAGGCCTGGAAGGAGCTGTCCGCCGACAACGGCAAGGCCATGCTCAACCTGGCCCTGCGCCAGCCCGTCGCCCCCGGTTCCACCTTCAAGCTGGTCACCATGGCCGCCGCCCTGGAGGACGGGCTGTACGGCTCGATCGACGAGCCGACCGACAGCCCCGACCCGTACACCCTCCCGGGCACCCGGTACGTGCTGAAGAACGAGAGCGCCTCGGCGCCGTGCAAGAACGCCTCGCTGCGCACCGCCCTGCGCTACTCCTGCAACAACGTGTTCGCGAACCTCGCGTACAAGCTGGGCCAGGACAGGATGCGGGAGATGGCGGAGAAGTTCGGCTTCAACGACAAGAAGCAGGACATCCCCGTGCGGGCCACGGCCAGCAACTACCCGGAGAAGAAGATGTCGCCGGACCAGGTGGCGCAGACCGGCATCGGGCAGTTCGACGTGACGGCCACCCCGCTGCAGATGGCGATGGTCGCCGCGGCGATCGAGAACGGCGGCAAGCTGGTCGCCCCGCACATGGTCTCCGAGGTCACCGACGCCGACGGCAACGTGCTGGAGAGCTTCAAGGACGCCAAGTCGGAGCAGATCATGAGCGAGGAGACCGCCGAGAAGATCCGCGACGCGATGCGGACCGTGGTCGAGGAGGGCGGCGGCGGCACCGCCAAGGTCGCCGGCGCCGAGGTCGGCGGCAAGACGGGCACCGCCCAGCGCGGCGTGAACAACAGCCTCAACCCGTACGCCTGGTTCACCTCGTACGGGAAGGCCGGCGGCAAGCAGGTCGCGGTGGCCGTGGTGATCGAGAACTCGGACACCGACCGCTCCGAGATCGCCGGCGGCAAGCTCGCCGCGCCCGTGGCCCAGAAGATGATGGCGGCGGCCCTCGGCAAGTAGGGCCGGCCGGGAGGGGGCGCGCCGGGAACGGTTCCGGGACCCGGCGCGTTTCCCTTCCATGATCAGGAACGCCGGCCCCGCCGACCTCGACGAGATCGCCGCGCTGCACAGCCGGGCCCGCGCCACCTACTACCGCGACCGTATCCCCGCAGAGGCGTACCACGGCCAGACCGAGGCCATCCGGTCCCGGGAGGCGTGGGCGCACACGATCGAGCGCGGCGACGGCAGCGTCCTGTGCGCCGAGCTGCTGGGCCGGGTGGCCGGGGTCGCCGCGTTCCGCGTCGTGGACGGCGAGATGACCCTGACCCAGCTGCACGTCGACCCGGACCACTGGCGCCGGGGCATCGGCGCCGAGCTGCACGCGGTCTGCGTCGAGATCTGGTCCCGGTGCGGCGTGGTCCGCGCCCGCCTGGAGGTCTACGCCCACAACCGGCGCGCCCAGGATTTCTACGCCGCCCAGGGCTGGCGCCCCGCCGGGTCCGAGGCGCGCACCGGCAGCCACCGCACCCTGTGGCTGGCGGTCCCGCCGCCCCGGGAATGACCCGGCCGGTGGCGGCGTTGTGCTCCCCGGTGCCCGGAGGCCACCCCTCCGCGCCGCCCGCACACCCCCTCACCCACCGGAGAGAAGAGCCCCCATGCGCGTCGAGATCTGGAGCGACATCGCCTGCCCCTGGTGCTACATCGGCAAGGCGCGGTTCGAGAAGGGCCTCGCCGGGTTCGCGCACCGGGACGAGGTCGAGGTGGTGTACCGGTCCTTCGAGCTCGACCCGCACCGGGCCAAGGGCGACACCGGGCCGGTCGTCGAGATGCTCGCGAAGAAGTACGGGCGCACCCTCGACGAGGCGCGCGGCATGGAGGAGCACGTCGCCCGGAGCGCCCGCGCCGAGGGTCTCGACTACCGCACCGAGGGCCGCGACCACGGCAGCACCTTCGACATCCACCGGCTGCTGCACCTGGCCGCTGCGCGCGGCCGTCAGGAGGCCCTGCTGGACCTCGCGTACCGGGCCAACTTCGCCGAGGAGCGCTCGGTCTTCGACGCCGAGGTGCTGATCGCCCTCGCCGTCGAGGCCGGTCTGGACGAGGCCGAGGCCCGCGAGGTGCTCGCCGACGAGGGCGCGTACGCCGACGCCGTGCGGGCCGACGAGCGCGAGGCCGCCGAACTCGGTGCGAACGCCGTGCCGTTCTTCGTGTTCGACCGCCGCTACGGGATCTCCGGCGGACAGCCCGCGGAGGTCTTCACCCAGGCGCTGGAGCAGGCCTGGCAGGGCCGCGTGGCGGTGCCGGCGCCCGCCGCCGGGGCGGAAGCGTGCGAGCCGGATGGCGCCTGCGCCGTTCAGTAGGCCCCTGACCTGGCTACATAAGTCTCCCTTGGGATTCCAGTAGGAAACTCCCCAATGGACTTTGAGGTGGTGGCGGTCCACAGTGGGCGCATGGACCTTGCCCTTGCCGCACTGACCGGCGCGGAGTTTTCGCGTACCACCACCCACCTGAACACGGCCACCTGCGGGATCATGCCCCGCAGGTCGGTCGCGGCGGTACGGGAGCTGGCCGAGGCGGCCGGGGCCGGCGAGGCCGCGGGCTTCGGCGACTTCGGGCGCGTCGAGCGGGTGCGGGAACTCTTCGCCCGCCTCGTCGGCGTCCACCCGGACCGGGTCTCACTCGGCAGCGCCGTCGCCACCCATGTCGCCCTGGTCGCCGCCGCCCTGCCGCCCGGCGCCGAAGTCCTCATCCCGGAGGGTGACTTCGCTTCGGTGATCAACCCGTTCGTGGTGCGCGGCGACCTCAAGGTGCGGTTCGCACCCCTCGAAGGGATCGCCGGGGCGGTCGGCGCCGGCACCGCGCTCGTCGCGCTCAGCGCCGTGCAGTCCGCGGACGGCCGGGCCGCCGACCTGGCCGCCGTCCGGGAGGCCACCGCCGGCGTCGGTGCCCGGATGCTCGTGGACGCCACCCAGGCCGCAGGCTGGCTGCCCTTCGACGCCTCCCCGTACGACTACACGGTGACCGCCGGCTACAAGTGGCTGCTCGCCGCCCGGGGCGCCTCCTACCTCACCGTCTCCGAAGAGGCGCAGGAGTCGCTCGTCCCGCTGCACGCCGGCTGGGTGGCCGCCGCCTCCATGTGGGAGGCCACCTACGGCCCGATGGCCGAACTCGCCCGCACCGCCCGCCGGTTCGACGAGAGTCCGGCCTTCCTCGCCTACCACGCGGCCGAACCCGCGCTGGAACTCCTGCTGGACGTCGGCGCCGGGGCCGTCCACGCGCACGACACCGTGCTCGCCGGCCGCTACCGCGCCGGGCTGGCGGAGCTGGGCCACCGCCCGGTCCCCGGCAGCGCGCCCATCGTGTCCGTGCCCGGACTCGCGGACCGGCAGCCGGCCCTCGCCGCGGCCGGCATCCACACCGCCGCCCGCGCCGGCTCCCTGCGGGCCTCCTTCCACCTCTACAACACCGAGGCGGACGTCGACCGCCTGCTGAACGCCCTCGCCGACGCCTGACCGCCGGCGCCGACCGGGCCTGCCCGCCCGCGCCCGCCCCTGCCCGACCTCACCTGCCCGCCCGCGCCGCCGCTGCGTACAGTGCGGGCATGAGCGATCAGGCGGACAGGCCGGACCAGGCCGTGCTGCACGTGAAGGGGCGGGTGCTCGTAGGGCCCGACGAAGTCCGGGACGAGCTGTGGGTCGTGGGCGGCCGGGGGGGGGGCACCCCCCCCCCCCCCCCCCCGGGCGCCCCGGGG